>JAVBLP010000012.1:0-127104 GCA_031553505.1 Endomicrobiaceae bacterium
GAGGCAGAGGGCGCAGGCGGTGTATGATGAGTTTATAGCTGACGGCGTACCGATAGAGAAGCTGGAGTATGTAGGTTTTGCGGCGACGATGCCGATAGCGACAAACGAAACGAAAGAGGGCAGGGCGGCAAACAGAAGAACGGAAATATTTGTGGAATAAGATTGATTTTTGAATAAAATTTGATATCCCGCGCCTTTTTTCAGCCAAGGTGCGGGATATTTATTTTTTGTTGAAACTGCAGCAATGTTTTTGTATAATTTTGCATTGTATTTATTCGTTAATTTAAGGAGTTTGTTATGATAAAAACAGAGCTTGAAGCAACGGCTTTTTTGGCAAGGGTTGAAGTGAAGGAAGAAGAAAAGGAAAAATACCTTAAAGATTTAAACGATATGCTTGAATTTGTAGAAACGCTTCAGGAGCCGGACGTCGCTTCTTTGAAACCTACCACGCACGTAACCGAGTTGAGAAATGTATGGAGGGAAGACATTGTGCGCCCGTGCCCTAAAGACGTACTTGAGCAGATGATAAACGCGGCTCCGGAAAAAGAAGGGACTTTCTATAAAGTTCAAAAAGTAATAGAAGCGGAATAATATTCCGCGAGAGAGAAAGTTATGATAAAAGCAATTTATTCGCTCAATAATGAGTTTCATACCGAATATGACGCGCTCAAAATAGCCGAGATTTACAAACAGAACCCTAAACTTATCTGGATAGACATTCATCTTGAAAACCACGAGTTAAGCCACGAGGAGACGCTTTTGCTTACCGAAGCGTTTAAGTTTCATGAGATGTCTGTTGAGGACTGCCTTTTCCCTCAGTATTTTCCTAAAACCGAAGAGTTTGAAAACTATGTCTTCGGAGCTGTACACGGAATACAGCTTAAACCCAACTACTTTCAGGAGTTTGAGGAAAGTATATACGAATTGAACCTTTTCGTAGGCAAAGGTTTTGTTGTAACGGTGCACATAGAAGAATTGTTTTTTATTGAAACGCTTTTTGAAAAAGCGAAAGCAAGGCCACAGGTTGAGATGAAAAGCCTTGAAAACCTTCTTTATAATATTTTTAATAAAGTTGTTTCAAGTTATGAGTTTACGCTTGAAAAAATCGACGATAAAATGGAAGATTTGGAAGACGATATTTTGGAAGATCCCGAAACGGAAAATATGGAAGAAATTCTCGATATAAAAAAGGTTATTTTTGCTATAAGAAAAATCGCGGAATCGCAACAGATAGCATATGTCTATTTCACAAGAGCCAACAATAATCTTATTTCAAAAGAATACCTTGTTTATTTCCGCGACATATTCACGCAGTGCGCCAGAATAAACCAGGGAATAATAGTCCGAAGCCAGATGGTTGTAAGCTTGCTTGAAGTTTATATGTCCAGCGTTACGGTCAGGCTTACCGAAGTGATGAAAGTATTAACAATTATAGCAACTGTGCTCATGCCTGTTCTTATTATTTCGGGCTATTTCGGGATGAACGTTAAATTTCCGGAATATTCCCTTTTCGGGGAAAGCGGTTCATGGGTGTTTGCAGTCAGTCTGATGGCAATCGCAATAACGGCTTTATTAATATACTTTAAAAAGAAAAAGTGGTTTTGAAAGGGTGGTCGCATCTATGGAAGAAATTTTAAAATTGTCGGTCAAAGATTTGCGCACTAAAATTTGCGCGGGAGAAGTGAAGAGCGTTGACGCCGTTACAGCGGGAATTAAACGCATAAAAGAAGCAGACTCAACGGTAAAAGCATTTCTTAAACTTAATGAAGAAAGCGCTTTAAAGGCTGCCGCCGAATCTGACAGAAAAATTGAAAAAGGCGAAAAATGCGGCGCGCTTGAAGGCATACCCATTGCCATAAAAGACAATATTATGATTAAGGGCGAAAGCATGACTTCCGCCTCAAAGTATCTTGAAAAATACATCTCTCCTTACGACGCGACGGTTATCGAAAAATTAAAAAAAGCAGGTGCAGTTTTTGTCGGCAGAACCAATATGGACGAATTTGCAATGGGTTCTTCCACCGAAACTTCGGCATTCCAGAAAACGGCAAACCCGTGGAACTTTGACTGCGTTCCGGGAGGTTCGTCCGGAGGAAGCGCTGCCGCGGTAGCTTCCGGCATGGTGCCTTTTGCGCTTGGCTCCGATACGGGCGGTTCAATAAGGCAGCCTGCCGCATTTTGCGGAGTTGTCGGGTTTAAACCTTCTTACGGATTGATAAGCAGATACGGCGCGTGCGCTTTGGCGTCGTCTTTTGACCAAATAGGCACCTTTTCAAAGACGGTCAGGGATACGGCGATGCTTGTCAGCGTTATGGCAGGCAAAGATTACAGAGATCCTGTATGCGAACCTTTTGAGGATGTAGATTATGCGCGCGGTTTTGACAATCCTGACGGGATCAGGAAAATAACCGTAGGCATTCCTAAGCAGCTTAACGATTACTCTGCGGATCCTGAAATATTAAAAGCTTTTGAATCGGCGATTTCAACGTTAAAAAGCGAAGGCGCTAAAATAGTTGAAATTGACGTACCGTCTTATAAATACGTGCCGGCGCTTTATAAAGTAATTATGTGCGCAGAGGTTTCGGCAAACATCGCAACTTTTGACGGAATCCGTTACGGTTACAGGTCTCCCAACGGCAAAAATTTAAATGACGAATATATGAAATCGAGAGGCGAATCACTCGGCTATGAAGTTAAAAAAAGAATAATTTTCGGCACATTTGTTTTAGGCGCGAAAAACTACCATAAATATTACCACACGGCGCAAAAAGTAAGAACTTTGCTTATAAATGAAGTAAACGGCGCGTTTAAAAAGTGCGATGTTATATTTACGCCGTCTACTTTGCAGATGCCGGTAAAATTCGGCGAGTCCGTGTCCGAAGAGTGCGACATATTTACTACGATGTGCAACCTTGCGGGGCTTCCGGGAATATCCGTTCCATGCGGATTTTCCAAAGACGGGATGCCCGTTGGCGTTCATTTCGCCGGCCCGAGGCTTTCAGACGCGAAGCTTTTGCAGATAGCGCACGCTTATGAAAAAGTTGCAGGGTTTGATTTAAATAAATATCCAAAAATATAGAAGGTAAAAAAGATGACAACTTACGAAACAGTTATAGGACTTGAAGTACACGCCCAGATTAACACCAAATCTAAAATTTTTTGCGAATGTTCCACGGATTTTGGCGCGGAACCGAATGCCAACACGTGCTGTATCTGCACTTCGCAGCCGGGCGCTATACCGATTCTCAACAAAAAAGCCGTTGAAGCGATAGTAAAAACCGGCCTTGCGCTGGATTTTACTATTAACAAACAGTGCACTTTCGCGAGAAAACAGTATTTTTATCCGGATATCCCTAAAAACTACCAAATAACGCAGTCCGAGCCGCCTTTGTGTTCAATGGGTAAAATTGCGATAACAGTTGACGGTAAAGAAAAAGTTATCAATATTACAAGAATACATTTAGAAGAAGACGCCGGAAAACTTGTCCATGAAATCGGCAGCAGGGAACTCGAATACTCTCTTCTCGATTTAAACAGGGGCAGCATAGGCCTTATGGAAGTGGTATCTGAGCCAGAACTGCGTTCTCCTGAAGAGGCTGCGCAGTATTTAACTGAACTTAAAAATATTTTAGAGTACCTAGGCACGTCAAACTGCAATATGGAAGAAGGCAGAATGCGCTGTGACGCGAACGTCAGCATACGCCCCGTAGGCCAGAAAGAGTTTGGCACAAGAGTTGAAATTAAAAATATGAACTCGATATCAGGCGTGCGAGAAGCTATCGCCTATGAAGTTGAAAGGCAGAAAGAAGTTTTGGCTGCCGGCGGCAGGCTAACGCAGGAAACACGCCTTTGGGAATCAGAAGAAGGAATAACAAAATCGATGCGTTCGAAAGAAAGCGCTTTGGATTACAGATATTTCCCTGAACCGGATTTGGTCCCTTTTGATTTGCCGGACTCTTTTGTAGAAGAACTCCGCGCGCAGCTTCCCGAGCTTCCTAAAATAAGAAAAACAAGGTTTATGAAAGATTACGCTTTGTCAGAGTATGACGCTGATTATTTAACGTCAAGAAGAATGATTGCAGATTACTATGAAAACGCTTTAAATGTTTCAAAAGAGAAAAAAGCAGCGGCAAAACCGCTTGCCAACTGGATCGCTACCGAATTAAACGGTAAATTAAACGCGGATAAGAAAGAAATTGACGAATCTCCGGTTTCCGGCGAAAATCTTGCCAAACTCGTAGATTTGATTTTGAGCGGCAAAATATCGGGCAAAATGGCAAAAACCGTTTTTGACGATATGTATGCAAATTCTTCAGATCCGGAAACAGTGGTTAAAGAAAAGGGTCTCTCGCAAATTTCAGATGAATCGGCTATTATAAAAATATGCGAAGAAGCCATAGCCGAGAGCCCGAAAGCCGTTGAAGAGTTTAAATCGGGTAAAGAAAGGGCGATTGGCGCTATAGTAGGTTTGGTAATGAAAAAATCAAAAGGCCAGGCAAATCCGCAGCTTGTAAACAAGATTCTGATGGAAAAGCTAAAAAGTTAAATATAAATTAGAATAAAAAGGAAAAAGACCGCTATAGCAGGCGGTCTTTTTTATTTTTAAAAAACGATTGATAATTGAAATATTTTACTTAAAAGTGTAGAATACAAAAAAACAGCTTCAGGAAAATAAATGAAAATAATTATTAAAGTCGGCACAAGCACGCTTATTGATAAAAACGGGGCTTTAAATAAGAAATACATTTCCGACCTCGCGAAAAACCTTTCATTGCTCAAAAAAGAAAACCATGACATTGTCGTAGTAAGTTCCGGAGCCATAGGCGCGGGGCTGGGCCATTTAAAACTAGACTCAAAGCCGAAAACTTTAAGGGAAAAACAGGCTCTTTCGGCAGTAGGGCAGCCGCTGATTATGAATGCGTACGGTGAAGCTTTTGCGCAGCTAGGCATGACCGTTGCCCAGATTTTGCTCACAAGGGACGATTTTGATAACAGGGCAAAGTATATAAACGCAAGAAATACGCTTAACGAGCTTTTGGAAAAAGGAATAATACCCGTAATCAATGAAAATGACACCGTTGCGGTTGAAGAAATAAATTTTGGCGATAATGACACCCTGGGCGCTTTGGTTGCTGCCGCTGTCGACGCGGATATTTTAGTTATTTTCACCGATGTTGACGGCCTTTATGACGGGCATCCTTCCAGAGGGAAATTAATCCCGAAAGTAGAAAAAATTACCGAACAGATAGAATCATACGCCACAAGCGCCTCCGCGAGCGGCAAAGGCACGGGCGGCATGAAAACGAAAGTATTAGCCGCGAAAATTGCGACCGCTTCCGGCGTAGATACGTTTATATTAAACGGCTCAAAGCTTAATCTGCTTAAAGAAGCAATAGACAATAAAAATGCCGGAACGCATTTCCAAGCTAAAAAAAGCTGTCTGGAGGCAAAGAAATCCTGGATTGCTTTCAGCAAGAAACCTAAAGGCAGTATTTTTGTCGATAAAAAAGCAGCCGAAGCGCTTATCAGTAAAGGCAAAAGCCTGCTGGCAGCCGGAATAGTGAAAGTATCCGGAAATTTTAAACGCGGAGATACAGTCATTATCACGGATTTCGAAACGAAACAGGATTTTGCTCGCGGATTAATTAATTATGACAGCGCAACTGTGCAAAAAATTGCCGGCAAAAAAACGTCTGAAATCAAAAAAAATATAGATTTTGAAGATGAAGAAGTGATACACAGGGATAATCTCGTAATATTATGATTAAAAAAATAGCAGTAATGCTTATTATCTCGTTAATTCCTTTAAGCCTCGCGGGGGCGGCTGTTTACAAAAAGAAAATAACCTCCGATAAAGGGCCGTTTTTTATTTATACGGATGATAACGGCGTTGAAATAGCCAGAGAGCAAATATCAGCGGACGGGACTTCTGATTTTATTTACGGCGCGACAATAAACGGCGAAGTAAAAGAAATAGATGAAAAAGGAAATATTATTTATATATGGAATTATTCCGACAGCAAGCTGAACGGTACAAGTTATAAATTCTACCCTTCCGGAAGAAAAATGTTTGAATTGATTTATAAAGATAATATTTTAAGGGGAGAAGCAAAAAAATATTATGAAAACGGTACATTATCTGAAACGGCCCTTTACGTAAACGGCAAAATTGAAGGAATCGCGGAAGCTTACCTGGAAAACGGAAACATATATAAATATTTATATAAAGGAAATAAGTTAAACGGGGAATCACAGCTTTTTGACAGGCAGGGAAGAATTTTGGAAAGTTATACATATAAAGATAATGTGTTGGAAGGCCCTGCAAAACAGTATTATCTTTCGGGTGTTGTAAAGTCAGAGATGGAATATGTAAGAGGCAGGCTTGAAGGTTATCGCAAATATTATGATGAAAAAGGGCGTGAAATAAGCACATCTCTTTTCAGAAATGGAAGGGAAGTGAATAAAATAAGCAGTTTTGAAGATAAAAGCGAGGGCAAATATAAGATTGACGCGGATCAATTAAGCGAAGACGGCATTTTGTGGAAAGGCCCCGCAAAGCTGTATATCGCGGAAAGCAAGCGAATGGTTGCCGAGTTCAGGTTTTTTGAAAAAGGCAAATTCCTTAACGGCAGATATAAAACATATTATAAAAACGGGGCAGTTCATTACGAAGGAAATTTCGTGAACGGTACTGCCTCAGGAAAATTCATAACCTATTCCCCTGAAGGTAAAATTATAGCTGTTGACAGGTTTTCAAGGGGAAAGCTTAGCGGCATTTCCTATATATATTACCCCACAGGCGAGAAATTCGGAGAGTATATATATAAAAGCGGAGAGCTAGACGGAGTTTCAACTACATATGACAAAGATAAAAAAATTATTATGGAAGCGAACTATAAAGAAGGTTTTCTTCACGGCGCCGTAAAATTCTTTTACGCTGACGGAAGTCTTCGTTTTGAAGCATATTTTTCTAACGGGGAGCCTGTAGGGCAGTTACGATACTATTTCAAAGATGAGCCGAATAAGCTTGAATATCTTATTGAGTTTAAAAGAGGTAAAATTAATAAAAGCACGGCTTTTTCACCTGATGGGTTTGTTGAATACCAGGAATCATACTACAGCGTTGCCACCCGCCTTAAACCGCTTGCCTTAAAAAACATGAATAAGTACGTTTACACGGAATAATCTTATATCATTCCGCTTTTTTTCCAAACGCAGCTCTCTTCCATGCATAAATAAACAACAGTATTGGTTTTTTTTGATTTTATTAAATTGTTCATGTAAGAGTAGATTTGCGCTCTTAAATTTTCTTCATAACGCAGTTTGTAATCATTTCCGAGTAGCAGTTCGCCGTTTAAAATCTTGGTATCGGGAAAGCGGTTTTCTATTACGGTTTTTAAAGAGGCGGGCATTCTTAAAGTACCAAGGCTTATCCATTTTATGCTGCCGGCCGGCACAATGTCAAAAATCATGTCAACCGTATCAGAGTAATCTTTTTCCCAACCGCTGTAATAAACAATCGGGTCAAAGTGAAAGGCAGTTGAAAAACCGGCATCGGCGCATTTTTTTGCGGCAGCCAGCCTTTCCGCAACAGAGGGCGCTTTAAATTCATTCTCTTTGCGTATTTTCTCGGAGTTGACGCTCCAGGCAGCCACTATGTTTTCTTTGCCTCCGGAGCGAAGAAGATTTTCAATATTTACGCTTTTCGTTTTAAATTCAAAAAAAATGTCCGGTTTTTCTTTAAAGAAATGTATTATCTCTGAAGAAAATTCGGTAATATCGTCAAAAATGAGGGAGTCTGTAAACTCTCCGCTGCCGATTCGTTTATAATTAAAAAAGCCTTTTGCGCTGCTTACCAATCTGTCTTCTTTCAAATACTCCTTTATGTTATAAGGTATAACTATTCCGGGCACATTTTGATATCCCTGTAAAAAACAGTAGCTGCATTCATAAGCGCAGCCCATGCCTGTATTCATAATGGAATAGCCGCAGTTTACGACTCCTGAAGTGCAAGGGCATCTTTTGAAAAAATCATATTTTTCTCCAGTTAAAAACAGATTTTTTGTACGGGAGTTAAAATCAGTCAGCGTAAATTTTTTTCCGCGCATAAAATCTTTCATCGATTCGATGCGAATATATGCCGCATCAGGAAATTTGTTTTTTACCCTGTCAAAAACAGGAAAATTAACCGCCGGTTCTTCATAATAAACGGTTTGGGGGTTAAACGCTGAGCTATTTGTGCCCGCCGCAAATTGTTTGTTTGCGTCAAATTTAGGAAGATAAAAAGAATCCATCGGCACTTTTCCGAATGTTTCAGGGTAGCGCTTTGTCAAAAGCATTTTTTTAACGGTTTCATAAGAGTTTTCTTTTATTGCGGCAAAAACTGCTTCCGGTGGAATATTTTCTATGGAAGATATTTCAAATATAAGCCTTTGTACCTCTCTGGCTTTGTTGGTCCCGAATTTAGGAAAACGCTCTTTAAAGAGCGTTTCAAAATCAGAGCTCATTTGTAAAATCCAAAAGAAGCCTCGCAAGCTTTTTGCGCGCCGCGGATATTTTATTTTTTACTTTTTCTTCAACAGGTTTGCCGAAAGGGGTTGCTTCAATATGGTCCGCCGCGTACATTACAGCCAGCGCTTTTTTGCCTGCGTTTTGCGCCGCGGAGTAAATTATCGAAGATTCCATATCCACCGCGTTTATGCCGTTGTCTTTAAACCACGGCAAGTATTTTGACTCAAGCAGAAGAGAGCTGACGCAAGCGGAATTTGTTTTAATTAAATCTTCATAACGGTTTTTTTCATAAAACTTTTTTAACAGTTCTTCTGAAGATGAATAAGTTTCCGGATTTACGTCAAACGACAGCATCTTTGAAAAACTTTCCAGGTTACGCGCTTTGTCTATCAACAGCAAGTCGCCCGATTCTACGTCTCCGCAGCCGCCGCAGCTTCCGAAAAGCAGTATATTTTCACACTCTGTATCTTTCAGATGCAAAGCCGTGTCGCCGGCAAGAAAGTTGTTTTTCAATGCTATGACGGTAGTGTTTTGCGCCTGCGCCGTTTTAACAAAAAAGCCGTTATTAGATTTATCTGAAAATAGCGACAAATCAAAAACCTGGCAAATTATGCAGTTCTTTTGTACGTCAACAGATTCAATATTAAAATAATCTTTAAAATTCATACACATATTCTATAAAATTCCTGCTTTTTTTTAAATTGTTAGTAAATTTAAAATTTTTTATTAATACTATATAATCTTATAAAAAGAGGCCTTATGAAAACAAAATCCACTTTAACCGTTTTTGCAGTTCTTTGTTTTGCTTTGTGTTTTTCCTCCTGTGGCGGTAAAAAAGAAGAAAAAAAGATGCCGGTTCCAAGCGTTGTCGGCATAGAAAGCATTAAAAGCGATATTCCGTGGGATATTGAATATCCGGCACAGGTCATAGGTTCTCTTGAAATTGAAGTCCGCGCGCAAGTCGGCGGAATACTCAAAGAAAAGAATTTTCAGGAAGGTGAATTTATAGAAGCGGGAAAACAGCTTTTTCTTATAGACCCGGAGCCGTACCAGGTTGCCCGCGATAAAGCGAAAGCAGGGCTTTCCAAAGCAAACGCTTCTCTGACTAAAGCGAAAAATGATTATACAAGAATGAAAAGCCTGCTTGACCAGGAAGCTGTAAGCAGAAAAGAATACGATGACGCGTATGCCGCTTATGAAAGCGCAAAAGCCGAAGTTGAAACCGCGAAAGCTAACTTAAAAGACGCTGAAATTAATTTAAGATACACAAAAGTCGTTGCCCCTATTTCGGGAATAACCGGAGCGGCTTTGCAGGACATAGGCAGCCTCATCTCCATAGCAGGCGAAAAAGGCATGCTTACAACGATGGTGCAAATTAACCCGCTGCAAGCCGTTTTTTCAGTGCCTGGAAAGCACGCGGACGATGTTAAGAGAGATTTTATAGCGGGCAAAATCAAAACAAAAAAACCTATTGATGAAAAGCCCATATCGGTAAAAGCCATTATTGATAATAACGCGGTTTACCCGTATGACGGCAAAGTAATTTTTGTTGATAGCAAGCAGGATGCAAATACCGGCTCAATAGCGGTTAAGGCGGAATTTCCTAACCCCGAAGGCAGAAGAATGATGATGCCCGGAAGATTTATCAGGGTTAAGCTTGAAGGCGCCATATATACTGACGCCGTAATAATTCCGCAGACGGCTGTTTTAGAAACGGCTTTAGGGCCTGCCGTTTACGTGGTGGGAGAAGATAATGTAGTAAAATCCGTACCCGTAACTTATGAAAATACGGATAATATTGCGATAGTAACATCGGGACTTAACGGCGGGGAAACGGTTGTTTCCGAAGGAGTTATAAAAGTTGTGCCCGGAAAGCCCGTTACCCTGCAAAAGAAAGAGTTTGTGCTGCCGGAAAAATACCGCATGGAGCAAAGTTCCGCGGTTGTGAACGCGCAATCGCCGGAAACCGTACAGGCAAATAGCGCCGCAGAAGGCGGTAAATAATGTTTTCTAAATTTTTTATAGAGAGGCCGATTTTTTCCACGGTTATTTCCCTTGTAATATTAATTGCCGGAATAATTTCAATGCGCAGCCTTCCTATTGAACAATATCCGGATTTAACGCCCCCTTCAATCTCGGTGCAGGCACAGTATCCAGGCGCGAGCGCAGAAATTATCGCGGAAACCGTGGCGACGCCTTTGGAAAACCAGATAAACGGCGTTCAGGATTTGATATACATGAACTCCGTTTCCGACAGCAACGGCTACTTAAACCTTATGGTTTATTTTAATATCGGCACTGACCCGGACCTTGCCATGATAAACGTAAATAACAGGGTGCAGGCGGCGATGAACCTTTTGCCGGAAGAAGTGCGCAAATACGGCGTTACGGTAAATAAAAAATCTTCGACAATGCTGCAGCTTATGTCTTTCACGTCTCCCAACAACACGTACGATTTAACTTATGTAGCGAATTACGTGCTTATAAACGTTATCGATGAATTAAAAAGGGTGGAGGGAGTCGGAGACGCGACTCTTATGAGCAGAAGCGACTATTCAATAAGAATATGGCTTATGCCGGACAGGCTTAAACAGCTTAATCTTACGCCTGCCGATATTTATAATGCCGTTGCCGAACAAAACAAGCAAAGGACAGCGGGCAAAATAGGCCAGCCTCCGGTAACCGTGCAGGTGGACAGGACATATTCTATTCTTGCCGACAGCAGATATACTACTCCCGAAGAGTTTAAGGAAATTATCATAAGGGCAAACCCTGACGGTACCACTTTAAAGCTTTCAGACGTGGCAAGAGTTGAGCTTGGCGCGATGAGTTATGACATTGAAAGCAGCAAAAACGGCATTCCCGCGATGGCTGTAGCCGTTTATCTTTCTCCCGGCGCGAACGCGATTAAAACGGCTGACGGCATAAACAGTAAAATGGCGGAACTTTCCGCTAAATTTCCCGCAGATTTTGAGCACGCCGTTGTTCAGGATTCAACCATATTTGTCCGTGAATCTATAAATGAAGTAGTGCATACTTTAATTGAAGCGATAATGCTCGTGTTTTTAGTGGTGTTCCTGTTTTTGAAAAACTGGCGCCCCACGCTTATACCGTGCGTTGCCGTGCCTGTTTCGATAGCGGGCGCTTTTGCGGGTATGATGCTTATGGGGTTTTCAATAAATACGCTTACGCTGTTCGGCGTTGTGCTTGCAATAGGCATAGTAGTTGATGATGCCATCGTTGTAATAGAAAACGTCGACAGAATTATGGAAGAAGAAAAACTCCCCGTGAAAGAAGCCACGGTTAAAGCGATGTCGGAAGTTTCCGGCCCTGTAGTGGCTATCGTTTTGGTTTTGTGCGCGGTTTTTGTGCCGGTCGCGTTTATGGGCGGTTTTACGGGCGTTATGTACAAACAGTTCGCGATAACAATTGCGTGCTCGGTTGTCATTTCCGGCCTTGTGGCGCTTACGCTTACGCCCGCAATGTGCGCTTTGCTTCTTACGAAAGAGGAAAAGAAAGAAAAAGGTTTTTTTGCGGCTTTTGACCGCCTGTTCGATAAAATTACAAATATTTATACCGGCAAAGTGGCGTGTTTGGTTAAGCATCTTTCAACCGCGCTGATTTTAGTTTTAATAATCTGGCTTGCCACTGGTTTAATGTTCAAAAAAATTCCCGGCGCGCTTCTTCCGGAAGAAGACCAGGGATACATAATGGCTGCCATTATGATGGACGCTGCCGTCCCGGTGAGCAAAACAAAAGAAACGGTTAAAAAAGTTGAAGACATAGTTTTATCGGTACCCGGAGTGACGGAAGAACTTAATTTTTCAGGTTATGACATTATAAGCGGCGCGGCGCAAAGTAACGCGGGCGGTTTCTTTATACGCCTTAAGCCGTGGGATGAAAGAAAAACAAAGGCGGAATCGGCGCAAGGCATAATTCACCGGATTGCCGCAAGGGCCTCACAGGAAATTCCCGAAGCTGTTGTAATGCCTTTTAACCCTCCGCCTATTATGGGTTTAAGTACGACAGGCGGCCTTGAAGGCTATATACAAAGCAAAGGCGGCGGCTCTATAAATGAACTTGCGTTTAAAACGCAGGAAGTCATACAAGAATTGTCCTCAAGGCCGGAAGTTACCGGAGTAAGGACGACTTTAAACGTTTCTTACCCTAAATACAGAATGAAAGTGGATACCGTTAACGCCCACGCGAAAGGCGTAACTTTAGACAATCTTTACGCTACGATGGCTGCAACTTTCGGGCAGACATATATTAATGATTTCACAAAATCCAACAGAAGCTTTAAAGTTATGATGCAGGCGGAAGGCGATTACAGGGCAAAGCCGGAAGACTTATCGGAAATTTTTGTCCGTTCGAGCAAGGGAAATATGATTTCGCTTTCCAATCTTGCCTTTTTTGAAATGATTACGGGACCCGATATGGTAGAACATTTCAATTCTTTTCCAGCTGCAAAAATTCTTGCCACTCCCGCGGCCGGATATTCAAGCGGACAGGCTATACAGGCGGTTGAAGAAGCCTGCGCCAAAATTTTGGGTACGGATTACGGGCTGGCGTGGACAGGCTCGACTTATCAGGAAAAGCTTTCTTCAAGCAGCGCTTCTTCCGCTTTAACGCTCGGAATAATATTTGTGTTTTTAATTCTTGCGGCGCAGTATGAAAAATGGAGCCTGCCTCTTGCCGTTCTTATGGCCTTGCCTTTTGCGGTTTTCGGCGCTTTGCTTGGCATTTTGGCAAGAGGGCTGGCAAACGATATTTACTTTCAGGTCGCGCTTATAACGCTTGTAGGACTTGCGGCAAAAAACGCGATTTTGATTATAGAGTTTGCCTCCGAGCTGCATATAAAAGAAGGCTTACCGTATAATGAAGCCGCGGTAAAAGCCGCCAAAATGCGTTTCAGGCCTATAATAATGACTTCGATGGCTTTTATTTTGGGCTGTATGCCGCTTGCGTTAAGCGCCGGTGCCGGCGCGGCAAGCAGGCACGCAATTGGTACGGCGGTAGTCGCGGGAATGCTAGGCGCGACTTTAATAGCGCCTTTCTTTATACCGACATTCTTTGTGATAATTTTAAAAATTTCAGATAAACTAAGCGGTAAAAATAAGAACGCCGCGGCAACCGGAGAACAGCAATGAAAAAAATAATATTGTGTTTAGCCGTATTCGCTTTTTTGGGCGGATGTACGATGGGCAAAGATTATGTGAAACCCGAAACGGAACTGCCTGAAGGCTCCGGTGCGGATTTCAGCGCTTATTCTTCCGGCACATGGTGGGAAAGTTTTAATGACAGCGCTTTAAACGGGCTTGTTGAAAAAGCGTTAAAATATAACCAGGATTTAAAGCTTGCGATAGCAAGGGTTGATGAGGCAAGGGCTGTCGCGGGCATCGCGGACTCTTCAAGAATGCCTTCCGTAGGTTTGTCGGCAGACGGTGCTGATTTAAGCAATCAGGAAAGTTACTCGGCAGGACTTGGCATTTCGTACGAACTTGATTTATGGGGAAAGTATAAGAGGCTTTCAGAATCTAAAAGGGCGCAGCTTTTGGCTTCGCAGGCAAATAAGGACGCTGTCGTAATAGCGTTGACTGCCGATGTCGCAAAAGCTTATTTTGCTTTGCGTTCAAATGATTCGCAGCTCGCAATCGCGCAGCGTACGCTTGAAGCAAGAAAAGAAACTGTTGAAATATACCAAAAAAGGCTTAAAGAAGGGCTGATTTCTAATCTTGACCTGCAGAGAGTGACCGCGGAAATGTATTCCGTTGAAACTAATGTGCAGGGCCTTAAGAAAGCGATCGGCGAAAATGAAACGGCGCTTGCCGTGCTTATCGGCGCAAATCCAAGGGAAATAGTTGACGGCAAAATTGAAAGAGGCAAAGAGCTTGAAAATATAACGGTAATACCGGAAGTGCCTGAAGGCGTGCCTTCAAACCTTTTGGAAAGAAGGCCCGACATTATGCAGGCTGAAGAGCAGCTTATATCTGCAAACGCGGAAATCGGCGCGGCAAGGGCAGCATACTTTCCTTCAATAACTTTAACCGCGGGCGCGGGATATGCCAGTTCCGCTCTTTCCAGTTTGTTTTCAAACGGAATATGGAACTTTGCCGGATCGCTCGCGCAGCCTATTTTCCAGGGCGGCAAACTGAAAGAACAGGAAAAACAGGCTCAGGCGCAGTATGACCAGATGCTTGCAACGTACAACAAAACCATACAAAGCGCTTTTAAAGAGACGTTGGACGCTTTGAACGCAAATAAAATTAACAGGGAAACTGTCATTTCCACAGGCAACCAAAAAGATTCTTTACAGAAAGCATATACTATCGCTTTAAAGCAGAAAGACGCTGGCCTTATAGGGCTTTTGGACGTTTTGGACGCGGAACGCAACCTTTTAAGCGCGGAGCTTTCTTATGCTAAAGCCATGCAAAACCAGCTTGACGCGGTTGTGGATGTCTGCAAAGCGCTTGGCGGCGGATGGAAAAACGGCAAGTAATAAATAAACAGTTAAGAGTTTAAATAAAAGCCTGATAAGATTAATTAACCTTATCAGGCTTTGTTTATTATTAATATTGCATACCGAACCGAGCTTTTGGTACTTTTGCCACATTTGATAAAAGTACATGGGCTTGAGGGGTAAATCCAAATAATTGTATCAAAGGTTAACTTTTGATAATCTTAACGCATTTCCTATAACGGAAACGGAGCTTAACGCCATTGCTATGCTTGCTATTTCCGGGCTTAAAAGTATGCCGAAATGCGGATAAAGTATTCCTGCCGCGATAGGTATCGCAAGCGCGTTGTAAATAAACGCCAAAAATAAATTCTGCCTTATATTCTTCATCGTGTTTTTGCTTAAAGAAACCGCTTTTCTAACACCGTTTAAATCTCCTGACATTAAAGTGATGTCAGCGCTTTCCATGGCTATATCCGTTCCAGTGCCCATTGCTATGCCGACGTTTGCTTCGGCAAGTGCGGCAGCGTCATTTATGCCGTCGCCTATCATCGCTACGGTTTTTCCGGATTGTTGTAAATTTTTTATGTAACAATACTTTTCTTCAGGTAAAACTTCCGCTTCAACTGTTTCAATTCCGGCTTCTTTTGCTATCGCAAGCGCGGTTTCTTTGCTGTCGCCCGTAAGCATTATGCATTCAAGATTCTGCGTTTTGAACGATTGTATTATTTGCAAAGCGTTCGCTTTTACGGTATCTGAAACGGATATAATACCCGCAATTTCTCCGTTTACCGATAAAAACATAACAGTCTGCCCGAGCGCTTTGAGTTCTGCGGCTTTGCTTTCCGCTGCGGAAATATCTACTTTTGAATCTTTTAAAAGCTGCGCGTTCCCTAAAAGCAGGATTTGCCGTTCATAAACAGCGGTTATTCCTTTGCCTGAAATATTTTTAAATGCCGTCACGGCAACTTCCGCCGCGTGGTTTTCTTGCGCGGAGACTATAATAGCTTTCGCAATCGGATGCTCACTGTGTTTTTCCATGCTTTGCGCGTACATCAGTATTTCATTTATATTGTATTTGGGAGATACGGATATTACGTTTTTTACTGCTATTTTGCCTTCGGTTAATGTTCCCGTTTTGTCAAAAACCAAAGTGTTTGCTTTTTCAAGCGTTTCAAGGCTTTCTGCGTTTTTGACAAGTATGCCGTTTTTAGCGCCAAGTCCGGTTGCTACCATTACAGACATCGGAGTCGCAAGCCCTAAAGCGCACGGGCAGGCTATTATAAGTACCGAAACGCCCGTAATAAGCATAAATGAAATTTTAGGATCCGGCCCGTAAAAGTACCACAATGCGACTGTTGCGATTGCGGTAAGTATTACCGTGGGTACAAATATGGAAGAAACTTTATCCGCGAGATGCTGTATCGGCGCCCTGGATCTTTGCGCTTTTATCACCATATCCACAATCTGCGAAAGCACCGTTTCTGAACCCACCCGTAAAGCGCGCATTTTAAAGCTGCCGTTGATATTTAGCGTTGCTCCCGTAACCGCATCGCCAGCCGCCTTATCCGCCGGGATAGATTCGCCCGTAATCATCGACTGGTCTATTGAGCTTTCGCCTTCAATTATAATTCCGTCAACCGGCACTTTGCTTCCGGGCAAAACACGTAGTATATCGCCGGCTTTAACGTCTTTTAAATCTATATCTTCTTCCGTTCCGTTATCCCTTACTATGCGCGCTTTGTCCGGCGCGAGCGCCAAAAGGTGTTTTATTGCGGCGCCTGTTTTTGAGCGGGCTTTTAATTCCAAAACCTGCCCTAGCAATGCCAGGGCGGTTATCACTGCCGCCGGTTCATAGTAAACAGGCAGCATATGGTTAAACATTTTCGTGAAAAACGAAGGAAAAAGCGTTACGCAAATACTGTAGATGTAAGCGACACCTATGCCCATGCCAATCAAAGTGAACATGTTTAAGTTGAATGTTTTAATTGAAAGCCAAAACCTTTCAAAAAACGGCTTGCCGCACCACAACACGGCAGGAGTCGCTATTAAAAGCTGTATCCAGTTGGCAACCGGCAGCTCTAAAAATTTTGAAAATATGTTTATATGGAGCATATGCGCACCCATATTTAGTATAAGCAGCGGAACGGCAAGAATTGCCGCGATTACAAAACGCTTTGTCATGTCTTTAAGTTCTTCATTGTTTTCCGGGTCTGATACGCCGCTTTCGGGTTCAAGAGCCATGCCGCAAATCGGGCATATTCCGGGGCCTTTTTGGCGCACTTCAGGATCCATCGGGCAGATATAAATTGCGTCCGGGTCATTTATCGGTTTGCCCGGTTTTGAGGAATGCCCGCAACAGCATTTAGGTTCGGGCGGTTTAGGCGTATGGCAGCATGAGGTTTTTGCCGCTTCTTTCTTTTCTTCTTTTTTGCCTTTGCTTTGGCAGCAACTTCCGTCCTGCTGATTTTTTTTATCCATGATAAACTCCTTTTTTATATTGTATAAAATTGATTTTTATACGGTAAATTTGTTATAAAATATGCAAAAAGAGGGGGCTCTTATGCATGACAGCCACAAATTTTGGATGACGATAGCGGTTTTTTTAGTAGTAACAATGCTTCTTGTAACGATGTATTTTTTGGCTTATTCAAAAAACAAGGAATTAAAAAGCCATAAAGCCGCAACGGCTCAAACACAGCCGCAGTACGAAGACACAACCCCGTTTGACATGGAAGAAGACGAAAACGCTATTCCCGGCGAACTTAAAAGCATAGATCTGCAGAATGAAGTTGAAAACGACGAAGCAATTCAGGAAGAAGCGTAATTATTGCGGTTTAAATCAAAGTAAGGTTTGCTACTCTTGCCAGAAGTTTTTTCCACTGGCCGTTTTCAAACAAAACGACGACTTTTAAATCATCTCCTATGCCGGATTTTTCTATTATTTTGCCCTTGCCAAACACGGGGTGCGAAACAACCGCCCCGATTTTGTAAGGGCTTTGGTCTGAAGCGGGCGAATACAGCGGCTCATCCTTTATTATTTCGTCATCCGTGGGAACGTAATCATAAGAATCGCCATCCCTGTATTTATATTCAACTTTCGCGCTGCGGACATTTTTATTAAATCCGCCGCCCCATTTGGTTTTGTTAAAGCCCTGGTTAAACATCGCGGGTTTTCTGTCCGCAAACTCATCTTTAAAGCCAGCTTCCGCTACAAACCTCGAAAGCATATTCCATCTTGTTTTGCCGTAAACGGTCCTTTCGGAAGCCCAGCAAAGATATAGATGTTTCCTTGCCCTTGTCATACCTACATACATAAGCCTTCTTTCTTCTTCAAGCTCTTCAGGGGTAAACGCCGATTCCCCGATGGGAAATAATCCTTCTTCAAGCCCGCATATAAAAACATTATCAAATTCAAGCCCTTTCGCAAGGTGCAGGGTCATCAATGTTACTTTTCCTTTGGAATCGTCAAGTTCGTCCAAATCGCTTACCAAAGCAATCTGGGTTAAATAGCCGGAAAGCGTTTTATCGGGAGAACGGTTTTCAAAATCGTCTATAGCCGAAATTAATTCCTGTATGTTTTCTATCTTTGTTTTTGCTTCAGTGGTGTCTTCCGTTTCAAGTTCTTTTAAGTATCCGGAATGTGTTATAACTTTTTCCGCCACCATTTTGACGGACTCTTCACTTTTAAGATTTATAAAACCTTTGATAAGCGTAACAAAAGAGTTTAGAGAAGCTATAGTACCCCTGTTTAAACCCGCTTCTGCCGCGAAAGGTATTGTCTGCCATATTGAAAGGCTTCGTTTTACAGCTTCCCTTTCGAGGTTTTCCATAGAGGTTTTGCCGATGCCCCTGCGGGGAATATTAATTATTCTTTTAAAACTTACATTGTCGTTGGGGTTATGTATAAGTTTGAGGTATGCCATTATGTCTTTGATTTCCGCGCGGTCATAAAAGCGCAAAGTGCCGATAACGGCATAAGGCATACCCGCCCTTCTGAAAGCATCTTCAAAAGCGCGCGACTGCGCGTTGGTACGGTAAAAAACGGCAAAATCCGACAGGTTATATTTGTTATCAGTCGTGTTAAGGTAAATGATATCCACGATTTTCGCGGCTTCGTCATTTTCATTTGTCGCTTTGACTACGGTCACGGAGCCGTTGTCCGGGTTTTCGGTCCAAAGCTTTTTTTCTACCCTTCCGGTATTGTTTTTTACAACCTGGTAAGCGGTAGCCAGAATTTTAGGGGTTGAACGGTAGTTTTGTTCCAGCCTGACGGATTTAGACGAAGGGTAATCTTTTTCAAAATCCAAAATATTCGTAATGTCAGCGCCTCTCCAGCTGTAAACAGAATTATGTACCAGTACATCGTTTGCCGCAAACTGCCGGAGTTCCGGAACGCTTATATCATAAACAAAACCATCATAATCGGAATAAGAAACGCTTGTAATTGTATCTTCAATGATATTTCCGTTTTTTAAAACAGGTATAACCATCTCTTCTTTTAAATGCGAAAAAGGCATGGCTGTAAAGCTTTCGCCTTTTGTAAGTTTTGCTTTTGTTGTTAAACCCAAATCCGCAACGCTCATGATGTTTTTTACAAATTTTTCTGCATCGCCGTATTCTGCCCTTTCAGTTTCTATGCGCCATGTATTTCTGTTTCCTTTCCTTACCGCAAAATTTTTATCTTTAAGTTCAGCTTTTAAATCATTGCCGGAAGAGTTTAAACATATCCTGTGCGAATGCCAGCCCTTATCTTTCTCTGTGATTCTTCCGGAAAATAAGTTTAAATTGATGATTCTTCTCGCAGTCTTACCCCGCATTACGGCTTGAGCCTGATGGTGCGGATACTCTTCAAAAAGATTAAAATCGCCCATTAAACGTACTGCGTTTGAAGCTGTATCGATTTCTTTAAACAGTTTATCGCAAAAACTTTGTTTTATTACCAATTTAGGGCTTTTACGTTTTGAAAAAGCGTTAAAAACCATTGCAGGTATTCCGTATTTTACGGAGAGTAACTGTTCAAGGTATGCCGCTTTCTCTTTATTACTGCATACATCTATAATCCACATTTTGTCAGCGTGTTCTTGGTTTAACCTTACGGAAAGCCCGTTAGCAATATCGCCTTTTTTCCTGCTGCGCACACCCTGAGTCTGCCCTATTCTGTAACCCATGCCTTCTTTGTACATAAGGTAAACATAGTAAACACCTTGCTGGTGGTTTAACTTTGCAAAAGCGATATGATTTGGCGTGGCTTTAATATTTTTGCCGCTTTTTGTCTTTATATTTACCAAAACTCCTTTGTATTTTTTCTTTTTAACCGCGTTCATGCGGCTTTGTATTATTTTGCCGTGTCCGCAGGCTGAAAGCAGAGTATCTTTAAGCGTTATATCTTCTATTTTTTTTATGCCGGAGGGCGTTGTTATTAAAGAGCCTTCCGGAAGGCACTGGTCGTCATCGCCGACCACGCAGATATTGTGGTGCCGGTCCGCGAGAAGTTTTGTAAGCATATACTGCGCATGGTTTGTGTCCTGGTATTCATCGACAAGGATGTATTTAAATTTTTGCTGGTAATGTTCTAAAAGCGCCGGATACTGCTGCAAAGCGACCACTGTGCGCATAATCAAATCGCCAAAGTCTAAAGCCTGCGCCAGTTCAAGTTTTTTCTGGTAAAGCTGGTAAATTTTAGCGGCTGTCGCACCGTAAAAATCGCCTAAACGCTCCGCGTCAGCGGCAACATCGGAAGGAAATTTCAAATCGTCTTTAGCGCGGCTTATTTTATCCGCCATTGATGAAGGTTTAAACTTCTTTTCATCAAGATTTAACTCTTTTATACAGTCTTTTATTACGTTTTTCTGATCCGCGAAATCATATATCAAAAAATCCGGGCTTAAATTTATCTTTTGCGCTTCAACTCTCAAAAAATACGCGCAAAATGAGTGAAATGTCGAAACCCATACATTCGCGCCAGCGCCCGGTACAAGGTCATTTACTCTTTTTTTCATCTCTTCCGCGGCTTTATTTGTAAAAGTTACCGCCAAAATTGACCAGGGAGGCACTCCCTTTGAAAGCAAATGGGCGATTCTGTGTGTTATCACTCTCGTTTTTCCGGTGCCGGCGCCTGCAAAGATTATAAGAGGGCCTTCCGTACAAAGGACTGCTTCTTTTTGTGATGGGTTAAGTTTTTCTATCATAGAATCTGTCATAATTTAGCTATTATACCAAAATCGGACGAAATCGGAAAACAGGCTTAAAATAAAAGCGCCTTTTTACATATAAAATCAATCGTTTTGCGGTTTACGGAGTACTAAAATAAAGCTTAAAAAAACAGTAATAATAAGATATAATAGCTGATATTATTTTCAGGAGACTGTAATGGATATACTGCTTGAAAGAAAAAGCGTAAGAAAGTACACAAATGAAGATGTAAAAGAAGAGGATTTAAATTATATTTTGCGCGCCGCGATGTCTGCCCCTACCGCAAGAAATACGCGCTGCTGGTCGTTTATTGTTATAAAAGACAAAGAAACGCATAAAAAAATAGCCGCCGCTCACCCTGCCGCTCAGATGATTTTGCATGCCCCTTTAGCTGTTTTGGTTGTGGGTGACGCGAATCGTGTATATAACAATTATATGGCGCAGGACTGCGCAGCCGCTACGGAAAATATGCTGCTTGCGGCAACTTCGAAAGGCTACGGCTCGGTATGGTGCGGGATTTTTGAAAATAAAGAAAGGCAGGACGCAATAGAGAAAATATTCAATTTTCCTTCAAATATCAAAGCGTTTTCGCTTGTCGTAATGGGCAGGCCAGCAGAAAATAATCCCCCGAAAAACGGTTGGGAACCTGAAAAGATTAAATATGAGGCATGGAAATAAAATGATTAAACAACAAATAACCGAAAAACTTGACTTAATAGTAAAACAGTACGCGAAAGATAAAGGGCTGGATTCGGCTTTCATTGAGAATTTTTCTTTCACGGTTGAAGTGCCTCCTAAAAATATTGAGGCGGATTTTGCGGTAAACGCCGCGATGCTGCTTGCGAAACAGCTTAAAACCAACCCCAGAAACGTAGCGGCCGAACTTATAAACATAATTTTCAAAGATATGCCGGATTTTGCGGCTAAAGCCGAAATCGCAGGAGCCGGTTTTATAAACCTGCATTTGAAGAACGAAGTTTTATACGAAGAACTTAACAGAATTCTTATTGAAAAAGAAAAATATGGCAGCAAAACCGCCAATAACAAAGACAAGGTGATGGTGGAGTTTGTGTCCGCGAATCCGACAGGGCCTTTGCATATAGGACACGGCAGGGGCGCGGCCATCGGCGATTCTTTAGCCAGGGTTTTAAAGCATCTCGGGTACAATGTAACGAAAGAGTATTACTTAAACGATGTCGGCAACCAGATGCTTGTTTTGGCGGAATCCGTCAAAGTAAGATTTATGCAGCTTAAAGGCGAAAATATACTTTTTCTTGAAGACGGCTACAAAGGCGAATATATAGTTGATATAGCAAAACGCCTTATAGCTGAGGGCAAAAATATCAATGATATAAACTTTAAAGAAGAGGCGGTTAAAGATATCCTTGCCACGATAAAAAGCGATTTAAAAGATTTTGCCGTAGAGTTTGACAACTGGTTTTCCGAAGGTAAAATAGCGTTTAATAAAGATAAAGACGGCAAAACGGAAGTTGATAAGGCGTGCGAATTTTTAAAAGATAAAAGCGACGCTTACGAGCAGGACGGCGCTTTATGGCTTGCGTCCACGAAATACGGAGACGATAAAGACAGGGTTTTAAAACGCACTGACGGCAGATATACATATTTGGCCTCCGATGTGGCGTACCATAAAAATAAATTTGAAAGAGGCTTTACAAAGCTTGTTAATTTGTGGGGCGCGGATCATCACGGGTATGTCGCAAGGATAAGCGCCTGTATTCAGATGCTCGGTTTTTCAAAAGAAGCGTTAAAAGTGATACTTTACCAGCTTGTTTCTTTGGTGCGCGGCGGGCAGCCTGTCGCGATGTCCACAAGAAGCGGCGAGTTTATAACTTTGAAAGAAGTCGTTGACGAAGTCGGCAAAGACGCGTGCAGATTTTCCTTCCTTCTTCGCGCGCCGGATTCGCAGCTTGATTTTGATTTGGAGCTTGCTAAAAAGCAGACAAGCGAAAACCCGGTGTTTTACGTCCAGTACGTAAACGCAAGGTGCAACTCGATTTTCCGCGAAAGTAAAAACAGGAATGATTTAACCGACAGCCCTGATTTTGCGCTGCTTAACACAAAAGAAGAAAGGGATTTGATGAAAAAGCTTTCTGCTTTTTGCGACACTCTTGCGGTTTGCGAAAAAACTATGAGCCCCCACCATTTTACGGCATATTTGATGGAACTTGCCGATATGTATCATAAGTTTTACGAAAAATGCCGCGTTTTAAGCGATGACCCGGCTTTAACGTCATCAAGGCTTAAACTTATAGAAGCCGTGACCGTGATAATTAAAAACGGATTGAATTTACTGGGCGTTTCCGCTCCGGAAAAAATGTAATTATTAAGACAGAGTTTAGAGTTGAAAGTTAAGATGTAAAGACTCAGGCACAATATATCCGTTCTTCACTCACAACTCTTAAAATTTCTAATTTAAACCATGAAAAAAATAATATTTATTGCACTATTTGTTGTATTGTTTGAATCATTTGCTTTTGCGGATATAAAGGTGACTCCGTACGGGGCCGCTGAAACCGTTTCCGGAAGCTGTTTTTTGTTTGAATCCGGAGATATTAAAGCTTTGGTGGACTGCGGAATATTTATGAATGAAGATGAAGCCGAAGAAAACCAGTCTTCATCTGAAAATTTCCCAAAAGAACTTACCGAAGCGCAGTTTTTAGTTTTAACCCACGCGCATATTGACCACAGCGGCAAAATCCCTCTTTTGATAAACAAAGGTTTTAAAGGAAAAATATACTCTACGCCTGCCACGAAAGAGCTTGCCTTTACCCTTTACAAAAACAGAAGCGGCTTTGATTTGATTGAACGGCAGTGGTTTTGGTCGCAAAGCCAGAAAAGTAAGGCGCAGCGATCCGGTTATTCGGTAGTCGCGCACTGGACCGGTTCCTGCCGCAAAGACATAAAAGAAACCGAACAGGCTCCGCAAAGCATGACAATAAAACAGCTTGAAGCCGCGGAAAATGTACATTTTTCAATATGTAAAAACTGCTGTGAAGAGGAAACCGCTGCAATAGCAAAATATTTTGTGACTAAGGAATATAATGAAAAAACCGATTTAGGCGGCGCTGCCTTTCAGCTTATAAACGCCGGACATATACCCGGTTCAGCAAGCGTTATGATTGAAGCGGAAGGGAAAAAAGTTTTGTTTTCAGGGGACCTCGGGAGCGGATATTCGCGTTTGACGGGAAACTTCGATGTGCCAGAAAAAGCCGATCTTATATTTATGGAAGCCACTTACGGCGGCGAAAAGCAGAGATTCGGCATAAAAGAATATGATACGTTTCAGGATGATTTGGATAAAGCGGTTAAAAAAGGCAAAACGGTTTGGATTCCGGCTTTATCGTTTAACAGGACGCAAAAAGTTTTGTATGAACTTCTGCTTATGCAGGAAAACGGAAAACTTTCAAAAGAAATCCCGATTTACAGCGTTTCGCCTAGCGCCAACGCGATGAATGCGATATATAAAAAGGAAGCGGCAAAAAAAGAAGGAACGTGGTTTTTGCCGGATATTTACCAAAAAGGGAAAGTTATTCCTGATAATGCCAAACTGCAGATGATAAGAAGTTATGACAAGCAAATGATTTTATTGTCTTCAAGCGGCGATATGGATATGGGAATGTCCGAAAAGATGATTTCTAAAATGATTCCGCAAAAAAATGTTTCAATAATGATAGTAAATTTTGTTAAGCCAGACAGCAATGCCGGCAGGCTGCTTACCGGAAAACCCGCTAAAAACGGAATGAAAAGCGCCGCCTCAATAAAGAAATACGAGGTATTTTCAGACCACCCTGATTTTGAAATGCTTCAAAAGTGGCTTGGAAACCAAAATAAAGAAACGCCTGTTTATATAATACATTCCGACGCGGCAAACTCGCTCGCAGCGGAAAAGCTGTTGCGCAAAAACGGCTGGAAAAACGCCGGCACCGCAAAGCAGGGGCAGCCTGTATTGCTGCAGGCAGGGAATTGATGAGAAAGATTAATATGAAAGTAAAAGTCAAAATGCCGAAGATAAAGATGGACAAAAACACAAGGTACAGCATAATCGGCACTTTGTGTTTTATGTTTTTATGTCTTGTTTTTTATATATTCCAAAATCTCGGCTATTCGCGGGATGTTATACTGCAAAAAGCTAACAATTACTATATAAACGAACAGTACTTTTCTGCGGCAAAACACTATGCCAAGGCAATAGAGTTACGGGCGTCGGGTGCGGATACTTTCAGAAATTACGGGATTGTTTTGTCGAAACTCGGCAATTATGATTCTGCGATAAAGTATTTAAAGCTTTCCGAGGAAGCGGATTCTTCAAGCTCGGATACGTATTACTGGCTGGGCAACGCTTTTTTCCAGAAAGCGGCGCTGACAAACAATTCTGAAAAATTTATGACCGCGGCGCAGTATCTTGAAAAAGCGATTGCCATTTCCCCGGAATACGAAAAATCTTTTCTTCTGATAGGAATGTGTTACCGCAGCTGCGGCATGCAGGAGCACGCTAGGGCGTGGTACAGGCGCGCTTTACTTTCGGCGTATTTCAGCCAGGCGGGTTTTTATAATCTTTTAGGCCACACTTTCAGGGAAGAAGAAAGATATGAGGAAGCGGCATCGTATTATAAAAGGGCTGTCGGTGCGGATTATTCTTTTGTCGCGGCGTACTGTAATCTGGGAGATATGTACGGCAAGTTGAATGAAGACGGCAAAGCGCTCGCGAGTTATCAAAAGGCTATAGAAGTTAACCCCGATTATATAACCGCCTATACGAAAACCGGAAACTTTTATGCCGATCACGGTTCTTTTTTGGAAGCTGTTCCGTGGTATATGCAGGCGCTTAAAATAAATCCGGACGACGCGCAGGTAAACTATCTTTTGGGCGTTGCTTATAAAGAAATCGGCAGGAAAAATGACGCGGTTGAAGCGTTTAAAAAAGCGGCATACTGCGGAAGCGACGACGCGGTGTATGAGCTTAGAAAAATCGGCGTGGAGATAAGATAAATGTTTTTTAATCACAGGTGGATTTTTTTTGCGGTTCTATATTTTTTTTCGTTAATCCTTTACTTCTTCGTAAATAAACAGCTTATGTTTACGGGAGTGATGTCCGGCCCGCTTTTAGGCTCCGCCGCGATTTTTGCCGTGATAGTGTTTGTGTGTTTTGTTATTGCGTTTGTGATATCGTTGCTTTCTAAGTTTTGTTACCTTGCGATATGCAGCATATGCAGATACCAGAGCAAGGCAATGCTGTTTAAAACTTTCTGGACAATATTTACCGTTTTTTGTTACGCGACGGTATTTGTAATATTTTTAAAGATGACGGAATATTAAAATGAAAGAAGATCTATACATGAAAACATTAGAGACAAAAACGCCGGACAATCTGGTTTACCTTGATATTGAAACCAGCGGCTTAAACCCTTTTAAAGGCGCAAAGATCGTTGAAATTGCAATGTTGAAACTGCAAAACGGAACGGAAGAAAAGTACGAAATGCTTGTAAACCCGGGCAGCCCGATACCTTTGGAATGTTCAAAAATCCATTCTATATATGATGATATGGTTTTAGGGCAGCCGTATTTTAAAGACATTGCCAAAGACGTTTTAAATTTTATCGGCACAAATACGGTTGTGTGCCACAACGCGCAGTTTGACCTTTTATTTGTCCATAAAGAGCTTGCCGAAAACGATTTGAACACCTCCGGCATTCATTACATAGATACGTTAAAGCTCGCGAGGCGTTATTTTTCTTTTGAATCAAACGTTTTGGGCAATATTGCCGAAACTATAGGCGTTGAAGCCAATCTCCGCCACAGGGCGATGGCAGACGTGCTGACTATGTATTCGGTGTCAAAATATTTATTTTCCAATATGTACAGAAAAGGCGTGGATACCATAGAACCGGAGCTATATGAATACAAAGATTCAAAATGATTTTATTTCTTATTTAAAAAATCTGTTTGAATCGCGCATGTTTCCTTATATTGTTTTTGCTTTGTGCGTTTATATAATTTACTTCCGCAGCGCTTTTTTCGGATTGACTGCCCTTGATGACGTGGCTTTGTTGACAGGTGATGCAAGGCGCGTTTTTTTGAGCAGCCCGTACAGTGTAATAAGCTCGTTTTTTCAGACTATTTTTAACCAGCAGACCGCGGATTATTTTTACAGGCCTCTCCTCACGATAAGCTGGATAATAGATACGCTTATAGGCAAAGGCAGCATAAATATTTACCACGCTTCAAACCTTGTATACCATATAACATCCGTTTGCGTATTATTTAACCTTTTAAAAAACTTTAAATTCAGCCGTAATAAAGCATTCGCGTTTTCACTTTTTTTCGCCGTGATTCCGGTTTTTTCGGCAAATGTTGCCTGGATACCGGGAAGAAATGACGTAATTCTGGCGATTTTTATTTTTACGGCTTTTATGTTTTTTGTTAAATTTAATGATTTTAATAAGACAAAATATGCTTTCTTTGCCGCTTTTTTCTTTTTGCTTGCCCTTTTTACAAAAGAAACCGCAGTTGTCTGCGTTGTTTTGTTTCCGCTGTATTTAATCCTGAACAGAAAAAATGATTTTTTACGAAAAATAGTTTTATGTCTTGCTTTGTGTCTGCTTTGCACGGTTTTATGGCATATCGCAAGAGACCCTGTGACGGCAGATATGGGTACCGTGAAAATTTCATTGATGTTAAAAAAAGGTCTTTTTGCTTCATTGGCATATCTGGGGAAAGTGTTTTTACCCGTGAATTTAAAAGTTTTAGCGTCATGGTCCGGCTTTGACATTGCTTTGGGAAGCGCCATCTTTGTTATATTGGGTCTGCTGCTTTATTTTTCAAAAGGCAGAAACATAAAAAACGTCATTTTCGGGGCATTGTGGTTTGTTTTATTTCTTCTTCCGACATATCTGCAATCGGAAAACCTTATTTATGACCACAGGGTGTATGTTTCTGTTTTCGGGTTATTGCTAATTATAAATGAAATTAAAATTTCCTCAAAATTCAGGCAGCCAGCGGTATTTTTCTGCGTTATTTATTTTTTATTTTTTGTTTCAACGGACTTTATTAATTCTTTAAAATTCAAAGATGCCGGGGTATTTTCTTCGGCGGCAAGCATTGAAACTAAAGCTGAAGTTAAGCCTGTTTATTTATACGGGCTTTCATTGATAGATTTTGAAATATCGGAGTTTTTTATAAGGAAAAGTTATAAGAATATTCCGGAAGCGCAAATCGCGGAATATCCCGAGATACATTCAGTTCTTGCTTTTTTTGAATGGAAAAGAGATAACTTTGATGAAGCAAAAAGATTTATCATATTAGCTAATAAGAAAGGCAATTTATATGAACCGTATTCAATCCTTTCAGAAATTTTGATGAAAGAAGGAGATATTGACGGCGCGATAGAAAATATGAAGACAGCCTTTAAAATGCAGCCGGTTAAAGAAAATTATGAATACTTAAAATATTTATATAATGTAAAATATGGCAGATAAAAATAAAATACAGCACTAAATAACACTTAAAAATATAAAAACATATTTAAAAACACTAAAAAGCGTTAAAAGCTAAAAGAAAATTCTAAACACTTTCTTTTGGCTTTTTTTAATATTAAAAAATACTACTTGACAATAAACAGCAAAGTTTGTACAATTTCAATAACAAATAAAAACGAGTGATAAAAAATGGAAAATAAAAATATAAATCAGAATAAGCAAATAATGGATATTAAAGAACTTTCTGAGTATTTGGGTATAGGAAAGTCTAAAATTTACAGCTTAATCAGAATGAAAAAAATACCGGCTTCAAAAATAGGAAAGCAGTACAGATTTTCAAAAGATGTTGTTGACAGCTGGCTCAAAGATAAAATAATTACGAAAAAAGAAGAGCCGCAACAGAATGAAAAAAATATAAGTCCGGTAAAAGCCGGCGAAAACAAATAAGCCGCACCACAAAACAGGAGGTGTACAATGGCAGAGAAAGTACAGAAAGTTGGAGTTAAGAGAGAATCAGGATATCTTTACTTCATCGACAAGCAGGGTGACGTTTCGAAGGCATTGATGGCAAGAGGCGGAAAAAAAGGCGGAAAACCGACAAAAGTTGCAAAAGTCGGCCTTAAGAAAGCATCAGGCTATCTTTACTTCATTGATAAACAGGGCGACATTTCCAGATCTGTGATGAGCAGAGGCGGAAAGAAAAAAGCAAAAAAAACAGTAAAAAAAGCCGCTCCTAAGAAAAAAGCAGTAAAAAAAGCTGTAAAGAAAGTGGCAAAAAAAGCTGCTCCTAAGAAAAAAGTAGCGAAAAAAGCAAAAAAGAAATAAGCTTAATACTTTGAAAAGCCCCCGCGTAAAGCGGGGGCTTTTTTATTTGCCGTAATTGCCAGCCGGTAATGATTTTGATATAATTCCTCCATGTTTAAAATCCTAAAAGAAGACGTTAAAAACATTTTTCATAAAGATCCCGCCGCGCGTTCGTGGTTGGAGGTTCTTTTTTGCTATCCGGGCCTTCACGCGATTATTTTTCACAGGTTTGCGCATTGGCTCTGGAAACATAAATTTTACTTTCTCGGAAGGTTTACCTCCCATATCGCGCGATTTCTTACAGGAATTGAAATACATCCCGGCGCTGTTTTGGGCAGGCGCGTATTTATAGACCATGGAATGGGCGTTGTTATAGGCGAGACCGCCGAAGTCGGCGATGATGTTTTGATTTATAAAGGCGTTTTACTCGGCGGAACTTCGCTTGAAAAAAAGAAAAGGCATCCTACAGTAGGCAATAATGTCGTTTTGGGCTCAAACGCGATAGTTTTGGGCGCGATAACAATTGGCGACAACGCGCGCATAGGCGCGGCGTCAGTCGTTACGCATGACGTGCCGTCTAACGCTACCGCGGTAGGCGTGCCGGCAAGGATAAGCCTCGGCTACAGCGCCGAGGAAGTTGAGAAGCTTGAACACGCAAAGCTTCCTGACCCTATATCTGACGCGATGAAATTTGTACTTGAAGAGCAGAAGAAACTGGAGAAGAAAATTAATACTGTAATAGAAGACTGCAAAACCCAGCACAATATAAAAAAATAACAACAGCAGCCTCTATCTGTTCTTGTTTATCATCAAAAATTAAAATAACCACACTAAATAAAGTATATTACGGAGGGTATAATGAATCTTTCGAAATTTACGATCAAATCACAAGAAGCTCTCGCTGACGCGCAAAATATCGCGGCAGATTACGGCAACCAGGAAATTTCTCCGGAACATCTATTATACGCATTATTAAAACAAGAAGGCGGAACAGTAGGCGCGATTATTAAAAAATCCGCGGCTTCCGGACAGGAAGATATGCTTTTTGCGAACATATCTAAAGATTTGCTTTCCGAAATAGAAAAGAAACCGAAAGTTTCAGGCGGAAATCTGTATATATCCCAAAGTTTAAATAAAATGCTTAACAATTCCGAAAAAACCGCAAAAGATTTAAAAGACGATTTTGTTTCTACCGAGCATATATTTATCGCTATGGCGGAAGAAATGTCAGAAAATGTTTCCAAAATACTTAAAAAGTACGGTTTAACAAAAGATTCCATATTAAAAAATCTTGTAAATATAAGGGGGGATCAGAGAGTAACTGACCAAAGCCCCGAAGATAAATACCAGGCCCTAGAAAAATACGGAAGAGATTTGACCGATTTTGCCCGCCGCGGAAAACTTGACCCTGTCATAGGAAGGGATGAAGAGATAAGAAGATGCGTGCAGGTGCTTTCCAGAAGAACGAAAAATAACCCCGTGATTATAGGTGAACCGGGCGTCGGGAAAACAGCGATTGTGGAAGGGCTTGCGCAGCGCATAGTTTCCGGAGATATTCCCGAAAGCCTGAAAGATAAGAAAGTAATAGCTTTGGATTTAGGCGCTTTAATTGCCGGAGCGAAATACAGGGGAGAGTTTGAAGACCGCCTGAAAGCCGTTTTGAAAGAAATACAAAACGCGCAGGGCAGGATAATTCTTTTTATAGATGAACTGCACACAATTGTAGGCGCGGGCTCTGCTGAAGGCGCCGTTGACGCTGCCAATATGCTAAAACCGATGCTTGCAAGGGGCGAACTTAAACTTGTAGGCGCTACGACATTAGACGAATACAGAAAGCATATAGAAAAAGATGCCGCTCTGGAGCGCCGCTTTCAACCCGTATATGCGGGCGAACCGTCTGTGGAAGACACGATCGCGATTTTGCGCGGAATAAAAGAAAAATATGAAGTGCATCACGGCGTAAAAATAAAAGATTCCGCTTTGGTCGCTGCCGCGACCTTAAGCGCAAGATATATTACTGACAGATTTTTACCGGATAAGGCCATAGATTTGGTAGATGAATCGGCAAGCAGGCTAAGAATTGAAATTGATTCTATGCCAAGCGAGCTTGACGCCGTGGAACGCCGTTTGCGCCAGCTTGAAATTGAAAAACAAGCCGTAAAGAAAGAAAGCGATAAAGCTTCTAAAGAACGCCTTTCCGTAATGGAAAAAGAGATTGAAAAACTTAAAGGCGAATCCGCCAATATGAAAGTGCATTGGGAAAAAGAGAAAGATTCCATTTCGCATATAAGGAAATTGAAAGCTGGAATCGAAGAGATGAAGACGGAAGAACAGCGCCTGGAAAGAAACGGTGATTTAAACGGCGTAGCCGAAATCCGCTATGGTAGAATTCCTGACGCGCAGAAAAAACTTGAAGAAGAAAATAAAAAGCTTGCAAAACTGCAGAAAGAGAAAAAGATGCTTAAAGAAGAAGTTGACGAAGAAGATGTTGCCGGGGTTGTGAGCAAGTGGACCGGCATTCCGGTAACACGCATGATGGAAGGTGAAATGCAGAAACTTTTAAAAATGGAAGAAAAACTGCATGAACGCGTTGTCGGGCAGGATGAAGCCATAACGGCTATAGCCAATGCAGTGCGCCGTTCCCGTTCCGGCCTTGCGGACCCGAATAAGCCCATAGGCACATTTTTATTTTTAGGGCCTACCGGCGTAGGCAAAACAGAACTTGCTAAAGCGCTTGCGGTTCTTTTGTTTGACGATGAAAAAAATATTGTAAGAATAGATATGTCCGAGTATATGGAAAAACACAGTGTTTCCCGCCTTATAGGCGCGCCTCCCGGATATGTAGGTTTTGAAGAAGGCGGACAGCTTACGGAATCCGTAAGAAGAAGGCCGTACTCCGTAGTTTTGTTTGATGAAATAGAAAAGGCGAACCCTGAGGTGTTTAATGTAATGCTTCAGATTTTTGACGACGGCAGGCTTACCGACGGGCAGGGAAGGACCGTGGATTTTAAGAATACGGTTATTATAATGACATCAAATATCGGCTCGCAGTATATGCAGGATTATGATAATTATGACGCAATGAAAGAGAAAGTCATGAGCGAATTGCATAAAAGCTTTCGCCCTGAATTTTTAAACAGAATCGATGAAATAATTATGTTTCAAAAACTTACGGAAAAAGACCTTAATAAAATTATCGATATACAGCTTGAATCGTTTTCAAAAAGACTGGCTGAAAAAAATATACATATTGAACTTACCGATAAAGCGAAAGATTTTATATCTTCAAAAGGGTATAATCCGGCTTTTGGCGCGAGGCCTTTAAAAAGGGCGATACAAACATACCTTTTAAATCCGCTTTCTTCGGCTTTGATTTCAGTAGAGTTTAAAGAAGGCGACAGGATAAAAGCTGACGTTTCAAAATTAAAAAACGCTGATTCTTTAGAATTCAAAAAAGGATATGTAAATTAACAAGAAAATTCTGCTTGTAAAAAATTTAATAAGACAGATTTGTTATGTGTTTTCTTTTGCCTTCAAGATATTCTTCATATTTTGAGATTTGATATGCAAGCTCTTTCCGTGAAAATTGAGTCATAGAAATTAGCAAATTGTAATAATAATCGGCCTTTTGATCATTATTTAAGCGCAAATTTATGATATATGAGTTTAAATAGCTGTAGATATCTTTCTTTCCGGCATTTGAAATTACCTTTTCCGCGTATTCTTCAGCTTTATCGTAAAATCCGTAAATTATGTATAACCGCACAAGCAAAGCAAGAAGCGTCATATCGTCATAATCAGATAACAGGGCGTAATATTCGCTTTGTTTCAACGCTTCTTCAATTTCGTCGTTTTCTATCAATGCGTCTATATATGGGCTGACCGCAAGAATGCTTACTTCTTTATTTTCTTTTACGATTCTCTCCCAAAACGCCAAGTTGTTTTGTAAATACGCGGTATTTTTGTAAGTGATCGCGGCCGCCAAAAATATTACGGCGGCAAGACAGACGTAAATAAAATTTTTTAGTTTTACGTTTTGCGATATGAGGGTATTTATAAAAGAAAAAAATACTGCCAAAAATGCGAAGAAAGGCAGGTACATTCTGTTTCCGTGAAACATTATTCTGTTGATTTTATAATCCCCTGAAATAAAATCAGGCGCAAGAAATATTACCGGAATCGTAAGGAAAAACAACATTTCTTTTATTTGCCCTTTGTCTTTTCTGTAAAAAGCCAAAAAAATCATTACCAATACAGAAATAATTCCAAGAATAAAAATCATGGAATCCCTGTGTTCCGCCATAGGCGCCCTTAAAAACAATACGGCGGATATGTGATCGAAGAATGCCGCAAAATTAAGATTACTCAGCTCAAAATGAAGTTTAAAATGGTCCCTAGGTAAAACCGTGTCTCTTGCGATAAAGAATATAGCGGTTGAAATTACCCAAACGATGAGAACCGGAAACCTTAACGGCATTTTAAATTTTTCTTTGTATGCTAAAAAAAACAATGTAAATATTAACGGTAAAATAACAGCTGATTCTTTTGTGAATAAATTTAAAAGCAGGAAAATAATATGCAATTCCAGCGAGATATGCTTTCCGTAGCGCATGTACTCAATAAAAAATATAAGACATAAAATAAAAAATATAAAAAATAACGAATCATTTCTTCCCGGTATCCATGCCACAGTCTGTATAGTTATGGGATGAACGGCAAAAAGGATTGCTGCAAAAAACGACAGGGAACGGTTTAGCAAGTATTTTTTAAAAAAGAAAAAAACAAGCATGGCTGATATGCAATGCAAAAGTATGTTTGTAAGATGGGCAAAACTTTCAGATTCGCCGGCAAATTTGTGGTCCAGTATAAAAGAAAGCGCTAATACGGGGCGGTAATATAATACTGATACCGTGTTAAAAAAAGTATCTGTTTGAAATGCGTCGGTAATTGCCGTCGGCGAATCATATTTTTCCGAGTTAACGTGTATGAAAATATTATCATCCAAACCGGTAATTCCATAGTTTAACGTTTGCGCGTATAACACAAACGCAACCATCGCTATGAAAATATACGGAAAAAACTTCCTGATTGCTGGAAAAAAATCATTTTTTAGAGGTTTCATTATTATTGGAAAATACTACAGTTTAATCTCATTTGATTTTATCGTACTTAACTGGTTCAAATATCTGTTTATCTGGTGGTCGAGGTTTGCCGGGGTAAGCCCCGTCATTTTTAAAAGTTCGCCATAGTAAAATTGGGATTTTTCATTGTCACCCATAAAGTAATAGGATAAAAAAGCGTTTAGAAAGAGAACAGGCGTAATTAGCTGGTTTCTTGATATTAAAAGTTCGCAAACGTTTGCCGCCATCGGAAAATTTTCGTTTAAAAGAAGCGAATACGCAAGCGCAAAAACAATTTCAGGGTCATAATAACCGTTAAATTCCGCGATATATGCCGCTTCTTTTAAAGATTCTTTTATATATCCATGTTCTATTAATGCATGAACACGGAATTTATGTATGGTCTGGTTTACCTCGGCGCTTCCCTGTATTATATTATCCAAAAATGACAGGCTGCTTTTAAAAGCATATGATTTTTTTACTGTTATAACCGAGCATATCAAGATAAAACATACAATACCAGCGTAAACTATTTTTGTATTTTTCTTATTTTTCAAAATTGTCTGAAAAAATAAGAAAAAGATTATGATTATTCCCAGCAAAGGCAGGTACATCCTGTTTCCCTGAAACCACAGCCTGTTGCCAAAGAGATTTGTCGCTATAAAAATAAACGGAACCGCAAGATAAAAACAGGCGTGCAGAATAGCTGTTTTATTAGTTTTTTTGTAAAAAGCCGCGACAGTTGTTAAGATCATGGCTATAGAGCCTAAAACAATTGTTTTAATGCTTACGCTTGCGGCAAGCGGCGTTTTAAGAAATAATGCCGAAGCAAAGTAATCGAAAAACATTCTGATATTGTCGCCTTGAAATGCAATCATCTGCATGGACAGTTTGCCGGACGGCACCGCAGCTTTTCTCATATAAATAAACAAAATTATCGCTGCCGCCCATAGAACATAAACAACGATATTTAAGTTTTTCTTGTACATATCCCGGTGAGTAAAAAAGTAAAGTAAAAATACGAATGGGGCTATAATACCGGATTCTTTGGCAAAAAACACCGCTAGCAGAAAGAATATATGCAGTGCCAGCTGGTAAATTTTTTTGTGTTTAAGATATTCAACGAAAAATATAAATGACAGCAGCGTTGCTATTAAAAACAGCGAATCATTTCTTCCGGGAATCCATGCTGCGGTATATATGCCAAGAGGATGTAACGCGAATAATATTGCCGCTAAAAAAGAAAGTTTTGTGTCAAAAAGGTATTTTCTCAAAAAGAAGAAAATCAGCAGAACGGAAACGCAATGAAGGATTATATTCATAAAATGAGCATATTTTTCAGATTCGCCGGCAATTTTATTGTCAATCACGAAAGAAAGCGACAAAAGCGGTCTGTAATAAAATGTGATATTCCTGCCGAGTAAAACATCTTTTTTAAACACATCTGAAAAAATGGTTTTAGAAGCGTATGCCGGCGCGCATGTGTGTATAAAATCATTGTCATCAATGGATGTCAATTTAAAATTTATAGTATGCGCGTATATTATAAAAGGTATAAGAAAAACGGCAATAAAAAGCAGTATAACGTTTAGTTTCCCGTTTTTATCGGTTTTATGAATCGCTTTATTGATTTTATTCATGCGTAAAATACTATAAAATATTGGATATAATTACAAATTTGAAGATAGAATTTGAATATGGTAAAATATGCGAGTATCTATAATAAATATTTAAATAAGGGGCAAATAAAGTGAATGTTGCAAAGAAAATTTTAGAAAAACATTTAGTCAGCGGAAAGATGGAAACGGGTACGGAAATCGGACTTAAAATAGACCAGACTCTTACCCAGGATGCTACGGGTACAATGGCTTATCTTCAGTTTGAAGCTATGGGCGTGCCAAAAGTCAAAACGAAGCTTTCCGTCAGCTATGTTGACCATAATACGCTGCAGTCCGGCTTTGAAAATGCCGATGACCACAAGTTTTTGCAGACTATAGCGGCAAAATACGGTATTGTTTTCTCACCGGCCGGAAACGGAATATGCCATCAGGTCCATTTGGAAAGATTCGGCGTTCCTGGAGAAACTTTGATAGGTTCCGATTCCCATACTCCTACGGGCGGCGGCATAGGGATGCTTGCTTTCGGCGCCGGCGGACTGGATGTTGCCTGCGCTATGGCCGGGCAGCCATTCTATATAACGATGCCGAAAATTATTAAAGTAAATCTTAAAGGCAAACTCAGGGATTGGGTAAGCGCGAAAGATATTATATTGGAACTTTTGAGAATAGAAACCGTTAAAGGCGGCAGGGGAAAGATATATGAATTTGCCGGCGAAGGCGTAAAAACTCTGTCAGTTCCTGAAAGGGCGACAATTACCAATATGGGCACAGAGCTTGGCGCAACGACAAGCGTTTTCCCTTCCGATGAAATAACGAAAGATTTTCTTGACAGGCAAGGAAGAGGTTCAGTTTGGACAAAGATAGAAGCAGATAAAGACGCGCAATATGACAGCGAAATAGTTATAGATTTAAACACGCTTGAGCCTTTAATTGCTGCGCCGCATATGCCGGACAATGTCAAAAAAGTAAAAGAGCTTAAAGGGATAAAAGTGGACCAGGTAGGCATTGGCTCCTGTACAAACTCTTCTCTTGCGGATATGCTTTTGACCGCAGAAACTTTAAAAGGCAAAAATATCAATAAAGACGTAAGTTTTGTGGTTTCTCCGGGTTCAAGGCAGGTTCTTGCTATGCTTTCACAGTCAGACGCTTTGTTTAATATTATTGAAAGCGGCGCGAGAGTGCTTGAAAGCGCTTGCGGCCCGTGCATAGGTATGGGGCAGTCGCCAAAAAGCGGTGCTGTGTCGCTTAGAACCTTTAACAGGAATTTTGAAGGCAGAAGCGGTACGAAAGACGCGCAGGTTTACCTTTGCTCTCCGGAAGTTGCTTTAGCGGCGGCTTTAAGCGGTGAAATAACCGATCCGATGGAGTATTTCGGCAAAAAACCGGCAATAAAAATGCCTGAAACGTTCCTTGTTGATGACGCGCAGTTTCAAATGCCTGCGGCTGACGGTTACAAAGTTGAAGTTATTAAAGGGCCTAATATTGTTTCTTTGAAGCAGTTTACGTTTGATTTGCAAAATGACGCGACTGTCGCGTTGAAAGTTGGCGATAATATTTCTACAGACCATATTTTGCCGGCAGGCGCGAAAATTCTGCCGTTCAGGTCAAATCTTCCGAAAATTTCAGAGTTTACATATGCCGCAGTAGACCCGAAGTTTGCAGAAAGGGCGAAAACGATAGCAAATGGCATTATAGTAGGCGGCGAAAATTACGGTCAGGGTTCTTCAAGAGAACACGCGGCTTTGGCACCCAGATTTTTAAATATTAAGGCGGTGCTTGTGAAATCTTTCGCAAGGATTCATCTGGCAAACCTTATAAATTTTGGAATAATACCGCTTACTTTTGACAACCCTGCGGATTATGATTTGCTGAATTTAGGCGATAATTTGACTTTTGCGGACGCAGCGGATATTCTCAAAAACGGCAAGGATTTTATAATCACAGTAGCCGGAAGCGGAAAGCAGATAAAAGCAAACTACGATTTGACCCAAAGGCAAAAAGATATCCTTCTTGCAGGCGGTTTGCTTAACTGGATAAAAAGTAATTCAAAATAAAGCTTTGTGAAGAGGCATGATATGGAAAATAATAAAATAGCACAGGCGGTATTGCTTAAAACGAAGGCGGCTAAAGAAGCGTCAAGAACTTTGGCATCTATGTCGGCGCAGCAAAAAAACAATATGCTTGCGGCGATGGCCGAAGCTTTGCAGCAAAATGCCAAAGAAATTTTGTTCCATAATGAAATAGACACGTCTGCGGCTAAAGAAGCCGGGATTTCCGCAGCACTTATCGACAGGCTTACCTTGACGGAAAAAAGAGTCGACGATATGATAAAAGGCGTTAAAGATGTCATTTTGCTGGAAGACCCTGTTGGGACGGTAATCGGGGAAAATTCACCTTCAATAGACATAGAAGTAAAAAAGATACGCGTACCTTTAGGCGTTATAGCTATGATTTATGAAGCTCGCCCTAATGTTACCGTTGACGCCGCAACCTTGTGTTTAAAGGCAGGAAACGCCGTGATATTAAAAGGCGGCTCTGAAGCTATTAATTCTAACAGAATCTTGGCGAAAATAATTTATGAAGCCGGCGTTAAGGCCGGTATGCCTGCCGGTTCCATACAGTTTATCGATACTTCAGACAGAAGCGCCGTTTTAGAGCTTCTCAAACTGGATAATCTCGTAGATCTGCTTATACCAAGAGGCAGCGAAGAGTTTGTTAAATTTATAAAAAGCCATTCCGCGATACCTGTTTTATCGCACGGAAAAGGTTTATGCCATACGTACATAGATAAAGACGCGAATGTTGATATGGCTATAAAAATCGCCATAAACGCCAAGTGTCAAAGAGCGGCGGTTTGTAACGCGCTTGAAACATTGCTTATTCACAAAGATATTGCTGATAAAGTGCTGCCAAAGCTTTGCCAGCAATATTATGAAAATGGCGTTGCGGTAAAAGGCTGCAAGATTTCCCGCGGCATAGTAAATACAATGGAAGAGGCGACAGAAGAAGATTGGAATACCGAGTATCATGATTTAAAAATTTCAATTAAAGTCGTCGATTCCCTTGAAGACGCGATAAAGCATATTAATAAATACGGCTCTATGCACTCAGACGCCATAGTTACAGATAATAAAGAAGCCGCCGATAAGTTTGTGGCGGAAGTTGATACCGCGGCGGTATTTGTAAACGCATCCACAAGGCTTCACGACGGAAGCGTTTTTGGTTTGGGGTGCGAAATCGGCATTTCAACTCAAAAACTCCACGCGCGCGGCGCTATGGGCATAAAAGAACTTACAACTACCAAATATGTCGTAAGAGGCAACGGTACAATAAGAAGCTGAATTGAAAACAGAACCTTCTTCAACCATCGCAGCAAAGCAAAAGAAAAAAATCGCTGTTTTCGGCGGTTCTTTTGATCCTGTGCACAAAGCGCATATCAAAATGGCAAAACTGGCCATAGATGTTTTTAATTTAGAAAAAGTGATTTTTGTCGCCGCGTACACTCCGCCGCATAAAACCAGGCAATTTGCCGATATCTATGACAGAATAGCAATGCTTAAGATTGCCGTTTCCGGCATGCAGAAAGCGGAGATAAGTTTTTATGAGGCTGAAAAACAGGATGTGGTTTATTCTTATCAAACTTTAGACTACTTTCAAGGGCTTTATCCTGAAAATGAAATACTTATGATAATAGGCTCCGACTCTTTGCTGGATCTGCCAACCTGGAAAAAGATAGATTATCTGGTTTCAAAGTACAGGTTTATCATAGCCAAAAGGCCGGATGTTGAAATAAAGCCGGATACTAAATATATTGAAAGATGCCTTTTTATGGATACGGTTATGGACGATGTCTCTTCGACCGGTATAAGAAAACTGCTCCAGAAAAATGATAAAAAAGCCGCGGATTATCTTGACGAAAACGTATACAGCTACATAAAAGAAAACGGATTGTATAAATGAAAAATCTTGAAGAAAGGATTTTTGACTACCTGCAAAAAAATTTAAACCCAAAACGCTTTGAGCATTCGTACTGTGTTATGCTGTGCGCGGTTGAGTTTGCGCAGGCGCACGGCGCAGATACGCTAAAAACTCAAGCAGCCGCGCTGCTTCACGATTGCGAAAAATCAAAAAGCGACAAACAGCTTATAGCTTTTTTCAAAAACCGTAAAAGAAATTTTAAGTATTATGAAGATATAAAAAAACACTCTCCGCAGCTTTTGCACTCTTATGCCGCGGCTGTTACTGCAAAGGAGCGTTTTGGCATTAAAGATAAAGATATGCTTAACGCGATAAGCAGCCATACTCTCGGAAGAGAAAATATGAGTTTGCTTGAAAAAATTATTTTTACTGCGGATTCCGTGTCCCATGACAGAAAGTATAAGCATGCAGAAAAAATAAGAATTCTTGCGAAAAAAAACATTGATGCCGCTTTTATACTGGTTTTAGAAAATAAAATTGAATATATTGTGAAAAATAGAAAATGGCTTTGCCCTCAAACTATCGATACCTGGAATTGCTATGCGCAAAACGGTTAAAATTGTAATAAAAATCCTCTTGCTGCTTTTCGTTGTAAGCCTGATAACGGCGGCAATCGTATGTTATAACGCCGTGAAAAACGACGAACTGGCTAAAAAAATCATTGCCGACAAACCGTTAAAATTCGCGGTATTGCTTTACGGCAATGAAAACTCTTTCACGGATAAACTGGATATTTTATTTGTGTCTTACGAAAATGATAATAAACTGTTAAAGGTGCTGTCGGTTAACGGCGATATCGTGGTTTTCAGGAAAAAAGCAAAGGCTAAAAGTTTAAAAAGTTCTTTTTATGAAACCGCAAAAAAAGACCACAATCTTGCCGTAACGAATACTTGTACGGACCTGTTTGAAATGCTTGATAACAGTTTTATGCCGGATTTTTACATAAACGCAAGTTATGATACATTCCTGAAGATTATGGGAAATGATAAATTTGTGGAAGATTTACTAAAAAACGAAAATTTTGTAAACAGGGATTTAGAATGCCTTAATGCTTTGGAAACATGCGAGCTTTCTTTAAGTTTTGCCGATAAAAACCCTTTAAAAATTATTAAGCGGATAAAAGAAAACTACTCCTTGCTGGATACCAATATCTCTAAAACGGCTCTTTCATGCATAGTTCTGCGTAAAAAAATACCCCGTGCGGCTATAATGTTTTGCGATTATCCGGCAAAATACAAAAAAACAAGGGTTGAGCCTGATAAAATGAATGCTTTTGATTTTCTTTATACAGTTTACTATCCGCAGGCAGATATGGAATACAAAGAAGACAGCGGTTTGGTGGAGTTAAAAAACGCGTCTAAAAAGCCACGCATGGCGGAAAAGGGGACATGGCTTTTAAGGCAGAATAAGTTTGACGTATTAGACTGGAGCAACTTTCCCATCCGTTACGAAACAACCATTATTAAAGATTATAAGGGTAGTTTTGCAAAATCTTTAAAAATTGCAGAAACGCTAAAATGCGGCAAAGTTATTGTTTCATATGACAATCAAACTTACTATAATATGAGCGTATTTATAGGAACGGATTGCGAAATTTACGATAAATTAGATAAGAAAGAGGTTAAAAATGGAAAAAATTGATTTCCGCGCATTGGCTCTCCAAGCCGCAAAAATCGCAGAAGACAAAAAAGCAGAAAACACAATTATTTTGGACATCAGGGATTTAACCGCGATAGCCAATTATTTTGTTATTACCACGGCGGAATCTACCCCGCAGATTAATGCTATATGCAATGAAATTGAAAAAACTTTTAAAGACGAAGGCGTATATGTAGTGCGTAGGGAAGGCATTTCTTCCAATTCTTGGAGAGTTATAGATTACGGCGGGCTTGTTATACATGTTATGACGCCTTCCGTAAGGGAAATGTATAAACTGGAAAAGCTTTGGGACGGCGCGAAAGCCGTTAAAGCTCAGATATTTAAAATAAAAGAAGCGGAAAAAATTAAGGAATTAACCGGTAAAATTTCAAAAACGGTTAAAAAAGAAAAAAGCAAAGTGCAGAACAAGGCAAAAAAAGCATCAAAAACGGCTGAAAAGAAAGCCTCAACAGCCAAAAAAGCGGTAAAAAAGAAATTGAAAACCGTTGATGTGAAAGTTAAAAAAGCAAAAAAGACTATAAAAGCGGTAGGTAAAGGCATAGAAGCTTTTGGCAAAACGCTTGTTAAAAAGAAGAAAAAATAGATTTTAGCAGTTTGAACATAAAAAGAAGGCGCAAGCTTAAGCTTGCGCCTTCTTTTTTACATTTTCAACTCATTCCCATTTATGAAAAACAAAAAATACTGCCGCAATAATCAGGGCAAAGCCTACAAGGTAATTCCATTTAAAGCTTTCCTTCAAATAAAATACTGAAAAAACGGCAAAAACCACTAAAGTTATCACTTCCTGTATGGTTTTAAGCTGTGCTCCCGTAAACTGGCCGTAGCCTATCCTGTTTGCGGGTACCTGAAAACAATATTCTACAAAAGCTATGAGCCAGCATATTATAATAACCTTAAAAAGCGGCTGATTTTTAAACTTTAAATGCCCGTACCAGGCAATAGTCATAAATATGTTCGATATGGTCAGCAGCACTATTGTTTTCATTTTTAGTAATATACAAAATTTTGATATTTTTGTCTTTTAAGCAATAAAATCAATCAGTTTTGCGTTATTATTTTTTACTGTTTTTTTAAAATGTTATAATAAAGCCCATTATTTTTATCAAAAGAGGTGTTGATGAATTTAGCAAGCCTTGCCATAAGACGCCCTACATTTGTACTTTCAATACTTGTAGCAATGATAATCATAGGGTTAATATTCATGTCGCGCATGCCGGTTCGTTTGATGCCTGATGTTGAATTGCCTTACGTTGTAGTTACGATTACATATCCGGGAGCTGGTCCTGAAGAAATTGAAAGCAGGGTAAGCAACAGGGTAGAAAATGCTATGAGCGCCATATCCGGCTTAAAACACATTACTTCAATAAGCCAGGACGGCGTTTCCACTACTTATGCCGAGTTTGAATTGACAAAAAACCCTGAGTTGGCGCTTCAGGAAGTTAAAGATAAAATCGCAGAAATAAGAAGGGGTTTTCCTGATGATATAGACGAGCCGGTCATTTTAAAGCTTGATCCGGAATCCCGCCCTATTATGACAGTAAGCCTTAAAGCCGAACTTGACCCTAAAGAGCTTTTTGATTTTGGAGATGAATACTACAGAAAAGAGCTTTTAAGGGTTGACGGAATATCAAGAATCTGGATGGCGGGCGGAACAAGAAGGGAAGTACAGGTAGCAGTTGACCGGAACAAGCTTGACCAGTTTGACACCACTTTATCCGCAGTCTCAAACAGCATAGCAAACAACAGTATGAACATACCAGTAGGAAGAATATCGGTAGGAAACGATGATGTTTCTTTCAGGTCTATCGGCGAATACAGAAACGTAAAAGATATTGAAAACGTAGTGGTAAACTTCTACGGGAACGAAGTTCCCGTTGCTGTCGGAGATGTCGCTGCCGTTAAAGACACCATTACCGAACGTTTTACCATGGGGCGCATAAACCTTAAAGAAGATGGGAAGATTATAAGGGAGCAGACGCTTCTATTTAGGATATTTAAACAATCAAAAGCGAACGAAGTAAATATTTCAAACGGCGTCCTTAAAAAAGTTGAAGAGTTAAACGCCCGCTACAAAGGCACAAAAGGAAATCCGTTGCTTACGGTAGTTACCGATAACGCGAAAGTAATCAGGGATAACATAAATGACGTAAGAAATACGATTTTTGAAGGAATTTTGCTTGCCGTTATCGTGGTTTACTTCTTCCTTGCAAGCTGGCGATCTACTTTTATTACGGCGCTGGCGTTGCCAAACAGCCTCATCGGCGCTTTTATTTTTATGTACATTTTTAATTTCAGCATAAATATAATTTCGCTTATGTCGTTTTCCCGTGCGGTGGGGCTTTTAATTGATGTCGGTCTAGTGGTGCGGGAAAATATCTACAGGCATTACGAAGAAGGAGAGGAACCGGACGAAGCAGCACAAAAAGGAACGGATGAGGTCACATTGGCAGTGGTGGCTACTACAAGCGCGGTAATCGCGGTATTTTTACCGGTGGGTTTTTTAAGCGGGGTAATAGGGCAGTTTTTTAAAGAGTTCGGGCTTACGGTAGTATTTGCGATGTTTATATCTGTGCTTGACGCTTTGACCATAGCGCCGATGTTATCGGCGTACATAATACCATCGCACAAAGAAGCGAAAAAGAAACGCAACAACGCTTTTGTAAGGGGCGTAAGTGCCGTAATAAGGTCTCTTACCGTAGTGTGGTTTGAGAAAGTGTACGGGCTGATATTAAAGGTATATGAAAAGATGATAGTGTTTATCATCCATAACAAAATTAAAGTTTTGTTTATAACATTTTTGATTTTTGCATCATCACTGCTTTTGATAAAGAAAATCCCTACCAACTTTATGCCGACTTCGGAATCCGGCGAGTTTCGTATAGCCGTAGAAACGGCCCCGGACGCGTCGCTTGCAAGGACAAACTCTACCTGCCTTAAAATAGAAGATATTATTATGGCAATGCCGGAAGTTGAGTTTGCCGTAGTTTCAATCGGAAATAACAATAAAGAGCTTAATATTGCCGATATTTACGTAAGGCTTGTAAATTACCGCCAAAGAACTATGTCTACGGAAGATGTTAAGTCCGTAATAAGGGAAAAACTCGCGACAGAGCTGGATTCATCTGTAATCGTATCTTTAAATGAAGCTACCAGCGGATTTGGCGGCAGCCAGAAACCGTTCTCGCTTTTAATATTCGGCAGGGAAACAAAGCAGCTTTCCGTTCTCGCGGACCAATTAATAGCAAAATTTAAAGATATTCCGGGTCTTGTGGATTTGAGCACAAATTTCCGTTCAGGCAAACCTGAATACCAGATAGATATAAACCCAGAAAGGGCAAAGCTTTTTGGCATCAATTCGGTCATTGCGGGAAACGAGTTAAGGGCTATGGTTGAAGGAAATCTCCCGGCTGTTTTCAGGGCTAACGGCCTTGAGTACGATATAAGGGTACAGTTTAAAGAAGGGCAGAGAGATATTATGAATTCGTTTAACAATTTATACGTTTTCAATCTCAACAATAAACGCATTAAGCTTTCAAGGGTTGCGGCGTTAAGGCAGGCGGAAGGCCCTACAAAAATATACAGAAGGGACAGGATAAGATATATAGAAATCGGCGGAAATTTAAGCAAAGGCGCTACATTGGGCCCTATTCAAAAAGAAGTGCAGAGAATTATAAATGACCATAAAAATAACCCTAAAAACAAAGAGCTGTGGCAAAATATTACTTACCAGTATGGCGGCAATGTCGAAGAGATGCAGGATTTATTCAAAAATATCGGCATGGCGGCGGTTTTATCGGTAATATTTATTTTTATGGTACTTGCCAGTTTGTATGAATCTATCATAACGCCGTTTACTATTATGGTGGCGCTGCCGCTTGCCGCAATAGGCGGATTGCTTGCGCTATACCTTACAAACGGCGCTTTGGATATGTTTACGATGATAGGCTTTATAATGCTTCTGGGCATTGTTGCTAAAAACTCGATTATTCTTGTGGATTATATACAACAATTGCTGCAGCGAGGCAGAAGCGTTGATGACGCCGTAATAGAGGCGGGCAAAGTAAGGCTGCGCCCGATACTTATGACGTCTTTCGCGCTTGCGGCAGGGATGCTTCCCACCGCTTTGGCATTAAGCGAAGTGGGAAAGTTCAGGCAGAGCATGGGTATAGTTATAATCGGCGGTATCATAAGTTCAACCATACTTACTCTTTTAATTATTCCGGCAATTTTTGAATACACCCATTCTTTCAGGATATGGTCCCGCAAAAAGCTCGGCAGACCGGAAAAAAGAAAGATTGATCAATAGGTTAAGAGCATAATCATCAATTATTATCTATTTTATTTTTGTGCGTATATTTCAGCAAGCCTCATATAATCCGTTTTGCCGGTGCCTGTAAGAGGAATTTCATCTATATTAACTATTTCTTTCGGAACCCAAAGTTCAGCCAGACCTTTTTGTTGGAACATCTGCAAAAGTCCGTTTCTTTTTAAATCCGTATTTGTGGTAAAAAGAATAAGCTGTTCGCCTTTTTTATCATCCGGTACACTTATGCAGGCATTATTATCTTCAGGAAAAAGGTTTTTGACCGTATCTTCCACAGCTCCAAGAGAGACCATTTCTCCGGCAATCTTTGCAAAACGTTTTGTCCTTCCTTTAATAAATACAAAACCGTTATTATCTATATCTACTATATCGCCGGTATCATACCAGCTGCCTTTTAAAGGCTGCAAAACTCCCGGCTTATCGCTTTTATAGTAACCCTGCATTATATTTGCGCCTTTTACTACAAGTTTGCCGCCTTCATTTATGCCTTCAGCTTTATCAAGCCTGTATTGTATTTGGGGGAGCATCCTTCCTACGCTTCCGCGTTTATAATACATAGGAGTATTGATTGCTATCGCTGGTGCTGTTTCCGTTGCGCCATAACCTTCTAAAATGCGTATTCCAAAAGTATCCGCCCATACGCGCGCTGTCTGCTCTTTAAGTTTTTCCGCTCCGGCAACCACTATCCTTATTGAATAAAAGTCATAGGGATGAGCGACTTTCGCGTAGCCGCTCAAAAAAGTGTCGGTACCGAACATAACTGTTGAATTTGTGTCATATATAAGTTCCGGTACTATTCGGTAATGTAACGGCGAAGGATACATGAAAACTTTTATACCTTTTATCATAGGTATAACAAGCCCTGCAGTAAGGCCAAAAGAATGAAATATCGGCATAGCGTTAAAAAAATTATCCATAACGCCGAAATCTATCACGCTGGAAAGCTGTGCGCTGTTTGCCTTTATGTTTTCGTGGCTTAAAGCAACGCCTTTTGGCATACCTTCCGATCCAGATGTAAAAAGAACTGCCGCAGTGTCTTTTGAGTTTGAAGTTCCTCTTATACGCTTATAATATCTTCTTGGAACAAAAGTCATCAAAAATGCAAATACTTTGTTTTTTAATGATATTTTATCTTTAAAATTTTCCATTTCAAGAATTTTGATGCCACTCTCTAGAAGAGCGGCAACGGCGTTTTCAAGGCCAGCTCTTTTTATGAACTCTCTTGATGTCAGGATTTTCTTTATTCCGGCAGATTTACAGCATGACAATAAATTTTTTGCACCGCTTGAAAAATTTAACATGCACGGCACTCTTCCGCATGCGTTCAGGCTGAAAAAACCTATCACTGCTGCCACGGAATTGGGCAGCATAAAACCCACATTTTCCTTTTCAACGGTATTTTTTCTTATAATGCGCGAAAGAGCAAAAATCGATGCCAAAAAAGATCTGTAAGTTATGGGTTTACGCGCGGTATCTTCAAGTATCTCTTTGCTTTTTCCGGTAAGATCGCACGCGTCAAGCACAGAATCAAATAAAGTTTCCTCAAGGTCAGTGCTTCTTACTTTCATATCGCACATAATATCGTAAAGCTTTCTGCTGGCTGCTGCTCTGCGGTTTCTTCCCGTAATACTATCAGAAAGATTAAATCTTACCGGAGTCATTATATTAATAACTATTTTACTTTCCGGTCTGGTTTTCATTTTGCGCCCGAAACGGGAAAATATAGAATACTGGCTGCCTTCTATCCATACTGGCAGGATATCGGCATTACTTTTATCGGCTATCATTGACGGTCCCGGATATATCTTCATAAGGCTGCCTGTCATTGTTATGCGTCCTTCCGGAAAAACCACAACTCTGTGCCCTGATTCTATCGCATTTATAATAGACTTAACGCCCATAGGCTTTGTGGGGTCTATTGGAAAGTATGTTACAAGATGCAAAAGCGGCCTTATCCACCATCTTTTTGCAATATTTGTATTTATTGCAAAATAAACTTTCCCTTCAAAATATACCCATAAGAGCACCGCATCTAAAAAAGACGTGTGATTTGCGATAATGAGGGAGTTTCTTTTTGAATTCTCAAAGTTTTCAATTCCTTTAACTTTAATATCGTAGACCAACTCAATAAGCAGTTTTACGACTCTTCTTACCGTATGTTCCGGAAGCAGTCCGCAAATATATATTGACACGGCAAAGTTCGACAAAGCCAGGACCGCAAATACCGAAGAAGTGCCAAGTCCCGCAAGCAGCAGCAGCGCGCAGACTGCGCTGCCAGCAACCATAAAAAGCGCATTTATGATATTCCCTGTAGCGATAATTCGGGAGCGCATTTTATCACCCGCCAAAACCTGCAGCATGGTATTTAATGGGACTATGTATATTCCGCCGAAAAATGCAAATAAGAACAAATCTGTCGAAATTCTTTTGCCTATCCACTTTGCCAGGAATTCTTTATATGTTATCCCATCTTGAAATATGACTATCGAGCTGCTTGCAAAGGCGATATCGAGCAAAAAGAAGGTCATTATTAAAGCGCTTACGGGCAGGAATTTGCTTGTTATTTTGCCTTTTACAAGCCACTGGCATACAAGAGATCCCGCTCCTATTCCACATGAAAACAGAATAAGCATAAAAGTAAATACTGACGCGTCTCCTTTAAAAATATTATTTGCAAGCGCAGGTATCTGAGCTATCAATACGGCGCCAACCAGCCAAAACCATGAAATGCCGAGTATGCATAAAAGTATCTCTCTTCGCCTGCTGACAAATTTAATATTTTTTATAGTAGCCGCAAAAATATTTTTATTTATTGTTATGTCAGGAGAATTTTCTTTAATTTTAGGAATGAAAAGGCTGCTTATAAAACCTAAAACGGCTACAAGCAGAATGCATGTCGATATAATGCTTAAGAAATTTTGCGTATCTGTCATTATCAATCCGCCGGCTATTGTGCCGAGCAGTATGGCGCCGTAAGTGCCTGCTTCAAGCAGGCCGTTGCCTGCAATAAGTTCGTCTTCTTTAAGAATGTCAGGTAAAATACTGTATTTAACAGGGCTGAAAAATGCGGATTGCGTCCCCATCAAGAATAAAGTTATTAACAAAATGTACGGATTATAGAAATAAAACCCGGCTAGCGCGGACAAGGCAATAAGCACTTCTATAGCTTTTGTTATTTTGATTATTTTATCTTTCCTGTATTTGTCAGCAAGTTCACCGGCAAATGATGAGAAAAGAAAAAAAGGCAGTATGAATATCCCTACAGCGATTGAAGCCATAACCGTTTTAGTTCCTGCGCTTATTGAGGTAATTTTAAACATTATAAAAGCCGCCATTGAAGTGCGAAACAGATTATCATTAAAAGCTCCCAAAAACTGCGTTATATAAGCCGGAAAAAAAACTCTTCCAAAAAGTATTTTTAAAATTTTCTTCATATTTATTTCTCCTCCGTAAGATTTGAATACCATTCGCCCAAAATCTTTGAGCAATACTGATGTTCTTTTTTTGGCAATTTATTTGTCATTTCTTCAATAAGATTATTGTATCCCGGCCATATTTTTTCTATTGTTGCTGCTCCTTTTTTTGTGATTTTAATGATATTTTCTCTCCTGTTTTCCGGATTTTGAATTCTTGTAACAAACCCTTCTTTTACAAGCTTTTCAACAAGGGTAGTAATGTTTCCCGCAGATACTATAAGGCTTTCTCCTATAGATACCTGTGATATCCCTTCCGTTTTACCTTTGTAGCAAACTGCCATTAAAATATTAAACTTACCTGTGGTCATGTCATAATCTGCCAGATATTCCGATATGGCTTTCTCAAATCTGTTGTATATCAGGGCAAGCGTATAAATAATGTTTTCGTACTTTCTGTCTTTTTGCTGATTTACCCCGTATTTATTTAAATCAATCATTACGTGCCTCCAAATTTTATTGTTATATGTTAAACAGTTTAATATTAAACTATTTAAATGTCAAGCGTTTGTTTCTGTGTCATGGGAATGCGGCATGCAAAAGGCCCGCTATATTAAAAAAAGAACTGGCTAAATTTGGCGAAAATACTTTGTAAAATGGTATAATACTGCACAGATATAAAAACTATTTTTCCGAAGGTGTAAAATAATGTCATTTTTTAGATTTTTCCGCAAAAGAAAAAGCCTTGGAAACTCCAACAAAGTTTTAGAAAATATCCTCAATGAAATGGACGCATACCTATATGTGTCAGACCCAAATACCGATGAAATCTTATTTATAAACGACAAAATGCGCCGCCATTTTAGCCTTAAAAAAAATGAAGGCATTGGTTCAATCTGCTGGAAAGTTCTGCAAAAAGGATTTAAAGAAAGGTGCCCGTTCTGCCCTGTTAATAAGCTTGTCAAAGACCCTAAAGTGCCGGTAATATGGGAAGAACACAATACGGTAACCGGAAGGTATTATAGAAATACTGACAGCATGATAGAGTGGACCGGCGGACGTAAAGTACATCTGCAGCATTCCGTTGATATAACCCAGTTAAAACTTGCCGAACAAAACCTTGAAAAGCGTATTTCCCAGCAGGAATTAATGACCGCGATCGCCAAAAATTTTATTTCAAGTGAAAAAGCTGAGGCGCAGTTTGAAAAATCACTTGAAATGGCGGGAAAATTTTTGTCTATCGAAACAATAAAGTTTTATAAATTCAACTCGAAACTGCAGGAACTGGAGATGCTGACTCTCTGGACGACAGCGCAGAACCCCTCCGCGCAAACTAAATCATTCCCTTTTAGCAAAGGCAATATACTGTTTGACAGGTTTATAAATGAAAGTTCCGAATATGTGGCGATCGATGATATTGATTTTTACGCCAAAAAATTTCCTTTTGCTAAAAGCATCGGCGTAAAATCGCTTATGGCTTTGCCTGTAAAAGTTTCCGGGGCTTTTTGGGGTGTTCTTTTTTTTGAAACATTTTCTTCAAATATAAAGTGGAGCGAAAGCGACGTGCAGTTTGGAAAGCTTATTGCCAATACTTTCTCCGGGGCTTTGATAAGAATGAAGGCGGAACAGTCGCTTGTTAAGATGTCTGCGTTGGTAAACAGCTCGTCTCAGTACATTACCTGCACGGATCTCAAAGGGCAGTTTACCTATTTTAATCCCGCAATGATGCAAATTACGGGCTACAGCGAGGAAGAGCTTAAACAGTACGGAATAGCCATTTTACATAAAGAAAACTCCGTTACGGATAATTCTAAAAATAATATTATCCCGAAAATTTTAGAAAACGGACATTATGATTTTGAAAATACAATAGACACGAAGTACGGAACCAGGCTTATTATGCTGATGTCCGGTTTTACAATTGATGAGCGCAAGCAGGAAATCGGCTATATCGCGATAGACGTAACCGAACAAAGGCGCCTTGAACAGGAACTCGTTAAAGCCAAAGAAGCCGCTGAAAACGCAAACTCGGCAAAAAGCGAGTTTTTATCAAGGATGAGCCATGAAATAAGGACGCCGATAAACGCGATAATGGGAATGACTACAATTGCAAAAACGTCGCAGGATACCTCTAAAAAAGAATATTGCCTTGAAAAAATAGAGGTTGCTTCAGACCATCTTTTAGGCTTAATCAATGATATCCTTGATATGGCGAAAATAGAAGCCAATAAACTTGAACTTGCCGAAAGCGAATTCAATATTGAGAAAATGGTTGAAAATGCGATAAGCGTGATAGTTTTCAGAATAGAGCAGAAACAGCAGAATATTATCATTAATATAGACAGCAGCGTTCCTAAATCCATAATTGCCGATGAAATGCGCCTTAACCAGGTGCTTATGAATTTGCTTACAAATGCCACAAAATTTACCTCGGAAAGCGGTACGATTAAGCTAAACATAAAAAAACTGGATCAGGAAGGAAATTCTATAACATTAAGAATTGAAGTTGAAGATAACGGCATCGGTTTATCTCAGGAACAGCAGGTTAAGCTTTTTAAGTCGTTTGAACAGGCAGACGGAAGCATTTCAAGAAAATTTGGGGGAACGGGGCTCGGGCTTGCGATAAGCAAAAAAATAGTTGAAATGATGGGCGGCACTATAAAGGTGGAATCAGATACCGGCAAAGGCGCGAAGTTTATTTTTACGGTTAAGGTACTGAAAGGCAAGCATCAGCCGGAAACAAAGCTTAATCCGGATATAAATCTTGATAATTTGAGAATACTTGCCGTTGATGACGCAAAAGAAATACGCGATTATTTTTCTAACATAATGCAAAAGTTTTCCATAAAATGCGATGTTGCAGCAGACGGCGAAGAAGCGATACAGGCAATAGCAAAACATCCGTATAATATAATTTTTGTGGATTGGATGATGCCCGGGCTTAACGGTATAGAACTTACGCGCATTATTAAGAAAAATAATCCTAAAAACTGTATTGTAATAATGATTTCAACCGCTAAATGGATTGAGATAGAAGATGAGGCGGTTAACGCCGGCGTTGATAAATTTATAGGAAAGCCGCTTTTTCCATCAGCTTTAATAAATACAATAAACGAGTCGGTTTCGGGGGGGATAATGGTAGAAACAAGCAATACCGTAAGCACGTCATCTTCTAGAAAGCAGCCTAACTTCCAGGGAAAGAGAATACTTGTTGCCGAAGATACGGAAATTAACAGAGACATTATTAAAGCTTTCCTGCAGATAACCAAAGTGGATATTGACTTTGCCGAAGACGGTGTTGAGGCGGTTGAAAAATTTAAAAATAACCCTGATAAATATGACTTGATACTTATGGATGTGCACATGCCTAAAATGGACGGTTTAGCAGCAACAAAGGCAATACGCGCGCTGGATTTGGAAAAGGGAAAAATAATTCCGATAATCGCTTTAACGGCAAATGTTTTTCTTGACGATATAAAAGAATGCCTTGACGCCGGCATGAACAGCCATATAGGAAAGCCTATAGATATGACAAGCATGCTTGAAACTTTAAAAAACTATATGCCGGAATCCCAGGAAGAAGCTAAAACAGACGCCGCGCCTGAAAATAAGGAAGGGGCGGAGTACGAAAAATTCATGCCTTATATAAATGTTCCCGAAGCGATTGCAAGAATGATGAATGACAAGAAATTTTATTTTAAAATGCTTAAAAATTTTGACGGCAAAAAATTTGCCGCTGATCTTATAAAAAGCATTAATGAAAACGATTATAAAACGGTTGCCGTAGGAGCCCATACCATAAAAGGCATAGCGGCAAACTTGGGATTGAAGGAGTTGTGGGATCTTTCAAAAGAAATTGAACTGCAGGCAAAACTTGCAAATGATATATCTTCTTTCAGCGGAAAACTTGAAGAGATCATGAATAAAACTTTGGAATGTATTGAAGAACTGACCAAAGAATACATAGTTTAATGCTATAAAACATTTTCTTTTATTTAATCTTTAAATTTTGGCGTATTTTTTCAATTAAGAGTTTGAAGTCTAGCGGTTTTGCTATATGATCGTTCATTCCTGCTTCCATGCATTTATCTATATCTTCTTTAAGCGCGCTTGCTGTCATCGCAACAATAGGTATATCCTTGCTGTTTGCCAAATTCATTGAACGTATTGTGCGCGTTGCTTCCAGTCCGTCCATGACAGGCATCTGAACGTCCATCAGTATTAAATCGTATTTATCCGGATTTGCCGCGAATTTCTCGCAAGCCTGCTTCCCGTTTTCGGCAGCATCAATATTAATTTTAGTATCTTCCAGCGAAGCGTAAACAATCTCTCTGTTAATCTCGACGTCTTCCACAAGCAGTATATTGTATTTGCTTAAATCACTTGGCTTATTTTCATATCCCGGAAAGCATTTTTGCAAATTTTGCGCGGCGTCAACAATCGTGCTGAAGACAGATGAAGAATTAAAAGGCTTGGCAAGAAATTTAAAAATCCCAACGGATTTCATTTCTTTCTCAATATCTTGTAAATCGGACACAGAAATCATAATGATAGTCGTGTGATCGCTCATAAGTTCTTTTATTTTTTTAGAAGTATCGATACCGTTAAGTCCGGGCATTATGTAATCCATGAAAATGATATCGTAAGGGTTATTGTTTTTTATTGATTCCTGTATCTTTTCTATCGCTCTTTCTCCGCTGGATACGGTGTCGCAGCTTACGTGGAAGCTTTCAAGTAGATGTTCAAGATATTCCAAAGTGTCCGAAGTGTCGTCAACCGCAAGAACGCGCAGTTTTGTTATGTCAACATCGGCATTTGTTTTTTTGCATGTAATATTTTTACTGGTGCCAAGGTCAAATTTTGCCGTAAAAATAAAATTGCTTCCTATTCCCGGCTGTGATTCAATCCAAATTTTGCCGCCCATCATCTCAACTATTCTTTTGCATATTGCAAGGCCAAGCCCTGTTCCGCCGAATTTTCTTGATTTGCTGCTGTCTGCCTGTTCAAACGGGTCAAAGATTATAGCCTGCTGTTCTTTTGTTAAACCTATCCCGGTATCTTTAACACTTACCTCTATCGTGCAGTTGTTGTCGTTTACCTCAAGCCCTTTGATATGAATTGCTATAGTACCCTGCTCCGGAGTAAATTTGACGGCGTTGCCCGCAAGATTGGTAATAACCTGCACAAGTCTTAATTCGTCCCCGATTAAAAATCGCGGAAGCGTTTCGTCTATGTGTAAATCAAGAGTTTGTTCTTTTTCATCAGCTTTTACGGAAATAACGTTGTAAACATTTTTTAAAACGCTTTCTATGTTAAACGTTTCATTTACAAGTTCCAGTTTGTTGGCTTCTATCTTTGACATATCCAGTATGTCATTTATGAGAGCAAGCAGATGATGCGATGCGCTGTCAATTTTAGACAGGCAGTCTTTTATTTTCACCAAATCCCCGATTTTGGAAGCTATTTGCGACATCCCTATAATTGCGTTCATAGGTGTTCTTATTTCATGGCTCATTCTCGAAAGAAAATCGCTTTTTGCCTTGTTCGCATTTTGGGCAAGTTCTAGCATTTCGGCAGAATGCTTATTCATTCTTTCCATGTTCGACATCATTATATTCAGTTTTTCTTCCATAAAGCCGAATTCGTCATTTTCAGTAACATCAATTTTTTTATTTAAATCCCCAGCTGCTGCAAGCTCTGCAAAATTGTTAACTTTATTTGCAACGCGCCGCAAATGCCTTGAAACCCAAAAAATCGCCAGTATGGTTACAAGCAAACCGGCAATCGGCACGCTTGAAAGAAGGATAATCTGCGTTAAGGTCCGGGCGCCGATTTCGCTTTCATCTATGACTATGCACAATGCCCATCTTACTTCCGGTATGCTGTTAAAGTATATGCGTTTCGCAATGCCGTTTTCTTTAAATCTTACTACGCCTTCCTTATTTCCGATGATATGCTGTCCTGCTTCCGCCACTGATTTTTCATCATCTTGTTGTATTTTGTCGTTTATGGTCTTAGTATCGTCATAAAAAGCTATATATTCTCCGCCAGAACCCAGCAAAAATGCTTTTCCGGTTTTGCCAAAAGAAATACTGCTGATAATAGCTTTTATGTCGGTTAAAGCCATGTCAGCGGTGGTAACGCCTATAAAATTCCATTTTCCGTCGCGCATTGGCTTTGTAGCCGTAATCATAACGACTTTTGCTACGGGATCATAATAAACGTCAGACCATACTATGTTGCGAGTCTTCGCGTTTTTGCCGTTTAAATACCAGTTTGCCTTATGAAAATTATTCCTTCCTTTTTCGGAATAATCATCCACAAATATAGGATTGTCATTTTCCATATACACATACGGGCCGTAATATTTCATGTTATTTATTGTATGGGGTTCAAACCAAATACCGCCGCCGACTGTATTTTTATTGGATGATATGTTTTTGATAACGGATTTTTTTAGGTAGTCATGCAGTTGCTTGAAGCTGAGTTTTGACACTTCAATTATTTCCGTGTTAAAAGCCATACTTTTGGCAACTGAAGCATTTTTTTCAAGTTCCATCTGCATCTTGAAATTTGCCACTTCAAGGCTTTCATGCATTTTTTCGTTTATTGTCTGGTTTATGTTTTTGTTGCTTAAAAAATAGATGAGTGTTACAAAAATGATTGTTGATAGGGCGATTACGGGGACGATTGAAAAAATGATTCTAGAGGCAATGCTTTTAAATTTCATTTTTTATTTACCTCTGCAGGTATTAAACACTTCCAAATTGTATCAAATTTACCTGCAAATGTCATTGAGTAAGCTAAAAGAAATGATTTATTTTTCAGCATCTTTTTTATTTTTAACGGCATTTATAATTATTGCAACCCCTGCAATAATAGCGCCTATTCCGGCGCCAATAGCTGCGCCAAAAGGGCCGCCAAATACGGAACCGGCAACGGCAAAAGCTGCCATAACTGCCGTAACCATGCCGCCTGTTTTTGCCAAATCAAATTTTTTTTTATCTGTCATAATCTTACTCCTTTTGTATAGTATTCTGATGTAATGTTTTAAAATCAAAAACAATATACTTTTGATTATAATAAAAGTATTATCTTTTAAATATATTATATCAAACCAAAAATTAAAATGAGTAGGATTAATTTATTTTTTTATATTGTAAAACAGATTGAAAATATACATTATTTTTAATAAAATTTATTGAAGCTAAGACTTCAAGCTATATAAATGCACAAATCCTACTTATATATTATCAAGGGGAATGAAATTGCATAAATTGGCATTCTTTTTTTGTTGTATTTTTTTTATGGGATGCCTTTGCAATAAAAATCATCCGTTTTTGGAAAATAAAATGCTGCCCGATACATATGGTTCAGAAGAAGTAATAAAAGATTCCGTGGCAGTATCTTCAAACCCGCCAAATAATACCGCAATAAACATTGCAGGGGTTTTTCAGCTTTCAAAAAATATATATCCAGATAATTATAAAGGCGAATATATGCCGCAGGAGAGTGAGTTTACTCCTCCCGTGAAAGAAACTTTTTTTTCTTTTGACAGTGATAAACTTTCTCAAGCGAGCAAAGAAAATATAGCATTATTTGCCAATGGGATAAAAAATAAGGCATACAATATAACTATTCAAGGGCATACTGATTCGATCGGTTCAAAAGAATATAATATGCGGCTGTCTTTAAAGAGGGCAAAAGCCGTTAAGGAAGAACTTGTTAAAAATGGGCTCGATGCTTTTAAAATAGAAGTGATAGGTTATGGCTTAACTCGTCCTATCGCGGACAATTCGACAGCAGAAGGCAGAGCAAGAAACAGGCGCACCGTTATGTTTGCGGAAGTTTATTAACTATGGTTGGCATGGGTTAATCAAAAAGAGATGAAAAATAATTTTTTTGCGGCAATCTTAATATGTTTATATTTTTGTTTTGCACCTGCGCGTCTTTTTGCGCAGGATGCAAATGCAACTAATATAACGGAGCTTAACAGTGCTGTGATCAGCAGCACTATTACAGTAATCAACGTATCTTCCGACATAGTTTTAGGGGCAATCAATATATCATCTTTTCCAGTTGGGACAACAAAAATAATTCAAGGCGACAATGCCATTAATTTGCAATGGTTAAACGGCGGAGGAAATCGTTCAGGTTTTATAATGTCGGCAGGAGCAGTTTCAACGCTTACGCTAAAAAACCTGCAAATAAGCAGTATGTCAAGAACAGTAGCGGGTGCTGCCCTGCAAACTGTATCAAGTTCAGTGGTAACGGTTGAAAACTCTGTTTTTAATTTTAACAGGATTACTTCAGGAAGTTTGGGTGGCGGAGCGATTTATAATGCTGCGGGAAGCAGCATGGTAATAACAAATTCCGTTTTTAACGGCAATTCGGCTAATAACTACGGCGGAGCGATTTATAATCACGATGCTTATTTGTTAATAATATCAACGGACGTGATAAATCGTACTGCCGTGTTTAGTAACAATAAAGCTTCTTTGGGCGGAAGTGCAATTTTTAGCATTGGAAAAAATTCTGTTCTCGATATAAAAAACGTTCAGTTTGTATCCAACGGAGACGCTGCTGCTACCAGTTATTATGGCGCGGTGCATATAGGTACCGGAGGAGTAGGTTACATCGATAATTCGTTATTTAAAAACAATGTTTCCAGAAATGCGGGTCCAGCATTGTTTATCGCAAATGGCGCGACAGCTACCATTAAAAATTCAACCTTCGATTCAAATAGTTTGAATCCTTCAGGATCAAATATATACTCCGGCGCAGTATATGTTATGAATACTATATATGTTGACAGTTGTACTTTTATAAATAATTCAAACATGGGCGGGTGGGGCGGTGCTTTGACCATTAACGCGTATTTAAGCCCCGTGGTTTACCCTGCCTCATACGCAGAAATAAATAACAGTTTTTTTCAAAACAATATTGGCGGTGTAGGAGGTGCTGTCGCAAGTGGAGATAACGGCACTATGTATTTATACCAAAATTTATTTAAAGAAAATAAAGCTATTGCAAATCAAGGCGGAGGTGGCGGAGGGGGAGCTGTTTATAATGAAGGTTATTTATTTATAAATTACGGCAATAAATTTGAACTTAATTTTGCAACAAGTATTGTAAATCAAAAAGGCGGTGCTTTGTTTACTTCAACGCAATGGATAGCAGACCCGCCTACTACTGTGGAAGTGGAAGTTTATATATCATCGGGAAACCAATTTATTTCCAATATGAGTTATAAAGGCGGTGCCATAGGCCAAAATACCGGTGGCGGCGCTGAAAGTTCAAAAGGAAAAAACGCTAAAACTTTTATAAACGGCGTTCTTTTTGAAAAAAATTCAACGCCTTATAATGCTAACGGGCAAGGCGGTGCGTTATATAATCAAGGCTTATCAAACTCAACTATGCCGGTAGTTGCATTGTTTGACGTTGTAAACAGCACATTTACGCAAAACTCTGCTTATTATGGCGGTGCTATTTATAATTTATCTGCTACCAGTGCTGCTGCCACTATAAGCTTAAGCAGCAGTATTTTTAATCTTAACAGCGCTTACAGGGGCGGTGTTGTTTATAATAGTGCTTTAAACTCTTATATAGATATATCTGATACATTATTTTCATCGAATACATCGGCTTCACACGGAGGAGTTATATATAATGCTGTCGGAACGATAAATATAAACGCAGGCAATGTTTTTACGCTTAACGCATCAACTATTGCCAATTCATTTGGAGGCGTAATTTACAATGAAACCGCAGGAGTAATTAACATAAGCAACGGAAATTCATTTACATTCAATAGTTCATCCGGAAGCGGAGGCGTTATTTACAATACGGGAACTAACTCTAAAATTGTAATTGCTGAAAGTTCTTTAATGTACAATTACGCTACAGGCAGCGGCGGAGCCATTTACAACACTTCAAACGCCAGCATTTCTATAAGCAGCGCTGTATTTGAGGGGAATATTTCAAGTGCTTCTGTCGTGGGAAATGGCGGCGGAGCTATTTTTAGCAACAGTAATGTCAGTAACTCGACTATGACAACAATAGAGAGCGTTAAGTTTATAAATAATGCTGCTTCTTATGGCGGCGGAGCTGCCTATCTTACGGCTTCGGCAGCTTTTACAATAATAAGAAATTCAAATTTTTCCATAAACACCTCTGCTGTAGCGGGTGGAGCAGTTTACAATAACACAAAACTTATATTGGACAAAGTTTTATTTACAACAAATACTGTCATTGGAACGGCTGCTACAAACGGTGAAGGAGGGGCGGTTTACAACAGTTTATCTATTGATATATTAGATTCTTTGTTTATCGCTAATACAGCAAGATACCGCGGCGGAGCAATATACAACAGCGGAACAACAGCCGGTATTAAATATTTTATATCAAGTTCTACGTTTTTAGGAAATACGTCGGCTTTAGGCGGAGCCATATACAGCGGAAACGGTATTGTTGAAGACTCTGTTTTTGACAGTAACACGGCTTTGTTTACTTCTGGCATAACGGGAAACGGCGGAGCTGTGTATAATGCCGTTTCATCAACTTTTACGAATACGTCTTTTGTTTTAAATATTGCTTCCGGGACGAATAATTTTACTACAGGGCTTGGAGGAGCTGTTTATAATTCAAGCGTGTTAACATTAAACAGTTCGTCCTTCAGCAGCAATACCGCAACGGCATATGGCGGAGCAATATACAACAGCGGAACAATAGCCGGTATTAAATATTTTATATCAAGTTCTACGTTTTTAGGAAATACGGCGTCTTTAGGCGGAGCCATATACAGCGGAAACGGTAGTGTTGAAGATACTGTTTTTAGCAACAATTCTGCTTTATTCACTTCCGGCATAACGGGAAATGGCGGAGCGATTTATAATTTAGCATCTTCAACTTTTACAAATACGTCTTTTGTTTTAAACATTGCTTCGGGAACAAATAACCTTACAACAGGGCTTGGCGGAGCGATTTATAATAGTGCAGCTATATTAACAATAAGCAGTTCTTCGTTTAGGAATAATACGGCTACGGCGCATGGTGGAGCGATTTTTAACGATGTGTCCGATTCCATATATGCATACGATACGGAATTCAGCAGCAATACTTCTTATGCCAATGGCGGGGCAATATATAATGGCCATGTTACATCATCAAAATACTTTATATACAGTTCTACGGTATCCGGCAACAGCGCAGTTTCGGGCGGTGCTGTATACAATGGATCCGGCACGGTAAACAGCTCTCTTTTCTATAAAAACTTGGCAGTTGCGACATCTGCCGCGACAGGACTTGGCGGAGCTGTGTATAATACGGGAATTTCAACTTTTACAAATACATCTTTTGTTTTAAACGTTGCTTTGGGCACAAACGATTTTACAACAGGGCAAGGCGGCGCGATTTATAATTCAAACATTTTGATTATAAACAGTTCTTTTTTCAGCAGCAATACAGCAACAGCATACGGCGGAGCGATTTACAATAGTGCTTCTTCGGTAAGATATAATGTTTCAAATTCTACGTTTACCGGTAATAACTCGGCTTTAGGCGGCGCGATTTACAGCGGAACAGGTAACATTTCAAACAGTTTGTTTGAAAACAATACATCATCTTTTAGTTCCGGCATAACAGGCAATGGCGGAGCAGTCTACAGTAACCGGTTTTCGACGTTTACAAATGTTTCTTTCGTAAATAATGCTGCGATAGGTATAAATAATTTTATAACAGGGGTTGGAGGCGCGGTTTATATTTCAAGCGTTGCGGCAATATATGACTCTTCGTTTGCATCGAATACTGCAACGGCTTATGGCGGTGCGATTTATAACAGTACAGTAACATATATTTACGGCGGGTCTTTCAGCGAGAATACAGCAGGCTCAAAAGGCGGTGCCATATATAATGCCGGGACGCTTAACATTAATTCTTCAAGCGGAAATATAATATTTTTAAACAATTCTGCAACTGAAGGTAACGATATTTATAATGAATCGGCTTCCAATATAATAAATATAAACGGAACAATAAACGATGTTTTAATGAATGGCGGCATAGCCGGATATGGAACGATAAACAAAATAAACAACGGAAGAGTATTTATGGATGGCGACAGCTCCGGCTTTACCGGTATTTTAAACCAAACTGGAGGAACGATAATCGTAAGCAGTGCTGGCAGAATGTTTGGCGGAACAAATAATGTTGCTGATGCATTATTAAATGTGACAGGTGCTTCCTTATATTATACGGTTAATCTCAGTACAAACGCCGTTTTAGAACATTATAATACTTCGCCTTCTTCCGTAACAGTTTCTTCCGCGAACATAGTTTTTAAAAGCAGCAATGCAATTGCGATTTTTGATAAGGCTTCTTTCAGCCCGTCTAATTCATATTATATTCTTGCCAATAAACTTGAGAACGGGCAAAATAACAGTGTTATATTTAATAATTCCTATATGGTTTTTAGTTCAACGGATTATACGGGCGCTACAAAGTACTCTTTCAATAATGATATTTTAGATTTAAATTTTTCCGGCGGCGGAACAAGGACTGTGACTTTTACGGATTTAAGAACTTCAAGTTCGGTATTAAATTTTTCAGTAGGTTTTATAAATAATGCAGGAACTGTGACTCTTGCTTCCGATAAACTTGTTTCGCTTAACGCAAGCGCAGATACAATAAATCTCGGCATAATAAAAATTGTCGATGATTTTGATAACGGTTTATCCGCCGGATATGCGGCTTCGGTGCTTAGCGGATTATATTTTAACAGTGCTTCAACTTCGTCATTGGCTACTACCGCTTACGAATATGCGGTTTCTGTTGACACTATGCAAACGGGAGTGAAATTAACGGTCATAAAAGAGTCTGGCGAATATTCCCTTAATGCGATGAATATTCTCGAAGGATTGAGAGGCTTTAACTTTTCATACTTTGACCAGCAACCCCAGGTTTATCAGATTGGAGCCTCTCTTGACGATACTTCAGCAGGGATGTTTACCGTTCAAGGTTATGACAATGACCCTTCTCACAGCGTTATATCTGGCGTACTAAAAAATGACGGTGTGGCAAAAGGATCTTTTTTTAATCTTATAAATATTACTGATTTTAAAATGCTTAATTTGACTCTTGAAAATGCTTACATTGATACATCCGGCTCTGTGTTGAGAGCGGCAAATACTTTATCCAAATCTGAAATAAATAATGTAATACTTCAAAATAACCAGGCGTTTGACTACGGAGGAGCCCTATATCTCCTTTCCGGAAACCATACGTTGATAAATGTTTTTGTTACTTCAAATACTGCAAGAGCAGGCGGATCTATTTATAATGCAACCCAGCTTTTTATTGATTCCGCGACTTTTAGCTTTAATAACGCAACTTCATCAGGAGGCGCAATATACGCGTCATCTTCTGCGGCAGGTAACGTAAATATATTGGGAACAGTTTATTTTTCAAGCAATACTGCAAATTTTTCAGGGGGCGCTGTGTATAATTCAACAGGCTCCTTAATAACAGCGGTTGCGGGTTCTGTTATTAGTTTTTTATCAAACAATGCTTCCGTTTCCGGCGGAGCAATTATGAATTTTGGCAATGTTGCGCTTGATAATAGTTTGTTTACAAATAATACGGCAGACCAGTCCGGCGGTGCAATTAATAATTCAGGCGGAATATTTACGCTCAGTACCGGAGTGTTTACATTAAATTCATCAGGTTTTGGAGGTGCGTTCTATAATAGCAGTGCATTTTTAAATCTTAGTAATATTTTGTTTTCAAGCAATAGCGCAACTGCTTTATCTGCGGGAAATGGCGGAGGAGCCGTATATAATTCAAACAACGCAAAAATTAATATCTCCGGCGACACTTCTTTTTTTCAAAACACAGGCTTTTCCGGCGGCGCGGTATTTAATGACACATCATCTTTCTTGACTTCTTTTACTTCAGGGGTAGTTATATTTTCTTCTAATAGCGCTTTGCATTCCGGCGGCGCCTTATTTAATCTTGGTAACGTAACTTTTAGTTCAGCCGTTTTTACGGCGAACGATGCAATTGTTTCAGGTGGCGCTATAAGCAATGAAGGTTTAAGTGCCGTTTTGAGTCTAACTGATTCGTCTTTTTTGTTAAACAGCGCTTCAACAGGCGGCGCGGTTTATAACGCAAATAACGGAAGTATTAATCTTAATGGCAACATTTCTTTCATTTTAAGTACTTCAACAAACAATGGCGGAGCTATATATAACGATTCTTTGGCTCAGATATCGGCTTTATCTGGAAGTTCTGTATTGTTTTCAAGTAATATTACGCAAGCTTCCGGCGGTGCCGTATATAATGCGGCTTCTTTAAATATGTTTTCAACAAGTTTTACGTATAATTCCGCTGATTTAAACGGCGGCGCTCTATTTAACACGGGAACGTCAAGCGCGGTTTCAGTTCTTTTTGATTCGAATATAGCGGTTAACGGCAACGGCGGAGCAGTTTATAACAGCGGATTTGTTAGTTTAGCAACATCAACATTTATATCAAATATTTCTTCAGGTCCTTTGGGAAGCAAAGGCGGTGCGGTTTATAACAACGGAATGTTTGTGCTGTCTTCTTCAACTTTTAAGTTAAATACTGCAGCTGTTTCAGGCGGTGCTTTATATTCTGCCACTCTTTCTTCAACAACTTTTATAAGATCTGTTTTTGAATCCAATACGGCTTTATTAGGCAGCGGTGGAGCAATTTACAGTGAAGCAGGCGCAGTTGTATATTCAACCGTTTCAGGAAGTTATGCGTTGTTTGATTCAAATACGGCTTTAACTGCCGGCGGCGCGCTTTATAATGCGGGTACAGTTTTTATTAGCTCCGCGGATTTCAGATTTAATAAATCCGCTTCAGGCGGTGCTGTGTACAATAGCGGTAAATTAAATTCTTCCGGTTTTATACAGTTTTCGTCAAATACGGCTACTGGCAATACTGGCGGTGCAGTATATAATAGCGGTGAAATATTATTTTCTTCAGCCGCATTCTATTCAAATATTACCGTTTCATCCGGCGGCGCGGTTTTTAACCAATCAGGCGGCAGTATAACCGCAACTGGGATTGTAAGTTTTGAAGCAAGTACATCATCATATGGCGGAGCAATATACAATAACGGTTATATATTATTTGCTTCAGCATTATTTAAAGGAAATAGTGCGCATTCCGGCGGCGCGGTATTTAACAGCGGCTTGTTAAGTATAACATCATCTTCTTTCAATTTAAATATATCAGCCTCATCCGGCGGCGCAATATATGCGGCTGCAAATTCAGCGACAGCTTTTAATCAGGTAATTTTTGATTCTAATACAGCTTTAACAGGCAGCGGAGGAGCTATTTATGGCGCAGTTGGTTCATCAGTAAGTTTTAACGGCATATCGTCATTTACATATAATACGGCGCAAATATCAGGAGGTGCTTTGTATTTATCACAAGCAGATATTCTTTTTGCTGGTAAAATATTGTTTGCAAGTAATACCGCCGTTACTGACAGCGGCGGCGCAATATTTACGGCAGTGCCAGATCAATTATATACATTTAATAATACGGCAGATTTTAATTTAAATAATGCAAATATAGCAGGCGGAGCTATAAATTCGCAGTCAGGCCGGTTTGTGTTTAATTCGAGCGTAACATTTAACCAAAACAAAGCATTAGGTGGAAACGGCGGAGCAATAAGTTCGGAAAGTTCATCGGTTACATTTAACTTAATAGCAGCATTTAGCAGTAATACTTCAGCAGGCAATGGTGGAGCCGTATACGTTTCAAGCGGATTGTTTGAAATTAACGGGAATGCTGATTTAAACGGAAATAGTTCAGATCTCAAAGGTGGCGCTGTTTACGGTGACGCAGGTTCCTTGGTCAAATTTGGTTCAGCTGCAAATTTTGTTTCAAACAATGCTTTTTCTGATGGCGGGGCAATATACGCATCTCAAAGTTCCGTTACATTTACATCGGCATCTTTTAATCAAAATGCTTCAATAACCGGCAAAGGTGGAGCCGTTTACGCGTATAATCAGGGGTCCGCGTTTAATGGGAATGTTGCATTTACAAGTAATACGGCAGGTGATAATGGCGGCGGAGCATATTTTGAAAATGTCTCCGCAGTGTTTGCTGATTTTGCAAGGTTTGCGGCTAATAGTTCTTTAAACGGCGGTGGTCTATATGCTGATAATGGGACGCAAATAACATATGACAATACTGTATATTTTATTGGCAATCATGCTGATTTAAACGGCGGAGGCCTTTATATAGGTTCAGCAACTGTCGTGAATGCCCATATTACCGAATTTACAAATAATACTGCGGGAAGCAAAGGCGGAGCGGTGTATATGGAAGGTTTTGATAATAATAACTTAGCGGTTTTGAATAGCGAATTTTCAAACGATACAATAATAAGCGGTAATGCAGCTTCGGGATTACCTAATTCTTTTTATCTTGAAAAGAATGCCAGACTTAACTTAAACGTAATTGCAAGCACTCTTACCATTCAGGATGGAATAATTTCAAATAATGATGATACATTTGTAACTAAAACGGGAGACGGTATCCTTATTTTAACGAGCTCACATAACTATATAAACGGAAGGTTGAATGTTTACGAAGGTGAAGTAAAAACAGCCTATGCTACGGGTAATGGAGATATTTATTTTGAAAATGGCGTTTTACATTTTATTGATAATGTTTCGGCAATAAATAATATGTATGCTGTTACCGGTAGCGACGCCATTTCAATATGCTCGGATTATATGAAAAATGCCGTTTTGAACGGTTTAATAGGCAATGGAGTAGGGAGTTTTGAAAAATCCGGATCTGGAACAGTGTTGTTAAGTAATTCTTCTATTGTAGACATCGAAAAGGTTATTGTTGAAGAAGGCGAACTGGCAGTATTTACAAACAGTTTTGTATCGGGCACTACGACCGTTGATTACGGGGCGGTGCTTTCCGGAACAGGCACAATAACCGGCGATGTAATCAATAATGGCATCGTAAGGCCGGGTAACGGCAGCGCCACTATTTTTACTACCATGACAATAAATGGCAATTATACCGAAAACGGCAATCTTAGCATAAAGCTTGATGAACATTATATACCTACTAATAATATTCTTAATGTAAAAGGGACGGTAGATATAAGTTCCGCAACAAGCCTTATTGATTTGGATTTAAGGTATGGTTTTGTGATAAATTCATCATATACGGTTTTAACTTCAAGTGCGCTAAGCGGCACATACGGCGGTTTTACGTCATTATTTCCATCTATTGATATTATAATAACTACGGATACAAAAAATGTTTATGTTAGGCTTGCTTTTATTGAAACTAATTACGGGGATATAGACGGTTTGTCTCATAATCAGGGGCAGGTTGCTACAAGCATTGACAGGCTGACGGCGTTACATAATGATGCCTATACGAATAAATTAGCAAAAATTATAGGCACTGCAGATCCTTTGGATGACCAAGGAAAAAAAGCAGTGTTTGATGAAATTGCAGGAAGCATTTACGCTAATATGATGGTCGCCGCTTCTAAAAACGGCGGCAGGAAACAGATATATGCTCAGATTCAGGAAAAAATAAACAGAAATAAAGAAAGGGAAGAAAAAACTCCGTGTACTTACAATATATGGTCACAAGTTTATGGTTCGCATCTGCAAATGCAAAATGACAGCAATTCAATAGGGGATTTTCAGGATAATAATGGTTATTTTATTGCCGGTTTTGACAGTTACTGCGGGCAAAAAAACGCGATACTTGGTTACACAGCTGCTTTTGGAAAACACGATGTAAAACAAAACGACGATACTGCTGTTATGTACGATTATAAAGCCGGAATATACTTCGGAGCTTTTAGAAATCAGTGGACGTTTAAAGCTTCGGTTGACGCAGGTTATCAACAGTATGAAGTTGACAGAGCTCAACCGCTTTTACGTTCAGCTACAAGCGCAAATTATGAAGGGTATACAGTATCAGCCAGTGCAGATGCTTATTGCAGCGTTTACCAGAGTAAAAAATTAAAGTTTAGCCCTTTTGCCGGACTGGAAGGAAGTTATGTTTTAACTGAAGGATTTAAAGAAAATGCTTCAGGAAATGCCGCTTCGGAACTTTCCGCAAAAGCTTCATCGTTTATTGCAATAGACGGAAAACTTGGGATGAGGGCAGAAAATAGAAATGGTTTTATGGGTTGGTATGCAGAACTTAGCGGCAAATATGCCTTACAAGGTGATAAAGGGCTGTTTTCCGCTTCAATTAACGAATTGCCTGATGATATTGAAATATACGGAGCTGAAAATGATGCGCTTTCAGGACAGTTTGAAGGCGGCGTAAGCTTCAATTTGAATAAACATTTGAATCTCTTTGTGACTGGAATTTTTGAGCAATCAGTAAGTTTTAACCAATATACCGGCCAAGTTGGAATAAATTACAGCTGGTAAAGAATAATACTAATTTTTCCACCGATGCTTTTTCTCTATTTCCTTCCTTCATTTGCTTATATTTTTCTTTTTTCATCACTAACTTGCAATCGGTCTACTTTTTTGTGGGAAGGTCAGTAAACCTATACTTTTTATCGCCAAAAATAGTAACCGCAATACTACAAGGCAAACAACCACCTGATTTAACTGTGAAAAACAAATATTACTTTAAGATATTTATTATTTGAGACATAATTTTCTTTTGATCTTTTTTAATTTGATGTTCCCAAAAACGTAAAACTGTCCATCCTTCCTTACGCAAATAGGCTGTGTATTTTTTATCACGCATGCGATTTTTTTCTATTTTGTTTCTCCAAAAATCGTCTTTTAATAAGTGTTTCCATTTTGGATAATACCAACCATGCCAAAAATCACTATCTATAAAAACGCAAAGCTTTGCCTTTGTAAATACTATGTCAGGCTTTCCCTTTATTGTTGCAACATTAGTTTGAAATTTTCTGCGAGTTGTTTTACGAAGAGTTTTGATGAATTCAGTTTCAAGTTTCGTGCCTTTCGAGCGAATCTTTGACATTAAACTTGAACGTTGAGGTTTTGTAAGTAAATCTTTACTGCGTATTTTTTTAAAATCTCTATTTAAATAATTTTTTTTAACTTTCATAACAAACCAGCTTCATAAACATCTGAAGCTGAAATATTGGATTGCGTAAGAGAGAAGCTATCATTTATTAACTTTTTCCATTGCCCCACGATATCCTTTTGTAATTTATTATTTCTCCAGTAAAATTCTAATTTTTCATTATCCATAATCGCAATTTGCTTCTTTATAGATTTCGCTCTCAAATACAGCGAATAGGCTATTCTTGGAATGACAACATTGCGATTCTTAATCTTAATTTTCACCTTTCCACCAGCCGTAAAATGATCCCTCAAATTGGCTGACACGGCATTATATTCCGCTATCAGATACGCAGCCGCCCTTTCAAATTTTGTCGAGTTATTACCAAACATTTCAGGAAACAATATCATGGACTCAACTATGAATGATTCTTTTTCTTCATTGCTTAAGCCACGAAACGGTTTTATAATGGGGCTTGAAAATCTACCGTCGCTATCTTGATCAATCCACCACAACTCTTCGCCATCTTTTAATTGTTTTCTATAGTAATCTTTTATTTTTTTAATGGCATTTTTATCTTTACGTAACAAGTCATACGCAATGCCCATCTTATCAAAAATAGATTTGCCTTTTTGCAAATCCATGTTTATACGATAACGAGGAGAATGTGTCACGCTTACTTCAGGCAGGCACTCTTGATACAAACGATAGCGAATATCAAGTTTTCCGCCAAATTTACCAAATAAAATATAAATTCTTTCCACATCTTCAATTCTCAATGACTCCAAAACACTATTGCCAGTTGAAGTCCAGTAATCGGAAAGAGTCATTTTCACTTCAACGCCAAAGTATTTATTGGCTATTATGTCCGGAAAAGAATGCGCGGGTGTTTGTTGGATTGTTCCAAAAAAATCAGTTCCCTTTGCCGCTTTACACATTTGTTCAAAGACGATTGTTTCAAAAGCAATTGGAGAAATATTCTTCTTGCCTTTTAAAAAATCAAGTATAAGTACTCTTGATTGTTCAAGAAGAGATAAAAAGTCTTGTTCTTTAGCATTTAGTTTAGTAGTGTAAATCATATTATTTTAAATTTTTCTCTAAAAATTTTTCAATTGCCGTAGCGATATGCCAGGCTAAAACAGGGGGGACAGCATTGCCAATTTGTTTATAAGCGGCAGAAGTAGAGGGATAGAATATAAAATTATCTGGAAAAGTTTGTATTCTAGCAGCCTCTCTAGCTGATAATCTGCGCTTATGGTTCCAGTGAAACTCAATATTCCCATGATGTTCCGTTCTCATTGTAGGGCCAGGTTTATCAGCTGATACTGCATTGTTTCCTTGACCTTTATTTTTCTTTGCTTTTGACCAGTAATGGTTCGAGATCATACCTTCTTCAACTGTTTCCAAATCCCCTATAGCCTCGCGCAAAGATATCCAATTTTTTTCATTAAGAATTTGCCTTGGATGTTCAAAAGGTGGCAACTTATCTTTTCTAGTGCCAACAATAACTACTCTTTCACGAGTCTGAGGAACCCCATAGTCGGCAGCCACAAGTAATCTATAGACAACATTATATCCTAAACTTTCAAAATCTTTGACTACAGTTTGGATCGCTTCTCCTCCGTTCATTGTTAACAAACCACGAACATTTTCAGCAACAAATATCAATGGCTTTGTTCTACGCACAACTTCAACCATGCTTTGATACAATAATCCTCTTTTACTGTTAAATCCTTTTCTTTTTCCGGCATGACTAAAGTCTTGGCAAGGAAAACCTCCAAGAACTATGTCGATATTTTCTGGCAATTTTTTTTCAAATAATCGAGTGTCATGCTTATTGTCAAGGATTTTTGTTATGTCTCCGCAGACTATATCGTGTTTAAAGTAATTTTTAAATGTAACACACGCAGATTCATCAATATCATTTGCCCAAACAATTTCAAAATTCCTCTTTGCGAATTTTTTCCCAAGAAAATTAAAGTCCCCTGTAAAACCAAGATCAAGTCCTCCACAGCCGGCAAACAATGAAATAACTGAGTATACTTTGTTTTTTACATTTACTTTATGGGGAGTTGAAGCTGCATATTCATTTATCTCTGCTAAACTTACTTTTTTTGATGTGGGCTTTTGCAAAGAATACTTATTATTCTTTTGCTTACTTTGTTTTTTCTTGCTAGGGATAATATTTTTTTGCTTGATGGTACTTTTTTTCTTTTTTACTTTACTTTTCATAATTCTCTCATAAAATACTTATTAACCAAGCTGATATTTCTAATGTTTAATATTATACAAAAACAAATCTCAAACTACCATATATCCATCAATCTTATTATTTTCTTGACTTCCTGCCTTTAGTAAGCGGTAATGTGTGTGAGGAGATTACACTATGGTAAGAGTGCCGCCTGTTGAAAAAAGATTTAAAAAAGGTACATCGGGCAACCCAAGCGGCAGGCCGATAGTTCCTGAAAAAGTGCTTTTTAAAATAACGATGGTGTTTCTGATTTTAGTTTTAAAAGCATATAAAAAAGATAAAGATGCGCAAAGGATGTTATTAAGTATTAAAAAATTCTTGGAGTTAGAAAATAATGGATGACTTGAAAAAACTATCAAGAAAAGAAATCATAAAACTTTGGAATGAACATGTAAAAACTCCTATTCCGAAACTTAACACAACACTCCTCATCAAATATATTTATTGGCATCAGCAAGCAAAGAAACAAAAAATTGATTTGAAAAGTTTTTATAATCTGATTGAAAAAGCAGAACAGAAATATCCTTTGGAAAAGTCTAAAAAAGAGGATATTATTTTTGCAATTGGAACAAAGCTAATTCGTTCTTATAAAGGCGAAAAGCATGAAGTTGAAGTCATCAAAGACGGATTTGCATATAAAAGTGAAATGTATAAAAGTTTATCTGCCATAGCACGTAAAATAACAGGAGCCCAATGGAATGGCAGATTATTTTTTAGGGGTGAAGGTGAACGAAATAGAAAAGCCGCAGATTAAATGTGCTATTTACACAAGAAAATCCTCCGAAGAAGGATTGGAGCTTGAATTTAATAGTTTACAGGCTCAAAGGGAAGCCTGTGAAGCCTACATTAAGAGTCAAAAACATGAAGGCTGGGTGTTAGTTGATAAGCAGTATGATGACGGCGGTTTTTCCGGAGGGACGCTTGACAGGCCAGCATTAAAAGAACTCCTAAAAGATATTGAAAGAGATGCGGTAAATATTATTGTCGTTTACAAAATCGACAGGCTGACAAGAAGTCTCCATGATTTCAGTAAGATAGTTGAAGTGTTTGATAAAAAGCAGGCTTCATTTGTATCTATTACGCAGCAATTCAATACGACAACCAGCATGGGCCGATTAACTTTAAACATGCTTTTATCTTTTGCCCAGTTTGAGCGCGAAGTTACCGGAGAGCGCATACGTGATAAATATGCAGCAAGTAAGAAAAAAGGTATGTGGATGGGCGGTTCGCCGCCAATGGGGTATTATCGCAAAGAAAAGAAGATTTATCCTTCAGAACATGCCATATCAGTTCAGACTATTTTTAATAAATATCTGGAATTTAACAGCGTCGCGAAATTAAAATACTGGCTTGAAAATAATAATATAACTAGTAAAAGTGGCAGATACTTAACTTCGGGGAATTTATACCGTATTTTAGGCAACAGGGCATATCTTGGCGAAGTAGGACACAACGGCACTTGGTATAAAGGCGAGCATGAAGCAATTATAGAAAAAGATTTATTTGATAAAGTTCAAGCAACTATTGCAAGCAATAGTGCTGAAAGAAAAAAGATTATGCCAAGCAAAAGTTTTCTTGCCGGAAAGCTCTTTGATGATAAAAATAATTGTATGAGTCCTTCATGGAGCAGTGGCAGTAAAGGTGCTAAATACAGATATTATGTCAGTCAGGCAGTTATTCGCAATGAAAAAGATAAAATCGGAAAAATGACAAAAATATCAGCTGTTAAAATAGAAGCGTTTATTGATGGTTGGTTGGAGGGCCTATTAAAAGATGAGAAAATTACTTTACCTATTATCAGAGATTTCTCAGTTGAAAAACAAAAGAATATATTAGAATTTATCCAAAATTATTCTTTATCGCGATATGTAAAAAGACTTTTAATTCACAGAGTAAACATCAAAGAATCAGAAGTAGAACTGATAATTCGCAAAGAGCAATTAATAGAGTTTATAACTTCAATATATGAGGATAGAGAAACTAAGTGTATCTTGAAAGAGAATTTAAAAACATTTTTGACATTTAAACAAGAATACAAAATGGCAGTAATAGATAACGGAGCAAAAATAATAATAGGCAACAGTTATAATTCCGGAGTAAATAAAGATAAAAATCTTATAAAAGAAATCATTAAAAGTTATAAATGGAGTGATCTAATAACCAAGGAAGGTTTAATAGTAAGCGAGATAGCCAAAAGAGAGAATGTGACCAAAAGGTATGTTCGCCACGTGTTAGACCTTTCTTTTTTATCTCCCAAAATAGTAACCGCAATATTTGAAGGCAGACAGCCCCGCGATTTAACCTACAGAAAACTGACATCTTTCAAGAGTTTTGACTGGAAAGAGCAGGAAAAAGAACTCGGATTTAGTATTCCTTAACCTGAAAGGGAAACCAAAAAATTGCAGACAGAGAATGAATGTTTAAATTTATAAAAGATTGACTCTTTGGAGGCAAAAAAGCAGTTCTCCGCTTCCTTTTGCCTATAAACACCGACGATGAAATTTGAATTTAGAGATATCTACGTGGTAGAGAAGGGTTGGGAACGGAGAGATAGGGATTTGAACCCTAGTTACCCTTTCGGATAAACAGTCTTTCCAGGACTGCGCCTTAAACCACTCGGCCATCTCTCCATATTAATTGTCGTTTTTTAAACAAAAACTGCCTGCTTAAGTTAAGCAGGCAGTAAATTTTACAATATTATCCATTTTTATTCAATTATTTAAAATCGCTTTCAAATCCGCTTCGGGAGAAGTAATAGGTTTTAGGTTAAATTTTTCTATAAGCACCCCTAATACATTGTCTGATAAAAACGCAGGAAGCGAAGGGCCGATATAAATATTTTTTATACCTAATGCCAAAAGGGTCAACAGAATGCAAACGGCTTTTTGTTCATACCAGGATAAAACCAAAGTAAGCGGCAAATCGTTTACGCCGCAATTAAATGCTTTTGATAATGCCACGGCAACTTGTATTGCGCTGTAAGCGTCATTACACTGGCCCATATCCATAATCCTTGGAAATCCGCCTATTTTGCCCAAGTCTAAATCGTTAAACCTGTATTTTCCGCATGCAAGCGTTAAAACTACTGTATCTTTAGGAGTTTGTTTCACAAATTCCGTATAGTAGTTTCTTCCGGGTTTTGCGCCATCGCAGCCGCCTACCAAAAAGAAATGTTTTATAGAGCCGTTTTTAACGGCGTCTACAACTTGTCCTGCAGCGGATAAAACGGCGCTTCTTGCAAAACCCGTAGTTAAAACGCTGCCGCCGTTTATTCCGGTCATTTTTTTATCTTCTTTATAACCGCCGAGTTTTAAAGCAGCTTTTATAATTGCGGAAAAATCTTTATTGCCGTTTTTGTCAGCAGTAATATGCTGTAACCCGGGATAACCTACAACGGAAGTCGTAAAAACATTGCCTTTATAGCTTTCTTTGGGGGGCATTATGCAGTTGGTGGTAAATAATACCGGCGCCGGAAGATTTTCAAACTCTTTTATCTGGTTTTGCCACGCAGTGCCAAAGTTGCCTTTTAAGTGTTTATATTTTGAAAGTTCGGGATAAGCGTGTGCCGGCAGCATTTCGCCGTGAGTATAAACATTCGCGCCTTTTCCGTTAGTCTGTTCCAAAAGCATCTGCAAATCTTTTAAATCATGGCCTGAAACGACTATAAACGGGCCTTTTTCTATATTAGTAGTTACCGAAACCGGAACAGGCATGCCGTAAGTTGAAGTATTTGCTTCATCCAAAAGCGCCATGCACTGCAAATTTATGTTTCCAAATTCCATCAAAAGCCCAAGCCATTCATCAACGGAATGATTTTTAGCGAGTTCGGATATGCCTTTAAAAAACCATTCATCTACAGTTTTATCCTTTTTACCAAGTACGCGCGCATGATGTGCGTAAGCAGCCATTCCCCTGAGTCCGAGAAGAAGAGTTGAGCGGAGAGAAACCGTATCTTTATCGCCTTTCCATAAATCCTGGGGGCTCATAATGCTTTCGCCATTCATCTTTTTTGTTTCATTTTCCGCTTTATCTTTTATTTTTTTAATCTCGGAAGCGTCAAAGTTTACGTTTGTAACCGTAGCAAAAAGCCCGTCAAGCATAATTTGAACCGCATTTTCGTCAATTTTTCCATTTTTTACCGCTGCCGCCGCAAGGTTTATAAGCGCTGCCGTCAGCTCATCCTGCTTTTGGGCAACAACTTCATCTTTGCCGCACACCCCTTTTATGGTACAGCCTTTACCGCCTGCAGTTTGTTCACACTGAAAACAAAACATAAACATCCTCCTTTAAATTTCTTTGCCGTTAAGTTTTAAAACGATCGTTTTAACCGCTATATTTTTTCCTGACATTTCTGCAGCTTTTAAAACTGCAGCAGCCAGCCCGCTGCAACAGGGCACTTCCATTCTTACTACAGTCACGCTTTTTATATCATTATTTTTAATAATTTCAGCAAGTTTTTGCATATAATCCGCATTATCAAGCTTGGGACACCCTATTAAAGTTACTTTTTCTTTCATATATTTTTCATGAAAGGCGCCGCAGGCATATGCCGAACAATCAGCGGCAATAAGCAAATCCGCGTTTTCAAAATACGGCGCGTTTAAGGGGGCTAGCTTTATCTGCGCAGGCCATTGCGCAAGGCGTGAGGGAACGTCTTTGACGCTTTCATATGCCGAATAATCGGCAGAATTGATGTTTTTCGGGGCGCTTCCCGGGCATCCGCAGGGCGCGTTTTTTTGTTTCACGGCGTTTGCATCATAAGCCGCCGCTTCTCTTTCCTCAAATGATATTGCTTTTACCGGGCAGACAGGCAGGCAGTCGCCAAGGCCGTCGCAGTAATTATCTTTCAAAAGCTTTGCTTTACCGCCAACCATTCCGATGGCGCCTTCATGGCATGCAGAAACGCACAAACCGCACCCGTTGCATTTTTCTTCATCTATTTTGATTATTTTTCTTTTCATATTCCCTCCCTGTTTGCTATTACGCAAATAGTGTATTATAATGTCACTGCAATATCTGTTGCATTTGCAACAAAGTTTAAAAACCATGAAAAACGCAAATATATTAAAAAAAATAAAACTGTTTGCCGGGCTTTCTGAAGCAGATATAGAAAAAGCCATGGGCTGCCTTGGAAGAAAAAACCAGAGTTACGCAAAAGGCTCAATTATTATTGAAGCCGGTTCTCCTGTGAAAAACATAGGGATAGTCCTTAAAGGCAGCGTTCAGATACTAAAAGAAGATTTGAACGGCAACAGGTCTATAATCGCGCAGGTTTATCCATCCGAGCTTTTTGCGGAAGCTTTGGCGTGCGCCGGCACGGAAAAAAGCCCGGTAGCCGTTTTCGCGGCTTCAAACTGCGAAATAATATCCGTTCCTTTTTCCGTTATCACGGGAAGCTGCAAAAACGCGTGTAAATTTCACGGGATAATCGTGTCTAATATGCTTAAAATACTGGCTCAAAAAAATATTTTTCTTACAAATAAAATAGAACATTTAAGCAAACGCAGCATAAGGGAAAAACTTTTGTCATATTTATCCTCCGAAAGCAAAAAACATAATCTTAAAGAGTTTACGATTCCTTTTAACAGAAACGAGCTCGCGGATTTTTTATTTTTAGACAGAAGCGCCGTGAGCAGGGAACTTGGCAAAATGAGGGATGACCAACTTATTAAATTTCATAAAGACCGTTTTAAAATAAACTTTTAAAGGATTTCCATGTTTTTACCTACGACTAAAGAAGAGATGCAAAAAGCAGGATGGCAGCAGCCGGACATAATTTTAATATCCGGAGATACCTATATAGACAGCCCGTTTACCGGGGCTGCCGTAATCGGAAATTGGCTTACGCACAACGGTTTTAAAGTAGCTGTAATCGCTCAGCCGGATATAACAAGTGATGATATCGCAAGGCTTGGCGAACCAAGATTATACTGGGGCGTTTCGGCGGGCGCTATGGATTCATTCGTAGCAAACTATACCGCTTTAAACAAATTCAGAAATGACGATGACCTTACCCCTGGCAGCGTAAATAACCGCCGGCCTGACAGGGCAAGCATGGTTTACACAAACCTGATAAGAAAACATTTTAAAAATACTAAACCTATAGTGCTTGGCGGGGTTGAGGCAAGCCTCCGCAGGATAACCCACTACGATTTTAAGGATAATGCTTTGCGCCGTTCCATCCTTTTTGACGCAAAAGCCGATATACTGGTTTACGGTATGGGTGAGAAAACTTCCCTTGAACTCTCAAAGGCTTTACATGAGGGAAATGATTATAGAAATATTAAGGGTTTGTGCTATATATCCAAAGAGAAACCTGAAAACGCTGCGGAAATACCTTCTTTTGAAGAATGCAGAGATAATAAAGACGCGTTTTTTACCGCTTTTAAAAAATTTTATGACAATGAATGTTCCAAGACTCCGGAAATTCTATGCCAAAAACACGCAGAAAGGTTTTTGATGCAAAACCCTAAACAGCCTTGCCTTACTACTGCCGAGCTTGACGCGGTTTATGATTTAGATTACACGCGCGAAGTGCACCCTTACTACGCAAAACTTGGCAAAGTAAAAGCGCAGGAAACTATTAAATTTTCGATTACAACGCACAGGGGATGTATCGGTGAATGTAATTTTTGCTCGATAGCTATTCATCAGGGAAAAGAAATAGTTTCACGGAGCGAAAAATCGGTTCTTAACGAAGTAAAAAAAATAACACAGATGAAAGATTTTAAAGGATATATTACGGATTTGGGCGGGCCCACGGCAAATATGTATGAGATTTCGTGTAAAATCAATAATAATGCGGGAAGCTGCCAGGGTAAACGCTGCTTATATCCCGATACGTGCCAAAACCTTATTTTCGGGCACAATAAACAAATGGATTTGCTTAAAAAAGTAAGCGCCCTGGAAGGGGTAAAGAAGGTGTTTATTTCTTCCGGCATCAGGTATGACATGATTTGCAAAGATAAAGAAAACGGGCAAAAGTATCTGGACTGCCTTGTTGAAAGCCATACGTCCGGACAGATGAAAATCGCTCCGGAGCACTGCGATGACAAAGTGTTATCATTAATGGGCAAGCCATCCGCAAAAACTTTAACGCAGTTTATTGAAATGTTTAACAAAAGCAGCCAAAAGAGGCAGTTTCTTACGTATTATTTTATAGCCGCGTATCCCGGCTGCGGAGAAAAAGAGATGAGAAACCTGCAGAGTTTTATAGGAAGAAACTTAAAAGTACACCCTGAACAGGTACAGATATTTACGCCAACACCTTCAACGCTTGGAACTATGATGTACTATACCGAAAAAGATTTGACAGGCAATAAACTTTTTGTGGAAAAAGACAGAAATAACAAGCAAAAGCAAAAACGGATAATATGTAAATAAAAAACGCCTGCCTTGAAAAAGGCAGGCGTTTTTGTTTTACAGGTTAATTTTGTTCTTCGTACCAGTTAATATTTCTTGTTGCGTACATAACTATCGCAAGACCTGCAAACAAGCCTATCGCTCCGAAAATCAAAGCCATGTCCTGCAGCTGCAGCAGTATATACAGGTATCCGTACAATGCTGCTAATGCCAGCGCTATTAAGGACGTTTGTTTTACGGTAAGAGTTTTGGATATGGCAAACTTCGCGTAAACCGTTATCATAACCACAACCGCCGCCGCGGCTATAAGGTATGCTGACCAAAAAGGTATAAACTCCGAAATTGAAACTAAAAGAATGTAGAAAATCGCCATCGCAAGCCCTGCCAGAAGATATTGAAACGGGTGGATAGGTTTATTGCTTGTGATTTCAAAAACAAAACACGCAAGGAAAGTAAGAATTATAAAAAGTATGCCGTATTTTGTCGCTCTTTCCGCTGCTCGGTAATTATCAACAGGCACTAAAAGCGAAGTCGTAAACAATGAAGATGAGAGGTTGGCTCCGTCAAGTCTTTGCGGAATGCCGCTTGCCATATAATTTATGCTCCAGTCCGCTTCAAAACCGTCTTTGTTGATTTCTTTTGTGTCAGGCAGAAAATTGCCAGAAAAGTTAGGATTTGTCCACTCTGAAACCATATAAAACTTGTTATCTTTTGCCAAAGGCACAAAGCTGATGGCATTGCTGCCCTTTATGTTAAACTTAATCTCAAAAGTATTATGCTCAAACATAGTCACTTTTGAACTTAAAGATTTAAGGTACTTTGTTTCATCATAATCGTAGTATCTTGTGTAAGACATCTTTGGAGAGTATTCCTGCATTGTTGGGATGCGTATGCTTAACGGCGTGCCGTTGATGGACGGTTCGAATGATGCGCTTGCGTTATTCCATGCAAAAGAAGGGGTGGAAATGCCTTTTAAATCGTTTATTTCAAGTGTTAAAAATGATTCATTTTCTTTTGAATCGGCAAACTTCTTAACCTTTTCAAAATTCCCTTTCATAGATATCTCCGCGGTAAAAACCGGAACTTTAAATATGCCAATATATCTTGTCTGGGAAATTATATTCACGTCAACATCCAAATTTGTAGGCGCGAATTTCGCGTATTCGGTTTTCGTTGTCCACGTTTTATCGTTTACGTCTTTATATTTAGCTTCGTAGGGAATATTTAATATTGGCGCGGCGATTACAATCTGGTCTCCCCACGATTTTGTGATTTTTGACGTGGCTTCGGCTTTATATTCAAGCCTTCCTTTTATGGTGCCGCGCACAAAAGCCAAAGGTATAAGCATAAGAAGTATTAAAACACCTATTACTAGTGCTTTCCAGATTATGGAAAGGTTCAGTTTCTTTGACATAAACGCTCCTTTTTAACTGCTTTTTACGCTTTATGCGTAAATTTTTTGATATTATATCAAATAAAATGCTTAAATAAAGTCGAGAAAATATATGAAAAAACCGGAACTTTTACTTCCCGCAGGCTCGCTTTCAAGGCTTAAAACCGCTTTTTTGTACGGCGCGGACGCCGTTTATGCCGGCACGCCCGAAATGTCTTTGCGCGCGAAATCAAAATTTCCGATTGAAGATATGCGCGAAGGCATAGATTTCGCGCATAATCTCGAAAAAAAAGTGTACCTTACTCTTAATCTTTTTTCGCATAATAAAGACACGGAAAAACTTCCCGCTTTTACGGATACAATAAAAAAACTTTCTCCGGACGGTATTATCGTTTCGGATCCGGGTATATTTCAATACATTAAAAAAGAAATTCCGGTTTTGCCGATACATATTTCAACGCAGGCTAATGTCTGCTCGTGGCTTACCGTGGATTTTTGGAAAAACATGGGCGCGGATCTGTGCGTTTTGGGCAGGGAAGTGTCATTTAATGAGGCGCAGGAAATACGTGAAAAATGTACGGATATTAAGCTGGAAATTTTCATTCACGGCGCTATGTGCGTAAGCTACTCCGGCAGATGTCTGATGTCGGCTTTTATGGCATCACGCAGCGCAAACCAAGGCGCCTGCGCGCATTCCTGCAGATGGAAATATAAAAGCAAGCTCGTGCTTGAAGAAGAACTTCGCCCCGGCGAATATATGGAAATGGAAGAAGACGAACACGGCTCTTATGTGTTCAATTCCAAAGATTTATGCCTTATGACTAAACTCGACAAAATTTTACAGGCGGGATTTGATTCGTTAAAAATAGAGGGCAGAAACAAAAGCGAGTATTATGTTGCGCAAACCGCTAGGGTTTACCGCAAAGCCATAGACAGTTATTTTGATAATCCCGCCGGCTGGAAGCCGGATGCTTATATGGAAGAACTTTTGACGCTTCAAAACCGCGGATACACCACGGGCTTTTTTGACGGTATTCCAGGGCAGGAAGCGCAGGATTATAAAGATACCGCAAGCAGAAGCGGCTGGCGCAATGCCGGCGTTGTGAGGGATAATAAAGGCGGATTTTTAACTGTAGAATTGCGCCATAAGCTCAAAAAAGGCGACGAGATAGAGATTCTGCCGCCTTTTCAATTTGAGCCTGTCAAAATAAAGCTGGATGAGATTTATGATTTTGAAGATAACTGCCTGGTTGAAGAGGCAGCCCCCGGAAAAATAAGCCAGTCCGTCAAAATTCCTGCCGGTAAACAGCTTTCGGAAGCGGCTTCAGAAAACACAATTATAAGAATTAAGCTGAAAGACGCTTAATCCGCTTTTTGTATTTCGTAAAAACCGTTCACGCCGATTTCATCCAAAAAAACGCTGTCATGCGATATTATAATCATCGCTCCGGGATATTCCCTTAAAACCTGCGTGACGTGTTCCTTTGTTTCCAAATCTATATTATTTGTTATTTCGTCTATTATCAGCAGTTTAGGCGTTTTTGCCGCGATTGCCGCAAGGCTTAATCGCGCTTTTTCTCCGCCGGAAAGCACCGCCGTTTTTTTGTTTACATCTTCATTTTTCCTGAAAAGAAAGTCATTTAAAAAATCTCTTATTTCTGACTGGTTTTTCTGCGGCAAAATATCGGCTATTGTGTCAAAAACGGTTTTATCATTATCCAGATTGCTGTAATACTGCTCCAAATAACCTACGTCTCCCGCATCAGGCAAATCCCAAAAACCTTCTTTTATAACTTCAGGATAATTTAAAATAGCTTTTACCAGCGTCGATTTGCCTGAGCCGTTATCTCCGGTTATAGCGAGGTGTTCACTACCCGCGACCGATATTGTTACATCTTTTAAAACAGGTTTTTGCGCGTATCCGGCGCTGCCAGAGCTTATTGAAACTATTGTTTTTGATCCAATGTCTTTTGCCGTAAGCGAAAATTTCGGCTTTAAAATTTCAGGTATTCTCAAAGTGGAAAGCTGCTCGTTTACGTTTCTGTGCCTTTCATTAATAGAACCCTTGTTTTTGCCGGATGCTTTTTCCGCGGCGCTTTGTTTTAAATCTCCCACGGCAGGCAGCCATTTTTTATTTTCCATATTTTTTTCACCGTGTTTTTTACTTTTTGCGGCTCTTTCCTGCTCTTTCATAAGCGCTTTGTGATTTTCGCGTTTTTCTTTTTTTAAGGAAGAAAGCTCATCTTCAAGATTTTGCCTTTTTTGGAAGATGTCATTTCTGTAATCATCAAATCTGCCTGAAAAAACGGATATTTGCCCGTTATTCACGTGCCAAAAAGTATCTACGGAGCTTCTTAAAAGCTCTACATCGTGCGAAACCACTATGAGCGTTCCTTTGTAAAAGCTGAGCATTTTTATTAAAGATTTACGGTTTTTTAAATCAAGGTGGTTTGTCGGCTCGTCTAACAGAAGAACATCAGTCCGCATGGAAAACGCCGCGCTTAACGCTTTGTTAAATTTTTCTCCGCCGCTTAAATTTTCATACTCATATATAAGCTGCGGAACGTAGCCGAATGAAATATTTTCATTATTTATAATTTCACCTTCAGGCGGCGGAAACGCGCCGGAAATAATCTTTAAAAGCGTAGATTTGCCGCTGCCGTTATTGCCTATAACCGCTATGCGTTTTCCAGGATGTATTTGCGTAGAAAAATTTTCAAAACAGATTTTATTGGGGAAGTATAAGCTGATGTTGTTTAAAATTATGGGTTTATGCATATTTACCTCTTAATAGTTTGTGATAAAGGAAGCCTTTTTAGAATTTTTTCAAGGCATTTGGAGTTTTTGCGACGCCTGCGACGGCAAAGCGTGCGCAAAGGGCACGTGAGCCGGAGTGTAAGGAAGTAAAAACTTCAAAGGCAAAGAAAAAACGGAAGGAGAGGGATTTCTTCTCCCCCGGCACTCGCATGCCTCCTCCGAAGCCGGCCGCCTTCGCTTTTTTCCTGCTCTTCGCAGGCGCTCAGGTCGGCTTCAAATCCCGCTTTAATTGGACAAAAGAAAAAACGGAAGGAGAGGGATTTGAACCCCCGATAAGCTTTCGCCTATACTAGTTTTCAAGACTAGCGCCTTAAACCACTCGGCCATCCTTCCATTAACTGATAAGATTTAATATTCCATAATATGCTTTCTTTTAGCCGGAAAGCCTTTGAATTATACAAATAAATTGAATTTCATTCAAGATATGTAAAAGGCAAGTAACAAGTAATAAATAACAGCTTTTAAAGAGGCATTGTATTTTTAAAGCGTTTTCTTTCCACTATGTGAAAGAGCACAAGGCTGGCGGCGGCAAAGAGCAGCATCAGCGAAAAAGGGATCATTGAGTAAATGAGCGGGATGTCGCCCAGTATGGAAAGCCTTATATGGGTTAAAGCGTAGGTTGACGGGAAAAAGAAAGAAAAAAACTTTAAAATCCACGGCAGCGCGTGATGCGGCCATGCAAAGCCCGAAAGCATTACGGTCGGCAGAGCGTAAAACATTAAAACCGCCATAGCTATTTCAGGAGACCTGAACAAAGCCGAAATAAGCATCGCAAAGAAGGTTATCGCTATAACAAAAGCAGTTGTCAGCAGCAAAACGCCGGCAAGAGAATGTACATATATTGAGTTTGTAGCCAGCAAAACAAAAGTATTAAACGCGTTTAATATTATGCCGAGTATTATATAAGGTATGGTTTTTCCGAAAAACATAGCGTAAAAGTTGCCGCCAGCGGTTTTGTAGAGTTCTTCTTCAGTTTTTTTGCTTTTTTCCATAGACATTGTTGTACATACCGCCACAAGTATAATTTGCTGTAGCACAGCAAGCAAAAGGCAGGGCAGCAAAAAGTCAGAGTAATTCATTTCCGTATTAAAAAGGTATCTTGCATCTACGCTTAAAGGCGTAAATGCGCTTTCCGCCGCTTTATACGAATAGCCTTTATCCACAAGAAGCTTTGTAAACTGTTTTTTGGGAAAAGAAGAAGATATTGCCGTAAATTTCTTTAAAGCTGAGCTTGATATAAGAAAACTGCTGGAGTTTGCGGCGTTAAAAACGGTTGTTGACTGCCCCTTTTTTAAATCTGCGCTGAAATTTTTAGGGATATAATAGAAAGCGCCCAAATTGTTATGGAAAATACCCATGTAAGCTTCGCTGCTTGAAGCGTACATCTTGCTTACTTCCAGCTCCGGAGAAGCGTCCAGACTTCTGACTAATTTTCTCGACATTGCGGAATTGTCCATATTGACTACCCCTACGTCAATATCGGTTGCGCGTTTATTTATATATAGGTAAGCGAATAAAATGCCGTAAAAAAGAGGCGCAAGGCAGCAGATAAGAAAGAGGTCTTTTGAAGTAAAAATTCTTTTTACTTCCCTTTTAAAAACGTTTGCGGCAGCCGGAAAAATGTTTTTTTTCATTTCTTTGCCTCCGTTTTTTTAATACGCAGGTTTACAAAGAAATATGCCGCAAAAAAGTAAACTAATCCCATTATCACAAGATGGGAAACAAAAGGTATCGTAAACTCAATTCCCAAATCCTGCTGGTAAATCTTCCGGAATCCTTCCAGAAAAGGCGTAAGCGGTATAATCTGCACAAGAGTCCGTAAAAGAGCCGGCATCTGGTCTAAAGGCCAGGTATATCCCGAAAGCAAAAATGCAGGTGCCGATATTAAAAGACAGCCTTTTAAAGCGTTCAGCCTTGTTTTTAAAGCGGAAGAAAGCAAAAGCCCTAAAGAAATGGACGCGAAAGCAAAACACATGCTTAACGCCATTGCCGCTGAAGTCGAATATGCAATAGGAATATTAAATAAGGGGAAAAGTATTCTGTAAAGCACTTCAAAATGAAGGTAAGCGACAGCCATATAAAGAATAGTTTTTCCCGTTAACGCTTTTAAGACGCTTTTTCTTGTTGTGGCAAGCATATTGCGCACCGTTTTCAGGTCGAATTCCGTTGCGATTGTCAGTGCGCCAAGCAGTATTAACAGCTGGTGCAGTATAGAAAGCCATAAACCCGGCGTAAGGTAAAGATTATAGTTTAAAGAGGGGTTAAAAAGTTTTGCCGTGTCATTTTTTACGGGCTGCAAAAGCGCGCCTGCCTGCTTTGTTGAAAATCCTTTTTTTGTAAGCGTTTTGTATTTTATGCCGCCGCCTATTGTGGCTACTATTGTTGCAGCATCAATATCTGTCACATTTCCAGTTATGTAATTTGAAGAATTAACAAAAACCGTAACACTCTGCGGTTTTTGCCTTTTAATGTTTTTTTGCAGGTCTTTAGGAATATAAAGGCCTAAAAACGCTTTTTGCCGCGAAAAGAGGTTTTGAAGCTGCCGCACGTTTTGAAGCCGGTATTTAACTTCCATATCCGGAGAAGCGTTAAAATACCGTATTATGTTTCTTGAAATTTTAGAGTTGTCATTATCTATTACGGCAATGGGCAGCTCCGTGAGGGTGCCGGATATATAAATACCGCCTAAAAATAAACAGTCGGTAATAGGGAAAGCCAGCAAAGCAATCAGATAAAATTTGCTTTTTGATATGTACTTAAGCTCCCTGATGATGATTTTTATGATTTCTTTCATTTAATTTAGTTTAAAAAGTTTAAACTATCCATTCATTGTTGTCCATCGCGAGTTCTCGCTGAAAACGCGATGATCTACACTTTTAAGGCAGATTACCATCCTGCGGCTTCGTTCAGGGCAGGCTCCAGCTCCGCTGCCTCGTAATGACAATCAAAAAGACTTTTTCGTTTTAAACTATTACCTATTAATTATTACTTGTCATTTGTATTTTAGCGCTGTCATTCCGGGGCGCAGGTTTTCAATCTTTTCTTTGCTTTTCATGCGCGTTTCAAATGTTTTTAAATCGTAATTACCCTGCTGCGATGTCGGTTTCCATGATGCAAAATTGCCGAGCGCCGCTATATATGTAACTTCCATCAGGTGTTTTTCGCCCAAAGCCGGCACAAAAATTTCGTAAGACTGCCCTTTATGGATATCCTTCAAATTATCTTCCCTGATATTAAAAACCGCCCACATATCATCATTTTTCAGTATTGTAAGTATCGGATAGCCCGTGGCTACAAGTTCGCCGGGGTTAGATATAATCTGCACCACTTCGCCATCGATAGGCGCAGTTACGGTCAATTCGCCGAAATACGCCATTGCCTCATCGCGCTGCCCTTTTACCGCCTGCACTTTTTGCAGCGCGGCATTGTACTTATAATCCGTTTCGTCAAACTGCTGCTTTGGGATTACGCCGGTTTCATAAAGGTTTTTTATGCGGGAATAAGTTTTTTCTGCCAGAGAGTACTGTTCCTGCGCTTCTTTTAATGCAGCGTTAACGGTTTTAAGCTTCGCGTCTATCTCTTTGCCTTCCAGCCTGCCTAGAATCTGTCCCTTTTTAACGGTTTCGCCCTCCGTTACAAAGATTTCGGCTATCCTTCCGGGTACTTTTACGCCGACATCTATTTCCGTGGCGTCTATTTCGCCTACAAGCATGTTTTTGTCAGAAGAGCACGCGATAAACATCAAAGGCAGCGTAGCCAAAACAAACAGTTTTGCAAATTTCATGTCATCCCTCCGCGTAAATTAATTATTTAAAGAGTTAAATTCTTCTTCCGACATTGAACATATGCTTAAAAGGTTGGCGTAAGCGCTGTTATAGTCAAAAACGGCTTTTGCCTGATCTATTTTTATTTTTGTCAGCGCAAGCTCAGCGTCAACCACCTCCAAAGACGTGGCAAGACCTTCTTTAAAAGACATATGGTAAAGTTTTAAGTTTTCTTCGGCAAGCGCTTTGTTGCTTTCAAGCGCTTCGTAATCTTTTTTCGCGGTTTCGCACTGGTGATGAAATTTTTTTACGGCGGTATATATAAGGTTTTTTACGTTTGCGATTTGCGCGTCCACCGCGGCAATTTCGGCTTTTGACGCATTAATTTCGTTTATGTCGGAGCCGCCCCCGAAAACATTTATGGAAGCTGTAAGCCCTACCGCCCATTCGGGTTCAACCATAGTAAGTTTATCCTGCAGTATCTGGTATTCTCCGACCGCGGCGATATTGGGAAGCAAATTACCCACGGCGGTTTTATGTTTTTGTTTAAGCATAATTTTTTTGCTTTCAAGAAGTTTAACCGTATTATTGTTTTGCGCCGCTTTTTCAGTAAAATAAACCTCGTCATAATTGTTTGGAAGCATTTCCATAGTGTCTGTAAGCGTTAAATTGTTTGTGTTAATTCCAAGCGTATTATTTAAAAGGATAACTGCCAGCTCTTTATCCATCGTGGATTTTTGATAATCTTTTTTCGCGTCGGCAAGGGCAACTTCAGCCCTTAAAAGATTCGCTTTTGAAATCATTCCGTTATCAAAAAGCTGCCGGGCATTTGAAACGTGCCCTTCTATGTTTGACTGTAAATCTTTGCGTATCTCTATTACTTTGTTCGCAAGCTTTACGCGGTAATAATCTTCTATTACGGAAGTCAAAACGCTGTTTTTGGCATTTTGGAAATTAATTTCGCTTACAAATTTTTCCTGTTTTTTTACCTGCGCGTTTGCCGACACTTTAAAACCCGTAAAAATCGGCTGCACGACAGTTGCCATTACGCGGACAAAAGTATCGTTCAGAACCTCTTTTTCAAAAGAAGGTATTGAACTTTCAAGGCCTGATCTGAAAGCTGACGGGTCGGCTCCGCCGGCTCCCGCGTAAGATGCGGCGCTCGCGCCTATTATTGAAGAACGGATATCGTTTAAATCCAGCATTATCGGATCATTTATTTTTGACGCCAAAGCCAAAACGTCAATGCGCGGCAAGTATCTGCCTTTTGCGGCGCTTGCATTGTGTGCGGCGCTTTCAAGCATTTGCTGCGCTGAATGTATTTCCGGATTGTTTTTTAACGCTAAATCCATCGCCTGTTTTATGCTTAACTGCGAAGAATCTCCGGCAAAAAGATTTAAATTAAACGATAAAACCGCGGCAAATGAAATAAAAAGACTTATGTTTTTCATTTTTCTTTCCTTCCGGCGTATGGATTTGAAATTCCCTGTACGAGAATATCCGCCATCGTTTCCGATATTATTTTTATGTTTTTTCCTGCCTTTCCCGAAACATATTCCTGCTCCGTTCCTTTTATCGCGGCTAAAATTGCAAGTGAAGTGTTTTGTATATGTTCAACCGCGAAAACTCTGGTTTCATTTCCTTCTTTTATAAGGCTGCCGATAGTGTCCATTTCCATTTCATCATACTTTGTCCGCACTTTTTGCACCAAATCATGTTCCGTGAAATATAAATCTATTATTGTAGAGTACCCTTTTGTCAGTTTTCCAAATAGCTGAAAATGCGAAATTATATAGTCGCGCAGCTTCTCTTTCGGCGGTTTTGACTGGTCAATGCCGGCCCTTATTGACGCGGATAATTTATCAAGCTCATTGTCCATAACGGCGTTAAAAAGCTCTTCCTTGTTTTTGAAATAGTAATATAAAGCGCTTTTAACTTTATTAAGGTCCGAAGCGATGTCTTCTATTGTTGTTTTGTAGTAGCCGTACCTTGCAAATCTTTCCGCGGCGGCTTTAAGTATTTCATCTCTCATAAACTCTCCGTGTAAATTTGAACAAATGACCTTTTTGTTCAAATGGTACAATAAAGATTGCGCTTTGTCAATGATTAATGCCCTTTTTGATTTGAAAAAATTAAAAAGTATAATATTTACATGTTTAAAAGGGGGAAATATGAGAATTTTATCCGCGGCAGTGTTGTCGTTTTTTATGGTTTCGGCAGTTTTTAGCCCTGTTTACGCAAAGGAGAAAGCTATGAAAAATTCCGCAGCAAAAGACATAAGGCTTACCCAGATTGATTATTCAAAAGGCAAAACGCTTTTACAGGCAATTAAAGACAGGCAGTCTTCAAGGGAATTTGCCGACAAAACGCTGGATTTGCAGATTTTATCAGAACTTTTGTGGGCAGCAGGCGGTATATCAAGGGATGACGGCAAAAGGACATTCCCTACCGCGATGAACGCGCAGGAAGTGGAAGTTTACGCTTTTATGAAAGACGGCATATATAAATATGAACCCAAAGACAATAAACTTGTTCTGATTGAAGCCGGCGATAAGCGCGCCGATACAGGTATGCAGCCTTTTGTTGCCAATGCCGCGGTAAATCTTGTTTATGTGTCTGATTTAAGTAAAATGAAAGGCGATGATTTAAACTTAAAAACGCTTATGTGCGCTGTTGATTTGGGGCACATTTCGCAAAATGTTTATTTATACTGTGCCTCCGCTGATTTGGCGTGTGTGGTCAGGGGATCGGTTGACGGGGCTAAAATTGCGCAGCTTTTAAAGCTTGATAATTCCAAAAAAGTTTTTTTGGCGCAATCTGTAGGATATAAGAAATAAATGAAGATATACAATATATATAAAGGCGCAAAATGCCCAAAAGGTAAAGAAAGCCTTAAAATTTTAGCAGAATCTAAAAATATAAAGCTTCAAAAGATAATATCCAACGGCTTTAAGAACAAAGAAAACTTTTGGTACAGCCAGACACAGGATGAGTTTGTGATACTTTTAAAAGGTAAAGCAACCATTTTGTTTGATACTGCTAAAAAATTAAACCTTAAAGCCGGGGATTATCTTATAATTCCTAAAAATACTAAACACAGGGTGGAAAAAACTTCTTCAAAACCTGTATGCGTATGGCTTACCTGTTTTGCGGATTTAGATTGCAAAAAAAATGCTTGACAATGGAAATAAAAAATTTTATACTAATCTAACATTTGGAAAATATGTGTATTTAACAGAGGTTAGAAATGGTAAATAAAACAGAACAGATGAATAAATTAAGCGCTGCTCTTGAGAATTACCTTGAAACTATTGCCGCATTAAAAAGGGAAAAAAAGTACGCAAGGGTTGGTGATATAGCAAAAGCGCTTGGCGTAAAAAGTTCCAGCGTTAACGTGGCAATTAACTTTCTTGCCGAAAATGGGCTTGTTATCCACGAAAAATACGGATATGTTGATTTAACTGAAGAAGGCGAAAAGATAGCTGCCGAAATACAGAAGAAACATGATTTACTTTTCAGCTTTTTTAACGGCATTCTTTTTATAGACAGCGATATAGCGGCTGAAGAAGCGTGCGAAGTAGAACACTGCGTTAGCGCGGAAACTGTACACAGGCTTGAAAGGCTGTATCTTTTATTGAAAGAACACTTTTTGACAAAGCCGGAAGATATGTTAAACCTTCAGAATTACCTGGAAGGCGGCAGAGTAAAAAAACAGTAAAATAATTTTAAAAAAGGTCTTTTTTGGGGAAAAAGACTATTTTTTAAACATCATTAAGTTAGTTAAAGCTAAAATAGTTTTATGCAAGAAACATAAAATACATTTTATCTGGCGCGCGGAGGCGCTGAAAAAATGACTAAATTAAGTTGCGCAAGAAAAGGAAGCTGCTGCAAATTTATTTCAACATCGTGTGATGCTCCTTTGGAACACAGGCTTTTAGAAATGGGTTTTGTTCCGGGTGAAGACATAACCGTTGTTACAAATTCGGGGTCAAAAGGCACTGTTATGGTTAAAGTTAAAGGTTCTAAAATAGCTTTAAGCAATAAAATTGCCGAAAAAATTATGGTAAAGGAAAAAGAACAATGACTCCTAGTAAGAAAATTACGGTTGCTCTTTCGGGTAACCCAAATTGCGGTAAAACCACTATTTTTAACGCGCTCACGGGTTCAAATCAGAGGGTAGGGAACTACCCAGGCGTGACCGTTGACAAGGTGGAAGGCAAAAAAAACTATAAAGGGTACGAAATAACTTTCGTGGATTTGCCGGGCACTTACAGCCTGTCGGCATATTCCGATGATGAAATTGTCGCGAGAAATTACCTTATCAATGACAAGCCTGATATGCTGATTAACGTTGTTGATGCGGCAAGCCTTGAAAGAAATCTCTATCTGTTTACGCAGCTTAGCGAGCTTGAAGTTCCGGTAATGATAGCTCTTAACATGGTGGATATCCTTAAAGCTAACGGGCAAATTGCGGACGAACAGGAAATGTCCGGGCTTTTGGGCGTTCCGGTTATACCTACGGTCGGCAATAAAAATGAAGGCATAGAAAACATCCTTGAAACGATTATCAATAATTACGATAATGAACAGTTTAAAAACCAGACAAGGGCAAAAGTAGATTACGGCGATGACATAAAAACCGAAACAGATAAACTTGAGGCGTTAATCGCGAAAGAGCAGGATTTATCCGCGTATCCCAGAGCCTGGCTTGCCATAAAACTTCTTGATAATGACCCTGTAATGATTAAGGAAGCATCGGCAGTCAAATCCGGGCAGGAAATACTTTTACAGGTTGAAAAAAGCAGACATCATATAAAAGAACATTTTTCCGCCAATGCTGAAAAAGAAATTGCCGAAAGGCGCCACGGCTTTGCGAAATCCGTAGCAAAAACAGCGCTTAAAGATACCGAAGAAAGAAAAACTGATTTTACCGATAAAATAGATAAAGTTATTTTAAACAGATTTTTGGGAATTCCTATTTTTGCGGTAGTGATGTATTTGATTTTCAAATTCACGTTCACTTTTTCAGAACCCGTTGTCGGCTGGTTTGAAACTTTCTTTGAATGGTTCGGCGGAATTGCCGCGGGAGTTATTCCGGAAGGCCCTGTACAGTCTTTAATAGTTGACGGCATAATCGGCGGAGTAGGCGGCGTTTTAGGCTTCTTCCCTCTTATATTGTTTATGTTTTTTGCTCTCGCGTTTTTTGAAGACACCGGTTATATGGCGAGGGCGGCGTTTGTTATGGATAAGATAATGAGCAAGTTCGGCTTGCAGGGTAAAGCGTTTTTGCCTTTAATGATATCCACAAACGGCTGCGCTGTTCCGGGACTTATGGCTACAAGAACTTTGGACTCCAAACGCGACAGGCTGATAACAATGCTTGTCACTCCTTTTATGATATGCGGCGCGAAACTGCCGATATTTGCATTGATAATCGGCGCGTTTTTTGATGCCAAATACCAGACAAGCGTAATGTTTACAATGTATGTTATAAGCGTCGCGCTGGCTTTAGGAAGCGCGAAACTTTTAAGCGTAACCGTTTTAAAAGGCGAACCCGCGCATTTTGTGATGGAACTTCCTCCTTATCACGTGCCAAGCATTAAAGGCCTTCTTTTGAAGATGTGGGAAAGGGGCTGGATGTACGTTAAAAAAGCCGGTACGGTTATAGTTTTGATATCTATAATAATGTGGTGGGCGTTTACTTTCCCTGGAGTTCCGGAAGAAAGAATTGAAGATTTAACCGAAGAAGAAGCGGCGGCGGTGCAGGTTGAAGAAAGCTATGCCGGAAGATTCGGCAGGTTTATCGAACCTGTATTTAAACCTATCGGTATGGATGGCAAAAGGGCAGTCGCGCTTATAGCGGGCTTTGCGGCTAAAGAAGTTGTCGTAAGCACATTAGGGACGATTTATTCACTCGGCGAAGTTGACCCTGAAGACGCCGAACCGTTGAGAGAAAAAATAGCAAACGATCCGGATTGGAATCCGTTAAAAGCGGTAACATTCTTAATCTTCTGTCTTATATACATTCCGTGCTTTGTGGCGGTTGTCGTGTTCTTTAAAGAGACGGGTTCCAGCTACAAATGGCTTGCGTTCCTTGTTGTCGGCACGTCAATACTTGCGTGGATCGTTTCGTTTATAGTGTACCAGGCAGGTTTGCTCTTAAGGATTGGAGTAGGAGGCTAAAATGCTGCAGAATATAATAGTAATACTTATTGTCGTGCTTGCCGTTGTTGTTCTTTTTAGGCGTATTCTAAAAGGGAAAGGCGGGTGTAACTGCGCAGGAAAAAGCGCTGAAGAGAAAAAAAACGGCTCTTGCGGCGGATGTTCTTTAAATGATAAAAAGTAGATAATTGATATATAAGGCAGGTTTTTTGCCCTGCCTTATATATTTTTTCGCTTCAAATTAGATTAAGCTAACAATGTATCACAATGATAACTAATTTTATCCGTAAAATAAAAGGCGGAATAAAAAATAAACCTGGGAGGGTTAATAATGAAAAGAAGTATCGTGGCATTATCAGCGGCAGTATGTTTGTTTTTTGGAAGCAATGCGTTCGCGTTGACGGTTGAAGAAGAAATAGCTCTTTTGAAGGAAGATATGGCGAAAATGAAAGCGGCAGACCAGGGCGGAAGCATTTCAGACGCTTTGGGACTTGCTATAGAAGCCGGCGGAACATTTATTTTGCAGGGCGTAAACAAAGCTAATGACGGCTCCGATGAAGGAAGAATAGACGGATCTTTCACTTTTGATTTGGGTTTCGGCAAAGAGTTTAACAACGGCGGAATGGTATTTATGCATATTGAAGGCGGCGCGGGACAGGGTTTAAACGGAACATACGAAGATCCGACTGATCTGGATAATCAGCTTCCTTATGTAGGCACTTACAGCCCTCTGAACGGGGACGCGGGTTCAAGCGATAATTTGTTGGAAATAACCGAATTGTGGTATGAACAGCCTTTGTTTAGCGATAAATTGACCGTGACATTCGGAAAATTGAATCCTACCGGTTATTTTGACGAAAACGCATTGGCAAATGACGAAACGACACAGTTTTTAGCTTCAATGTTTATCAATAATACTGCAATAGCAATCCCTGACAATAATATCGGCTTAAGAGTTACTTACTCTCCCGCGGAATTTTTGGATCTTACCTATGCGTACTTTAACCAGAATGACGACTTGGCTAATGTAGATACAAACGGTTTTAACGCGATACAGGCAACTTTTAAAGTTTCAGACAGCGGCAATTACCGCGTAATGTACTGGGGAAGCAATATTGACGCGGTTGATTTTAAAAATGCCGAAAGAGCAAACAGCTATGGTATTGCATTCAGCTTTGACCAGGCTTTAAATGAAAATATCGGCCTTTTCGCAAGATACGGCTATCAGAACCCGGAAGTTTATGAAATATCAAGCGCATGGAGCTTTGGCGCGCAGTTTAACGGCGGAATGTGGTCAAGAAGTTCCGACGTTTTGGGCGTAGCGGTAGGCCAGAACATGGTTTCAGGCGACTGGGCGGATGCGGAAGGCGCTAAAGATGACAGCGAAACTCAGGCGGAACTTTATTACAGCTTTGGGTTGAACGATAATATAGCTTTAAGCCCTATTTTGCAGTATGTATCAAAACCTGCGGGTGGAAATGCGATTGACGATAACGACATTTTCACTTTCGGGCTCAGAACACAGATAAGTTTCTAAAATAAATATACATCCTCCGTGTGTATATATGTGCGGAAGGAAGAGATTTCGACCCCGTAATCCGATCCTTCCGCACGCAGCAACTTAAAACTCCCTGAGGCTTTGCCTCATCCTCTCAAAAATTTAAATGACATTTGTATACTAGACTGCTGAAAAAGGGCAATGCCCCTTAAACTCCAGTACTTTTATCAAACGCAATAAAAACATCAAAAGCGCTGTCGCTGCATACAATCGCTCAAATTTTTAAAACAATTTGCGGAACTCGCGGCGGATAAAGGCTTTTAAAGATGCCGCTCAAACAGCCCTAAACAGATATTTAAAAATTTTTGTTCATAAAACGTGTGCTAAGGCGACATTAACGACAAAAATCTTTATGTTTGTCATTCTGTGGCACGGTTTTATGTACTCGCAGAATCCATGTGTTAGTTGTGTATGCTGTAAGAGGCAAAATCTCCGCAGCAAGACAATTAAAATTGTTGTTTATGTTTGTTTCACAAGTTTCGAATTTGCTTTCAAAATATTAGCGAAATGCAAACCCGGCAGCGGGGCTTGTTAGTTGCTTTTTGGGCTCGTGAAAAAGTAACTTGCCCTAAATGGCAAAAGATTTTTTAATAAAGAGTTGTAAGAGTGTGAGACACCTTTAGGTGAAAAAGCAGGCACAGATATACAATCCTGTACATAAAAAAACCGGAATTAGTTATAAAACTAATCCCGGTTTTTTATTATTTAAAAAGAAATTATGCTTTACAGCCTAATTCCGCTCTTTTCTTCAAAACTTCCCATCTGTCATCAACATCTTTCTGTATTGCTTCAAGGATATGCGCGTTTTCGGGTTTAAAAAGATGTTTAAATCTTCCCTGGGGCTTTAAGAATTCGACAACGGGTTTCTTTTCTTTAGGCATTACGTTTATTTTGTAAACGCCGTTTTCAACTTCGTAGGAAGGCCAGATGCAGGTTTCAACGGCAAGCCTGTTTAGTTCCATAGTATCTTCAGGCTTATATGTCCAGCCGAGCCTGCAAGGCGTTAAAATATTAATAAATGAAGGTCCGTCAACAGCCAAAGCTTTTTGTACTTTCGTTATATAGTCATTCCAGTTACCGACATAAGCTTGCGCGACATAAGGAATATTGTGCGCCGCCATAATCTGCGTTAAATCTTTTCTGTTTTGTTCCTTACCCTGATGCGCTTTTCCCGCGGGGGCGGTAGTAGTGTGTGCTCCGCGCGGGGTCGCTCCTGATCTTTGGATACCGGTGTTCATATATGCTTCGTTGTTGTAACAAATATAAAGCATTCTGTGCCCGCGTTCCATCGCGCCGGATAAAGATTGTAAACCGATATCGTAAGTTCCGCCGTCTCCGCCGAAAGCTATAAATCTGATATCTTCTTTAACTTTTCCCTGTTTGTTCAAGCTTCTGTAAGCGCTTTCGATTCCGCTGCAGGTTGCCGCGGAGTTTTCAAACGCGCTGTGAAAGAATGAGTTTTTCCACGCGGTATAAGGGAAAATGGTCGTTGAAACTTCCAAACATCCCGTTGCGCTTGTAACTACTAAGGGCGTATTTCCGGCAGCGATCAAAGTCTGCCTTGCTACTATTCCGGCTCCGCATCCCGCGCAAAGGCGGTGTCCGCCTGTTACGCGTTCTGGATTTTTGCTTAATTCTTTAAGGTTTGCCATTTTATATCTCCCGGAAGCAGGGCTTCCTTTTTAATAGTTATCTATATTCTTACGTTAATGTATTCTACTTTGTTAGACGGTTTTTCTTTGCCGGATGCTATATTGCCGAGCGTTTCATAAACTTTTGCAATATGTTCGGTATTGATTTCTCTTCCGCCAAGTCCGTAAACATAGTTGATTACTTTAGGAGCCGTAATGCCCGCAGCGTACAATGCCGCAACGATGTCGGAATAAACGGGTGCGAAAGTTCCTGAGCAGGAATCCGATCTGTCCATAACCGCTACCGCTTTAACTTTTGCCAAATCTTTCGCAATCATTTCAGCCGGGAAAGGCCTGTAAACCCTTATTTTGATAAGTCCGGCTTTTATTCCTTTTTCCCTGAGTTCATTTATAACTACTTTTGCGGTTCCAGCGGTGGAGCCGATAACTACTATTGCCACTTCTGCGTCATCCATCATAAATTTTTCATACATATCATATTTGCGGCCGAATGTTTTTTCAAAATCTTTCGCGACTTCAAGGATAACGTCCTGCGATTTTCTCATTGCTTCCGCAAGCTGCCACCTGTGTTCAAAATAATAATCCTGCAGGTCTATTGAGCCTAAAGTGTAAGGTTTCTTTGTGTCTAAAAGGTATCTTTCGGGTTTGTATTCGCCTACGAATTTTTTTACGTCTTCATCCGGATAAGTTTCTACCACTTCCATGCAGTGGGATATAATAAATCCGTCCGTGGTCACAAGCGTAGGAAGTTTTGCTTTTTCGGCAATTCTTGTAGCCTGAATCATATTGTCATAAGCTTCCTGTGAATTTTCGGAATAAATCTGTATCCAGCCGGAATCTCTCGCGCCCATCGTGTCTGACTGGTCGCCGTGAATATTGATAGGGGCCGATATTGCCCTGTTAACTTCCGCCATAACTATAGGAAGCCTGAGGCCCGAAGCTATATAAAGCATTTCCCACATAAGCGATAAGCCCTGTGATGAAGTGCCTGTCATCGCTCTCGCGCCTGCCGCCGATGCCGCAATTGTCGCGGACATCGCCGAATGTTCGCTTTCTACCGCGACGTATTCGCTTTTTACTATGCCGTCAGCGACAAACTGTGAAAATATCTGTACTATTTCTGTGGCCGGCGTGATAGGGTATGCCGCTACTACATCCGGCTCTATCTGGCGCATAGCTTCTGCCATAACTTCGTTGCCTGTTTTTGCAACGATTTTGCCTTTAGGATATACTTTTTTTATCATTTCATTGTCCTCTTATTTTATTTTGTTACTTCTTTTCTTCTTCCATCGTTATGGCTTTGCCTTTTACGGGGCATTCTTTCGCGCAGATGCCGCAGCCTTTGCAATGGTCATAATCTATGCCTGTCACAACGGTGGTCTTTTTTTCGTCCGGCGCGATTTTAATGGAAGAGTCCGGGCATGATATCCAGCAGATAAGGCAGTGTATGCATTTGTCCTGATGCCAAACCGGCCTGTCAGAACGCCAGTCGCCTGTAATAAAGTCGTTCGCGGTTCCTGCTTCTACGATGTCCCCTATCGGAAGCTGGGAAGCCGATAATTTTATTTTGCAATCGTTATTTTTCACTTTAATCCTCCGAGGGCCAAAGGCCCTTTAGTATATATTTAAATCTTAAGCGCTTTTTACTTCGTCATACGCTCTTTTTATTGAAGCAAGGTTGCCGTCTATAACTTCTGGTTTGTGGCGGAATTTAGCCATCAATTTGCCTTTTGTGTCTTCCAAAACGCCGTTGATGTCCAAATTGCCTATAACTTTTACCAAAGCCCCGAGCATAGGGGTATTAGGAATATTTTTGCCGATTGTATTAATCGCAATATGGCTTGCGTCAACTACAAAAACCTGTGATTTGTCAACCATAAGCTGTTTTGCGATTTCTTCCGCGCTAAAGCTGGAGTTTACTATGACTTTACCGGTTTTACCGATTCCGTCCGTAACGTCTACGCAGTCCATAAGAGAAGGGTCAAGGATTACTACATACTGCGGATTTGTGATGCCTGAGTGGATTGTTATCGGGTCTTCGCTTATCCTGTTAAAAGACTGTACCGGCGCGCCCATTCTTTCCGGGCCGTATTCAGGGAAAGCCTGAATGTATTTGCCGGTAGCCAAAACGGCTTCGGCAAATAGTAGTGCGGCTGTTTTTGCGCCCTGACCGCCGCGGCCGTGCCAACGAACTTCAATCATTTTTGATGACATTGTTCTGCTCCTTTATTTAACGACAGGGGAAAGAGCCAGAGCGGAGATCAGGTTTTTTGTAAAGCCAAAACGCTTTATCTTCGCTTTTAACTCTTAAATCTGTCTTTTATTTACATTTCTTTTCTGCCGGAAATTGCCCTGGCGATGGTAAGCTCGTCAGCGTATTCAATATCTCCGCCGACAGGCAAACCGTAGCCCAATCTTGTAACCTTTATCCCGAACGGTTTGATTAGTTCTGCAAGGTATAATGCAGTGGTTTCGCCTTTTGAATCCGTATCAGTAGCAAGTATAACTTCGGTGATTTTATCACTTTTTAGCCTTTTTATCAACTTATCGACCCTTATATCATCAGGGCCTACCGCATCTAAAGGGGAAAGTGCGCCGCCAAGCACAAAATAAAGCCCTTTAAACTCTTTAACTTTGCTTACTGCTATCAAATCCTGCGGAGTTTCAACCACGCATATTATGTTGCGTTCCCTTGTGCTGTCAGCGCAAACGGGGCAGGGGTCGCTTTCGCTCAGGTTAAAGCAGGCATTGCAGTATTTCATGGTCTGCCTGCCTTTTTGTATGGAATCTATAAGCCTGTCCACTTCACCCTGCGGCATTTTTAATATGTGGTAGCTGAGGCGCTCGGCCATTTTTGGGCCTACTCCGGGTAGTCTTTTTATTATTTCAACCATTTTTTCTATAGCTTGGGGCCTGTTCATATTTAAAAATCCTTAATCTTTGAATATAAAATTAATTCCGAGCGAATCTTCCGTGTATATTTCGGGTAGCGGCGCGAAGTTTTTTACTTTGCCCGTTACTTCCAGAGCCAAAGCGTCAAAAGCTTCATTCCCGGAGCTTTTAATCACTTCAACGGAATCGTTTACTATATAGCCGTCTTTTGAGATTACAAAATGGACTACCGTTTCGTAGTGCCTTTCCCTGTTCTGCAGGCCTTTTTGTTCGGTGTTTTTGACCCATTCATTAACGATTTTTCTCATTACTTTTTTCTGGTAATCGTCTTTATCTTCAAGCGATGCCGTTTTTTTGTCCTGTGACTTTGATTTTTCCGCAAAAGAATTAAAAATTAGCGGGACGCCCGCGCCGTTAACATTTCTGTAAACGCCGGTTATTGTAACGCTGTCTCCGGTTTCAAGGTTGTTTATGGCTTCCGGAGTGCTGAAATAAAAATCAATCGTTGAAAAGTTTGCGGAATCCAAAAGCCTTACGATATAAACACCCTGATCGTTATCGGCTTTTTTGATTTGTACGATTTTACCCACAACCGAAACCATCTTGTTTTTGTACTTTTTATCGAAAGATTTTGCGTTTTTGCTTCTTTCCGCGCCAAATTCCGATGCGCCGAAAAGCTTGGCATCGGCATATAGTGATGCCGCAAACAAACAAAAACAAGCAATTATAAATAGTTTTTTCATTCTTTGTCTCTTTTTAAAGCTAAAACTGTTTAGAATCCAGCAAAGCCGCGGATAACGCTTTTCGCGCCGTCTTTAAGTACTTTTTTGCCTTCTTCTTTGGCTTGCTCTTTTGCTGAATTCTGTATGTTTTTCCATATTTCTTTTTTATATTCCCGCCATAAAACTTTAATAATATCGTGTTGATGCGTAAAAACTTTTGGTATTTTACCCTTACCTTTTTTGACATTTGTCGGAGTAAAAAGGTCTTCAGGTAAATCATCGCTTTTTAAAGATTTAATGTAGTTTATTTTAATGTCAAATTGCACAGGCTTTCCTTCTATTTTTTGTGTCGGTATCTCTAAATGCGTTAGCGAAGGATAGTAATATTTGGATGCGCCTTCAATAGGCTTGTAATTAGAATATGTATGTATGCCGAATGCATCCATTTCATCAACAGTTTCTTTTGCCAGTTGCTTTTTTTCTGCTTCACTTTTATCTTGATATTTTTCAGATTCACTTATTTTTTCATATATATAATCTTCAGATATCTTTATTTCTGAACGATTTAATAAATACTCATGTTTTGCAACATAATATTTCATATCGAATATTGAAAGTAATGAAAGAAAAAACTCCTCTATATCGGTATCATCTATTTCTGCATTTTCCGAGTTTTCTTTGAATGCTTTTCTTACATTTGCGGCGTCTTTAACGGAAACTACTATTAAATAATCATCATTGTTTTTACCTGAATTAGAGCTGAATACAACATTAAAACTGTCCAATTGCCTCTCTTTTTCGCTTGGAAAAAGCTTGCTCGGCGCAGCTGTTTTGCTGGATTCCTTTTCTTTTAAGGCTTTATAATCAATAAAAAAAACATTTCCATCCGTATCTACAGCTTTTGCGCTAACATATGATTCGGTTTCGGTGTCAATTATAGACACATAAGTGGCTATGCCTTTTTTTGAGTCAACCGCTTTACCATTTAGCCTCTTTTTGCTACCACTGACAACTTCTTTTATTTCAACCTTGTCATTATCCATTGTGAAAAATTCATACTGCATTTCATAAGATTCAAGATTTAAATAGCTGCAAACACTTGTAGTGAAGGATTTTTCTAAAATTTCTTTTGCGTCTATGGCAAAAACATTTGCCGTAAACAAACAAAAACATAGTGTCAGGATAACTTTTTTCATTCACATTCCCCAAAATTTTTATTTTGGTATTTCCATGATGAATTTGTTGTAAACTTATTGAAAAATCAAAGCTTTTTAGCTTTTGCGCCGAATTTTTTTGCAATTTCTTCTATGTGGCTTGGCACGGCGGTTTTAGAGCTTTCTTTTAAATCTTCTTCAACTGTATATTCTTCGCCCGCGGGATCGTTTTCTTCTTCTTTTATAACTATTTCTTCCTGCTCCTGCGGTTTTTTATCTTCAATTTCAATGTTTTCAACGGCTATTTTTACGGCAACTTCTATGCCGGTTTTTCTCTGGAACAGTTTTGAAATCTGCTCATGGAATTCCAAAACGCCTTCCTGGTCAAATTTGTTGGAAACCGTTATCTGTATGGAGTTTGGCGATGTTATTTTTACCAAAGTTTTATTGAGCGACTGCGATGTAAGCGGGTGTTTTTTCATTATTTCAGCTACAATTTCGCCCCAAACGCTTAACAAATCCACCGACGCGGAAGTTTCCGGAGACGCGCTTGTAGAATCTTCCAAAACAATATGCGTTTTTTGGCTTACGGCATAAGAGCTTTTAGGCTCTTCCATATAATTGTCTGATGATTTAATGTTTTTTTCGAGTTCGGAAATTTTATTTATAAGTTCGCCTACATTATAATAAGGCTCCGACATTTTAAGCAGGTACATTTCAAGCAAAATTCTGGGTTGGTCGTGCCAGCGCATCTCTTCCAGCGCCCGTGAAAGGAGATTGTTCATGCGGACATGCCTGGCTACCGAAAATAAAGATTTCTGTTTTTCATAAAGCTTCATTTCATCGGAAGAAATTTCGGCAATTTCAGGGTTGATGGCGTAAATCATCACTTGCCTTAAATGGTCTCTTAAATCCCTGGCAAACTGCAATATATTGTATCCCTGCTCCGAAATTTCTTTAACTGTTTTTAAAATTTTCTGTATGTCGCCTTTTGAAAGGTCTTCCGTTACGGAAGCGATTATATCTTTAGGCAAAAGCCCGAGCAAACCTCTTATGTAATCGCCCGTGATTTTGCCCGCGCTTGAAGAAACCGCCTGGTCAAGAAGGCTTAAAGCGTCTCTCATAGAGCCGCCGGAAGCGCCTACAACTATGTTGAGGGCGTCATCATCTATGTCAAAACCCTCTTTTTGCCCTATGTTTTTAATCGCGCCCGCAATTTCTTTTGAAGAAATAAGTTTAAACCTGTATCTCTGGCATCTGGAAAGGATTGTTACAGGAATTTTGTGCTGTTCGGTAGTAGCAAGAATAAAAACCACGTGAGCGGGCGGCTCTTCTAAAGTTTTAAGCAAAGCGTTAAAAGCCTGCGTTGTTATCTGGTGGGCTTCGTCTATTATGTAAATTTTGTATTTTGAGTTTGCGGCGGAAAATTTTACGTTTTCCCTTAATGCCCTTATTTCGTCTATGCCGTTATTTGACGCGCCGTCTATTTCCAAAACGTCTACGCTTGCGCTTTTTCCTATTTCCCCGCAGTTTTCGCATACGCCGCAGGGTTCGGCAGTAGGGCCTTCTTTGCAGTTTAAAGCTTTTGCAAGAATTCTTGCCATTGTGGTTTTACCGCAGCCTCTGGGACCGGAAAATAAATAAGCGTGGGCTATTCTGTTTTCATTAATGGCGTTTTTAAGGGTTTGGGATATGTGTTCCTGGCCAATAACTTCATCAAAGTTCTGCGGCCTGAATTTTCTGGCAAGTACGAGATAAGACATAATTTCACCTGGTAATTAATAGTTAACTATCTTTATCGACAATATATTTATGGAGCTTTTTGCATTTTTACGGCGCTTGCCAATGTGAAGCATACATGCGGGGAATTTGAGCCGGAGTCTAAAGATGCAAAATTTAAAGCGGAGATTAAAATGGAGCTGATCGGGATTGAACCGACGGCCTCATCGTTGCGAACGATGCGCTCTCCCAGCTGAGCTACAGCCCCATTATAGAACTTACAATTCAAAATATGGCAAAATCTATTTACAAAACGCCCATCACGAGCGCGAATTTGAGGAACGATGCGCTGTTTTCGCTTTGCTCAAACCCGGTGTGCTCCCCAGGTGCTTTGCACCCTCGCACCCGCGGCAGACACGTCCTCGTTATTCCTCGGACTGCCGCCCAGCTGAGCTACAGCCCCATTATAGAACTTACAATGCAAGATATGTCAAAACTTATTCCAAGTTTGAATATTATAGCAATTATTTTAAAAAAAGCTATACCCTTGGCACAGGCATAATCGGGTTTAAAAGATTTTTACAGTTATTTCACAACTTTTAATTGAAAAATAAAGGCATTTTGGCTATATTTTAATTGGAAAATCTATATGAAAAGAAAATTTTTAACTTTATCAACTGCGTTTTTTTTGCTAACCGGCATAATTGCTGTGCCGGCATATTGTTTTACGGCAGAGTTTATAATGCCGCAAAAGATATATTCAGATTTAAACTTTTCAAAGAACACGGTTTTTACGCCTTCTGCCAAAATTAACTTTGGCGGTTTTACTCAAAACATAGATTGTAAAACGGATAAAAATATTGATTCTTCAAGCAGTTTTGCTTTGCTAAGCAGCAATAACGCAAGGTCGGCCTTTAGTTCTTCAAATATATCCGGTTCCGGTAATACCATAGATAACTTTCATTCGGCTGCTTACGGTTTCCCCGCATTTGAGCGATTGCGAAGGTGGTCCTATAGGCAAACCGCACCCGCACTGTTTGTATTCTTCATACTATTATATATAGGCATGCTGAGAAGCATTTTTGTATTTAACAGTAAAACTACTATATTTTATATTTTGAAACCCCTGCTTGTAAAAACAGGGGTTTTTCATTTGGGGGCATCACGATGAGAATTAAGAAAATTATATCCCTCTTTACCGCTTTGTGTTTTTTATGCACTTTTGCCGGGCAAAATCTGTCCTGGGCATCGCAGGATAATGCCACAATAAAAGATTTTAAAAAGATATTTGATAATGTCCCTGAAATACCCGCAGAATACGGAAAAGTAACATCCATAAAAGATTTTGGCGGCAAGAGTGTTGTAGTCAATATACAGGATCTTCACTGCCATCCCGAAGCGCAAAAGCACATAGCGCGGATAATTGAAGTTTTGGACAAAAATTACAATGTAAAAAAAATATTTGTTGAAGGCGCTTACGGTAAAATAGACGCGTCATGGCTTACAAAAATAGAAAATAAAGAATTTAAAGAAAACACCATTGAAAATATGTTTGAACAGGGAAGGCTTAACGCGTCGGAATACTACGGCGTTAAAAACAACAGAAACAGCCTTCTTTTCGGGCTTGAAAACGAAAAAAAGCATAAAGAAAATATTGTAAGGCTTGGTTATATTTTAGACAATCAGGCAAAGTACGCGAACGCTCTTAAGGAAGTTAAAAAAGAAATAGATTATCTTGGCGTAAAGTACACAAATGACAGAAATAAAAGGTTTAACAGGCTGCTTGAAAAGTATAAAACCGGCAAAATTAGCCCGGAAAAGTTTTATCCGGTTATCGGAAAATATATTAAAAATATCAATGAAAAGCCGGAAAAATACAATAATATCCTGCCGATTAACATATCAACGTACCTCAATATAGAAAAATATATAGTTTTGACAAGCCAAAACTCAAAGCTTAACGCAAGGCAGGTTTACAGCCAGTTGGAATCGCTTTTAGGCCTTTTGAAAAATACTTTGCCGTATGGCGCGTATACGGCATTATGCGATGAAACGGATAATTTATCAAATATGGACGTTTTGTCTGTTTCCCTTACAGGGCTGTGCGAAATGTTTGGTATAGACTTAAGCGCAAACTATAAAGAGCTTAACGCGTTTTTGAATATGCAGGCTTTAAACAGGACTTTAAATCCCGTAGAGATGCTTTATGAAGAAAAAGATTTAATTGAAAAATTGCGAATCGCCTTATCTTATGACCAAACGGAAAATGAAGTGGCTTTTTTAAGTGATTTTTATTTGGTTTTTGCCGATTACCTTGAAAATAAGCTTTTGCCTGAAGATTATGATTATTTTAGCATGAGGTTTAACAAATTCAGGGAACTTTACGCTAAGTACACCGTAGTTGACGTACTTAAAACGTTAGAAAATGATTTTGCGCTGTTTAATGCTTATTACAATCTTAATAATGAAAGAAACAAAATCTTTGTCGATAATATGCTTAAAAATTGGAAACCGGACTGCGGCAAAGGGGAAAATCAGCAGTACAGGTCAGAGAAAGAATGCCTAAAAAAATCTGAAGAAGTGATAATAGTAGTAACCGGAGGATATCACAGTAAAGGCTTGCAGGAACTTTTAAACGAAAGAAAAATAACAAATATTACCATTACGCCTTCTATATCCTCAGATACTAAAAAATCCGAAAGCCTGTACGCTAAAATCATAAAAGAACAAAGTGTTTTTTTGCGCGAGGCGCTTGCTTTTACGATAGCTTCGCAGGCTGCAACAACCGAACAGTTTACTATTTTGACGAATGCCGGCATCAAATTTCTTGAAAAATCCGGGTATTCGCAGGAAACTGTGGATTTATTAACAGCAGAACTGTTAAGAGCCCTTGGCAGCAATGCCGTTAAAACATTTTTTAGCGAAAGAGAAACAGTAATAGAATTTGAAAACAGCAGCTCTGTAACAATTCAAAATAATAACGGAAAATTATCAGTTAAAGAAAGCATTTTTGGCGCGCAGGAGCAAAAATCCGTATTGCCGCTGGAAAATAAAGATATATTTTCAGTTTCGAAAAATCTGATAAAAACATTGTTTATAAATTCGGCAGGTTTCCTGAAAGGAGACATAAAACCTGTTTTTGAATTTATTCTTGAATTTTTCATACAAGTCAGCGAAAAAGTTGATTTGTCGGACGGTTTAGATTATGAAGTAAATAAATTTATAACCCAGAACGGCATTTCCGCGCTTGGCGGCATAAAAATTGAAAACGTGCAAAAATTGCCTGCCATTTTGCAAAAAATGCTTTTGGCGTCTGAAAAAAGCGTAAGCAGGTTTGATATACGGAAATTGAAAAATCTTATTTCAAAATTAAATGAAGAAGAACAGAAAAGAGTTGTCGCGTTAATTGCCGACATATCGCAAGGCGGCAACATGCATTCCTCTTTAGCTGCAACATGGCTGATTTATGAGGATCTTAAAGAAAAGGATATAAAAGCTTTTGAAAAGTCTTCACCTGCGGCAATAATGCGGCTTGCGGAGTCAGTAAAAGAATTTAACCCTGCAATACTCAAAACAGCGCAAATGCTGGTAGATACATTGTGGATACAGTCCGTAGTTTTTGGGAATTTTTCAGGAAAAGTAATGGGGGAAGTGCCAAAGAAACAAGGTAATGAAATTTTTGAAAAAATTAAATCAAAAATACAAAAAGATGAAAAAACTACAATTTCTTTTGTGTGCAGTGCTAATTACAACCGCAGCGCCGTGGCGGAAGTAGTATTTAAACATTTGCTGAACAAAAACGGAAATCAGAACATAAAAATTTTATCCGCCGGAGTTTACTATGACGAGAGAGGTGAATCCGGAGTTGCTTTATCGGAAATGCATGCTGCAAAGCTGATGTCAAAATACGGGGTTGAAGAAAGTTTAATAAACTCTTTTAAATCCCAGCAGTTTAGCGGCGAACATGCCAATGCCGATTTTGTGATTGCGTCGGACAAAAAACATAAGGAATACGTTCTGAAAGAGTTCCCGCATTTAAAAGAAAAGGTTTTTTTGTTCAGTGACATAGTGCCGGACATTAATGATGAAAAAAGTATATTGCAGGTAGAGTATAATACGGCGAAACACATGGTAAATGAGGTTGATATTGATGAGAGAATGTATGAGTTTGCTTCCCGATTTTTTGAAGGGGCTCTGATCCAGGATAATTTTGCAGAGCAAAACGCGCTCAACACAAAACAAAAAGCAAGAAGATTTTATGATATATCAAACAGTTTAAGTGAAGCGGATCGTACTGCTGCTGAAAGAGAGCTCGCAGGACTTTATAATTCAGATACAAAAAAGCAAAATATAATGATTGATAAGTGGACCCAAATACCTGAGCCCGGTGATGAAAAGGCGCAGGAAACGTTAAATAATGCTTCTAAAAACTGGGGGAAGCCCGGACTTATCGTCCGTACCGAAATTTCAGATGAATCGCTTGGCGGAAAACTTTCAGGTTATATCGGTAAAATTGAAGATTGGCGCCGGCAAAATGAAGCCAACGAAAAAATTATCAGGCCTTTAGATACAGATTTCCTGCACATGACGCTTTACTATAACTTGAATTTTTCAAAGCTGCAGCAGGTTAAGGATCTCGCGGCTTTTAAAAATGTTGAACTGCTAAACCGGATAGCTGCACAGCTTAAAGCTGCCGGAGTTGTAAGGGATGTGGAAGATATTAAAGATAATGAAAAAAATCTTACGGATACCGACCGCGAAATTGTCTATTCCATATTAGAAAAAGCGATGAATGATGTGCTGGCTGAGATAGATAAAGAAGGTTTTGAACAGCCGGAGTTTATGATTGACGGTTTGGCGGCATTTCCCGGAGGAGCGGATACGCAAAAAACAGTTTTAGTGCTGCATACAAAGCCTAAAACCGGGTATGATTTTGCAGTGTTAATGAAAGTACAGGAAAAGTTTAAAAATAAAACAGGTATTGAAGATTACGATATTTTTAACGGACATATTACTATCGGCAGTTTTACCAGCCCTTTTGAAAGTAAAAGACAATTCAAATCATTTAAAAGTGTCTTAAATTCAATAAACAAAGATATTAAAATAGATTCATCTGTATTTACCGTAAAACCTGAACTTTTCCGCATAACGCTCAACCAAGCTGTTTCCGGCACTACGTTGACGCAAAAAAACGCTAAATCAGACGAGCAAAATTTTACTGAGATAGTAAAAAATGCGGCATCATTTTTAAGCGCTTCGGAAGAATTGACGGCTGCGGCACCCGCAGATATTTTGCTTTTATGCGGAAATGACAATGTTGAAACATTTAAAAAAGCTTTAGAACTGTATAAATCCGGAGCGGCGAAAAAAATAGCCGTATCAGGCGGATTCGGCAGGCTGACAATACCTGTGTTAAAACAAGCGGCTTCAATGGGGATACCTGTAAAAGTATCTGATAAGCTGATAATTTCGTCTCTTAAAGATTTTGAGAAGAATATAGCAGGTTTAAGCGAAAATAAACAAAGAAAGATGTTTCAGCAAAACAATTTGAGCGAAACAAAGATAATATTGGCTATTTTAAAACATTTTGCGGTTCAAGAAGGGATTGATATTCCTGAATCTGACCTTATTATAGATGAAACAGCAAGACACACAGGGGAAAATTTTACAAATGATGCGTTGAAAAATGCAATAAACGCATTAAGCAAATCAAAAACAAAACCTGTACGGTTGGCGTATATACAGACTCCGCTGCAGCAGTTGAGAACCAAAGGAACTTTTAATATTTCTTTTAAAGATATGCTAAAAGACAAACAAATTGAAGGAATAAGCACAACAGTAGATGTTAATTATACCGATTTTAATACAAATGATGCGTTGCTTATTGCTGTCGCCGGCGAGTTATTAAGAATTATTGTATATGGAATGAACGGTATTGTTGATTTGAATTTGGGCGGTATTCCCGATGAAATATGGGTTGATGCTGCCTCGTTACTTGAAAAATCGGAAATAGCGCAAAATAATTTAAAAACTGTACTAAGTAATCTGAAACAAAACGGCGGACCGATATATCCTGCAAAAGAAAACCTGCTTAATGATTTAAACCTAACAACCGCTCCGGAAAAATATAGAACAATAAAAACTTTTATAGAAGCAATATTTATCAAAGAACAATCAAGCAAGCTAGAGTTTTATAAGCATAGCCGCATTGCCGATGAGAGAGGCTATGCGGGCGTTAAGAGGGCATTATACATATCTTTTATGGAAGCTTTTGACGCATTGCTGCCCAATTTTGTCAAAACGCATTATCCGAACGGGATCATAAAAGATAAGAACTATTTTTTGAGGATAATTGGCGATACCGCTATTAAAGCGGCATCCGCGGCGGGATTGGCACTTGGTTTTGTTATGCCGTTATCGTTGCCGATAGCTTTTATTGTAGGAACTGCATTATCTTTTACATTTAATATTTTAACACATACGTTTTATAACCTCATCGTTGATAAAAATGCAAGACTTGAGCTAGGCTTACCGGTAAAAAGTGTGATTATGCCTGCGGCTATATTAAAAAATCCTAAAAGAACTATGAATTTTGAAACATTTGATGAGTTTATTTCAGTACTTAATTCTGAAGAAAGACAAAATGTGCTTAAACTGTTAATATCAGTCGGAACTAATGATGTTTCATTTTTAACACGAGAAACACCTTATGAGAAATTAGAGCACAAGTTTTTCCTTCTTTATGAAATTATAGAAAAAATAACTCCCGAAATGATAAATAATATGCTGAACAATACAGGAACAGCAACCTCAGACCAGATAGAAGCGGCTAATTTGATAATTGAAAATTTTTGGAATACCAAAGGCGATGAAAATTTTGAAAGGATAAAAAAACGCATACAAGATGACACAAAAACAACTATAACTTTTATATGCGCAGGCAATAAAAACAGGAGCGCTGTATCCCATGTGCTTTTTGAACAAATGTTGCGAAATAATGAAAATAAAAATATATCAGTATTGTCGGCAGGTATTGACGCAGGGATATTTTCAGGCGATTCTTTTGAAGAACGCTACTCTGAAATCCTTGAAGGGATAATTGATTCAGATATAATTACTTCATTTGCAAGCGAGCGTTTTAAAGAAAGCCATTTAAATTCTGATTTTGTAATAGTAAGCGAAAGTGGACAAAAAGACTTTTTGCTAAGAAAATACCCGCAAATTCGAGAAAAAGTTTTTGTTTTTAACGAATTAATGCCCGATATAAAAAACAGTAATTCTGTAATTGATGTTGAGAGCGACAGAGAAAAAGGCCCACAACTTGTAAGCACGATATATTCTTTTATTGATTATTTCTTTGATGTTAAAATTACACAAGAACTTCAAGATATGAGCATTTTAGAAAAAAATATTATTAATTTATTGTCGCCCAAATCTGCAATTAATATGGATTTTACTCATTTATTTATGAAAAAACCGCAGGAAATATCTGACAGGGAAATTTATGAAGCAACAAAGCTGCCGCAAGGAAATTTATCTGATAGTTTAATATCTTTTACTTTTGATTCACATAATAATGCCGGTGATGATAATTTTGAAAATTATTTTAAGCTTGCGGACAGTATCGCCAGTTTTATAGCCGAAGAATTAACCGGCAGGCTGGAAAAACAAAATAATATGATCAATCATGAAGAGTTAGAATATGCCGTGTACGAGATTTTACGCAATGCTGTTGTGCATGGAAACAGATTGAATCTTGATAGAAAAATCTTTATTTTCATAAACGGAAATAATGACCTTTATATAATTAATAACGATACCCCCAATGATGCCATTCCTCTGAATAAGCTTGCCGCCGCTTCAAAACAACGTATTTTTGGGGGAGGATTAGGGATCAATCATTCTGAATATCTTAACGGGTTCAGGTTTTCCCGTACAACGGCAGGAAATATAAATTTATACGTCGCAAATCTTTCCATGAGCAAAATTTCTAAAAAAACTGATGCTGTATTAAAGAAATTTAACTCAAATGCGTTTTGGGAAAAAACAGAGAATATAAAAAGGGAAACCTTTCAAGCTGTTAAAATACCGGATTTTCCTGATAATCACAAAATATCTGCCTTAAGCAATAGGTACATGAACGGCGTAACATTTGACATTGTGAAGAGAGACGGGAAATTTGCAATTGAAAATGTCAAAAAATTTAAAGGCTCCGAAAAAATGAAAAGGCTGGCGATAGAAGATAAACTTGCGGTTTCCGAAGAGAACGGGGTTTTTTATGTCGTTTCAAGTTATTCCGGGATTATATTTGACACGGCATCGGTTAAAAAATTACCTTCAGGGCAAGGGTATAAAGTTACAAAAATTAAGAATGCTGTTTTGCCTGAAAACCTGGACATGGTCAATAGGATAGCGCAGAAAACTAAAGATGCGGGCGGGATAGTATCCGCGTTATCTTTCACTTTCAATATCATAACACGTAAGCTTTATAACCTTGTTGTTAGTAAAAATGCCGGTTTGAATATGTCTTCCAAAGCAAGCAGGCTTGTCAATACAAATATTGATGAAGAAAAAATGGCGGCATCTGCAGATTTTTTTGGAATTGAGAACGGAAAAATGCCTGCAAAATATTCCGAACCCGGAGATATAATAGTGAATCTCCGCGAACATCAAGGCACATTCGCAGAGATCCATAAAAAACTTCTAAATATTTTGAAAGATAATAAATACGCTTATGTTTTAGATCCTGAAGACTATTATCTTTCAGTAAGTAATAACGGAGGCCCTCTTTTAGAAAAGCCGGCTTCACAAAAAGATGTTCTGAAAGCTTTGGAAGGAACGCGGCAGGCTCTTAATATTTTATCAAACATTCCTAATCTTGCAGATAAGAAATTGAAAGGAAGATTTGATATTACCGCAAACGGCCAAATTGTATATATTTTGGATGATGATTCCGCAATTGCTAAAGAATTTTATAAAGCTTCCGCTGCCTTGCCGGAAAACTGGTTCAGGCCTGATATGCTCCGTATGAATCTTGCAAGGCTGCATACTAAACCGGATCAGACAACTATAAATGAGCTAGTTGAATATCTTAATAGCTTAAATAATAATAACCCTGTAGAAAAATCAGACTATCAGGGCAGGATTTTCTACGGACAGTTTGGAATTATCGGCAATATTATTCCTCAAAAAGCTTACAGCAGAGAATTTGTCAATTCTATTCTTCCTTTAAATTTAGAAAGGCCGCAGAAAGATAAAACCGCAGTAAACATATCCGTTGCCGTAACATTTAAAGAGATAGCAAAATCCATGCTGCATCCTGTTGAATTTATAAAAGCGCATCCGACAAAAGCGGGCAAAGCAGGCGCTGTAATACTTGTCGGCATAACTTCCGCCGCCGCGATTGCGGTTGCGTTGTTTGTGCCCGCCGCGGAATACGCCGCAGTAGCGCTGGCTTTAGTTTCCGGATTTGCCGCAAACATTACAACACATATAATAATAGATTATCACTACATTAAGGCCTCCGGGCTTATCGATGCCGTTAAAGAGTTCGGTTCCGCGGCAACTTTGGTGCAGGAAGGATATATTAACCTTCCTGTTTATGTCGTTAATGAGGAGCCCGAAAACTATAAAGAGCTTGATTTGAAGCCCGCCGGAGTAAGTATCAGCGGCAATCCTTTATGGGTAGATAAATCAAAAGGCGCGGTTGTTGTTTACGCAAACGGCGCTAATCCGCAGGCTATAGCGCAGGAGCTTGCCTCAAACAGAAAAATTAACGCCGTAATAAAAGAGCACGCCGGAAAGGGTATAAATATGCCTATGAAAAATATCTCTTTATCTTTTATAGAAGTGGACCATATTGCGGCATCAAAAGAATCTATAAGTTATTCGGAAAGCGGCAATCCGAAAGTCAGTTCGGATTTAGTAAAAAGCGCCGCGCAAAACGGTAAATTGACTGATTTTTCCGCTTCTTTAAGAAAGAATGGAAATGTTGACGCTTTTACCTTTGCAAGGGGAATGGTACACAGCCTTGATGATGTTGAAACGCTTGAGGATTTTAAAGAATATTTATTCCAGCATCAAAAAACAGGCAACGGGCAGATTATGATAACGGATTCTTTATATAACAGTATTAAAGGTTCTGCTTTTACGAGGTTTTTAACCGAAGCAAGGAAAGACGGCGTGCAGGTATTTGTGCTGTATTCTTCACAGGCGGATTCGCGGGAATTGGCGGCTGCAGGCATTGCGGGATATGTGAATTTGAATACTTTAGAGCTTAACAACTTTACATTAAATTCAGTGTCAAAAGTGAATGTCGGAAAGTTTGACAGCCTTGCCGCCCTTGAATACGCGCTGAAAAATTCCGACGGCATCTTTATCATAAACAACTCAATGTTTAAACAAGCCGTAAGTAAAGAAAGAGACGCGATAAGTACAGGCGCCATAGTCGAAATTCTTTCAAGCGTAAAAATATTGAAGATTTTTCACTCCAAACCCGTAACGGAAGATTTTGCTTTAAATGCTGCGAGGAATTTTGACGTGAAAGATATTCCAAATCTTAACGAAAACAATATTGAAGCATTAAAAACCCTTATAAACTCAAAGGATTTTTCAGTTGCCGATTTTAAATCCGCTTTAGGCATTAAAAATAATGAATTTGACCCTGTTTCTGCTTATTTAATGAAGCTTAAAACCCAGACCGGCAATAATGCTGCGGTAACCAATGCATTTATGCGCGGTATTATAGAAAAAGCTTTAACCGCGGGTGTTTTGAGAAAAGCGCATAAAGAATACGGCTTAAAAGATATAAATTATGAAATTGTACTTGGAAGGGCTTTGTACGCGAAGGTTCAATATGATGTTAGCGATGTACAGCCTGATATAACGCCTGATTCTTTTAAAACGGTAAAAGAAGGGGAAGCAAAATTAAATGAAACCATTGCCGGTCTTATGCCGCAGGCTTTTGATAAGAAAGACGCAAAAGCCGTAAACGCGATAATTGAACTTATACCTGCTTTTGCGCAGGAAAGAAAAATGGCGGTAATTACGGATAAAGTTAAACCTACAATGAACATCCGCAACTATGAAAACATATTAACTGCGGCATAAAATAGTAAAACTCATAATGAGAGGGTTTTTTGTCAGCACAGTTTTATACGCCGGCAGAATTCACATTTTTGGTTAATAGTTTAAACCCACACGGAATGCGCGGCGGCAATTATTTTGCCGTCATTTTCCCTTGTAAGCACGTGCCAAAAAGAATTTTCTTCCATGCTGTAGGTTTTTACGGTAATGTTTTCGCTTTCTCTTGCTTCCGATTTAAAATCCACTGTAATTTCTTTGATCGTTTTTGAGTTTTGCGTGCCCGAAGGCACGCCTTCCATTGCCCACGCCGTAAAATGTACATTATTGACATGGTTGTTTATGTCAATATCTTCTATCCTTGTCACGACTTTTTCTTCGGAAAGCGGCATCTGCCCTTCAAAAGAGGGCATTTTAAGCGTTTTAGGCTCTATATCGCTTATAGTGTCTAGGCGCTGCGTAAGCATTGCCTGTGGAGTTTTTGATATCCGCCGTTTTTCCAAATCTATTATAACCCATAGGCTTGTTCCGTGTACCGCCTCATTGCCGTTTTCATCATATATAATAAAATCCCTTCGGCTGTAAATTTTATCGCTGTAGCAATGCCATGTTTTAACTTTAATATTTTGTATTCCGTTTATCTGTGAAAAAAACTTAAATTTTATGCTTATTAATGCCCACGAAACGCCGGTGGAAGTTAATTCTTCAACTCCGTAAGATAACTGCTCTGCGTCTATGGCGGCAGCCTGCTGAAAGTAGTTCTGCAGCATCCATACAGGCACATTTCTGTCAGGTGACATCTCGTGAAAGCGGACCTTAAATTCTTCTTCAACCATAAAAACTCCTTTAAAACCTGTCTTTTTGGCCATTATAACAAAAAGCCCCTGGAAAAAGAAAAACCTGCCATAAAGGCAGGTTTAATATGTTATCAGGCAACTCCGACGGCTGGGCTCGAACCAGCAACCGATCGGTTAACAGCCGATTGCTCCACCATTGAGCTACGTCGGAATTAGCCTGATTATTGTCAGATATACACAGAACTATTTAAGCCGAATGGATTAATTATACATTTTTTTGAAAAAAAATCAAACAACACGTGCTAAAAATGCATAAAATTTTTATATAATATTCAAATTCAATACAAAAACAATGCTGAATTACGGGGATTTCTTGAAAATGAATAAAATTAAAAGGCTGATAATTACCCTAGTATTTCCAAAAACTATAGTTTTAATAGCGTTACTGTTCTCCGCTCTTGTAACAATAACGATTCTTGAATTTGTCCATCCGGCTTTCGGCTGGACTTTAACGCTTATACTTTTCGCGCTGCTTGCCGTGTTTCTGTTTCTTATCATCCAAAAGCCGGTTCTTATTATGCACGGTTTTATATGGATATTAAACCACACGGCATATAAAATAAAAACAATAGGGCATGAAAATATACCGCAGACAGGCGGCGGTCTTATAGTTTCCAATTCGGTATCTTATATAGATCTTGTATTGATTTTTTCAGCTATTAAAAGGCCGGTTAAATTTTTCGTTGATAAAGATTTCAGCGAGAGCCCTTTTTTAAAGCCGTTTTTGAATGAAACAAACAGTATACCGATTGACACCGGAAACCCTAAAGCTATGGGAAGGGCGTTAAAAGAAGCGCGTTCAACAATACAGGCAGGCGGTCTTGTTTGTATTTTTGCTGAAGGCGATCTTACCAGAACCGGCAATATGCTCCCGTTTAAAAGAGGCTACGAGTTTATAGTAAGAAATTTGGACGTTCCCATAATACCGCTGCATTTGGACAGAATTTGGGGCTCGACATTTTCATTTGTTGACAGGAAGATAAAATGGAGATTCCCGAAAGTAATACCCTATCCCGTAACCGTAAGCATCGGTGAACCTATGCCGTCTATTTCAAAACCGTTTGAGGTAAGATTAGCCGTTCAGGAACTTTCTGCGGCGGCGTTTAAACTCAGGGGCGATAATCAGAAAAAACTTCATGTAGGCTTTATACGCGAAGCGGCAAGGCACCCGTTTAAATTTTGCTTCGGCGATCTTAATACAAAGTTGAGTTATCTGCAAACCTTTGTTTTCGCATTGGCAATGGCAAAAAAATTCGGCTGTAAAGCGGATAATGAAAAAATAGGCATTTTACTTCCTACGTCTATTGCGGGCGCGGTTGCCAACATAGCAATCCTTATGGCGGGTAAAATCCCAGTTAATTTGAACTTTACCTCTTCCAAAGAAACACTTGAATCGTGCATAAAACAGTGCGATATGAAGCGCATTATATCTTCCCGGGCTTTTCTTGATAAAATTAATATGCGCGCTTTTGACAATATGATAGTTTACGCTGAAGACATAAAAAAAAGCATGGGCTTTTTTGACAAACTAAAAAAGTCCGCGGCGCTGATATTTCTTCCCTCGAAATTGCTTGTGAAAATGTATGTTAAAGGCGACGCGGCAAATATTGATGATGTCGCGACTATAATTTTTTCAAGCGGCACCACGGGCGAACCTAAAGGCATCGTCCTTACGCATCAAAACATAGTTTCAAACGTTGAGGCGGCGTATAAAATCATAGGCATTAAAGAAGACGATATAATTGCGGGCATACTTCCGATATTTCATTCATTCGGCTTTACGGCTACGCTTTGGCTTGTGGCGTATTACGGCATTGGCGCTGCTTACCATCCAAGTCCTGTTGAAGCGGCAAGCGTGGGTGACCTGATACAAAAATATAAATGTACGCTTATGTTTGCCACCCCGACTTTTTTAAACGCTTATACCAGAAAATGTACCGAAGAACAGTTTAAATCGTTGAGGATAGTTGTAGCGGGGGCGGAAAAACTCAAAAAAACAATTTCAAATACCTTCTATGAAAAATTTAAGAAGACCGTTTTTGAAGGTTACGGCGCTACGGAATTGTCGCCCATAGTTTCGCTCGGCATTCCTTGCTATATAGATCCTAAAACTAATAAAATCCAGGTAGGCAATAAATTCGGCACGGTAGGGCATCCTCTGCCCGGCGTTGCCGCTAAAATTGTTGATCCGGACACTTTTGAGCTTCTTCCTTCTGAAAAAGAAGGCATGCTTTTGATAAAAGGCCCGAATGTGATGAAAGGCTATTTGCACAGCCCTGAAAAGACTGCCGATGTTATAAAAGACGGCTGGTATGTTACGGGCGATATCGCGATTTTGGATAATGACGGTTTTATAGCCATAACCGACAGGCTGAGCAGGTTCAGCAAAATAGGCGGCGAGATGGTGCCGCAGATAAAAATTGAAGAAGAAATACACGCCGCGGCCGGAGAAGACGAGCATTTTTGTATTGTTACAGCCGTATCGGATGAAAAGAAAGGCGAACGCCTTGTAGTACTTTACAAAGGCGAGCATGATATCAATAAAATACTCCAAAAGATGTACGAAAAAGGGCTTCCGCGCCTTTGGGTACCCAAAAAAGAGAATTTTTATAAAATTGAAGATTTTCCGCGCCTTGGCAACGGAAAACTTGATTTTAAACAGATTAAGAAAGTTGCCGCGGATTTCTTTAATGTCTCAATTCAGGGTTAGTTTTTTATCTTTTTAGATACTTCATATAATATAACTGCCGAAGCGCATGAAGCGTTAAGGGATGAAATTGTACTTTTCTGCGGTATTGAAATCAAAAAATCACAGTTTTTCTTTGTTAAATCGTGCAGTCCGAAACCTTCGCTGCCAATCACAATGGCAAGAGGGAAAGGCAAATCGGCTTCTTCTAAATTCTGCCCGCCGTTTTCTGCCCCAGCAACCCAAAATCCCTGCTTTTTTAAATAATCTATCGTTTGGTTTGTATTTGTAACCCTTGAAATTGAAATATGTTCAATAGCGCCGGCGGAAGATTTAGAAACTGTTTCCGTTACGCCTGCCGCGCGCCATTTTGGTATAACAACGCCGTCAGCGCCGAATGCAACGCAATTTCTTATAATCGCGCCCAAATTGTGAGGGTCTTCAATGCCGTCAAGTATCACAAGCAAAGGTTTCGCGCTCTTTTTCGCCTGCCCGACAAGCTCATTTATCTCAAAATACTGCATCGGAGAGACCTCAGCGGCAATACCCTGTGAGTTTTCGGAGTATTTATCAAGCTTTTCCGGCGGTACATTATGGACCGCTATGCCTTTAGATTTCGCGAGATTTATAATCTCGCTTATCGCGGCGCCTCTGGCTGTCTGCGCGACCATGATTTTGTTTACGGTTCTTTTGCCTGCTTTTAAAAGTTCCAATACCGAATTGCGCCCGTAAACAATATTGTCCAAAGGCTGTTCTTTTGTTTGATATGTTTTTTTGTGAAATTTATTGTATGACATATTATCCTTTATATAGAGCGAAGATTGAAAATTTGGGAGTGAAAATGGAGTATTTTGCTTTTTGCCGAACTGATTATTCGCAAAAACTAAAAATAGCTGCTCTTAACTCTCAATTTTCCACTCTTTTTTATATCTTTTTTGTCAGTACGGACGTTCCGTCAGGATTATCAACTATTTTATATCCTTTTTCATCTATCGCTTTTCTTAATCTGTCCGCTTCCGGCCAGTTTTTTGCAATTCTCACCGCGTTCCTTTCATTTAACAGGTTTTGCAAATCTTCATCAGAAGAATCATTTTTTGGCAAGGATATGCCAAGCGACTCTTCACAAAATTCTTCAAAAAGTTTTTTAAGCTGCGTAAGCCTTGTTTCAGGCGACTTAAATATTTCATTAAGAATCATATTTTTAAGCTCGTGCAGGTATGAAAGGGCTTTTTCGGAGTTGAAATCGTCATCTAAAGAGTCTAAAAAAGCGTTTTTTATTGCGATAAGGTCTTCATCTGTAACTTCCGCCGCAGGTATTTTTGCGACTGAAGAAAGCCTTAAATACGCGTCATCAAGGCCCTGTAAAGCGCTTTTTGCCGATTCAAGCCCCGAATCTGAAAAATCAAGCGGGCTTGAATAGTGCTGCGTTAATAGGTAATACCTTACAACTCTGGGGTTGTATTTATAAAAAATGCTTTTAAGAGTGAAGAAGTTATTCAAAGATTTTGACATCTTTTCTTTGTTTATCGTTACAAAACCGTTGTGAATCCAATATTTTACGAATGGTTTGCCGGTTTTTGCTTCGCTTTGGGCTATTTCGTTTTCGTGATGCGGAAATATTAAATCCTGCCCTCCGCCGTGGATGTCTATCGTGTCTCCGAGTATTTTAGATGACATTACGGAGCATTCTATATGCCAGCCGGGCCTGCCTTTGCCCCATGGGCTGTCCCATGAAACGTCCGCCGGTTCGCCGCTTTTTGATTTTTTCCATAATGCAAAATCAAAAGCGCAGTGTTTTTCATCGCATACGCCGACTCTCGCGCCTGCTTTTAAATCTTCCGTATTGCGTTTGGAAAGCTTTCCGTATTCTTTAAATTTATCAACAGAGTAGTAAACATCCCCGTTAGTTTCATAGGCAAAACCTTTGTCTATTAACTGCTGTATAAAAGATATTATTTCCGGAATCATTTCCGTAACGCGCGGGTACTTTTTGGCTTTTAATATATTCAGTTTATCCATTTGGGCAAAGTAATCGTCTATATATGTCTGGGCAAGCTGCGCGGACGGTATATTTTTTTCATTAGCCCTTTTAATTATCTTGTCATCTACATCGGTAAAGTTTTGTATATGGTTAACATCGTAGCCTCTTTTTAAAAGGTGCCTTTTTACAATGTCAAAAACCACGTAGGCTCTTGCGTGCCCTAAATGCACTTCGTCATAAGGCGTTACGCCGCAAACATACATTGAAACTTTGTTTTCCCGCTGCGGGGTAAAAATTTCTTTTTTGTTTGAAAGGGTATTATGGATTTTGATCGGCATCATTTTTCCTTGGATTTCTTTATTGAAGCGACAGCCATCGCTGCCATGCCTTCGCCGCGGCCGATAAAGCCTATTTTTTCATTCGTGGTGGCTTTTATGGCTATTCTTGCTTTATTTAACTTTGTGGCTTTTGATATATTGCTTTTCATTTCCTCTATAAACGGGTAAATTTTCGGCGTTTCAGCTATAAGCGTCATATCTATATTGTTAATCGAGAATTTTCTCTTTTTAAGCTCTTTGCAAACCTCTTCCAAAAGCAATATGCTTGAAATTCCTTTGTATTTCGGGTCGGTGTTAGGAAAAAAGTGTCCTATATCGCTTAATCCGGCGGCGCCAAGCAGCGCGTCCATCAATGCGTGTATTAAAACGTCGGCATCGCTATGGCCGTCCAATCCTTTAGGGGAAGCTATTTCAACGCCGCCCAAAATAAGTTTTCTGCCTTTTTTAAGCTTGTGAACGTCATAACCAAAGCCCGTAAACATTTTTTATTCCTTTTTAAACTATCTTTTCTGCAGATATTTTTCCGCTACTTTAAAATCCTGTTTTTCGGTAATCTTAAAATTTGGAAATTTGCTCTCAACTACCGCGACTTTAACGTCTAAATTCTCAATTAGCTGCGAATCATCGGTTGTTTTTTTATCTATTTTTTTGGAATAAGCCTTAAAAAGAAGCTTTGCCGCAAAAATCTGCGGAGTTTGGGCATTCCACAATGTGCTTCTGTCTAAAGTGGCTGTTATTTTGCCGTTTTTAACAATTTTAACGGTATCTTTAGTTTTTTCTGCGGCTATTGCCGCTTTTGATTTAACGGCGTTTTTTAAAACGGCAAGAATATCCTGCGGTGATATCAAGGGGCGCGCCGCATCGTGTATCGCGATAAAATCAATTGATTTTTCAATAACTTTAAGTCCGTTTTTTACGGAGTCAAACCTTTCTTTTCCGCCCGCCGTAAAAATAAAAGGAAGGTTTTTGTATTTTTTTGATAAACCTGCAAGCATATCGGCAGGAACTGCTATTATTATCTGCTTAAATTCTTTTAATGAGGCAAAAGTTTGCGCGCTCCATAAAAACATCGGCTTATTTTTTATATTTAAAAATTGTTTAGGGATTTCGGAGCCGAATCTTTTGCCGGAACCGCCAGCAACTATAATGGCTGCGGCTTTCATCCGTTCCTTCCGTTTTTGCGGTTATTGTTATTATTGCTGCCGTGCTGCTGCATATGAGGCGGTTCATTATTTTCGGATATTTTGCCGAAAACCATTCTGCCCGAAGAAGTCTGTATTATTGATGTAACGTTGAGTTCAACCCTTTTGCCTACAAACTTTCTGCCGTCTTCGGCAACTACCATAGTTCCGTCATCAAGGTAGCCTATAGCCTGGTTTTGCTGGTTTCCTTCTTTAACAAGGTATATCATAAGGTTTTCGCCCGGTAAAAATATGGGCGTCAGGGAATTTGCAAGGTCGTTTATGTTTAAAACCGTAATGCCTTGTATAGATGCCATTTTGTTAAGGTTGAAGTCGGTAGTGATGATTTTTGCGCGCATATCTTTCGCAAGTTCGGTAAGCTTTGAGTCAGTGCCTTTGAGGTCAGCATAATCTTTTTCGTATATTTTTGTGGTGATACTTTCCGATTTTTGGAGTTTTGACACTATATCTAAACCTCTTTTAGAACGGTTGCGCTTTATCGCGTCATTGGAATCAGCAAGCGCCTGCAGTTCGTTTAAAACAAATTTAGGTATAACAAGAGTCGCCAAAAGGAATTTTGTTTCGGCAATGTCAAAAATTCTGCCGTCTATTATGGCGCTTGTGTCCAAAAGCACCGGCTCGTATGTTTTTCCTTTGGAAAGTCTGAAAATATCTTTGTCCAAAAGGTCCACTTCGGAAGTTTTTCTCAAGGCTAACACCATGCCAAAATAAGCAAAAAGGATTTTAATCAAAAACGAATATTTTTTGAAAAATAAATCCACCATGCTGTTGTCCATAAGCGACGCGCCGTAATCAACAAGTTTTGCCGCGACTAAACCCATAACTATGCCGACTATCGCCACGACAAGCGTATCAAGCGGCGTCTTTTGAAAAACGTATTCCAGCGCCACTATACCCAGCGATATCGAAAGCCCTATTACCGCGCTTAAAAGCGTCGGGTCAATTTGAAAATAAGCGATCAGCGGCCCTGCCAAAATAATAAGAATTCTTACAATCCAGATAAGCATAGTTACCTCGTATATTTTTTAAAAAGTTTAAGAGCGCTTTTGGTGTCCGGATATATTCCGGTCCAGATTTTAAATCCATGCGCTCCTTGGTTTATAAGCATGCCTTCGCCGGAAAAATATTTAAGCTTTTTTTCGGCCGCAAGTTTTGCAAAAGGCGTTTTCCTCCCGTATATCAAATCATAAATAACCGTGTTTTTAGTTATTCCGGCAGCTTCAAACGGCAATGTGTCCGTCCTTTTCATACCGCAGGCAGAAGTGTTTACAAGCAAATCCGTTTCGGGAAGGATTGTTTTAATCTTTTCTGCGGGAACAGCCGTAATTTTAAAAGTTTTGGCAAGGTCCCGGGCTTTTTCGTATGTGCGGTTAGAGATGTATATATGTTTCGCTTCGGCGTTTTTTAAAGCGTGGATAACGGCTCTGGAAGCCCCGCCGGCGCCAAATATAAAAACTGTTTTATTTCGCACTTTAATGTGTTTTGAAATCAGGTCCGAACTGAAGCCTGAATGGTCCGTATTATAACCGTAAAGTTTTCCGTTCTTCACTGCGATAGTGTTTGCCGCGCCGATGGCTTTAGCGGCTTTATCCGTATAATCAAGAAATTTCATTATGCCGGTTTTTAGCGGCACCGTTACGTTTATGCCGGCAAAACCAAGAATTTTAAAAGAGTCTACTGCCTTTTTAAGGCTTTTAGGGGGCACTTCAAAAGCGAGATATGAGCAGTTAAATTTCTCTTTTTCAAACCATGCATTCTGCATAACAGGCGAAAAAGAGTGTTTTATGGGATGGCCTATAATAGCAAACAGTTTAGTTTCAGTATTTATCATGAGCCCTCTTTCTGGCAATGTCATTGTGCGGGTCTACTAATAAAATTTTTGCCCATGCCAGCGATGCTTTTTTATAATCTCCCAAAGCGTCAAAAGTGAGAGCAAGTTTCATTATAAGGTGTATATTATCCGGGTCATCTTTAAGGGTCTGCGTGTACATAACTGCCGTATCATTAAGTATCTCTCTTACTATCAAATTATTGGAAGCCGTATTTTTAGCAAGTGCCTTTTCTTCTATTGAATAGACAAAAGCCGAAGTTGAAAAGAAAAACGCCAAAAGGAAAAATAAAACGCCTATTTTCTTTCTTTTGATAAGAATATACCTGTCATTAAAAACATTAGCTTTAAAGAAATTGTTTATTTTCTGTATTTGCTCAGGCCTTGAGTAATAAATCCAGCCCAAAATAAAAAGTAAAATGGATAAAAAATACATTGATAATATCATATGTTTTGAATTTTATCATAAAGAGATATTGTAGTCAAACTGCTTTTGGATGGTAAAATAAAAAAACCGAAACCTGCGTTAACCGCAGGTTTCAGTTTGAATGTAATATGTGTAATTAGGAAGCTTTTTCTAATTCCGTTGTTGCGGAGCCGCCGGTATTTGTATCTGAAGATTTTATAGCTTCCGTGCCTGCGGGTTTAGCCGCTTCTTTGTTTGCCGCGGCTGCCGCTTTTTCCTGCGTTTTTATCATTTCAGGAGTAGCCGGATCGCTTTTCTCGAAAACGGTTTCTGCCTCAGGCCCTTTTAAAGCATCTCTTGTGTAAACGCATCTGGAATTCCACAAAAGCCAGTCAGGTATTCCGTTATCGTAGCAAGCCTGGATTTGAGCCTGTATTTCTTTCGCGCCGTAACCGCCGAAATCCTGCAGCCACGGGCGTAATTTTTCAGCCGGTATTCTTTTAAGGGCGCCTTCCATGCCTTTATATACTATTTTATAAGGTTCTTTATTAGGTTCGGCGACGCCGTATTCGCCTTTATTGTAGTGCGAGGGGTAAGCCATAGGGCTTACATAATCAACCCATTCAGCCATTTCGACTATTTTTTGGCCTATGCCCATATCCGAAGTTTCTGTGGTTGTCAGCCCGAAAACGTCTATTGAAATTTTTACGTTTTTAGCTTTAAGTTTTGTATTTGCTTCTTTTAAAAATTCAACTATCGCTTTTGAAGCTTCCGCGCTTGAGTGGTTTTTGTTGCTGTATCTGCAGTTTTTTACATTTCCGTCAGAAGGGAAACGTATATAATCGAACTGTATTTCTTCAAATCCTAAATCCGCCGCCCTTTCGGCTATTTCAATAGTATATGCCCATGCGTCTTTGTTGTAAGGGTCAAACCAGGTCATGCCTTTTCTGTCTGTCCAGAGCGAACCGTCAGGGTTTTTAACCGCCATTGACGGTTTTTTTCTCGGCATTAAATTGTCTTTAAAAACTACTATTCTCGCGACTGTATAAACGCCTTTTTCCTTAAGCTGCTGTAAGTACTGGTCAACGTTTGTCATAGCCCTGAAATACGCGCCGTTGGCATCGGCTGTTTTTACGCCGGCGATGTAAACCTGCCCTTCCATCTCTTTAATGTCAATTACTGCCGTGTTAAGTTCGGTATTGTCAAAAAACTCCATAACGGCGGTTCTGTGTTTTGAAACGCCGCTGATATGCGCCGTTAAATGAATGCCCCTGATGTATTTTCTGGGTGGCTCGTAAGCCACGCTGCTGACGACTTCCGAAGAGACGGTTTCATTAAGCGTCGCTTCCGCCTGGGGATCTTCCAAAACGGTTGTTTTTGAATTTGTCTGTACGCTTGAGCAGGAAACTACGGGAAACATAAACAAAAAAGAAAGGAATACCGCAAAAGTTTTAATATTTTTTATTTTCATAGTGAAGTTATTGTAATGAAATTACGTATTTTTGTCAATAAAACAAACGCGGTATTGAAAAGATTTTTCAGTATAAGTATAATGATTTAACCAATGAAAAAAATAATAGTTTTTCTTTTTACGGCAGTCCTTTTCTTTCCGCTTACGCTAAACGCGGCTGAAAGGTATATAGTATTTTTCACGGAAACCGCCGAAATACCGGACGCGGTTGCGGATAAAATGCTGCGTTCGAAGCGTTTCTGCATGACAGTTCCGGTAAAGTCAGGCGAGAAGCTGCCGGATAATATAGAAGAGCTTGTTTCGTACGGGAAAATCGAGCTTTCAATGGGCTTTCTGCCGGAGCCTGTTCTGCCGATTTTGGCTTCCGTGTTTAGCACAAGCAATAAAAAATCCGATAAACAGAGCGGCTTTTCCGATTATGTGACAAGAAACCTTGATATGTTTTCGAAAGATTTGAATAAGGGCGAATTTGGTATTTTTCTGGATTCCGCTGAAGTGTCCCACAATATCCTTTATTACTTTGCCGGCATCAACCTGCCGTGGATAAATATAGATAATGCGGAAGAGGATTTTAACGGCGTTTATAAAATAGACGGAGTCTCTTCTTTTGCCTTATATAAAAACTTTCCGACAAGCCAAAAAAGCGTTATGAAGTGGCTGGAATCCAAAAAAGAAAATATCTTACCCGTGCTGCTCACAAAAAAGCACCTCAATAATACTGAATTGATGAATTACGTGATAGACCTTTTTGACGGCAGCAAATACATAAAGCCGGCTGTGCCTTTATATGCCGTAAACGAAAAAGGCGATATGATTTTGCCTAAAAAAACGGTTTCTTTCAGCCAGGTGCAGGTTAAAAATTCCGTTATGGCAAAGCTTTATACCGCGGTATCATATATAAACGACTATAAAGATTCATCGGATTTCAACGATTATTCGTATTTTAACGCGCAAAGCGAGCTAGTGTATCTGTGCAGTTATGATTTGCTTAAAGGCTTGGGCGCAAACAAAACCGCAAGCCAAAGGATGTTTGACGCGGCATACAATAATATATTCAGGCTTATAGGCTCGCCTGCCCCTGATGATAAGGATATGAAAGCAGGCACATCTTCAAAAGCGGGACTTTATGCCGGCACTGAAGAAGTTTTTCAAAGCGAAATAAAGGCCCTTGATAACGGCGCGGTGATAACAAATGACGGTATAATTAAAGAGCTTACCGTGACGTCAAAAGACGGCAATATAAAGATTAAAATTGATTTTGAAGGCGGCGCGTGGAACGAAAAAGCCGCTTTTGTGGATATTTATATAGATATGAACAATCTTGACGGCGCCGGTTCGACTATGATGCTGCCCGGCATCAGCGGGTATTTAACGCCGGAATCCGGCTGGGAATACGCGGTAAGGATAGACAGCAATAAGGCGCTTCTTTACAGGCATTCCGCCATGGAAGGTGCTGTTTTTCTTGCAGAAATTCCCGTTTCAAACGCAAGCGTGACCATACCGCAAAAATACATAAGGGGAAACCCTAGAAACTGGGGGTTCCAGGCGGTTGTTGTTACCCCTGAAGTTGAAGGAAAATCTGAAATTATTGATTTTTTAAACGGAAGTTCGCAATCAAGAAATGCTTTTCTTTCTGTTAAACCTTTTCAAATACCCGCGGTAAGAGTGCAGTAATACTATTCTTTTTCGCCGAATTCTTCCAAAAGCTTATCGGCATATTGCAAAAACTCTTTCTTTTCTTCGCCTTTAAGTGTTGTAACGGGCGGCTGCTTCATTGTTAAGTAGTTGAAAAATTTCCCGTCTTTTTTTATCCTGAAATCAAGATGTGGCCCCGTGGACAGACCTGTAGAGCCGACATATCCGATCACCTGGCCTTGTTTTACCCGCACGCCCCTTTTAATGCCTCTGCCGTACTTCAACAGATGCCCGTAAGAAGAAACATAGCCGTTTGCGTGTTTAACTTCAACATAGTTGCCAAATCCGCCGCTGTACTGCGATTTTGTCACGACGCCGTCGCCTATTGTTGAAACCGGCGTGCCGCTTGGCGCGGCGTAGTCTATGCCCAAATGAGGCCTTGCATATTTTAAAATCGGGTGTTTTCTGCTTGTTGTAAAATGCGAGCTTATCCTTCTAAACTGCAAAGGCGCTTTTAAAAACGCACTTTTTACGGATTTGCCTTCTTCGTCAAAGTATCCGCTTTCGCCGTTTGATTTTTTGTAAAGAAACGCATTGTATACTTTGGAGCCGCTTGTATACTGCGCGGCAAGAATGTTGGAGCTGAGGCGCGTATTCTTTTTGGTGATCTGCTCAATTTCATAAATAACTTTAAAAGCGTCGCCTTTCCTTGTATCCGTTAAGAAATCCATCTGCCAGGCAAAAATATCCGCAAATAAAAGTATTATATCGGCAGGCGTACCGGCTGAAGACATCGACTCCCAAAGAGACGAATCTATAGTTCCGGAGGCTCTGAAAATCTCTGTCGCGGTTGAAAGCGATTTCTTTTCGGAAAATACAACGCCTTCCGAAGATTTTTTTATTGAGCAAAACTCGGCGCCGGAAGGATAGTACCAAAAGTGCGTCCATTGTCCGTTTTCCGGAGAGTACACTATTTCATAGAAATCGCCGGGCATACAGCGGTTGATATTTACGTTTTTCTTTAGTTCGGAAAGAATTTCGGAATAATCCTGCCTTGAAAGCTTTGTTTTTGAGAAAGTAAGCGCTAAAACATCTCCCTGGCCGATCACTACTTTTTCAATATCAAGGTCGTATTGGGGTTGGACGGGGGTATATTCCAGTTTCGAAACTTTCTTGTACAGTATTCCGAAAACCATAATGCAGCTTAAGATAAATATTGCGGTATAAATAAGAATTTTTTTCATCAGATTACAGCTATTTTACAAGTTTTTTCCGGTTTTGACAATGAAGAATCTTTATGTTAAAATCAATGACAATTCATTTTAAATAAAGGGGAATTCCAATGGCAGCAATTAAACCGTTTAAAGCAGTAAGATACGCTAAAGAAAACATTACAAACTTTATATGCCCTCCTTATGACGTTATAAGCCCTGAAGAAAAAGCTAAACTTTTAGACCTTTCTCCTTTTAATATAGTGAATATCGAACTTTCCGACCCGCAGGGCAAGAAAAATAAATATAAA
>JAVBLP010000007.1:0-137834 GCA_031553505.1 Endomicrobiaceae bacterium
GAGGCAGAGGGCGCAGGCGGTGTATGATGAGTTTATAGCTGACGGCGTACCGATAGAGAAGCTGGAGTATGTAGGTTTTGCGGCGACGATGCCGATAGCGACAAACGAAACGAAAGAGGGCAGGGCGGCAAACAGAAGAACCGAAATATTTGTAGAATAAAAAAACAAGTAATAAGTAAGAGATAACAGCTAGAACACAGAAAGACCGGCACGCTGAAGAAAATCACCTGCCGGTCTTTTCTTTTAATAAATTTACCCATTAGAGGAGTTGACAAATTTTTTTAATTTTTGCTATACTCTACAAGTTGTTAAAAAACAACTTCTCGGGCTTAAGCCCAATTGTTCTGTCTTTTTTTAATACCTGACTCATCCTTTCAAATCAAAAGGGCCCGTAGCTCAGTCGGTAGAGCACCTCACTTTTAATGAGGTTGTCGTGCGTTCGAGCCGCACCGGGCTCATTTTAATGCCCCCATCGTCTAGGGGTCAGGACACATGATTTTCAATCATGCGACCGGGGTTCAAATCCCCGTGGGGGCGTATTTTTACAGCGTCTTTTGGCTTTTTACTTCCTTATATTCCGGCTCATTTAGGTTGCATCCTAAACTTCGCCGTCTCAAGCATTGTAAAAATCCAAAATGCTGATAAAATGTAAAATAAAGAAGGCTATTGTAAATACTAACCGTTTAAGTTTCATCTTAAACGGTTATTTTATGGAAGGCAACTTATGTCTACATTAGTGGTTTTAGGTACGCAGTGGGGAGATGAAGGTAAAGGAAAAGTCGTCCATTACCTTGCAAAGCAGGCAGACTACATCGTCCGTTACCAGGGCGGCAACAACGCAGGACACACCTTAATTTATGAAAATAAACCTTTTGTTCTACATTTAATACCTTCAGGAATACTGTTTCCCAGTAAAATGTGCTTAATTACAAACGGCGTAGTGGTTGACCCTAAAGCGCTCAAAGAAGAAATTTCCCTTTTAAATAAGAAAAAAATACCAGTAAAAGGCAGATTTTTCATAAGCGAGCTTGCCCATGTCATACTTCCTTACCATAAAATAATTGACGGTATCCTTGAAGAAGGAAACGTTAAAATAGGTACTACAAAAAGAGGCATAGGGCCTGCTTACGCCGATAAAGTAAAAAGAATCGGCATAAGAGTGGTTGACTATATAGAAAAAGACGTTTTTGTTGATCTTTTAGATAAAAATCTTGTAGAAAAAGCCCCGATGCTTGAAAAAGCCGGCATAAACATTAAAAAACTTAAAGCCGATATACTTAAAGACCATAAAGAACTTTCAAAGTTTCTTAAACCTTTTGTTACTGATACAAGCTTAATGCTTGAAAATGCGATGAAAAAGAACAAAAAAATCCTTTTTGAAAGCGCGCAGGGCACGCTTTTGGACTTGGATTTCGGAACATATCCTTATGTAACCTCCTCAAACCCGATAGCCGGAGGAGTAGGCACAGGCGCAGGCGTAGGACCTAGCAATATAGATAAAGTTTTAGGAGTTGTAAAAGCATATACAACAAGAGTAGGTGAAGGACCTTTTACGGTTGAACTCTTTGATAAGATGGGAGAACACTTAAGGGAAAAAGGCGGAGAGTACGGAGCTACAACCGGAAGGCCCAGAAGATGCGGCTGGTTTGACGCGGTAGTAGTTCGCCACAGCGTAAGAGTAAGCGGCATAAAACACTTAATACTTACAAAACTTGATTGTATGGAAGAGATAGACAATATTAAGATATGCGTTGCCTACAAATATAAAGGCAAAATATATAAAGAAATGCCGGCATCAAGGACAATTCAGGCAGGCTGCAAGCCGATATATGAAGAAATGCCAGGGTTTAAAGGCAAAGTCAAAGGCATCACTGACTTTAAGAAGCTTCCTAAAAACGCGCAAAAATACGTTAAACGCCTTGAAGAACTTACGGGCGCACAGATTGACTTAATATCTCTCGGCAGAAAGAGAGAAGAAACTATAGAAGTAAGGAAGGGCGTAAAATGGTTCTAAAAAAAGGGTATTTGGCTTTAGAGTCAGGAAAGATTTTTGAAGGGGTTTCTTTCGGCGCGGAAAAAGAAAGTTCCGGAGAAGCCGTATTTAACACTTCGGTATTCGGTTACCAGGAAATTATTACCGATCCGTCTTCCTTCGGTAAAATTGTATGCTTCGGACATCCGCACATAGGCAATTACGGGTGCAGCAAAGACGCAAACGAATCCGCAAAGGTCTGCGCAAGCGGTATTGCCGTAAAAGAAAACAGCACAATTACATCTAATGTTCTTTCGGAGTTTACGCTGAAGGAACTTGTCACTAAGAACAATGTTCCTTGTATCGAAGGCGTCGATACAAGGGCATTAACAAAACATATCAGGGAAAACGGCTCTTTAAAGGCCGTTTTTTCTTTTTTGGGGGATTATCCTTCAAAGCTGGTACAAAAGGCAAAAGATCTGGATATTGATGAAACGTCATATATCGCGGAAGTTTCCACAAAAGAAAAATACATTTACTGCCAGGGCGATGCCGGCACGATAGGCGTTATAGATTACGGCTGCAAAAGCAGCTTTCTTAAAGGAATAGCCTCAAAAGGCTTTAAAATTATAGTATTTCCTTATAATGTAACTTCAAAAGAAGTGCTGGATTCGGAAATAGACGGTTTATTTCTTTCAAATGGTCCCGGAAAAGCGCCTAAAGCGCTTTATAAAACGGTTGAAGAAGTAGTTGATAATAATAAAAATTTGCCGGTTTTTGGCGTATGTATGGGATTTCAGATTCTTGCCGAAGTATTTGGCGGAAAATTTAAAAAGCATAAAATAGGGCGCCACGGCTCGAATCACCCTGTGCAAAACTGCGAAACTAAAAAGGTGGAGATTACTTCGCAAAATAACGGATATACGCTTGAGTCCGCGATTGAAAAAAATAAAGATTTGATAATTACCCATATAAACCTGTTTGATTGCGCTATTCAGGGATTTAAACATAAAAAATATCCGGTTTCGGCGGTACAGTATTATCCCGCTGTTGAGATGTCGGAAACTTCATATCTCTTCGAAACTTTTTTCAGGACGGTGAAAGAAAATGCCTAAAAGAACTGATATTAAAAAAATACTTATTATAGGTTCGGGCCCGATAGTAATAGGGCAAGCCTGCGAGTTTGACTATTCAGGAGTGCAGGCAATAAAAGTTTTGAAAAAGGAAGGATTTAAAATAATCCTGGTAAATTCAAACCCCGCCACAATTATGACAGACCCTGAATTTGCGGACGCCACGTATGTTGAACCGTTGGTGCCAGAAATTGTTGAAAAAATAATTGAAAAAGAAAAACCTGACGCGATACTGCCTACTTTAGGCGGCCAAACCGCGCTTAATCTTGCGGTTTCTCTGCACGAAAAAGGCATTTTAGAAAAACATAAAGTAGAGCTAATCGGCGCGGATTTTAAAACGATAGAAGCTGCCGAAGACAGAAAGATGTTTCGCAAAGTTATGCAGGATATCGGTATGGACCTTCCAAAGAGCGGCTACGCGTACAATATAGCTGACGCGCTGAAAATATCTGAAGATATCGGTTTTCCGTGCATAGTGCGCCCTTCGTTTACTTTGGGCGGAGTAGGCTCGGGAATGGTTTTTACAAAAGAAGAGTTTATAGAAATAGCTTCAAACGGCATACAGGCAAGCCCTATCAGTGAAATTCTTATAGAAGAGTCCGTTCTCGGCTGGAAAGAGCTTGAGATGGAAGTTATGAGAGACACGGCGGATAACTGTATTACAATATGCTCAATAGAAAATTTTGACCCTATGGGCGTGCATACGGGCGATTCGATTACTGTTGCGCCCGCAATGACTATGACGGCAAAAGAATACGCAAAGATGAGAGACGACTCATTTAAAATATTGAGGGCGATAGGCATGAAGTCCGGCGGTGCGAACATTCAGTTTGCCGTTGACCCTAAAACAAACAGGCAGGTCGTTATCGAAATGAACCCGCGCGTCAGCCGTTCTTCCGCGCTTGCTTCAAAAGCGACGGGCTTTCCTATAGCAAAAGTTTCAAGCCTTTTGGCTGTAGGTTACACATTGGATGAAATACATAATGATATGACGTCCCCAAGGCCGGCCTCTTTCGAGCCTACGGTAGATTACCACGTTGTAAAAGTTCCCCGTTTTGCGTTCGAAAAATTTTCAGGCACTAACCAGACGCTCGGCACCGCCATGAAATCCGTAGGCGAAACGATGGCTTTGGGAAGAACTTTTAAAGAGGCTTTGCAGAAAGCCATAAGAGGGCTTGAAGTAGGCAGAAGCGGGCTTGGTTCTGACGGCCACGCAGGCGACGCTGAAATAGAAGCATACTATGATGACGGCGGTTCTTTAAGGCAGAAAGCTATTGAAGAAGTGAAGTATAAACTCGGCACTCCTAACTGCGACAGGCTTTATATTGTAAGGCTTGCTATGAGATTCGGAATGAGCATAGACGAAATTTATGATATCAGCAAAATAGATAAATGGTTTTTAAACCAGGTTAAAGAAATAGTTGATTTTGAAAACGAACTTGCAGGGCTTTTTAAGCATAAAGAAGAAACGCAGAAAGAAATAATGATTAAAGCGAAACAATACGGCTTTTCGGACAAACAAATTGCGAATATGAATAAAAAAACGCCTGAAGAAGCCAGAGATTTAAGAAAAGCGCTTGGCGTGCTGCCTTCATATAAGATGGTGGATACTTGCGGCGGCGAATTTGAAGCAAAAACCGCTTATTATTACTCTACTTACGAAGCAGAAGATGAAGTTCCCGTTGAAAAGAATTCTAAAAAAGTGATGATACTCGGTGCCGGGCCGAACAGAATCGGCCAGGGTATAGAGTTTGACTACTGCTGCGTTCACGCCGTGCTTGCTTTAAAAGAAGAAGGCTATGAAACAATAATGGTAAACTCCAACCCTGAAACGGTTTCTACCGATTATGACACATCTGACAGGCTGTATTTTGAGCCGTTAACAGTGGAAGACGTCTTAAATATCGCGGATAAAGAAAAACCGATGGGCGTTGTCGTGCAATTTGGCGGACAGACGCCTTTAAACCTTGCCGGAGATTTGGATAAAGCCGGGCTTAAAATTTTAGGAACTCCGATTGAATCTATAGATTTAGCCGAAGACAGAAAACTTTTCAGCAAAGTTTTAGACAAATTAAAAATACCGCAGGCAAAATCCGGAACGGCGATAAGTTATAAAGAAGCTAAAAAGATAGCCGAAGAGATAGGTTACCCTGTAATGGTGCGCCCTTCATACGTTTTGGGCGGCAGGGCGATGGAAATAGTTTATGATGAAAAAGCGCTTGAAAATTATATTTCAACCGCTGCCAACGTAAGCCCGGGAAAACCGATACTTATAGATAAATTTTTGGACCACGCCGTGGAAGTTGACGTGGACGCTTTGTGCGACGGAAAAGATGTTTATGTCGCAGGTATAATGGAACATATCGAAGAAGCCGGAATACATTCCGGCGATTCCGCGTGTGTTCTGCCTTCAAATACGTTATCTGAAAAAACGCTAGAAACTATCAGGAAATATACTATTAACCTTGCAAAAGAAATCGGCGTTAAGGGCTTAATGAACATACAGTTTGCCGTAAAGGACGACATTGTTTATATCCTTGAAGCAAACCCGAGGGCGTCAAGAACAACGCCTTATGTTTCAAAAGCTACAAGCATCGCGCTTGCGAAACTTGCCGCGAAGATAATGATAGGCAAAAAACTTGCCGATATGCTTCCAAAAGAACTTTTAAACGGCCCTTCAAAGCCCATTAAATACGTTACCGTAAAGGAAGTTGTGCTTCCGTGGTCAAGATTTGCAAATGTTGATACAGTGCTAGGGCCGGAAATGAAAAGTACCGGTGAAGTTATGGGAATTGACGTTGATTTCGGCAGGGCTTTTGCGAAAGCCGAACTTGCGGCGGGGTCTCTACTTCCTGAAAGCGGAGCCGTGCTTGTAAGCATAGGGCCTAAGGGTAAAGAAGAAGCTTTGCCTATAGTAAAAGAGTTTGCGGAAATCGGTTTTGAAATATACGCTACAAAACATACGGCTGAATTTTTTAATGAAAACGGCATTAAAGCGAAAGAAGTTTTAAAAATTGCTGAAGGAAGGCCTAATGTTGTGGATACTATCACAAATAAACAGGTCAACTTCATAATAAATACACCGTCCGGTGCAAAAAGTCGCAAAGACGGTTACCAGATAAGAAGAAATGCTATAATGTACGGGATTCCTATAGTGACGACTCTTGCGGCTGCGAAAGCTTCCGTTCAGGGTATAAAAGCGAAGAAGAAAAACGATTGGTCCGTAGCGCCGTTGCAGGAATACTATAAAAAGAACAAATAAATAAAAGATGCATAGAAGAGTAGATGCTTGGATGCATGGCAAAAACTATGCGTCTATGCATCAATGCCTTTAAGCATCATTCAAGGTTGTTATAATGAAAGTAAAGCTTTTAAAATTTACGCAGGATCCGGAAAAAACGTGCGCCATAGCCGGTAGGCTGTGTTACAGTGCCGCCGGGATAGACGAAATTACAGAAAAGTTTACAAAAGAGAAGATTGAAGAGCTTTTAGGCAAGATTATATCTTCAGGGCACCATTCCGTTTTGGAACACGCCTCTTTCACTTTCGGCATTGAAGGCGTATCCAGGGCTTTGCTTGCACAGCTTACCAGGCACAGAATTGCTTCATTTTCAGTTCAAAGCCAAAGGTATGTTAAATTTAAAAACGGCGTAGAATGCATTACTCCGGATACAATTAAGTCAGATAAAAAATTACATTTAAAATACAATGACTTTTTGAAAAATATTGAATCTTTTTATAAAGAACTTCTTGAAGCCGGCGTGCCTGCGGAAGACGCAAGGTACATACTTCCAAACGCGGCTGCCACAAAAATAATTATCACAATGAATGCAAGAGAATTGAGGCATTTTTTTGCTTTGAGATGCTGCAACAGGGCGCAGTGGGAAATAAGAGATATGTCCTGCCGTATGCTTAATCTTGCCAGAAAAGCCGCCCCTATACTATTTTCAGATGCCGGCCCGGATTGCATAAGGGACGGCTGTCACGAATCCTTCCCGTGCGGTACCCCATGGAAAAAAACAAACAAAACCGTAAAGAGATGAAAAAATATCAGGTTTTCACATTAATTGCATTAATGTTTGCGACGGTTTTTGTATTCTATCCGGTATTGAAAGCTGATTTTATTGATTTGGATGACGCTGTTTTAGTATCGGAAAATGCGAAAATACAATCGCTTAATTTACAAAATATTTTTCAGAAGCATTACGGCCTTTTTCACCCAATAGTCAACCTTTCCTACGCATTAGAATATCACTTTTTTGGAAATGATCCGTATTTTTACCATGCAGATAACCTTATACTGCACCTTATTAACATTTTATTGGTCTTTTTTATATTCTTTGCGGTTACTAAAAGAAATTTTTTTATTTCTGTTTTTGTCGCTGTTATATTTGCCTGCCACCCGATGCATGTAGAGCCTGTCGCGTGGATAAGCGCCAGAAAAGACACTCTCTACGCGTTATTCTTTCTGTCTTCGTTGCTTTTATACATAAAATCATTGGAGTCTGAAGGAAAAAAACGAATCATACGTTATATATTATCACTTGTGCTTTTTCTTTGCGCGTGCCTTTCAAAACCGATGGCGGTTACCCTTCCTTTTATCCTGATTCTTTTTGACTGGCTTACGGGAAAAAAATTTGACTTTAAATCTTTGTTAAGATATGTGCCGTTTGTGCTCGTAACGGTATTTTTTTCTGTTCTTGCGTATATTGTGTATTATGATAAACTGCCGTATTCATTTACCGGCTACTCATATTACATGAATTTTATAGCGGCTCATTTTAACGTATTATTTTATCTTGTAAAATTTATAATTCCTTCTGGCCTGGCTATCGCGTACCCTTATTTTCTTACGGCTGCGAATATAGATGCCGGTTTTGTAATGAAAGCACCTGCTCTTGTATACGCTCTTATACTTCTCTCCTTTTTCAGCATTAAATATACAAAAAAGATATTTTTCGGTTTTATTTTTTTTATACTCACATTGCTGCCGTCCATTAACATTATTCCGGTAGGGATTTCGCCGACCGCCGACAGGTATACATATATACCTTTCATCGGGCTTGCTTACATAGCCGCTTGCGCGGTATATTTTATTTACGGAAAACTGCGCGTAAAATACTTGAAAAGAGTTTTTACGGTTTTAGTGTGCTGCGCCTTTGCAGTTATGTTGATTCAAAGCAATTTACAGGCGCAAAAATGGGAAAACAGTGATGTTCTTTTTGAAGACCAAATAAAAAAATATCCCGGTGAATCTAAGATTTTATACGACACATTGGGAGACAGTTATATGATGAAAGGAGATTTGAAAAAAGCTGAAAAATATATATTGGAAGCTGAAAGAATTTCTTCGGCCGGCGAAGTTTTAACTTCGTTGGGCAGGCTTAAGATGCTTCAGGAAAGATATCAAGAAGCCCTTAAATACTATTCGAAAGTCGTTTATCCGCATCAAAACGCGTATATTGCGTATTTAGACAGCGTAGAAATATATAATAAATTAGGCGATAATGATAAATCATTGGAATTGCTTCGGGAAATGCTGCCGTTTGCCGAAGATCCGCAAAAAATATATTACCTGACTGCTCTTTTCAATTTTCATATGGGGAATTTGGATTTGGCTTTGGAAAATATTGGGAAAGCTAAAACATTTAGGCCTCTTACACCTTCTATAGTGATCTTGTATGCGGAAATTATTGATAAAAAAGATGGTTATGAGGCTGCAAGAAGTGCATATTTTGAAGCGCTGAAAGAATTTCCAGATGATGCAGCTGTTTTGAATGCCTTTGGGAATTTTTATTATGATAACGGTTTTGACAGCGCCGCTTTGGTTTTGTTTAAAAAAGGAGCTGAACTGTTTCCTGAAAACTATCTGTTTCATGATGCGATAGGGAATATTTATTCTTTGGATTTAGACTATAATGCCGCTGTAATTGAATATACAAGGGCATTATTGTCAAAAAATGATTATGCAATATCATATTTTCACAGGGCCGCTGCCAGTTTTGAGTTAAAAAGATATGAAGAAGCCCGTGAAGATGCGTTGAAGGCGCAAAGCCTTGGTTTTAAGCTGCCGGAAGATTTTATACGTATGCTTAAAATTGAAACTGGAATACTAAAAATATGAAAAAAATAAAAAAATACCAGAAAGCTTTGCTAATGTTTATGTTAATTGTAACGGCTGTTACATTTTACCCGGTTTTGAATGCCGATTTTATAAATTATGATGACACTGTAATGATTACAGGAAATTGGAAAATAAAATCTTTAGCTACAGACAATCTTAAAGCTATGTTTTTTGATATGCATGAAAGACTTTATCATCCGTTAGTAAGCATATCATACGCTTTGGAATATCATTTTTTTGGGGAAGACCCGTATTTTTACCATGCCGTCAACCTTATTTTGCATCTGCTTAATGTTTTACTTGTATTTTTTATTTTTTTTAAACTTACAAAGGGAAATTTTCCAGTATCTTTTATAACTGCGTTTATATTTGCCTGCCACCCTTTACACGTTGAAGCTGTGGCATGGGTAAGCGCCAGGAAAGATATTCTATACGCTTTTTTCTTTTTATGTTCGATATTAGCTTATATCAATTCTGATAAGCAAAAAAATATTCTTTATTTAATCTCTTTGCTTATGTTTGCTTTTTCATGTTTGTCAAAACCCGCGGCTGTTATTTTTCCTATTGTTTTGGTACTCATAGATTGGTTTCAGGGAAGCAAATTTCAAGCTAAATCTTTTGTTAAATATGCCCCTTTCTTCTTGATTGCGTTGATTTTCGCATTTTTTACTTTAAACGGCTACTATTTAGATTCTGAAAAATCTACTATTTCCCATGGGGCGTTGTCGGCGAATATGATGCAAGCCCATTTTAATATATTGTTTTATATATTTAAATTTATTTACCCTGCAAAGCTTTCAATTATTTATCCTAATTTGGCCTCATCTTTGCGGATAGCGGCGGGAATTTTTGTGGTATATATATCGTTATTTGCTTGTTTTATAAGCCTTAAATATACAAAAAAGGTTACGTTCGCGTTTTTGTTTTTTATTATAACCCTTTTGCCTATGCTTAGCATACTGCCTATAGGAGATGCTTATGTCGCTGACAGATACGTGTATATTCCGCTTATAGGTCTTTGCTATCTTGCGGCAATAATATTTGTTTATGCGTATAAAAAAATCAAAAATAGCGGATTTAAAAAAATTGCCGCTGCCATTTTGGCAGTTTTAATGCTTACTATGTGCGTTGTAAGCCATACCAGGGCGACAGATTGGAAAGATTCCGGAACGATTTTTGACAGTTTAATACAAAACTATCAAGGTAAAATTTCGCTTGCTTATGCTTTGAGAGGGGTGCATTATGCTGAAAATAAAGGCAATATTCAAATTGCCGAACAGGATATGGATGACGCTCTTAAAATAAATCCTTTTCTTCCTGTTGCCCTTTATTATCAAGGGAAGTTTAAAATGCGCCGGAATGATTATGAAGGCGCTTTAAAATCATATAAAAAATATTTTGAGAGTTGTTTTGATGAACCAAACATGTTAAGCGCTTATTTGGATATTGCCGCTATATACGGTCAGAAAAATGATGAAGATAAAGTGCATAAAGTTTATAATGCCGCTTTAAATAAATACGGTTTATCCGCATACGCCAAAGCTCTTATTTATAATAATCTTGGCGTTTATTATATGAACAAGCTGGAATATGAAAAAGCAATAAGTTATATAACAAAGGCAAAAGAATTCAATCCGGAACAGGAAGTTTCTTATTTAGCCCTGGGGGAAATATATAAAAATAAGAATGAATTTAATGCTGCGATAAATGAATATATAGAAAGCATTAAAAGGATTGGTGGCAGAAAAGAATCACTTTTGCAGCTAGGGAGCGCTTATTTTGACACGGGCCGCTATAATGAAGCATTTGAAATTTTTTTATATATGAAAAAATTATTTCCGGAAGATTATAGAATTTATGATTTTTTGGGTAATCTTCATGCATTAAAAGGAGATTATAAAAATGCTGTTATAATGTATACAAAATCACTTTTAATAAATAATAACTATTCAAATGCATATTTTCACAGGGCTGCTGCCAGTTTTGAGTTAAAAAGATATGAAAAAGCCCTTAAAGACGCGTTGACGGCAAAAAAACTTGGATTTGAGCTTCCTGCCGATTTTATCCGTATGTTTGCAGAAAAAGGGCTGATTTTATAAACTTATATTAAATTTATTATTTGGGAGATGGCGATGCATGAGATATTTGGATTTTTAATGGCTTTAGTAATTATCCTGGTTACGGCGAAAATTTTTGGCGAAATAGCGGTCAAGTTCGGGCAAAGCGGCATAGTCGGCGAACTTTTAGCCGGCGTTATAATAGGTCCCAGCGTTTTTGGATGGGTTACCGAAACGCCAATACTTGTAAGCATTTCAGAATTAGGCGCTATAATTCTTTTGTTTGAAGTCGGCCTTTCTACGGATATTAAAGAGTTCATAAAAACCGGCGGCTGGGCCGTTGCAGTTGCCATAATCGGTGTTGTTTTGCCGTACTTTTTTGGTTATTACACATTTATATGGTTTGGTATGGACCCGCATCAGGCGATTTTTGCCGGCGCCGTGCTCACGGCGACTTCCGTAGGCATCACGGCAAGGGTCTTACGCGATTTAAAAAAGCTTGAAAGCGAAGAAGCAAAGGTAATTCTGGGCGCCGCGGTTATTGATGACGTTATAGGGCTTACGATACTTGCCGTAGTGCTAAAACTTGTTGCTGGAGACAGCGTTACGGTCGGCACGATAGCGGCAATAAGCGGAACCGCGGTCGGTTTTCTTGTTTTTGCCGTTATTGCTGGGCTCCTTATCGCGCCCACCGTGTTTAAGTATGTCTCTAAAATGAAGCAGGAAAACATAGTTTTTGTAGCAGGTTTTGCTTTCTGTCTTTTAATTTCGGCTCTTTCTTCAAAATTCGGGCTTGCTCCTATTGTAGGCGCTTTTGCGGCCGGGCTTGTGCTTGCAAGCACTAAACAAGGGTCAGAAATAAAGAAAGATTTAAAGCCGCTGTCAGCATTTTTTGTCCCGATATTTTTTGTTTTAATGGGGACAAACGTTAAACTCGGCACTTTCAATCCGTTTGTACCAGAAAACAAAATAATACTTCTTCTGACTGCCGTCTTATTTGCTGTTGCGTTTATAGGCAAAGTTTCAGCCGGTTTTGTGGTATTTAAAAAAGGCGTCAATAAGCTGCTTATAGGTGCAGGTATGGTGCCAAGAGGCGAAGTAGGCCTGATATTTGCGGGAATCGGGCTTAGGAGTGATGTTTTTGGTTCAAATGAATACAGTGCATTGGTTGCGGTTATAATGCTTACTACTTTTATAACGCCTTTTATTCTTAAATATCTGATTTCAAAAGACAAAAATTAAAAAGAGGAAAAAATGAAAAAAATTTTGATTTTTACCGTTTTTTTGTCATTACTTTTAAATACATCTTTGATTTTTGCCCAGCAAGATTATGAAAATGAAAATTCTGAAACCGTTTTAGAAGACGCTTATGAGGTAGACACGCAGGATGTCCGCCTTGATGACACATATGACAGATCCATGAAAGAAGATGAATCTGATGCAAAAATCAATACTGCTTATATACCGCAGCCCGCCGCCGCGCAGCCGGCAAAGTCAAAAACAAGCGGGCAGCCGGTTGTCGCGCATAAAGTTCAGTCCACGTACAGCTCATTTTTTGAAATTAAAATTGTTAAAAAAATAGCCGGAGCGATAAGCTACGCATGGCAAAAAATAAAGGATTTTTTTAACAGCCTTCCGGGAATAAGGCATTATAATGAATCGATTTACTCCCGTGAAAACTATAGAAAAGAGATGCGTAAGATGGGGGGCGAGTACAAACCCCATATGAATAAAGAGAACGCGGGCGTTGCCGCGGTCAAAAAAGGTTTAAACTAATAGCGATAACCGCCAACTTTTATAAACTGCTTCAAAATTCCGCTTGACACTACAACCGGTAGATTGTTAGAATCATCCCAATAGAATATATAGTTTTTTAATTGAAAAATATTTGAAAAATTTTTCTGATTGACAAAGCTACCCGTATGTTGTAACATTACCGGCGCCACAACCCGTAGTGAAAAATAAAAATAAGAGTGAACCAATGAAATGTCCTTTTTGCGGAAGTTTTCAGGATCAGGTTCTTGATTCCCGCCCGATTGAACATACCTCGGCTGTCAGAAGGCGCAGAGAGTGTTCAGAATGTAAAAAAAGGTATACAACATTTGAAAGGCCGGAAGAAATATCGCTTATGGTCGTTAAATCAGACCAGAGCAGAGAGCCTTTTGACCGCAAAAAAGTTACCGCGGGTATAGACAGGGCCTGCAGAAAGAGGCCCGTTTCGGTAGAAACTATAGATAAAATCGCTTCTGAGATAGAAAATGAGCTTATGGGCGAATATGTTATGGAAATCCCGTCTACTATAATAGGACAGAAGATTTTAGACAAGCTTTGGGATATAGATTTGGTGGCATATATAAGATTTGCATCGGTTTACCGCAAGTTTGGGGACGTTGATACGTTTATGGAAGAGCTTAAAAAGCTTAAAAAAGAACATACAAAACGGCAGAAAGGCAATAAATAGAGGCCATGGCATTGTAAAGCCGCGTTAAAGCGCGGTAACAACAGGCACAATACAATAAAATATAGAAACAAAGTATAAAAGTGGGAGGCAGCAATGGCACAAAACACAAAAGAAGAACTTATTTCGGAACATGGCGCGAAGCTTGAAAAAAACGCATTAACGGTTCTTCAGAAAAGGTATTTGAAGAAGAACGATAACGGCGAACCGGTAGAAAAACCTGAAGATTTGTTTTACAGGGTTGCCGAAAATATAGCGCAGGCGGATAAAATCTACGATAAAGACGCCGATACGGCGGCTTTGACAAAAGAATTTTATCTTGCGATGTCATCTTTAGACTTTCTTCCAAATTCACCTACGCTTATGAACGCAGGCAGGGTTATGCAGCAGCTTTCGGCGTGTTTTGTGCTTCCCATAGAAGATTCCATGGATTCTATTTTCGAAACTTTAAAAAATACCGCACTTATTCATAAATCAGGCGGCGGAACAGGCTTTTCTTTTTCAAGGCTCCGCCCAAAACAGGATACCGTAAAAACCACAAGCGGCGTTTCTTCAGGGCCGGTATCGTTTATGCAGGTTTTTAATGCCGCGACGGAAGCAATAAAGCAGGGCGGTACAAGGCGAGGCGCAAACATGGGTATGCTTCGTGTGGACCATCCGGACATTTTGGAGTTTATAACCTGCAAAGATAAAAACGACAGCTTAAATAATTTTAATATTTCAGTCGCGGTTACCAAAGAGTTCATGGACGCTTTGGAAGATGACGAAGATTATAATCTTTATAACCCGAGAAACGGCGAGGTGGCGGGAAAACTTAATGCTAAAGAAGTGTTCAATAAAATAGTCGATCAGGCATGGAAAAACGGCGAGCCCGGCATAGTTTTTATAGACAGAATGAATGACGGCAACCCTACGCCTGCCGTAGGTATGATAGAATCCACAAATCCTTGCGGTGAGCAGCCGCTTCTCCCTTACGAATCGTGCAATCTCGGTTCTATAAATTTAGGGCACTTTGTAAAAGACGGCGATGTTGACTGGGACAGGCTTGAAAAGACGATTAGAACAGGCGTACATTTCCTTGATAACGTTATCGACATGAATAACTATCCTATACAAAAAATCGGCGAAACCACGCGCTCTAACAGAAAAATAGGGCTTGGCATAATGGGCTGGGCTGATATGCTTTTGTACATGAACATACCTTACGGCTCGCACGAATCTTTGATACTTGCCGAAAAGCTTATGGGTTTTGTGCAGTTGAAATCCCACGAAGCCTCAGAAGAACTTGCCCTTAAAAGAGGTGCTTTCCCTAACTTTAAAAACAGCATATACGCAAAAGGCAATCCTATAAGAAACGCGACAACGACTACAATAGCCCCTACGGGCACTATCGGCATAATTGCCGCCGCTTCCGGCGGGATTGAGCCTCACTTCGCGCTTGTTTACAAAAGGGCGCAGTGCCTGGACAATGAAGAAATGTTTGAAGTAAACCCTTACTTTGAAAAAGTTGCTAAAGAAAACGGTTTTTACTCGGCCGGGCTTATGGACACAATAGCCGAAAAAGGCACTCTTCACGGCATAAAAGAAGTTCCCGAAAAAATAAAGAAAGTTTTTGTAACTTCCCACGATATTACCCCGGAAGAACATATAAGAATGCAGGCGGCTTTCCAGAAATTTACGGATAATGCCGTTTCCAAAACCGTTAACTTCCCTAATGTCGCGACAAAAGAAGACGTTAAAAAAGTTTATATCCTTTCATATAAGATGGGCTGCAAAGGCGTAACGGTTTACCGCGACGGCAGCAGGGATTTGCAGGTTCTTAACCTTGCAAGCAAAAAAGACGCTCCCGTTCTTGAAGAAGTTAAAGAAAAGAAGCCGAGGACAAGGCCCAGAAAGACTTTCGGCTATACATATTTAATGCATACAGGCTGCGGAAAGATGTATGTTACCGTAAATGAAGATGAAAGAGGCGCTTGCGAAATATTTACGCAGCTAGGCAAATCCGGCGGATGTACTTCATCTCAGGCGGAAGCGGTTGCAAGATTGATATCGCTTGCTTTGCGTACCGGTATAGACCAGCAGGAGATTATCAACCAGTTGAAAGGAATAAGGTGCCCTTCGCCGACTTTGGCGGAAGGCGGAGCGATACTTTCATGCGCGGACGCGGTGGCAAAAGCGCTTGAAGCGTATGCAAAAGAAAAGCAGACCCCCGCTTTGTTTACGCAGGCGGTTGTAAATTCAGAGCCTTATGCGCCTATTGAACACCAGCCCGAACAAAAAACATATTCGTCAGACGCGAGCAATAATTTTTCAGGCTCATGTCCCCAGTGTCCGGAATGCGGAGAGATGTTGACGTTTGCCGAAGGCTGCGTTGTTTGCAGGGATTGCGGATACTCTAAGTGCTGGTAATGTTTTTACTTTGTCTTTTGTGATTATGCTTTGTTGCTTCGCGGCTCATTTGCGTTTTATAGGTGGTCATTACGAGCCGCTGAAAGCGGCGTAGTAATCTAGATAAGTAAAATGTTTTTTCCGTTAGCTTTCGGGATTGATTTGTCGTTTCACTCTGTTTTATAAAGGTATTTTATGGTTAAAAGTGATAAATGGATAATTGAAAACGCTCTTGAGAAAAAAATTATAGAGCCGTTTGAACCAGGCCAGGTTAAGCAGGTTGACGGAAAAGGCGTTATATCTTTCGGTACGTCTTCATATGGCTATGATATGCGTTTATCTGATGAGTTTATGGTATTGAGAGATCATGACGGCAAAGCCATTTTAGACCCTAAACAATCCGCAGACATATTATTTGAACCCGTAAAAGTGAAAGACCATATAATAATCGCTCCGAATTCAATAGTTTTAGGCAAAACCATAGAATATTTCAGGATACCGAGGGATGTAGTAACGATAGCCTTCGGCAAATCCACATATGCGCGCTGCGGTATTTTCGTAAATGTCACGCCTTTTGAACCGGAGTGGGAAGGATATGTCACTCTTTCTATAGCAAATACTACTTCACATCCTGTGAAAGTTTACGCTAATGAAGGCATAGCGCAGGTACTCTTTTTAGGCGCAAATGAAATATGCGAAACTTCTTACGCCGACAGAAAGGGCAAATACCAGGCGCAAAAAAACATAACTTCAGCTAAAATTTGATATAATGTGCAGATCAGGCGCAAAAAATAGAAAAGGGAGTAAAAATGGAATTTTTCAAAAAATTTTTTGTAGATGTCATTAAGAATCAGTATGCGGATTTCTCGGGCCGCGCTACAAGGTCGCAGTATTGGTATTTCATATTGTTCACTCTTCTTATCGGCATCGTTTTCCAGATGCTTGCGGGTATTTTGGGAGATTTCGGAACAGTTATAATGATTATTTACTGGCTTATTGTATTGGCAATTTTTATTCCTTCAATCGCAATCACTGCCCGCAGGCTTCATGACACAAACCGCAGCGGCTGGTGGCAGCTTATAGCTTTTGTTCCTTTCATCGGCGCGATAGTACTTATCATTTTCTTGGTATTACCTCCGGTAGAGCAGAACAAATACAATAAATAAACATCTTTAGTTTCGAAACAATATTCTCGTCATCTTAAGGAAAAGCACATGATTTTGATTTTGGATTTCGGTTCGCAGTATACGCAGCTTATTGCAAGACGCATCAGGGAAGAAAAAGTTTATTGCGAGATTTACCCAGGCAATAAACCTTTAAAGTCTTTCACGGATTTAAAAGATTTGAAAGGCATAATTCTCTCAGGCGGGTACGAAAGCGTTTATTCTCAAAACGCTCCGTGGCCTGACCAGAAGATTTGGGAGCTTGGCGTTCCGATTCTTGGAATATGTTACGGTATGCAGCTCATTGCCGAGCATTTGGGCGGCAAAGTAAGGCCTTCCAAAAAAAGAGAATTCGGCATAGCTTCCGTAAATGTTTCCTCTTCTTCACAGCTTTTTAAAGGCTTAAACCCAAAAGAAACGCTGTGGATGAGCCACGGAGACAAACTTTCAAAAATACCAAAAGGCTTTAAAGTAACGGCAAAATCAGAAAACTCCCCTTATGCGGCAATCGAAAATACCCAAAACAACATATACGGCGTGCAGTTTCACCCCGAAGTAAAACATTCTGTTCACGGAAAGAAAATTCTTAATAATTTCATATTTAAAATCTGCGGTTCAAAGCCGGATTGGACGATGAAATCTTATATTGTCGATGAGGTTAAAAGGATTAAAAACCAGGTCGGCAAAGGCAAAGTATTGTGCGCGCTTTCCGGCGGGGTGGATTCTTCCGTTGCGGCGGTTATGCTCCATAAAGCGATAGGCAAACAGCTTGTCTGCGTTTATGTCGACCACGGTTTGCAAAAACTTGGGGAGAATGAAAGGGTGAAGCAGATTTTCGGCAAAAAATTCGGCAAAAACCTTATAATGGTTGACGCGAGAAAAACGTTTCTTACCAAACTTAAAGGCGTGACTGATCCCGAACAAAAAAGAAAAATTATCGGGCATACCTTTATAGAAGTGTTTGATAAGGAATCAAAAAAATTAAAAGGGATAGATTTTCTGCTGCAAGGCACGATTTATCCTGATATCATAGAAAGCATATCTGTCAAAGGTTCAAAAGTCGCGATAAAAAGCCATCATAATGTCGGCGGACTGCCGCAAAAGATGAAAATGAAGTTGGTGGAACCGTTGAAGTTTTTGTTTAAAGACGAAGTCAGGGTTCTCGGAAAAGAATTGGGTATTCCTGATGAAATAATTAACAGGCAGCCTTTCCCGGGCCCCGGCCTTGCAGTAAGGACGATAGGCGAGATAACGCAGGAAAAACTTGATATTTTAAAGAAAGCCGACTATATAGTGACGGAAGAAATAAGAAAAGCCGGACTTTATGAAAAAATATGGCAGTCTTTTGCGATAATTCTTCCGGTAAAAACTGTCGGGGTTATGGGCGACGCCAGGACTTACGAACACGTAATAGTTTTACGCGCCGTTAACTCTGAAGACGCTATGACTGCCGACTGGGTGAAACTGCCTTACGACCTTTTAAGCGCCATATCTTCAAGAATCATAAATGAAGTTAAAGGCGCTAACAGGGTAGTCTACGATATTTCTAATAAACCGCCTGCTACTATTGAATGGGAGTGAACTACAAGTAATAAATAATAAGTAAGAAACGAAAAAGCTTTTAGTCATTTGAGTTTCTAGTACTTATTACTTGTTACTTATTAATTGATTTTTAATGAAATATATAAAAATATTTTTAGTTTTGTTTGTTGCCTTTAGCTTGTTTTCCTGCTCAAGGCATAATGAAAGCATCAAAGCAGGGGCCTCTATGCAGATAAAAGGCTCCGATACTATCGTTAATCTTATTCAGGTCTGGGCGGAAAGGTTTGTGGCCGATAAACCGGAAACTAATGTCGGCGTTACCGGCGGCGGCTCCGGCACAGGTTTTGCCGCTTTGATAAACCATACCTGCGACATAGCGATGTCTTCAAGAGAAATAGAAGACAAAGAAAAAGAATTAGCAGAAAAAAACGATGTAAATCCCGTAGAATTTATAGTAGGACTTGACGGTCTCGCGATACTTGTAAACAAAAATAATCCCGTAAGCAAACTGACTATTGATCAGTTGCGGGATATTTTTATGGCTAAAATAACCAATTGGAAAGAAGTCGGCGGAGATGATAAAAAGATTGTAATCCTTTCAAGGGAAAGCAATTCAGGCACGCATATGTTTTTTAAAGAGCACGTCTTAAGGCACGGCAATAAAAACTCGAAAGACGAGTTTGCGCCGCAGGCTTTAATGATGCCTTCTTCGCAGGCGATATACGATGAGGTTTACCAAAATCCGCACGCCCTAGGTTATGTCGGCATGGGTTTTATTAATGACGGCATTAAAGCAATTTCCGTTGCCGTAGATTCTAAAAGCGAATATGTTTACCCTACGCCGGATAATGTAATGAGCGGAAGGTATCCTATTTCCCGTCCTCTTTATCTTTACACAAACGGCCAGCCGAAAGGCACGGTTAAAGAGTTTATAGATTACGCATTGTCGGATGAAGGCCAGAAAGTGGTTTTAGAAACTGATTTTGTTCCGCTTAAAGGTTTTAAATGAGAAAAACGATAGATACGGTAATTGAAACTATAATATTTATCTGCGGCATACTTGCCATAGTGTTTGTCGTTTTGATTTTTGGTTTTTTGCTTAAAGAAGGTTTTGCGTTTTTTAAAGACTTTGGAGTTTTAAAGTTTATTACCGGAAAATTCTGGTATCCCACTTCAGATCCGGCGCAGTTTGGCATTCTTCCTTTAATAGTAGGTTCAATCCTTGTGACATTAGGCGCGTGCGTTATCGCCGTGCCGCTTGGCGTTATGGCGGCGCTTTATATATCTGAAATTGCCCCTCACGGAGTAAGAGATATTTTAAAGTCGTTTGTGGAGCTTATGGCGGCGATACCAAGCGTAGTAATCGGTTTTGTCGGCATGGTAACGCTTGTTCCTCTTGTAAGGACGCTTTTTGACGTTCCGACAGGGCTTACTGCTTTTGCGGGCTCTATAATGCTTGCTTTTATGGCAATGCCTACCATAGTAACAATTTCCGAAGACGCTATACGTTCAGTCCCGTGGCAATATAAAGAAGGGGCGCTGGCGCTTGGCGCTACAAGATGGCAGACAATCAGAAGAATAGTTTTAAAAGCCGCAATGCCGGGAATAATTGCCGCGATAATGCTTGGCATCGGCAGGGTTATCGGCGAAACGATGGCTGTTATGATGATAACGGGCAATGCCGCGCATATTCCGCATTCAATATTTGAACCTGTCAGAACGATGACTGCGACTATAGCCGCGGAAATGGGAGAAACAGTCAGGGGCGGAATGCATTACAGGGCATTATTTGCAATAGGCCTTGTGCTTTTTGTAATAACGTTTGTCGTAAATTTTGTCGCTGATTTATTTTTAGGAAAGAGTAAACGCAAATGATGTTTAAATTAAGCCCGAAATTATCCCAAAAACTTTCATACGCGCTTTTGTTTTTAGCTACAGTTTTGGTTATTACGCCCGTAACCTTAATCGTTTTTGTTATTATCAAAAACGGCGCATCGGCGATTACTTGGGAATTTTTAACGGCAATGCCTACTGACGGGATGCGCGGCGGCGGAATTTTGCCCGCAATCCTTGGCACTCTTTCTATAGTTGTCTGCGCTATAGCAATAACGCTGCCGATAGGCGTTTGCGCCGCTATCTATTTAAATGAATATGCTAAAGATAACCTTTTAACCAGAATAATAAATCTTGCGATTGTTAACCTTGCCGGAGTGCCTTCCGTAGTTTACGGGCTTTTCGGGCTTGGCATATTTGTCATGTTTTTTAAACTGGGAGTTTCGATAATAGCAGGCGCCTTAACGCTTTCTATTATGGAACTTCCCGTTATTATAACCACGGCGAGAGGGGCATTAAGGAGCGTGCCTTATACGTTTAGGGAAGCGAGTTTGTCTCTCGGCGTAAGCCGTTGGCAGACTATACGCCATATAGTTTTGCCTAATGCCTTGCCGGGGATTTTAACCGGAGCGATATTGAGCATAGCAAGAATTTCCGGCGAGACTGCGCCTATACTTTTTACGGCAGCGGCGTTTTACGTGCCGCATCTGCCCAGCTCAGTTTTTGACCAGGTTATGGCGCTGCCATACCATTTGTTTATTATCTCAACGCAGATACCTAATATGCCAAAAAATATTATTTTCGGCACCGCGCTTGTGCTTCTTATGATGGTTTTAACAATGAGCTTAATTGCAATTGTCGCAAGAATATACTTTAGAAAACGCAGAAAATGGTAACAGCAAGTAATAAGTAATACAGAATAGTTAACAATTTGTTGTTACCCTCTCCCTTGTCAGGGAGAGGATTAAGATGAGGGCGAATAATATAATGGCAGATAAAATAAAGGTAGAAAATTTAAACTGTTTTTACGGCGGCAAAAGCGTTTTAGAATCGTTAAATATTAACGTAATCGAAAATGAAATCCTTACCATTATAGGCCCCGCAAACAGCGGTAAAACGACATTTCTTAGAACGCTTAACAGGATGAATGATTTTGACACGAATTATTCGAGAAAAGGCGCTGTCTATCTTGGCGAAGATAATATTTTTCACATGAACATGGAAAAATTGAGAAAACGAGTCGGAATGCTTTTTGCCATGCCGATACCTTTGCCCATGAGCATATATGAAAATATAGTTTACGCGCCTAAAAGGCTTGGCCTTGCGATGAGAAAGAGCGAGCAGGATGCGGTTGTGGAGCAAGCGTTAAAAGACGCTTCGTTATGGAACGAAGTAAAAGACAGGCTTAATTCTTCAGCTATGAAACTTTCCGGAGGGCAGCAACAGAGGCTTTGTATTGCAAGGATACTTGCAATAAACCCGGAAGTTATTTTATTTGACGAGCCGTGTTCCGGACTTGACCCGATATCTACTGCAAAAGTCGAAGAATCAATGATTGATTTGAAGAAAAAATATACTATTGTGCTTGTTACAAATAATGTTAAGCAGGCTTCAAGAGTCGGCGACCGTACTGCGTTTTTCCTTATGGGCAAACTTATTGAGCTTGATAAGACGGGTACGATGTTTGTTTCGCCGAAAGAAAAGAAGACGGAAGATTATATTACAGGAAGATTCGGATAGAAATAAGAGTTTAAAGTTTTGGCTGCGCTTTCGCCGGAAATTTTGAAACCTAACGACACTACGGCAGTAAGAATTTTATTTTGGAGCAGTGATGGCAAAAATAGAAATAAAAAACTTTAATCTTTATTATACTGATTTTCATGCTTTGAAAAATATCAACATGAATATCGAAGAGAAAAGAATTACCGCTATGATAGGCCCGTCCGGCTGCGGCAAATCCACTCTGCTGCGTTCGCTAAACAGGATAAATGATACCATTGAAGGGGTGCGTACGAGCGGTGAAGTAAATATCGGCGGGAAAAATATTTACGGCGAAAAAATTGACATAGATAACCTCAGAAGAAATGTAGGAATGGTTTTTCAAAGGCCTAACCCTTTCCCAATTTCTATTTATGAAAACGTGGCTTTCGGGTTAAAAGTTAACAGAATTGCTTCTAAAAAAAGCATTATAGACGATACAGTCGAAGAAAGTTTAAAAGCCGTTTTACTCTGGGACGATATTAAAGACAGATTGAAAAAATCCGCGCTGGATATGACGCTTGAACAGCAGCAGAGGCTTTGCATAGCAAGGGTTATTGCCGTAAAACCCCAGATAATTCTTCTTGACGAGCCTTGCTCTTCTCTGGACCCTCTTTCAACACAGAGGATAGAAGAACTCATGATTCAGCTGAAAGATACGTACACTATAGTAATAGTTACCCACAATATGCAGCAGGCTGCAAGAGTTTCGGAAGATACCGCGTTTATGCTTTTGGGCGAATTAATAGAATTTGATAAAACGGAAAAAATATTTACGAATCCGTCACAAAAACAGACGGATGATTATGTCTCCGGAAGATTCGGATGATATTGGGGACGCTTTGATTTGTGTACTTTTTACAGTTGTACACATCGGCGGCGCCAGGGTTGCATAAAAATAAAATGATTCGCGTTTAAACACTGAAAATATTATTAATTTGGGGGAAATAATGAGACATTTTGATATGGAAATGAATGATTTAAAAAGCCGCCTTGTTGATATGGCGGGGCTTGTACAGCAGATGATAAAAGCTACTATAGACCAGCTTGTTTTGAGAGACGCTAAACTTTCAGATACTATTTTCGGACTTGAAAAAGAGGTTAATATACAAGAGATTGTTATTGACGATAAATGCCTTAAGCTTATAGCTTTAAACCAGCCAGTCGGCGCAGATTTACGGTTTATAACTTCCGCTATGAGAATCAACAGCGACCTGGAAAGAATGGGCGATGAAGCCGTGAATATCAGTGAAATGGCGCTTGATCTTATCAAATATCCCGAATTAAAGCCTTTGATCGATATTCCAAAAATGGCGGAAGCAGTCCAGCAGATGGTGGAAAACTGTATAAAAGCTTTTAACACAAGCGATGTTGAGCTTGCCAAAGCGGTGCTTGAAAAAGACGACGAAGTTGATAACCTTAAAGACATGGTTTTTAAGGATTTGAAAGTTTATATGACCAAATCCACAGATCCGGATACCATTCAAAGAGCCGTAGATTTGATACTTGTCGCAAGAAGCATAGAAAGAATAGGCGATCACGCAACAAATATCAGCGAAGACGTGATTTTTATGGTTCACGGCAAAGATATACGCCATCCCAAAACATTCAAATAACTAAAACGGCAGCTTTTGACTGCTTTTTACCGTCTGATTTTTCAACGAGATGGCCGAATATTTTCGGCCATCTCGTTGTTTTCATTTTCTTGTTGAAAAATCAATCAAAAATATTATATAATCTCTTAATTCAAATTTATAATAAAAGGAAAGGGTTATGAACAACCAAGAAGACGGCATAAATCTTCCGTTAGTGCACAAAGGCAAAGTAAGAAACGTTTACGATTTGGGCCAGAGTTATTTGATTGTAGCGTCGGACAGAATCTCCGCTTTTGATTACGTTATCCCAACTACTATCCCTAATAAAGGCAAAGTTCTCCACAAACTTTCAATGTTTTGGTTTGATTTTGTCCAGGGAATAGTGCCAAATCACATCATAACCGGCGATTTTGAAAGTTTTCCTACCACTCTTAAACAGTACGAATACCTGCGCGACAGGTCAATGATAGTCAAAAAAGCAAACAGGGTTGACATTGAATGTATAATCAGAGGATATCTTGCCGGTTCCGGCTGGAAAGAGTATCAGAAATCAAAAACCGTTTGCGCGATACCTCTTCCTGACGGATTAAAAGAATCTTCAAAACTGCCGGAGCCGATTTTTACGCCTTCAAGCAAAGAAGAAAGCGGAAAACACGATGAAAATATTTCTTTTGACGAAACGATAAAAAGAGTAGGCGAAAGTACTGCGAACGCTTTAAGCCGCCTTTCAATAGAACTTTACAAAAAAGTCAGCGGATACGCCCTTTCAAAAGGCATAATTCTTGCAGATACAAAGCTTGAATTCGGTTTTTATGATAAACAGCTTATACTTATAGACGAAATTTTTACTCCGGACTCTTCAAGATTCTGGGAAGTGGAAAAATATGAAGAAGGCAAGCCGCAGGACAGCCTCGATAAACAGTATGTCAGAGATTATCTTGAAAAAATAAAGTGGGATAAATCTTCTCCCGCTCCGGAACTTCCGGCTGAAGTGGTAGAAAAAACGATGGAAAAATATATAGGCGCATATGAGAAACTTACAGGAAGGAAATTCTAATGTACGAAATTGAAATTCTTACGAAAAACGGTTTTAAAAATGTCAGGGGTGAACATACCTTGTCTGACATTGAAGGCATCGGCATAAAAGACGTTAAAAAAGCGGAATATTCGGCTTTATACCACATAGAAGGCGATATAAACGCTTCCGAAGCGAAGATGATAGCCGCGGAGCTTTTAAGCGATAAAATAACAGAAAGCTACAAAGTATCCAAAACTGAATCTTTAGCGAAAGAAAAGACTCCGGTCATAGAGGTCTGGTATAAGAAGGGAGTTACGGATACGGTTTCAGACAGTATTATAAAAGCCGTTAAGGATTTGGGCATAAACAAAGATATCAAAGTAAAAACCGGGCATAAATATTATCTTTACGGCAAAATATCTTCACCGGTTTTGGGCAATATCGCGACGAAACTTTTGGCAAATACATTAATCCAGGAATATAAGATAAAATGAAACCTACAACAAATTGTAAAACAATAGAAATTTTAAATCTTTCGGATAAGCAACTCGTAGAGCTAAGCAGAAAGAATGTTCTTTCATTGTCTCTTGAAGAGATGAAATCCGTGCAGAACTACTTCAAAAAACTTAAAAGAAACCCCACTGACGTCGAAATAGAAACGATCGCTCAGACCTGGAGCGAGCACTGCAAACATAAAACTCTTACCGGCATAATTGAATACAGTGAAGACAAAAACGGGAAGAAACATAAAAGGGTTTATAACAATCTCCTTAAAGAAACCATTTTTAAAGCTACTGTCGAATTAAATAAAAAATGGTGTCTTTCGGTGTTTAAAGATAATGCGGGTATTATAGATTTTGACGCTAAAAACGGAGTCGCTTTCAAAGTTGAAACGCATAATCACCCTTCAGCGCTTGAGCCGTACGGAGGCGCAGCAACCGGAATCGGCGGGGTTATAAGGGATATTTTAGGCGTAGGGCTTGGCGCGAAACCTTTGGCAAACACGGATGTGTTTTGCTTTGGCGACCCGAATACAAAAGCATCCAAAGTGCCGGAAGGGATGCATCACCCAAGAAGGATAGCTAAAGGCGTTGTTTCGGGAGTCAGGGATTACGGCAACAGAATGGGCATACCTACGGTTAACGGCGCGGTTTACTTTGACGACGGCTATATGGCAAACCCGCTTGTTTACTGCGGGACTATGGGCATAATACCTAAAAATAAAATTGAAAAAAAGGTTAACCCCGGCGACTTGGTTTTAGTCGTAGGCGGCAGAACCGGAAGAGACGGCATACATGGCGCTACTTTCTCATCAATACAGCTTGACCAGGAATCCGATGTCAGCGCTGTGCAGATAGGAAACCCGATAGTTGAGAAAAAAGTTCTTGATACTCTTCTTAAAGCAAGAGATTTAAATCTTTACAGGGGCGTTACTGACTGCGGCGCGGGAGGGCTTTCAAGCGCGGTCGGCGAACTTGGCGAAAAAACAGGCGTAAAAGTGCAGCTTGAAAAAGTTCCTTTAAAGTACGCGGGTTTGAGCCCTTGGGAAATTTGGATTTCCGAAGCGCAGGAAAGAATGGTTTTTGCCGTGCCTCCTAAAAACAAGAAAAAAATAATCGAAATATTTAAGAAAGAAGACGTTGAAGCCGTTGTTATCGGAGAATTTACGAATGACCAAAAACTGACGCTTACGTATAACGGCGATAAAGTTGCTGACATGGACATGAAGTTTTTACATGACGGCGTGCCAAAACCCGTCAGGCCTGCCGTTTATAAGGTTAAACAGGAAAAAAAGCAGAAACCGGTAAAAATGAACGCCGCGAAAATTTCAAAAAATATTAAAGCCGTTCTGGCTGACTTGAACGTCTGCTCAAAAGAATGGATAATAAGGCAATACGACCACGAAGTGCAGGGGCAGACCGTTATAAAGCCTCTTCAGGGCAACGGAATAGAAGTATCCGGACCGGGAGACGCGGCGGTAATCTGGCCTTATGCTTGCGTAAAAGGAACTAAAAAAGGCGTTGTTTTATCGAACGGCTTAAATCCGCAGTATGGTAAAATAAATACATATAAAATGGCGGCTTCCGCTATAGAAGAAGCTTTAAGAAACGCGGTTGCGGTCGGCGCCGATGTGGATAAAATGTCTGTTCTTGATAATTTTTGCTGGGGAAACCCGAATAAACCTGAAATTTTAGGCAGTCTTGTCAGGGCGGCTAATGCCTGTTATGAGATGTCTAAAGCTTTTGACGTTCCGTTTATATCAGGCAAAGACAGCCTTCATAACGAATATTCAATTGGCGACAAAAAGTATTCTATACCCCCTGCGCTTTTAATTTCCGCGATGGGAGTAATAGAAAACGCCGCAAATACGGTGACTATGCCTTTTAAACAGGAAGGGAACAAAGTGTTTGTTTTAGGGATTACGAGAAATGAGCTAGGCGGTTCGGTTTTATCAAATATAAATAAAATCAAAGGCGGCGTAGTGCCTGATGTTTATCCTAACGAATCAAGGCCGTTGATGAAAAAAGTTTATGAAGCAATAAACCAGGGGCTTATAGAGGCGTGCCACGACGTTTCCGAAGGCGGCATAGCAACGGCGGTAAGCGAAATGGCGTTTTCAGCGCAGAAAGGCGTTAAAATAAACGTAGACGCGATCAAATGCAAAGAAAAGATGACCGCTGCGGAAGTGTTATTCTCTGAATCTAACGGTCGTTTTATCATAGAAATTAAACCGGAAAATGCCGCAAAAGTACGCAAAGTTTTCAAAGGAAGCGTTATTTCTGAAGCAGGTTACGTGTGCGACTGCGGAAAAATTATTTTTGAAAGCGTGAAAGATAAAATAAAAGTTACGGAAAAACCGCAGATTCTCTTGAATTTATGGCGTAATACTATAAAACTATAAGGCAAACACAGGATATAAAATGAAAAAGATAAAAGCGTTAATTTTAAGGACAGCAGGCACAAACTGCGACTATGAAACACAGGCTGCTTTTGAACTTTGCGGCGCGTCAGCCGAAAGAGTCCACGTAAATGATTTAGTTGAAAAGAAAAACAAGATGTTTGAGTATGAAATACTTGCGTTTCCTGGCGGTTTTTCTTATGGAGACGACATTGCCTCCGGAAAAATTTTGTCAAATGAAATAAAAAATAAGCTTGGCGATAAAGTTAAAAAATTTGCTTTAAGCGGCAAGCCCATAATAGGCATATGCAACGGTTTTCAGGTTTTGGTTAAAATGGGGCTTTTGCCTGATCCTAAGCTTTTTGAACAGATTTCAACGCTCTCTTATAACGATTCCGATAAATTCGAGTGCCGCTGGGTTTATCTTAAAACCGAAAAGAAAGTTAAAAACGAATCAAGCTGTTTATGGACTAAAAATCTTCCGGACATTATAAGCCTTCCCGTTGCACACGGCGAAGGGAAATTTATACCTGAAGATAAAAAAATGCTTGAGGAATTAGACAAAAATAACCAGATCGTGTTTAAATACTGCGCGGCAGACGGAGGAATTCCGCAGTACCCGCTTGATCCTAACGGCTCTACGGACCAAATTGCCGGAATCAGCAATAAAAAAGGGAATGTTTTCGGGCTTATGCCTCACCCCGAGCGCTATGTGCACGCTTTGCAGCATCCGGGGAAAGAAAGTTTTGACGGCGAACACGGCTGGGGAAAAATCATTTTTCAAAACGCGATTAACTTTTTAAAGTAAAAATTAAAAAAGGTGGCATTGACTATGGGTTACTGCGTAAATTGTTTCTTCCAGGGTGACAACAGCCTTGACGAAAACGGAAACGGAAGAGTGTTTTGCATGGTGAAAAGAAAATGGATGGCGGAAAGCGATTCCTGCGGACATTTTACCGAATACGCCGATTTAAGCAAAGAAATCCGCGCGGAGTACGCTCTTGAAATACGTGAAGGCAAAGAAGGAAAAAGCAAAGCTTCCGAAATGATGAAGCAAAACTGGAAAGCGATGATAATAACGCTTATCGCGGCTTTTATAATGTTTATATTCGTAGTAAAGTTTTTCGACAAATACATATTCTAATTTAAGGAAATATGATGAAAGTACTTGTTATAGGCTCAGGCGGACGTGAACACGCGATATGCTGGAAGTTTGCCCAAAGCCCAAAAATAGATAAAGTTTATTGCGCTCCGGGAAACGGCGGAATTTCAAATATTGCCGAAAATATAAATGTAGGCGTCAGCGACTTTGAAAAGCTTTCGTCTTTTGTGAAAGAAAATAAAGTGGATTTTGTTTTTGTCGGGCCGGAAGTGCCTCTTTCGCAGGGAATAGTTGATTTTTTTGAAAGCAGAGGGCAGAAAATAATAGGCCCTTCAAAACAAGGCGCGATGCTTGAATCAAGCAAAACCTATTCAAAACAGTTTATGAATAAATACGGCATTCCTACGGCGCAGTATAAAAGTTTTTCCAAAGCCGAGGATGCGTTAAAATACCTTGAGAGCCGGGAAGTAAACAAAAAAGTCGTTGTGAAAGCTGACGGGCTTGCCGCGGGCAAGGGCGTCTATATGTGCAACGGCAGAAAAGACGCTGAAAACGCGGTCAAACAGATTATGGGTGAAAAAGTTTTAGGCGACGCGGGCGCAAATGTCGTAATTGAAGAACATATAAACGGCTTTGAGCTTTCGTACCTTATATTTACTGACGGCGAATCTTATTCTATGATGCCGGCTTCCCAGGACCATAAAAGAATTAATGATAACGATGAAGGCCCTAATACTGGCGGAATGGGCGCTTATGCTCCGGCTCCCGCAGCTTCTAAAGCACTGAACGAAAAAGTAGAAAACAGAATAATAAAGAAAGTGATAGAAGGGCTTAAATCCGAAAAAACAGAATATAAAGGCGTTTTGTATGTAGGCGTCATTATGAACGGCGATGACCCGTATGTGCTGGAATTTAACTGCCGTTTCGGCGACCCGGAAACGCAGGCAGTTTTGCCGCTTCTTGATACGGACTTAACCGATATATGCATAGCTATACTGGATAAAAAGCTGTCAGCCGTCAACATTAAATGGAAAAATGAATTTGCCGTATGCGTTGTTTTGGCTTCCGGCGGATATCCCGGCAAGTTTGAAAGCGGTTTTGAAATACAAGGGCTTGATAATATTTCAGGCAAAGACACAATAGTGTTTCATGCGGGCACTAAAAAAGAAAATGGTAAAATTATTGCTGCGGGCGGCAGAGTGCTTGGAGTTACATCAGTAGCAAACGACATTAAAAGCGCTATAGATAAAGTTTATACGGATATAAAATTGCTCTCCTTCAAAGATATGCATTACAGAAAAGACATCGCGGGAAGGGCTTTAACGGGAGAAAATAAATGAGTGACGGCAGAATTGACGTTGCGATTATAGCAGGTTCAGGTTCAGATTTGGAAGTCGTAAATGAAACTGTAAAAACGCTCAAAGAGTTCGGGCTTTCTTTCAGTATCAATATAGCGTCCGCGCACAGAACGACTGAACATTTAAAACAGTGCATAAAAGGCGCGGAAACTTCCGGCGCGAAGGTTTTTATCGCGGCGGCAGGCATGGCGGCAGCACTTCCCGGAGTTGTCGCATCAGAAACAACTTTGCCAGTGATAGGCGTCCCGATGGAAGGGAAAAACCTTGCTGGCATGGATTCGCTGTTTTCAATAGTGCAGATGCCTAAGGGCGTGCCGGTGGCGTGTGTAGCGGTAGGTAAAGCCGGAGCGGTAAATGCGGCTGTTCTTGCGGTGCAGATAATAGCTTTGTACAACGATGAGTTGAAATCTAAGCTGTCAGCTTACAAAATAAAGATGTCGGAAGCCGTTGTGAAAGAAGATTTGAAGCTGCAAAAAGACGGAATAGACAAATATATAAAGGAAAAATAATGCCGGAAATTATTTTAAATTCAGAAGGTTTTAAATCGGCAATTGAAAAAATTGCCAAAGAAATATATGAAGACAATAAAGGCGCCGCTGAATTGGCGGTTGTCGGCATACATACGAAAGGCGTCAGCATTGCCAAAAGAATTCTTTCCGAAGTTGCGCGCTTGGGAAGTGTCAATGCATCCGAAATAGCTTTCGGAACGCTTGACATCACGCTTTACAGGGATGATCTTGACGATTTAGGTTCCGACATTCCTTTAATTAAAGAAACAATTATACCTTTTGACATAAGTAAAAAAAATATTATTTTAGTTGACGATGTCTTGTATACAGGAAGGACTGTCAGGGCCGCTTTAGACGTTTTGATGGACTTTGGCCGCCCGAAATCGATAAAGCTTGCGGCTTTGGTTGACAGGGGCTTCCGTGAACTGCCGATTGAAGCGAATTATGTGGGCATAAAATACCAGAGCAAAGAAAGCATCAAAGTAGAATGCCTGGAAAATGACGGAAAGGATGAAATAATAGTAATAAAGTAAGTAATACGTATTCTAGCTTGAAAGATAAGGCGTTTAATTCAATAAAAGGAAAGAATATGTCTCTTAACCGTAAAGATTTGCTTGGCTTGGAACATTTGGATAAGAAAGATTTGCAGACGGTATTAGACTCAGTAAAGCCTTTTAAAAGCTTGTTTACAAGATCCGTAAAAAAAGCGCCGACCCTTATAGGCAAAACCGTAGTAACCCTTTTCTATGAACCTTCCACGAGAACGAGAACATCTTTCGAAATCGCGGCAAAAAGATTATCTGCCGACGTTGTAAATATTGCCGTAAACACATCAAGCGTAGTTAAAGGCGAAAGCCTTATCGATACCGGGAAAACGATGGAAGCGATGAAAGCCGACTACATTATAATAAGGCATTCAATGGCAGGCGCGCCGGATATACTTGCAAAAAACCTTAACGCTTCAATAATAAACGCGGGAGACGGCTTCCACGAACACCCGACGCAAGGTCTGCTTGATCTATATACAATGTATGAAAAAAAGAAAAAAATCGAAGGGCTGAAAGTTCTTCTTGTTGGTGATATTCTCCATTCGAGAGTGGCAAAATCAAATATATGGGCTTTGACAAAAATGGGCGCGGAAGTCGCGGTCGCGGGACCACCGACGCTTATCCCTCCTAAAATAAAAGACTTGGGAGTTAAGATACATTACGATTTGGATGAAGCGATAAAAGAAGCCGATGTCGTAAATATTTTGCGCATACAGCTTGAACGCCAGCAGGAAAATCTTTTTCCTTCGGTTCACGAATATGTCGAACTGTACCAGGTTACTAAAGAAAGGCTTGCAAAAGCAAAACCGGGCGTTATGGTTATGCATCCGGGGCCGATGAACAGGGGGATTGAAATATCTTCCGATGTCGCGGACAGCCCTGCCGCCGTTATAAACGAACAGGTTACAAACGGCATTGCCGTGAGAATGGCGGTTTTGTATCTTTTGTCTCCAAATTCAAGTAAACAGGTGAAAAAAAATGCGTCTTCAAATTAAAAACATAAGAATTGTTGACCCGTCGCAGAAAAAAGACACAAAAGGCGACATTTTTATTGAAAACGGCAAGATAGTCGCAAAGCTTTCGGGAAGCGCCGATAAAATTATTGACGGCAGCGGAAAGATTGCAGTTCCGGGTTTGATTGACGTTCATTCCCATTTAAGGGAACCGGGGCAGGAAGGAAAAGAGACAATATATACCGGTACGCGGTCGGCGGCAAAAGGCGGCATAACTACTGTATTCTGTATGCCAAACACAAAACCGGTTATAGATAATGCGCCTACCGTAGAGTTTATACAGCTTAAAGCGCAGAAAGAAGGGCTTGTAAATGTTTTTCCCATAGGGTGCGCTACTAAAGGCTCATTAGGCACGGAGCTTTCTGAGATAGGCGTTTTAAAGAACGCGGGCATAGTCGCAGTTAGCGATGACGGCATGCCGGTTTCAAATTCCCAGATAATGCGCCGCACACTGGAATACACAAAGATGTTTAAGCTTCCGGTGATATCGCACAGCGAAGATAAAGAACTAAGCAAAAACGGCGTTATGAACGAAGGTAAAACCTCAATGATACTCGGTTTAAGAGGCATACCGCGCCAGGCGGAAGAGGTTATGGTTGCGCGCGATATCATGCTTGCGGAACTCACAGGCGGTTATCTCCACATTGCACACGTTTCTACGGCAGGTTCAGTAGAACTTGTAAGGCAGGCTAAAAAGAAGGGCATAAATGTTACCGCGGAAACATGCCCTCATTATTTTGCGCTGACTGATGATATCGTCAAAGTTTATGACGCGAATACAAAAATGAACCCTCCTTTAAGAAGCGCTGAAGACGTTGAAGCGATAAAAAAAGGCCTGGCTGACGGTACTATAGACTGCATCGCCACTGACCACGCGCCGCATACGCAGGAAGAAAAAAACAGGGAGTTTGATTTAGCTCCTTTCGGAATAATAGGCTTTGAAACGATGCTCAGCCTTGTGTTAAATGAACTTGTGGATAAAAAAATTATCTCTTTATCGGAAGCGGTTGAAAAAATGAGTACTAATCCCGCGAAGATATTTAACCTTAAAAACAGAGGTTCTTTAAAAGAAGGAAGTGTCGCTGATATAACTATAATTGACACTGATTATTCGTACGAATTTAAAAAAGAAAATATTCTTTCAAAAAGCAAAAATTCGCCTTTTATCGGGAGAAAGTTTAAAGGCGGGACAGTTATGACAATAGTAGGGGGAAACATAGTTTGGGCAGACGATATGACAAAAGCTGCAAAGTAATTTCCAATAAACGCGTTTGCAGCGATTATTTTGAACTTAAAATAAAGTCGGAATTGGCAAAACTGTGCCAGCCCGGGCAGTTTTTTATGCTGTCTGTGCCCGGTTTCTTTCTGCGCCGCCCCATAAGCGTCCATGATGCCAAAAACGGCATTATTTCATTTTTATATAAAATCGCTGGGCAGGGTACAAAAGTTCTTTCCGAAATTACGGAGAAGGAAATAAAAATTTTAGGGCCGCTCGGTAACGGCTATGACTTAAAAGCCGGAAATAAGGGCAAAAATATTATTGTCGCAGGCGGAACGGGCATTGCTTCTGTCCATTTTCTGGCGGCAAAGCTTAAAAATAAAGGCGTTGTGTACTACGGCGCGCGCTCTAAAAGCGATTTGCTTTGTTTAGATAAATTTAAAAAGCTCGGTTGGAAAGTTATCGTATCAACGGAAGACGGTTCTAAAGGCTATAAAGGGTACATAACTGATTTGGTTGAAAAGGAGCTGCAAAACACCGATACGCTGTTTGCCTGCGGGCCTACGCCGATGCTCAAAAAGGTTTTGCATATAGCAAAAAGCAAAGATGTTTCCGGTTTTGCGTCTCTGGAAGAAAAAATGGCTTGCGGAATAGGTAACTGCCAGGGCTGCGCGGTAAAAATTAACGGTAAAAATAAGATGACATGCAAAGAAGGGCCTGTCTTTAAAATAAAGGAAGTGGAATTGTAAATGAAACCGGATTTGAGCATAAATTTTGCGGGAATCAAACTTAAAAACCCTGTCCTTACCGCGTCAGGCACTTTTGGTTACGGTTATGAGTCTGCCGATTTAATTCCATTAAAAAAGCTTGGCGGAATCGTTGCTAAAACCATAACTTTGGAGCCTAAAGAAGGGAATCCTCAGCCTAGAATTGCCGAAGTGGCGTCAGGCATGTTAAATACAATAGGTCTGCAAAATATAGGCGTTAAAGCTTTTGTTGAAGAGCCTTTGGAACAGTTGAAAAAGACAGGAGTTCCCGTTTTTGTAAGCGTTGCGGGCGCTACCGCCGAAGAGTATGCCGAAACTGTAAAGATACTCAGCAAACAAAACGGCATTGCGGGAATAGAGCTTAATCTTTCATGCCCCAATCTTAAAAAGAAGATAGTTTGTACTGATTTGCCTTTGATGGAAGACGTTATAAAAAAGGTAAAAAGGATAAGCAAGGTGCCGGTAATCGCTAAATTGTCTCCACTTGTTACCGATATCTCGGAACTTGCATATGCAACTCAAAAAGCCGGCGCGGACGGGGTAACTCTTGCCAACACTTATCCTGCGATGGCAATAGACGTTAAAACGTTTAAGCCCAAGCTTTCTACTATAAAAGGCGGCATGTCCGGCCCGTGCATAAAACCTATGGCTGTAAGATGTGTTTATGACGCCTACCAAAATATTGATATTCCGATATTAGGCTGCGGCGGCATATCAAGCGCGGAAGACGCGGTTGAATTTATGCTTGCCGGCGCGACGTGCGTAAGCGTAGGCAGCGCGACGCTTGCAGAGCCGAATGTTCTTGTAAAAATAATTGGCGGAATAGAACAAATTATGAAGGAAAAAAAGATAAAATCATTGAAAAATATTATAGGGAACGTTCAAAAATGAAGAAAACAATTCTTGCTTTAGACGTTTACGATTTTAAAAAGGCCGAAAAGCTTGTTAAAGAGACCGGGGAGTATATAGACATTTTTAAAGTCGGCCCGATACTTTTTTTGCAATCCGGAAAAGATATAATCAAGATGATAAAGGATAACGGCAAAGAAGTGTTTCTTGATTTAAAGTTTCACGATATACCGGCTACGGTACAGCGTTCTGTTGAATCAGCGAAAGAACTGGGGGTTTACAGCTTGACCGTTCATTCTGTCGGCGGAGAAGAGATGCTTAAAGCTGCCGCTTCTGTTGCTTACAGACCCAAAATATGGGCTGTTACGGTTTTAACAAGCCAGATTACAACTCCGGACGAAGTGCTAAAACGGGCAAAGCTCGCAAAAAACTGCGGAATAGACGGCGTTATATCATCTCCACTTGAAATAGCTCTTATAAAAAAAGAATGCGGCAAAGGGTTTAATGTTGTAACTCCGGGAATAAGGCCGGCAAAAGCCGACGATGACCAGAAAAGGGTTGCCACTCCCGAAATAGCTGTTAAAGAAGGCGCGGATTTTATAGTAATAGGCAGGCCGATTTTGGAAGCGCCAAACCCCGCTGAAGCCGCAAAAAATATTTATGAAAGCATAAAAGGAATATAAAATGAACCAAAATGAAGTCAGGGAATTATTTGAAAAAAATCAAGCGCTTTTAAACGGACACTTTCTTCTTTCAAGCGGGCTTCATTCCGACACTTATTTTCAGTCCGCTTTGATTTTGCAGTATCCTGATGAAGCTGAAAAACTTGCAAAAGCCCTTGCAGAGCAAGTTAAAACTAAAGGTATTAAAATTGACGCGGTTGTTTCTCCGGCTATGGGTGGAGTAATTATTGGCCACGAGATGGGAAGAGCTCTTGGAGTTAAAGCCGTTTTTACTGAAAGAGTTGACGGCGCTGTCGCGTTGAGAAGAGGTTTTTCAGTTAAAGAAGGCGATAAAGTACTTGTTGCAGAAGATGTGGTTACAACAGGTCTTTCCACAAAGGAAGTTATTGACGCGCTTGCAAAGTACGGAGTTAAAGTAGCGGCTGTGGTTTCTTTGGTGGACAGAAGCGGAGGAAAAGTTGATTTTGGAATTCCGAGGTTTTCTTTATTAAGCTTGGATATTAAAAGCTATGGGTCTGAAGAATGCCCTATGTGCAAAGACGGCTCAAAAGCGATGAAACCGGGAAGCAGGAAATAATTAAAGTATTTAATAAATAAATGGAGATAAAAATGGCTATTACGTACAAAAAATCCGGCGTTAATATTGAGGCCGGCAACGAGCTTGTAAAAAGAATAAAGAAAAAACTCCCCAAAATCGGCGGTTTCGGAGGACTATTTCCGGTTGCCGGCACAAAATATAACCTGGTCAGTTCCACCGATGGAGTAGGCACAAAATTAAAGCTTGCATTTTTATTGAATAAGCACGATACTGTAGGTGTGGATTTGGTCGCAATGAATGTTAACGATATCATTTGTTGCGGAGCGAGACCTTTGTTCTTTTTAGATTACTTTGCGTGCGGCAAACTCAATGTCGGACAGGCAGAGCAGGTGATAAAAGGCATTTCTAAAGGATGCGATCAGGCAGGCGCGCAGCTTATTGGCGGTGAAACAGCCGAAATGCCGGGTTTTTACAAAGACGGCGAGTACGACCTTGCGGGTTTTGCGGTTGGCATAGTTGAAAAGGGTAAAGAGATATCGGGCAATAAAATTAAGCCGGGCGATGTGCTCATTGGCATTCCTTCAAGCGGGCCGCATTCAAACGGATACTCACTTATAAGGAAAATTTTTTCCAATGCGGAGCTTAAAAAATACTCCAGGCAGCTTTTGGCACCTACAAGAATATACGTAAAAGAAATTTTGGCTGCTATTTCGAAATTTAATTCTAAAAAACAGAATATTTCGGGCATAGCTCATATAACCGGCGGCAGCTTCAATGATAAGATCGGAAGAATATTGCCGAATAATTGCAGGGTCGTCATTGAAAAGAATAGTTGGAAAGTTCCGGAAATTTTTAAACTGGTGCAGGAAAAAGGCAAAGTTCCGGAAAAAGATATTTACAGAACGCTTAATATGGGAATCGGAATGGTTGTTATAGTAAGGCCGGAAAGCGCTCTGGCGGTTAAAAAGTTTTTTAAAGGTTCAAAAGCCATCGGCTATGTAAAAAAAGGCGAATGCGGCGTTGAACTTATCTGATATCAACCGTACAAACGGTTGGAAGCGAGGTGTCCATGAAAAAAGAAAAAATTGTTGAATCGCTAAACGTATTTATTGACAAAATCGATCATTTAAAAAATGAGCACGGTACGAAATCTACCGAATTTTTACAGTGGATTAAAGAGGTTAAACGTTTTATCGAACAAGAATACGGCGCGGATTGCAAACATCTTCGCGAATTTAAGAAGATAGACTACTACCCCAAAAATTTTGACGTATTTTCTTCGGAATCATCTTTTAAACTTGCGTATGAAGAAGGATTGGATAAAGCAAAAGAAGTTCTTGTATCATTGGCTAACCAGGAAAAAGGCATTTCTGATGCCGTGGAAGATAAATCGGAAAAAACAAAAGGTAAAAACACAGAAATGAAAATTGAAAAATCTGAACCTGAAGAGGAAATTAAAGAAGAAAATGAAGGCTTTCTTGGAGGAGATTCACTTGACTTGGAAGCAAACATAAGCAATAAATCCATTGAAGTAGAAGAAACCGATGAAGCGAACGAAGAAATTGAGATAGAAATAGAACCAGGCGACCCCCTTGAAGAAATTCAGCATGAGGAAATTTCTTTTAAGGAAGAAGAAGTTCAGGAAGAATCCGCACCTGTCAGCGAAGCAATACCATTAAAAAATACAAAAGGAAAAGACATGTCAAAGAACATTTTGCTTGTAAACATAAGAGACAAAGCTTTGAACGAAAACTTGTTTAACCTTATTAAAAAGATGAAGTTTGAGCCCGTTGTTGTTGCTCCTGAGGCTGACGGCAATACTTTTTTAACTGATGATATTGAAAAAGCACTTAATAAAGATACGGCGTATGCGATTGCTTATTGGACCGGCGATCATGAATGCGACGGCAAATGCATCCCAAAACCGCCTGTTTTCTTTAATACAGGTTATCTCACTTCCAAACTGTCCTGCAATAACGTGCTGATACTTCATTCAAGCGACGTAGATGTTAACGCGAAAGCCTACAAATCATTGCATTTTCTTGAAATAGACAAAATTTTGGAACTCATGGAACTTAAAATTGTGCAGGAAATGGATGATGCCGGACTTGATATAGACTTTAACTTTTTAAAAAAGAAAAACCATGAAGCCGCAAATTCCGTTCAAAATGCTTAATTTTTTAAAAAATAGCCATGATGGCGGGCTGGCTGCATGAAAAAAATTGCGGTTTTAGTTTCGGGCGGCGGCTCAAATTTGCAAGCGATTATAGATTCTTCAAAAGACGGGATTTTGAAAAATTTGGCGGAAGTAGTTTTAACAGTTTCTAATAATTCCGGCGCGTTTGCGCTGGAAAGGGCTGAAAAAGAAAACATTAAAACCGTCTGCATAGAAAGAAAAAACTATGCCGACGAGTTTTCTTTTAATGTCGAAATTTTAAAGCATTTAAAAGAAAGCGGCGCCGATATTGTGTGCCTTGCCGGATATATGCGCATAGTGGGCGAAAATATACTGGATACTTTTAAAAACAGGGTTTTAAATATACATCCTGCGCTTTTGCCGAAATACGGAGGCAAAGGCATGTACGGACACCATGTGCATGAGGCGGTAATTGCCGCAAAAGAGAAAAAATCCGGCGCTACCGTGCATTTTGCAGATGAAACTTATGATACAGGCAATATAATTTTGCAGCGTGAAGTTTTAATTTCAGAAAATGACACTCCGCAGGATGTCGCAAAGAAAGTTTTGGCGGTTGAACATGAAATATATCCCTTGGCAATTAAGAAAGTTATTGAAAATATAAAGTAAAGAGGTTTGAAAAGATGATACCGCGTTACACAAAGCCGGAAATGGAAGCAATATGGTCTGATGAAAACAGATTCCAGAAAATGCTTGAAGTGGAAATCTATGCCGCGGAAGCTATGGTGCCGCTTAAAATAGTTCCTAAAAAAGCTGTGGAAAGCATTAAAAAGAAAGCAAAGATTAACGTGAAAAGAATCAATGAGATTGAGCTCACCGTGAAACACGACGTTATATCCTTTTTAACCGCGGTTGTTGAAACCACGGGGCCTGACGGAAGATTCTTGCATTTAGGCATGACTTCCTCCGACGTTTTAGATACAGCTACAGGCGCGCAGATGCGCCAGGCAACGCTTCTCCTTATTTCTGAAACAAAAAAGCTTACGGCAATTGCCGCAAAGCTTGCTAAAAAATATAAAATGACCCCGGTTATGGGCAGGACGCACGGCGTTCACGCAGAGCCTATGACATTCGGCTTAAAAGCCGCTTCGTGGTATTGTGAACTTATCCGCTCAATCGAAAGATTGGAATTTGCTTTGGAAACTGTCAGTTACGGTAAAATTTCCGGAGCAGTCGGTACGATGGCGCACCTAAGCCCTAAAGTAGAAGCTTATGTATGTAAAAAAATGGATTTGAAACCCGAACCTGTCTCAACGCAGATAGTTCCGCGCGACAGACATTCAATATATATGTCGACGCTCGCGCATCTAGGCGCCGCGCTTGAAAGAATCGCAACGGAAATCAGGCATTTGCAGAGGACTGAAGTCGCGGAAGCGGAAGAACCGTTTACAAAAGGGCAGAAAGGCTCTTCTGCGATGCCGCACAAAAGAAATCCTATAATTTCAGAAAATGTCTGCGGACTCGCAAGGCTTCTAAGGGGCTATGCGATGACTGCGATGGAAAATATAGCTTTATGGCATGAAAGGGACATAAGCCATTCTTCCACTGAAAGGATTATGCTTCCGGACGCTTCAATAGTAATGCATTATATGCTTGTCAGAATGCAGACTCTTCTTTCGGGCTTAAATGTTTATTCGAAAAATATGCAGGCAAACCTGGATAAAACAAAAGACGTTATTTTTTCAGGCACATTACTGCTTTCACTTGTAGATAAAGGGCTTTCAAGGGAAACTTCATACGCGATGGTGCAGGCTGCCGCTTTTGACGCGAGAGATAATAAAATTTCGCTTGAAGAAGCGTGTTTAAAAAGCACGGATATAAAGAAGTATTTGTCTGCCGCGGAGATAAGAAGGGACTGCGATGTCAAATCACAGTTTAAAAATATTGATTTCATATTCAAGCATGCCTTCGGGAAAAATAAATAAATTTAAAAAAGTTTATCATTTCTAAAATTTGTAATCGGGAATCTGTTTTTTAGAGAGTTTTGAGTTAACGCCATATTTCAGGCAGGGAGATTCTTGCAGGACGCAAACAAAAGAAAAAAGTTTAAAGATCATAACATATTCAGAGGTTTAAAAATGGGCAAAAAAGTTAATTATTATCTGCAGGATGACGGAGCTTTTGTAATCGAAAATTATAACAGCGCTCCTTCTTTTTCGAGCTTTTTTCCGGGCATAGCCGGGCTGAAAGGCATCCCGATGTGGGCTTTTTACGTAAACAGGGGGCAGGGAATCGCTTCATTTGGGATAAAAAATAAAAACTATTCTATTATGGAATTTTACCCTGCAAATACGTCTTATACAGTTGTTTCCACGTTTGGCTTCAGGACTTTTTTAAAGATAAAAAAGGGCGGCAAAACCGTAAATTATGAAGCTTTCCAGGTAAACCCGTGTTACGATGTAAAACAGACGATGTATATAAGTTCAAGCGATATGTCTATTGAAGAAATAAACGAAACGCTCGGAATAAAAACCGTAGTAAGATACGCCACTCTTCCTAACGAACCGGCAGCCGCTTTAATAAGAAGCGTAACCGTTGCAAATATATCAAAAGCAAATCTTGAAATAGAAATTGCGGACGGCATGCCCAAGCTTATACCTTATTATGTAAACCAGTGGGCGCAGAAGTTTATGAGTACCACTATACAGGCGTGGACTACCGTTGATAACTTTGAAAAAACCGGCAATCCGTTTTTCAGATTGAAAGTTGATACCGCCGACAGCGCGGAAGTCGTTGAAATCAACGAAGGCAACTTTTATCTGGGTTATCTTTCAAACGGCAACTCTTTAAAAAAAGCAAACGTGGTTATAGATCCGGATGTTCTTTTCGGAAACGATTTAAGCTTTGCATACCCGCAGAAATTTTTCTCTTATGAAGAACCTTTTAAGTATCCCAAAACGCAGTTTGCGGGCAATAAATACCCTTGCGCATTCAGCTGCGCTTTTGCAAAACTTGCTCCGAAAAAAAGCTTTACGCTGTATTCGATGGCGGGTCACATAGACAGCGTTAATACGTTGAATTCCTTTGCCAAAAAAGCGGGAACTGTAAAATATTTTGAAAACAAGATAGAAGAAAACAAGAAAATTATACAGACAATTACAAGCAATGTTGCCACAAAATCCTCAATGGTCAACTTTGATAATTACTGCAAGCAGATGTATCTCGACAATGTATTAAGGGGCGGATACCCGATAACTTTTGAAGATAACGGCAAAAAGACTTCTTATTACGTTTACTCGAGGAAGCACGGCGATTTGGAAAGGGATTATAACGAATTCCAGATTTCGCCGAATTTTTACTCGCAGGGTAACGGCAACTTCAGAGATATTAACCAAAACAGAAGAAAAGATATTTTCTTCAATCCCGAAAGCGGCTCCGGAGCGCTTAAGTATTTTTACAACCTGATACAAATTGACGGAAATAATCCTTTGGTGGTAAAAGGCGCTTATTTTGTAATAGATACTGGTAAAGCCTACTATAAAGATATAGAAAAGCAGATTTCCGATAAAGACGGAAAAAATAAACTTGCCGCTTTCTTTAATAAGGGCTTTGAACCCGGGCAGCTTGCGATGTTTTTGGCTAAAGAAAAGATTAAAATCAACATAAAATTGGAAGATTTTATGGCAAAATGCGTAACTTCCGCGCTTGAAGTCAACGACGCGGAACACGGCGAAGGTTACTGGATAGACCACTGGACATATAACCAGGATTTGCTTGACAGCTTTTTAGCTGTGTATCCCGAAAAAGAAAATGAAATACTTTTTAAGGATAAATCGTTTATTTATTACGACTGCGACCACTATGTGATGCCAAGAGATAATAAAATAGTGCTGTCTGACGGCAAAGTAAGAAGATACGGCGCCGTAACTAAAGATAAGGATAAAACTTCATTGATTAAATCAAGAAAAGTAAATCCTAACGCTTTGAGGACTAAAAACGGGACCGGCGAAGTTTATAAGAATTCGCTTGCGTCCAAATTTTTGACGATAATTTCAGTAAAAACTTCCACGTTAGACCCTGACGGAATCGGAATAGAAATGGAGTCAGATAAGCCCGGATGGTACGATTCGCTTAACGGCTTGCCGGGGCTGTTCGGTTCTTCAACCTGCGAAACGTTTGAACTTAAAAGGCTGGCAGCGTATTTCAAAAACGCGCTTAAGAAAAACCCGGAAGAAAAAGTTTCGGTTCCCGTTGAAACTGCCGAACTTATTGAAGGTCTTTTCAAGCTTTTGAAAAACAAAATGAGCGCTTTTGCTTTCTGGGATAAGGCAACTTCTTTGAAAGAAAATTACAGAAAAAGCGTCCGCATGGGTATTAAGGGAAGCGAAAAAACTTTTGACTCCAAAAGTATATCTTTATTTTTGGACGCGGTGCTTAAAAAGATAAATGAAGGCTTGAAAAAGGCCGCGGACGCAAAAACAGGGCTTTATTGTACGTATTTCCGCTACGAAGCGGCAAAATATAACTCTATCAACTCTAAAAATATAAACGGTTTGCCGTGCGTGCGGGTAACATCGTTTAAACGCCATCCTCTTCCGTTGTTTTTGGAAGGAGAAGTGCATTATATGCGCTCTGAAACCGATAAAGAAAAGCTTCTTAAGCATCTTCAAAATATGAGGAAAAGCGCCGTTTACGACCAAAAACTCAAGATGTTTAAAGTAAACGAAAATTTAAAACCCGAAAGCTTTGAAATAGGAAGGACAAGGGTGTTTAACAGGGGCTGGCTCGAAAATGAATCGGTGTTTTTACATATGGCGTATAAATACCTTTTGGAAATTCTTAAAGCCGGTCTTTATGACGAATTTTTTAAAGAAATTAAAACGGGCTTAGTTTGTTTTACAGACCCTAAAGTTTATAAGAGAAGCATATTGGAAAACTCATCTTTTATATGTTCAAGCGCGTTTCCTGATTCCCAAAACCACGGAAGGGGCTTCATCGCGCGTTTAAGCGGTTCCACTGTGGAATTTATAGATATGTGGATAAGGATGACTGTCGGGGAAAAGCCTTTTACGTATGAAAACGGAAAGCTTAACTTTGAATTTAAGCCGGTGCTAAATTCAAGCTTCTTTGATAAAGACGGCAAATTCTCGTTTAAACTTTTCAGCGGTACAAACGTAACGTACGTAAATCCTTCGAGAAAAAGCACGTACGCCAAAACCGTGGAAATAAAGAAAATAGAAATAACATGGAAAGACGGAAAGAAGCAGATTGTTGAAGGGAAAGTTATCAGCGGTAAAGACGCCGTAAAGATAAGGGAAGTTTTGGCAAAAGAGATAAAAGCGTATTTTAATTGAAGTGTTTTGCGGGTATGGAAGTTTGCTGAAAATTTGACACATTTCTGTAAATTTGATATTTTATGCAAACTTCGCAGTACAATCCGCACATCGGGCAGTTAGCTCAGCTGGAAGAGCATTTCCCTTACAAGGAAGAGGTCGGGGGTTCAAATCCCTCACTGCCCACCAAAAATCTATCAAAGACATCCGGGAGTAAAAATGAAAAAAATTAAAGCTGCAGCAATTTTGGCAAGCGCTTTTTTTGTCATTTCTTGTGTATCCGCACAAGCGGCAAAAAAATCCGGAAACCCTGAAAAAGACTTAAAAAACACCCTTGCGGCAACAAAAAAGTTTAACGATTCGATGAAATTTGCCCTTCCGGAGCCGTTTCCGATTTATGACAGCGGAACCGACGATTGGATAGATTACGCCAAATACGGAGAATTTCACAATCTCGGCACGGAAAACTATAAATATGTCGTAAAAGATATGACGGGTTTGAGGCAGGCTTCAGGCGAGGGGATTTATCCGAATACCCAGAGCGTTTATAAATCGCCCGATTACGCAAAAATTGTTAAATCCAAAAAATTTGACGGCGATAAATGGAAATTTGTTGATACCGATGACCGGCAGATAAACTTCTACAAGTGGGCGACCGCCCAAGAAGAGCCCGGAGTAAAACTTTACTATACCGCTTACGCGTTAGATAAAGCCGGAAACTATAAACACGCAATAAAAGCATATTACGCCTGCCTTGTATTCTTTCCTAAATCTATAGGTTATACGCAGTGGAAAACCCCATGGTACATAGGGCCTGTATGTATAGACAGGATAAAATACTTAACAAAACAGCATCCCGAACTTAAAATTAAGCTTGAAGGCGCCGATATCCGCATAAAAAACAGATTTGATAACGATAAAAATAACGATATTTTCTTTGTAAATCCGGGCAAGCTTGTGCCTGCCACGGCTAAAGATTTTGAAAGAAAAAACATAGATTTAAACAAAGTGGGCGTAAAGAAAGTTACTGGTACCGGAAAAGTTAAGCTTATACAATATAATAATAACCATTTCCAGCTTACGGTTGATGATAAGCCTTATGTTGTCAGGGCAATATGCTATTCTCCCACGCCCGTAGGGCTTACGCCAGATAACGGCTCTGTAAATACGGATAAAGACTGGTCTTTTGCCGATTACAACAAAAACAAAATAGTTGACGGCCCTTATGAAGCCTGGATAGATATAAACAGGAACGAAATACAGGATGAAGATGAGCCAAATATAGGCGATTTTGCCCTTATGAAAGATATGGGCATAAATACTATCAGGCTTTACCATTATCCTGATTTTAATAAAGAACTGCTTAAAGAAGGCTATGAAAAGTATAACTTTATGTATATGGTTGGCAACCTTTTGGGAATGTACGCGGTTGATTCCGGCGCGGAGTGGTACACGGGTACGGATTACACGGACCCTGTACAGCAGCAAAGGATGTTAGACAGCGTAAGGAGAATGGTTGAAGAGTATAAAGATGAGCCTTACGTTTTGCTTTGGATTTTGGGAAATGAAAATAATTACGGCACCGTAGGCACAATGGGCGTTTTTGCCGGGACCAGCAACCAGGCGCAAAAACAGCCGGATGCTTACTATAAATTTATAAATGAATGTGTTAAACTGATTAAATCTATAGATCCGCAGCAAAGGCCGGTAGCAATATGTAACGGCGACACATATTTAATGGACTACTGCGCGAAAAACGCTCCGGATTTGGATATTTACGGCGCGAACGCATACAGGGGCGAACACGGTTTCGGGCCGCTTTGGAAAGACGTTATGAATGAATATGAAAAACCCGTTTTGGTTACGGAGTTTGGCTGCCCGGCGTACGCTAAAGGCTGGGACACCGGAAGAACAGAAGCGGCGCAGGCAAGTTATCACAGCGGAAGCTGGAATGACCTTGAAGACAATATAGCAGGCATTGCGGGCGGCACGGGCAATGCGCTTGGCGGAGTGATATTTGAATGGGTGGACGAATGGTGGAAAGCAGGGCCTCCGCCTGAATTTGACCCCGCGTACCATGACACCGTTTCACAGTGGACGGGGCCGTTCCTTGACGGCGGCGCTTATGAAGAATGGTTTGGCATCTGCTCTCAGGGCGACGGGCAGAACAGCCCTTTCAAAAGGCAGGTAAGGCAGGTTTACTTTATGTATAAGGATTTATGGAAGAAATATAGGAAATAATATATATGGGTCTAAAAAAAGCTGCGTCACTACTACTTTGTACGGCAATACTATCGGGCTTTTTTATATGTCGGTCTTCATTTGCGGCCGGAAGCATTGTTAAAGTCGTCAAAAATGATGATAAGTGGAAGATAATGGTTGACGGCCAGGATTATTTCATAAAAGGTATTGAATATTCAGCGGATATGGTCGGCACTTACCCTGAAACGAACGAATGGATGTTTCAGGATACCAATAATAACGGCAAAATTGACGGCCCTTATGATGCCTGGGTGGACACCGACCGCGATAATTTTCAATCGAGGGACGAAAACGCGGTAGGGGATTTTGCGCTTTTAAAAGCCATGGGCTGTAATACGATAAGAATATATCATAGCGAAAACATAAATAAAGAACTTTTGAGAGATTTATATAACACATACGGTATCAGGGTGATAATGGGCAACTACCTTGGCGCTTACACAAAAGGCAGCGGTGCATCCTGGCATGAAGGCACCGATTACAGCAACCCTAAACAAAGAGCGAGTATGAAAGAAAGCGTTCGTAATATGATTATGGAACATAAAGATGAGCCATATATCCTTATGTGGATGCTTGGAAACGAAAATGATTCTCCCGGCGCGGCAGTAAACTCAACAAAAACAAACACTAATGCAAATAAAAATCCCGAGGTTTTTGCTTCATTTTTAAATGAAGTTACGCTGATGATAAAGAGTTTGGACTCTAATCATCCGGTTGGAATTTGCAATGCAACCGTAAGATTTGTAAGATATTATAAACAATTTACTCCGGATATAGATATTTTAGGCTTCAACCAGTACAGCGGGCCGTACGGATTTGGCGTATTATGGAATACGGTCAAAACTGAATATGATAAGCCGGTGCTTATAACAGAATTTGGCAGCGATTCTTATAACTCGACAAAGAAAAAAGAAGATGAACGGTATCAGGCGCAGTATCACAGGGGCGCATGGCGCGATATAGAAAAGAACAGTTACTGGGGAGAGGGCGGACTTGGCAATGCGGTAGGCGGGATTGTTTACTGCTGGATGGACAAATGGTGGCTTATAGGCTCCCCAAAAGTGCATGACACCTTGCTTGGCGCGTGGAAGGGCCCTACAAATGACGGTTTTTTTAATGATGAGTGGCTGGGAGTTTGTTCACAGGGCAATGGTAAAAACAGCCCTTTTCAAAGGCAATTGAAAGAAGTTTACTTCATGTATCAGGAAGTTTTGTGGTCAAACGACATTACAAAAGAATGATTTCTTCTCATTGACACCAAAAGCTTTTTAAGGTAAAATTGTTGCAAGTTATTATTATTAGACAGGATTGTTATTAATGAGATTTTATTCTCAACTCGCAGTTTTAGCTTTCTTTATCCTATCATGTCTGGCATGCGCTGTTTCAAATGCGCGTGCCGATGTCTTTAGCCCATATACTTCATATAACAGAATAAAACACGAAAACATGGAAACCGGCACAATAGAAATCAAAGGTGAACTTATTTTTGAAGGGGTTTTCCACAGGCTTGGCGAAAACTGGGTAACGACTCCGGATAAACTGGGGCTAAATAAATACTTTAATTATATGCCCAGCCTTAAGCCTGATAATAAATGGGAAGATACTTTCGGACAGACGTTTCTTTTTAACGTAGGTGTAAAGCCGGTTGACTGGTTTTTTGCGGAGTTAGGTTTGGAATTCATTGGTGATTACGCTGACAGATACTGGATTCCCGTAAATCAGGAACACAGGATGGAACTTGATAATGACAGAGTTGACTGGAACAATGCCAGAATCGGCATAATACAAGACGCCTGGAGCCTTACATACTATAAAAACTATGCCCATGACGGCTGGGTGCGCGAAGGCGATATGTTTGATATGCTTCTAAAGCAGGATGATCCGGACAACTATTTGAGATATTCCGGACACCATACGCCGGATTACTGGCAGTTTAAAGCAAGGGGCTTTTTCGGGGATTTGGATGTAATATACGGTGAAGAGGTGATGCAGGATTATAAGCAGGGCATATATGTAAAGTATAAAAATATATTTAACAGCAATATAAACTTCTTTTATTCAGACCATATCATACCTTACGGTGAAGATGACGAAAGGATGAGAAATTTTCAGTTAAACACGGATTTCGACATAAAAGGCAATACGTTGCAGTTAGGTTTGTTTTACAGGCCTTTCAGGCTTGACTGGAATTACCAGTACACTGATGACGTAGGCAGCGGAAACGGCGTTGACGGTTCAAGATACATAGTAAAAACAGACACTACGGAACAAATAGACGCATTGGGCGGTTCGGTAAAATTTACGCTTCCTACCATACCAAAAATAGATTTAGTTACCATAGGATATGAATACAGGGGCCTTGTTGCGGGCAACAGGCAGAGAGCTGACATTTCTATTGAAAAGAAGCTTTCAAAGGAATGGAACGCTTACGGAGCTTATTACTACCAAAGGCCGCTTCTTGAAGCTATGCCTCTTGTATATTCCGGAGCGGGAGCAGGCCCGATTGCTATACAGGGCAGAGGCCCGGAAAGCCCTTTCTGGGTTTGGTGGAGAAATCCCGTTTCAGGATTTGATAACAGGGAAACAAGCGCTTTTTCATTCGTATTTACTTATGACCCTACCCCGTCCACATGGTTTTACCAGTTTGACGCAAACACTCCTATAGAGTATAACTTAAACCCTGAAGAAGACGCGCCTTTTTCATTTGCGGTAAAAACCGACATTACAAGGTATTACGGCACTTTGGACAGGCAGTCTTACTGGGAATATGACGGTTCAACCGTTTGGGAATACGCATACGCGGGCGGAACTTCAGCCCCGGACAGATATATAGGTTCATTGTATTTTTTAAGCCAGATTATAAAAGGCAAGACAAAAATCATATATGACTTTGAAGTCGGCGAAGATTTGGCGACTTTAAGTTATGCCTATGACAAATCGGAACCTTTCCTTACTCCTATGATAGGGTATTTTAAGACAAGTTTAAGCGTAAGAAACGCCCCTTATTTCTTTAAAGTGGGATACAATAAAAACTACTGGGGTCCGGAAGACTGGCACAGAAACTTCGGTTCCACCTATGATGAACTTTACCTTGCGCACGCAAGCAGGGATATCGGACAGAATTTTAATGTAGGTATTGAGTATGCAGGCGCAAGAAAAACAAATCCCGTAATCATTGAAGGCATTGAAAATAAGATGACAAGAAATGAAATGGGATATTTTGATGAAGTGAGAGTGTTTTTCAAAGTATTCTTTGATATGGTTTTAAAATTCGGCAAAGAAGATAAGCTGCCGTTTACAGTTGAACATGATATGACTCCTCCGCAGGTCGCATTGAAAACAAGACCGGATACTATATATCCTGACAATAACCAGAAAGCTGTTCTTGAGCCGTGGGTTCATGACCCTTCGGGTATAGACACGTGGAAGATAACATTGAGAGATCCCGCAGGCGAAATAGTAAAGACTTTTGACGGTGAAAAAGAGCCCCCTGCAGAACTTGACTGGGACGGCAGAAGAATACGCGACAATCAGGTACTGCCTGACGGCCCGTATTATGCAACTCTTGAAGCATACGACAATTATGGCAATTATGCCGTTTCAGAGCCTCAGACTATAAGAGTAATGCACGCGATAGCAAACACAGACATACAGGAAACCGAAAGAGGGCTTGTAATATCTCTTGGCGCGAAAGTGTTGTTTGATACGGCAAAATATGACCTTAAACCTGGTGCCGTAAAAACGCTTAAAGAGGTTTCCGGACTTCTTAAAACATACCCCGATAACTATATATTAATTGAAGGCCATACTGACTGGGTAGGTAAAGTCGCGTATAACCAGCAGCTTTCCGAAAATCGTGCTAATGCCGTTAAAAAATTCCTTACAAAAGAAGGTATTGAGGAAAACAGGATAAAGATTGTCGGTCACGGTAAACTTAAACCAATTGCCGATAACAATACGGTAAAAGGCAGAGAACAGAACAGAAGAGTAGAAATAATAGTGCTTAAAGATGACGGAAGCAATACTATGTATGAGCATCACGAGCAGGTAAAACAATAAGGGGGAGTTATGAAAAAAGTAGTCAGTTTGTTAGTAGCGGCAGTTTTCGTGGCAGGTATTTCGGCAATAGCATTTGCCCAGAGCAAAACTCCGGCATTTAAGCCTTTTGCGGTTTATGTCGAAAACAATTCGAAGGAAAACCATTTTGCACCTTCAGGGTGGATGGGCGATTACGGCGACATTAAAATCAATCTTGCAAGCACTGAAAAACCCAGAAGCGGCAATACTTGCATAAAGATTACCTACAGCGCGAAAATGACTCAGGGCGCAGGCTGGACAGGGATTTACTGGCAGCAGCCGGCAAACAACTGGGGAGAAAAGAAAGGCGGCTATGATTTAACAGGTGCAACAAAACTTACTTTCTGGGCACGCGGAGCTAACGGCGGAGAAAAAATAGCCGAATTTAAAATGGGCGGAATTACCGGCGAATTCCCGGATTCAGATTCAGCTTCAGTAGGACCTATCGAACTTAAAAAAGAATGGCAGAAATATACAATAGATCTTAAAGATAAAGATCTTACGCACATAATCGGCGGTTTCTGCTGGGCAGCGTCAAAAGATGACAATCCTAGCGGATTTGTTATTTATCTTGACGACGTAATTTACGAATAATTATATAATGTCTGCAGGGCGGGATAAAATTCCGCCCTGCGGCAGGATAAAAAAATGAAAATTAATAAACTGTTTACATTGTTTTTAGCATTATCATTCGGCTTTATTTGTGCCTGCGCTTCAACAAGCGCCGGTAAAAATAAGTCCGACAGTTCTGCCGCGCAAGAGCTCACCGCGCAGGAACGCGCCCATCTGGCGTTTTATATTTACGCGGATTATAAATCGGTTTTAAACCACTTTTATCCTTCAGGATGGATGGGTGACAGCAGGGATTTGGCTTTTGACCAGGCTTGCAGAAAAGGCGTTTACGCGGGAAAAACCTGCATAAAAGTTACATATACCCCCAGAGGCACTAATAAGTGGTCTGGCGTTTACTGGCAGCAGCCGGCAAACAACTGGGGAGATAAACAGGGCGGTTATAATCTCAGCAAAGCCACATATTTAACTTTCTGGATGAAAGGCGAAACGGGAAATGAAACTCTTGCTGAAATAAAAATCGGCGGGCAAACAGGGGAATTTCCGGATTCTTCGGTGTCTGTTATGAAAAATGTCAAACTTACAAAAGAATGGAAGCTTTACTGGATAGATTTAAAGAAAAAAGATATGTCTTATATTTCGGGTGGTTTTGCGTTCGTAGTTAATAAAAAGGATAATCCGAACGGCTGTACATTTTACATAGATGAAGTAAGATATGAGATGAATAAATGAAAAAAATAATACTTTTTATTATCCCTGTGCTGTTTACGTTTGCGGGTTGTGACAGCAACCCCATAGGAGCTCTGATTTATCCGGACGTAAATAACTCTACTACTTGGGCTAAAGAATGGGTTTTGTATGACGATGATGTTAAAACACGAGGTTCTTTTGATTTTCCTACATATACGGATTATTGGGCGACAAGACCAAGCCAGCTTACATTGGAGTATGACAAAACGGCGCATACCGGCAGAAGATGCATTTTAATAAGCTGGGACGGCAGCCCAAGCGACGCTTATGACGGTCAGGCGTTTAACCAGGTCGGCTATGTTGGTTTTGGCTTACAGTCTGCAAACCCTGTTGCAGGCATAGATATTTCTCCCGGAAATTATAGAAAACTTAAATTTTGGGCAAAAGGAAGTTTAAATTCCGGAGTTGTTTTAAGAGTTGAAACGGAAGGCGCTACCGAATATGATGCCGGTGGAACTCCTGGAGTATGGGAAGGAGTAGTAAGCAATTCCTGGCAGGAATATGAGGTAACTTTAAAACAACTTTCAGCTGTTAAGGATATGTTCAGGGTTATATTAAAAAATACAAACGATCCGAACCAAAGTAACGGCGGAACGGTGTATATAGATGATGTAAGGTTTACACAATGAAAAAAATACTATTTATTTTAATCATTGCAGCACTTTTTATTAATTCTTCCGCATACGCGGAACAGATTTCGCTTGATTTTTCAGCAAGAAAGCCGTTTAACGCCGCGGTCCGTTCGGCTTTGATGCCCGGATGGGGACAAGGTTGGAACGAACAGCCGACAAAAGGCTGGATAACATTTGGCGTTTTTGCCGTGTCTGTTGCGGGAGCTTTTTATTTTAACAGCGAATCTGAAAAAAAGTATGAAAAATACCAAGATCAGGGTTTGATTAACGGGGATTATTACAACGATTATGAATCTAACCGCACTACATCGCAGGTTTTTACTTTTGTTGCAATCGGAACATGGCTGTATGGCGTAATAGACGCGTATTTTACGTGTAAGAGCCAAAACTCTTACCCAAAAACATCTTCGGTTCAATTTTTCTACGATCAAAAAAATGACGGATTGTACTTAAGCTACAGCAAGAAAATCGCAATATAAATCCGCTCTGTATAATTATTATTGAGGGAGCAAAAAGATGGATAACAAAAGGATAACTATAATACTTTCCATTTTATTAATAGTTATCATAATTTTATTGTTGTTAAAATCCTGCGGGGTTTTACCGCATCCGATGTCGCACGACCAGGAACAGCCGGTTTATCAGCAGGAAGTTTTAATGACTGAAGTGGACGCTGACAGCGGCACAGTTGTAGCGGTTGTTGTTGAAGAAAAGAAAGAAGAGCCGAAACCTAAAGTTACGGCGCCTAAAAAAGCAACCTCTAAAATTGAGCTTCCAAAACCTGCGGTGCAAAAGCCTAAAGCTGTTACAAAAGCGCCGTCATATACAAATAAATCGGGTTTTAAACCATTTTATATTTACACTGAAGTCGGCAGCAAAGACAACCATTATTCCCCTTACGGTTTGATGGGGGATATACGTTCAATTTCCATAGACCAGGGCTGCCAGACAAATCCCCATTCGGGTAAATCTTGCATAAAAGTAACGTATGCACCTACTGCGGGTATAGGCTGGGCAGGTTTGTACTGGACAGAGCCGGCAAATAACTGGGGAGATAAAGGTTACGGTTTTAATCTCACCGGCGCGGAAAGGATTTCTTTCTGGGCAAGAGGCGAAGAAGGCGGGGAGATAATAAATAATTTTATAATGGGCGGAATACAGGGTAAAGCCAGCGAAGACTCAGATTCCAGAGCGATAGGTCCGGTAGAGCTTTCGCAGGAATGGCAGCAGTACATTATATATATCGAAGATGCCGATTTAACAAATATAATCGGCGGTTTCTGCGCCACGATAACAAAGATGAATAACCCCAATGGAGCGGTTATTTATCTTGACGATATAGTTTACGAATAAATTTTGCTTCACGGGTTTGATAACAGGAGAGAGTATGAAGAAAGCAGTTTTATTATCATCTGCGCTTTTAATAGGGTTGTGCATAGCTGTGGCGTGCGCGCCCGAAAAAAAAGGCAAACTTGACCAGAATACTCTTACCGTAAAAATTGAACCTCCTAAAATCGGGCAGGTTGCAAATGAGGCGAGCGTACAAATCAGCGCTATTTTAGTTAATGCCAAAGGCGAAGCCCAGGATGTTGACGTAATATGGAGTTTAAGCGATAATTCTTTAGGGAATTTATCATCTAATACTTCAAAGACAGTAACTTTTACGGCGGCGGCGGCTCCAGTAACCGGACAAGGCGTCATTACGGTTGACTGCGGAGGCATCAAAAAAACCGCGAATTTTTCCGTAGGTACTGCGACAGTTGACGAAATATATGTTACCGCTTCAAAAACATCATTACAATACGGTGCCGAGTCAAATCTTACGGCGGTTGCTAGAGCGGGCGGCGTACCCGTGGCAGACCAGCCTGAAATTACTTGGTCATGCTCACCCGCAAATTTGGGTACTTTATCAGCAACGACAGGCGCAAATGTTACTTTTACCGCCAATAACAGCAATAATCCCGGCAGTGTCGTTGTTAAAGCCAGCGCGCTTGGTTTAGACCGGAGCGTAACTATTTTGGTAGGAAGCACTGAAACTGTTAAGCGTTTTGTCTACAGCGATGCAGGGCTTGGGCCTAATATAAACTCTCAATACACTATATATGGCGACTGGCAATGGTTTCCTAATAATATCAACAGTTCATCATTTACAATTGCTGACGTGTCCGGCTGTCCAGCAGATCCCCGTGTTGCACATCAGTTAAATTATATTCAGGGGACTTTAGGCGATGACCCTTACGCCGGGCTTGCCTTTAAGTTTAGCACTGCGCAGGATTTAACGGAATACACAAAGCTCAAATTCTCGGTTAGAGGAGTAAACGGCGGAGAACGCTTCAGAGTTGAATTCCCGGATGCCGCTAATTATACTGATTATACTGCTTCTTCCAGTTGGGAAGAAAAAACGATAGATATAAGGCCTATTATCAGATATAGTGTCAATACGCCGATTAATTTTGTTTTTAAACGCTCCATAACAGGTGGAAACGCTTCAATACAAATTGACTATATTTACTTTGAAACAGAAAATTAAAAATAAGATTACGCAAAAGCGGCATGGCTATTGCCATGCCGCTTTTTTTTATTTTTTATCTAGGAAATTGTGAAAAAAATAAAAATAATTTTTGAAAATTTATACTTTTCAAAAAATTTATTATATGGTATACTTCTGATGTATTTTCAATAAGTTTTTAAAATACTGTTTGTAAAAATTTGGCAACTAACGAGAAGATTACAGTATGAAAATAAATTTAAAATACGCGCTTACAACACTAATTCTGCCCTTTTTGATCTCTTCCGCTTACGCAGGAGATGTCGTCAATAAAAAGTACCGCGAGCAGTTCCTTTCGCAGGACGCAAACAAAGATTATTACAAAACCCAGGTTAACGTTGCCGCATTTTTTGACAGGCAGACTTCAGGCGTTAACGGGCTGGTGGAAAGCTTCAGGGGCACGTCTATATACAGCTATGATATTTTTAACAGGGCTTTTATATACGGTCGCGGCGGCGCGCTTGACGCTCAGTCTTTTACTTATGACGGCGCGATAGCCGCGCTTGCTTATTTAGTTTGTGACCAGCCAAAAAAAGCATCCGATATTTTAAGGGTGTATAAGAAAGAATTTTACTGCATAAAAAATGATAATTACGGACTTTTCAACAGCTATAAAACCGACAAAGAGATGACTAAGTGGGGGCTTTCGATAGGCATAGACGGCGACAGAATGCATGTCGGGCCGACTATCTGGGTTGCCGTTGCGGCGCTTCAATATACCGCACTCACGGGAAAACTTGAATTTCTGCCTTTTGTGATAGATATATGCAAATGGGTAGAGGCTTTGCCTCATGATACTTTAAAAGGCGGGCAAAGAGGCGCGGTTTCGATGGGTTTTGGCTGGGGGCCGGACTGGTCAAAAGTTTATTCTACCGAAAACATAGTAGACCACTACGCATTACTTAAAATGTTAAATGAGATCTATGAACTTAAAAATCCGTCCGTAAAACAAATATTTGAAGAAAAAGAGTACTCCGCGGCGGATATAAAAAAAGAGATGTTTGCTATCGAAAGATGGATGATGGAAGTTGTTTATGACAAAGATAAAAAAACATTTAATATGGGCGCGAATGAAAACGGCGTTGATAAGGTTGACGCTTTGGATACGGTTTCCTGGACAATACCGGCGTTAACTCCTAAACGCCTTACGGAAATGGGCGTTGACCCGTATCATTTAATGCAGTTTGCCGACGACCAGTATCTTGTTGAAGATAAAATGGAAGGCGAAGTAATAATAAAAGGCTACGATTTTACCAATAAAGCCGGAAGGCGTAAAGACTATCAGATGGTATGGTTTGAAGGTACGGGATTCCATATAGTCGCAATGCAGGTGATGACAAAATTCGCGCAGGAAAATAATTATGTTAAGCGCGCGGATTACTTTAGGCAAAAATCCGCATATTTTTTGCACGAAATGAAAAAAGCTTCGGATTTATGCAATATGATTGACGGTGCCTTGTCGTACACTTCAAAAAAACCCGGTGAAAAAGAGATAATAACGACTTTTTATTATGAGTGGGAAATACCCAGAGGAAGAAAAGGGCAGTGGGTTTCATCGGCATCTTCAACAGGCTGGTATATGATAGCTTTATCTGCTTTTGATCCGCTTGGCTTTGATAAAAAGAACGTCAATTATAAGCTGTTTAAGTAAAAGCCTTGACAATAACAGGGAAAAGTGCTCTAATATAATCAGTCTTCGGGGAAGGTGAAAGGGTTTAGATAAGAAGGTCTTGGCCCTCAGTCCTTACCGGCAGTGAAGAGAATAAAGTTCTCAAAGCCTGCGACTCAGCTAGTATACGGCTGACTGAATCCGTGAGAATCGGATGCCGACGGTAAAGTCCGGATGGAAGAAGAGATAAAATAGTTTTATTTTTGGCCCCGAAGTTATTATTTAACTTCAGGGTTTTTTTATTTATGAACAAAAAATATATGAAAACCGCGATAGCGCTGGCCAAAAACGGAGAAGGCAGAGTTTATCCTAACCCGATGGTCGGATGCGTTATAGTTAAAAACGATAAGATTGCAGGAAGAGGCTGGCATAAATTTTTTGGCGCAAAGCACGCCGAAGCGGACGCTTTGGAAGATGCTGGAAGAAAAGCCCGCGGGGCGGATTTATACGTAACGCTTGAACCATGTAACAGCCACGGGAAACGCCCGCCGTGCACAAAAGCGATTATTGAAGCCGGAATAAAAAGGGTTTTTGTTGCGGCAAAAGACCCCGGGGTATCAAAAAGCAGGGAAGTTTTAGAAAAAAACGGAGTTGCAGTTCATTACGGCATTTTAAAAAAAGAAGCGCAGTATCTTATAAAAGATTATTTACGCCACCTTAAAACCAAACCGCAGGTAACCGTCAAAGCCGCTATGACTTTAGACGGGAAAATAGCTACTTCCAAATATGATTCAAAATGGATAACATCTGAAAAATCAAGAAGTTTTACGCATGCTTTAAGAAGCCGCTATGACGCGGTTCTTGTAGGCGCTAATACCGCTTTGAAAGATAATCCTTATCTCACGGCGCACGCTAAAGGTAAAAACCCCGTCCGGATTGTTATCGATTCCAAGTTGAAACTTCCGCCTAAAGCGCATCTGCTTGACGGCTTTGTTCCTACGGTTGTTATATATGATGAAAAAACTGCAATTCCGAAACATTTTAAAAAGGAATACGTTGTTCTTGCGCCTGTTAATATTGCAAAAGCAAAAAAAGATTTTAAAGTTATTATCGGTAAGTTAGATGACCTGTCATTGAAAAAGATATTAATAGAAGGCGGCGGGAATGTTATTTCTTCCGCTTTGTTTTCCGGAGTTGTGGATGATATATGTGTGTTCATAGCCCCTAAAATAATCGGCGGCAGCAATGCAGTGTCAGTTGTAGGCGGAAAAGGAGTTGAAAAAATTTCGGACGCTTTAAAAGTTAAAGATATGAAAGTTAAAAAAATAGGCGCTGATTTGCTGGTTACGGGTAAAATAAGGTAAAAACAGGGAAAAATAATGTTTACAGGGTTAATTGAAGATATCGGTACTATAAAAAAAATAGACAGCTCAAAGCTTTCTATTGAAACAAGTCTTAAGGATATTAAAATCGGAGACAGCATTGCCGTTAACGGCGTATGTTTAACCGCAGTTTCGCTGGACGGCGGAGGTTTTACGGCGGATTACAGCCCTCAGACTGATAAGGTTACTACTTTGTCATCGCTTAAATCCGGTTCTAAAGTGAATTTAGAAAGGGCTTTGCAGCTTTCTTCAAGGCTTGGCGGGCATATTGTCAGCGGTCACGTTGACGGGATCGCAAAAATCAAAAAAATAGAAAAGAAAGGCAGTTTTTTTCATATATCTTTTTTTTGCGCTAAAGAAATACTGCATTATTGCGTAAATAAAGGCTCCGTTGCAATTGACGGGATAAGTTTGACTATAGCCGATGTTTTTAATGACGGTTTTGACGTTTTTATAATACCTGAAACTATTAACAACACAATACTTAAATTTAAAAAAGCAGGCGATGAGGTTAATATTGAAACTGATATTCTCGGCAAGTACGTTGAAAAATTTACGGGTAAAAAAGATAACGCAATAACATTAGATATGCTTAAAGGAAACGGGTTTATTTGAAATGAAAAAAGAAAAGAAAGTTTTTACGTCTGTAGAAAGCGCGGTTAAAGACATTAAAACCGGAAAGATGGTTATAGTCGTTGATGATCCGGGAAGGGAAAATGAAGGCGATTTGGTTTGCGCCGCCGAAAAAACAACGCCTGATATGATTAACTTTATGACAAAGTACGCAAGAGGGCTTATTTGTGTGCCTATGAAAAATGAAAGACTTGAGCAACTTGAAATAGAAAACATGGTTGAAAAACCTACCGAAAAAAAAGGTTGTTCTTTTACGGTTTCGGTGGATTACCGCATTGGCACCACTACAGGCATATCCGCTTATGACAGGGCTATGACCGTAAAAAAACTTATAGACCCTAAAGCAAAAGCGGAAGATTTTGCCAGACCCGGGCATATATTTCCATTAAGGTATAAAGAAGGCGGCGTTTTAGTCAGGACAGGCCATACGGAAGCAGCCGTGGATTTGATGGAGCTGTCCGGCATTTACCCAGCCGGCGTAATATGCGAAATTATGAACGAAGACGGCACCATGGCAAGGATGCCGGATCTTATAAAATTTGCAAAAAAGCACAAATTGAAAATAGTAACTATTGAAGAATTAATAAACTACCGCCGCCAGACTGAAAAACTTATAAAAGAAATCGTGAGTGTTGAGCTTCCCACAAAGCACGGCGATTTTCAGCTAACGCTTTTTGAAGATACTGTTACAAAAGACACTCATCTTGCAATAATTAAAGGTGACGTCAAAGGCAAAAAAGATGTTTTAGTGAGGGTTCACTCTTCGTGCGAAACGGGAGATATTTTTCATTCTTTAAGATGCGATTGCGGCGACCAGCTTGAAACCGCCCTTAAAGCCATAGAAAAAGCAGGCAGAGGCGTAGTTTTGTATATGCATCAGGAAGGCAGGGGAATCGGACTTGCAAACAAACTGAAAGCGTATCACCTTCAGGAACACGGTATGGATACGGTTGAAGCAAACGTAGCACTAGGCTTCGCGCCGGATTTGAGAGATTACGGCATCGGCGCGCAGATTCTTTCGGAGCTCGGTATGAAAAGCATACGCCTGATGACAAATAATCCCAGAAAAATAGTAGGCCTTGAAGGTTACGGGCTCAATATTGCAAAAAGGGTGCCGGTTGAAATTAACCCTACGAAATCCAATAAAAGATATTTGAAAACAAAGAAAGATAAGATGGGGCATATATTAAAAGCAGTTTGAATAGTTGATAGTTAAGATCGAAGATATTGAAAAACAGGAGATAAAAATGAAAATTATTAACGGGCAGTTGAAAGCGGAAGGAAAAAAGTTTGCGATAGTGGCTTCAAGATTTAACGAGTTTATAACAAATAAGCTTATATCCGGCGCGGAAGATATGCTTAAAAGGCATGGCGCAAAAGATGAAGATATTTCTTTGGCATGGGTTCCGGGCGCTTTTGAAATACCGGCTGTCGCAAAAAAAATCGCTGAAGCGGGCAAAGTTGACGGCATAATATGCCTGGGCTGCGTTATAAGAGGCGCGACTCCGCATTTTGATTATGTTTCCGCCGAAGTTTCAAAAGGCGTTGCTTCGGCAGGCATGGACGGAAAAATTCCGGTTATTTTCGGCGTTTTGACTACCGATACAATAGAACAGGCAGTTGAAAGGGCTGGTACAAAAGCCGGCAATAAAGGTTCTGACGCGGCGGTGAGCGCCATTGAAATGGTCAGTTTATATTCACAGATTTAATAGGCTGGCAACTAATAAATCATTGGCATAAATTGGCATTTATGCTAAAATACTCAAGTCTATTAAAAATTTTAGGGGCTTAAAATGAACATTCCCAATAATCTTAAGTACACAAAGACGCACGAGTGGGTTTTAGTAGAAGGAAATAAAGCAAAAGTAGGCATTACAGATTATGCCCAGCACGAAATAACCGATGTAGTCCACGTAGAACTTCCCGCAAACGCAAAAACCGTAAAAAAAATGCAGCCGACTGCTGTTATTGAATCCGTAAAATCGGCATTTGACATATATTCTCCCGTAAGCGGGAAAGTTGTTGAGATAAATGAAGAAGTTTTGGGCAGTCCCGAGCTTGTAAACCAGGACCCTTACGGCAAAGGTTTTCTTTTTACCGTAGAATTTGCCGATTCCGGCGAATTGTCCGATTTATTAAGTGATGAAGACTATAAAAAAACAATATAAGTTTAGATAAAACAATGGATTATACACCTCAAAATAAACAAGATAAACAAAAAATGCTTGAAGCTTTGGCAGTCAAAGACGCCGAAGGGCTTTTTGACGCCATACCTAAAGAATTGAGAGCCAAAGATTTAAACATATCCGGAGATTTAAGTGAGCAGGAACTTCTTAACCTATTTAAAAACACATCTTCCAAAAATAAAGTTTTAACGTCTTTCCGCGGCGCGGGAATTTATGATCACTACATTCCTTCGCTGGTAGGGGAAGTTACGGGCCGTTCCGAGTTTTGGACGGCGTACACGCCTTATCAGGCAGAAGCAAGCCAGGGAACTTTGCAGGCGATTTTTGAATACCAGAGTATGATATGCGCGCTTACGGGGCTTGATACCTCAAACGCTTCGCTTTATGACGGCGCGACCGCGGCGGCGGAAGCGGCTTTGCTAGCTTTAAGGGCAACCGGCAAAAGCAAAATTCTCATTTCTTCCGCTCTTCATCCGGAATACATACAAACCATAAAAACATATTTGGTAAACTCACAGGCTAAAATTTCCATACTGCCGTTATCATCAAACGGCACGGTAGAAAAAGGCACGCTTGACGCCGCGATAGACGCGGAAACAGCGGCTGTTATGATACAGTCGCCAAACTTTTTCGGCGTAATTGAAGATATGAAACCGCTTTGCTCGCTCACTAAAGAAAAGGAAGCGCTTTTTATAGCCGTGTCCAACCCTTTATTTCTTGCAGTTTTTCAGGCTCCCGGAGAATACGGAGCGGATATCGCTGTAGGCGAAGGGCAGCCTTTGGGCATTTCAATGAGCGCGGGTGGGGCAACTTTCGGCTTTATGGCGGTAAAAAAAGCCCTTGAATGGAAAATGCCCGGCAGAATCGTAGGGCAAACGACCGATAAAAACGGACAAAGAGGCTTTGTTTTAACTTTACAGTCCAGAGAGCAGCACATAAGAAGGGAAAAAGCCACATCTAATATATGTACCAACGCTTCGCTAAACGCATTGGCGGCATGCGTATATCTTTCGGGATGGGGAAACAGCGGTTTGAAGAAGCTTGCCGAAACAAATATCTCTAAAGCCAGGTACGCTTTTAACAAAATCAAAGGTCTTGAAGGCTTTAAAGCAAAGTTTGAAAATGCTTTATTTTTCAATGAATTTGTAATTGAAACGCAGAAGGATATCAAAAAAATAAACAAAGTTCTGCTTAAGAATAATATTTTAGGGCCTTTGGATATTTCAGGAAGCGCAGAGCAGTTTAAAAACTGCCTTTTGTTTTGCGTAACCGAAAAGAGAACCAAAGAAGAGACAGATAAGCTTGTCGAACTGTTAGCCAAAGTTTAGTTTTATAAAAATAACGGAAAATACAATGGAAAAACTTCTTAATGAAATTTCATCGGATTGCAGCCCGGCATACAATATAAATTGTGATGTCGAAAGCGACTGCGTGATTCCCGAAAACTTAAAAAGAAATTCGGATCTAAATCTTCCAAATATTGCGGAAAACGATTTGCTCAGGCATTTTACAAACCTTTCGCGTTTGAATTACGCTTTAAGCACTACTTTTTACCCGCTCGGTTCCTGTACAATGAAATATAATCCTTTAATAAATGAAAAAATTGCCGCTTTTAGCGCTTTTAACGAAATACACCCTTACCAGCCGCAGGAAAGCATGCAGGGAATACTTGAAGTTATGCATAACCTAGAAAAAGATTTATGCGAAGTTTCGGGTATGGATTACTTTTCATTGCAGCAGGCGGCAGGAGCGCACGGGGAGTTCGCGGCGCTTTTGATAATCGCAAAATATTTTAAATCTGTAAAACAAAAACGAAATAAGATAATAGTTCCCGATTCTGCCCACGGCACAAATCCTGCTTCCGCGGCGTTTGCGGGTTTTGAAACTGTTCCGCTCAAGTCAGAAGCGGACGGCAGTATTTCTCCCGATAAACTTAAAGAATTGTTAACACCCGAAGTTGCGGCTGTAATGCTTACCGTGCCTAACACTTTAGGCGTGTTTGAAAAAAACATCCCTGAAATATCAAAAATAGCGCATGAAAACGGTACGCTTCTTTATTATGACGGAGCGAATCTTAACGCGGTTATGGGCATTGTACGCCCGGGTGATATGGGGTTTGACATAATGCACATAAATTTACATAAAACATTTTCAACGCCGCACGGCGGCGGCGGCCCCGGTTCCGGACCTATAGGCGTAAAAGCATTTTTAGAACCGTTTTTGCCGGTTCCCAGGATTGAAGTTAAAAATTCTAAATATGTTTTAAATTACAAAAAAGCAAAAAGTATAGGAAAAATGAAGGCTTTTTTGGGAAACTTCCCCGTTTTGCTTAAGGCGTATGTATATATAAAAGCATTAGGCGCAAAAGGTTTAAAAAACGCTTCCGTACAAGCGGTTTTAAACGCGAATTATATGCTTTCAAGATTTAAAGAAAAGATTAATGTACCGGCAGGCGACAGATGTATGCATGAATTTGTGCTTTCTCCTAAAGCAGCGCTCCAAAACGGGGTAAGGACTTTGGATGTAGCCAAAAGGCTGTTGGATTTCGGCTATTACGCGCCTACCGTATATTTTCCTCTTATAGTGGAAGAAGCTATTATGATAGAGCCGACCGAAACCGAATCAAAAGAAACTTTAGACAAATTTATAGAAACTTTAAATAAGATAATTTTAGAAGAATCAGTAAATGAGCCCCAAAAAGTCAAAGACGCCCCTGTCAACACTCCGGTCAGAAGATTGAACGAAGTTGAAGCGGCAAGAAAGCCTGTCCTTAAGTGGTAAAGCAAGGCGCTGTTTTTATTGACTAGAACTGCCAAAATATGGTACACTCATAACATTCTTCTTGAAATAACAATCAAATTTTAAAAAGCACCAGGGGGAAGTAAAATGTCGAAAATTAAGATATTTATAATGTTACAGCTTTGTTTTGCGCTCATGATAGGGTCTACAGGATGCGGCGGGCACAAAGAAGCCAAACCCAAAGCCGATGTTGTTATTTGGCACTGGATGACAGACAGGCAGGACGCATTCGAAAAACTCGCATTGCAGTATCTTGAAGAAACAGGCGTAAAAGTAGCGTTTGAGACTTACGCGCCCACCGATGTTTACAAAAGCAAAATTTCAGCAGCGGCAACTGCAAATCTCCTTCCGGACGTTTTTAACCCGATAGCGGATAAAAAGGAAGTAGCTTCTTATATAAAAGCCGGTTTTATCGCGGATTTGACCGAAGACATGAACAAAGACGGCTGGAAAGAAACATTTTTTGAAAAAGCTTTAACCCAGAACACTTTTGAAGCTGGCAATGAATGGGACGTTCAGCCCGGTATCTACGCTGTTCCTCTTGATGTTAATTCACTGATGATATACTACAACAAAGATTTATTTACGCAAGCCGGGTTAGACCCGGAAAATCCTCCAGCAACATGGCCAGAATTTATTGAAGCAGGCAAAAAACTCAGAGAAGCGAACATTCAGCCTTTCACCAGCGGTTTTGGCGAAGGGTGGCTTATAGGCGCTTTCGCGCAGTCTTACCAGTGGAATTTGTTTGGCAGAGACGGTGTTTTACAGACATTGGAAGGTGAAATACCTTATACAGACCCGAGATGGGTAAGAATATTCAGGCTTTTTGAAGAAATGAAAGATAATAAGCTTTTCGCGTCCGGAATAGTTACAATGGTTAATAAAGACGCGGAAAGAAGCTTCGCTACCGGCAAAGCCGCAATGGCTTTTAACGGTTCATGGGGCGTAAACGTATACTATTCAATGAATCCTAACCTTAACTACGGCGTAATTCCGCCTCCGTCTCTTCCCGAAGCCAAATTCCCTATGCTTATGTTCGGAGGGGAAGGCTCATCGTTATTCGTAAACGCATCGTCTCCTAACAAACAGAAAGCAATCGACTTCTTAAAATGGATGACACAGGTTAAACCGCAGGTTTTCCTTGCTGAAGAAACGCTTAATATTCCTTCAAATAAAAATGCGGCAAACGATCTGCCTCCGGTACTTAAAATATTTTCAGAAAACATAAAAAATACTTTTGAATCGCTGCCTAAAATAGAAACGTGGCAGGTTACAAACTTTATAAATATCAACCTTCAGTCTGTTATAATCGGCGAAAGGACTCCTGAAGCAGCGGCTAAGGAAGTTCAGGCTGAAAAAGAAAGGCAGATGAAGGCGGGAAAATAGCACAATGAAAATAACGCCAAAAGAAAAAGCACAAAACTTCTGTTTTATAATACCGGCGCTTGCTTTATTTCTGGTATTCAGCTTATTTCCGATACTAAGAACGTTCCAGTTGAGCGTTTATGAGTGGAATGGCATAGATAAAGATATGCTTTTTGTAGGTTTAGCGCAGTATAAGCATATTCTTTTTAATAATCCGGCTTTCTGGAAGTCGATGTTAAACGCAGGATACGTTACTATCCTTTCTTTAACGCTTCAGAACGGGCTTGCACTGCTTTTGGCATTGCTTGTAAGCAGAAATATCAGAGGCGAAAATATATACAGAACTATATTTTTCCTGCCTCCTGTTTTGTCAGGCGTTGTCGTAGGTTTGGTCTGGAAATTCGTTTTTGACGGAAATTTCGGCATACTAAACCACTGGCTTGTAAGCCTTGGTTTTACGCAGTTTCAGGATTTTGCGTGGCTTTCTGAGGTTAAAACAGCATTGTCTTCAGTTGCGGTCGTGCATATGTGGAAAGGCTTTGGTTACGGCTTTATAATTCTTTTGGCGGGATTGCAGACAATTCCTATCGAACTGTACGAAGCGGCTGAAGTTGACGGCGCCGACGCATGGCAGCAGTTTAAAAATATCACCTTTCCTTTATTAATTCCTATATTTACGATAGTTACGATACTGACGATTTTAGGTTCTATGCAGATTTTCGATTTGATTTACTCGATGACAAGGGGCGGCCCTGCAGGGCATACGCATGTGCCGATAACTAAAATTTACGAATACATGAGTAACGGCGAATTCGGATATTCTACCGCTATGGCCGTAATTTTCGGCGCGGTGCTTTTAATCGTGTCGTTTACCCAGATATATGCGTCAAAAAAATTAAACTACAACAATAAATAGGACCGGAAAATGAACATTTTCAAAGTTAAAAAAACGCTGGTAGATACCGTTACCCATATAATATTGATATCGGTATCCATTGTTTGTATATTCCCTGTTTTTTGGATGATTTCATCTTCCTTGAAAACCCAGGAGCAGATTTTCTCAAAAATGACGCTTCTGCCTGAAACATGGAATTGGGGAAATTATGTAACAGCGTTTATAAAAGCTGATTTCGGAACTTATTTTTTAAACAGCGTTTTCTATACCGTAGTCGGAGTGTTTTTTATAATTTTTGTAGCTTCTCTAGCCGCTTATGCTTTTGCCCGTTTAGAGTTTTGGGGTAAAAACGTATTTTTCTACCTTTTAATAGCAACGCTTTTGATACCGATTCCTGGCGTTTTCGTGCCGCTTTATTTGCTTTTAAAAAGCCTCGGCCTTATAGATACAAGGCTCGGGCTTCTGCTGTGCTACATAAGCAACGGCCTTGCGTTTGCGATATTTTTGCTTAAAGGGTTTTTTGACGACCTTCCGAAAGAGCTTGAAGAAGCCGCTTTGATTGACGGCTGTTCCCGTTTTGGCATATATTGGAGAATAGCGCTGCCTTTGGCAAAGCCTGCGGTTGCGACGCTTGTAATTATGAACTCGCTCACAATTTGGAATGAATTCCTTTTGGCTTTGGTTGTCCTTCAGGATAAAGCAAAGATGCCTATACAAAGAGGTTTGATGGTTTTTCAGGGAACATTTATTACAGACTATCCGCTGCTTATGGCAGGTCTCACAATAGCCACAATACCTATTGTTATTATTTATCTGCTTATGCAAAAGCATATAGTTAAAGGCATTGCTGCCGGAGCTTTGAAAGGCTGAAATTTTTATAAGCAGGCATTGTAATGTCAACTAAAGTTGTAGTTTTCGATCTGGGAAAAGTTATTTTTGATTTCGATTTATTGAAATTTATAGTAAATTACGCAAAAAAGACGCCTGTTCATAAAGCTGCAGACTTTAAAAAACTGATACTTGAATACTCTGATCTTGCCGCTTCCTACGAAAAAGGTACAATCTCATCTTTAGAATTTTATGAAAGTTTATCAGGCCATACTCATTATTCTGGAAGTTATAATGAGTTTTGCGCCATTTGGAACAATATATTCGAGCCGTTGTCTGAAACGATAAGTTTATTTCCTGGTCTTTTAAAAAAATACCATTTGGCAATACTTTCAAATACAAACGAGCTGCATTTTGAGTATCTGAAAAACAAATATCCGCAGATTTTTAGCCATTTTGGCAAAATTTTTCTTTCTTACGAAATGAAAATGAGAAAACCAGATGACGAAATCTTCAGGAAAGTGATAGAATATTACAAAGTTTTACCGGAAGAAATATTCTTTATTGATGACATAGAAGCAAACGTTAAAGCCGCGGAAAATAACGGGCTTAAGGCGCACAGATTTACTTCTTCTAAAGATTTGGCTAAAAAGCTTAAAACGGAAAGAATAATATGACAGATTTCGGCGTCAGCCAGTCAAAACTTAAAAAACTCTACGGAAAATTTGAAAAATACGGCATAAATGAGTCAGACATAGAAGAAAAATTTATACGCTCTTCCGGCAAAGGCGGACAAAACGTAAATAAAGTTTCGACCGCTGTTTACTTAAAGCATATTCCGACCGGCACTGAAGTTAAATACAGCAAGGAGCGCACCCAGGCTTTAAACAGGTTTTTGGCGCGCCGCGTATTGGCTGAAAAGATAGAAGAAAGCATATTAGGCAAAAAGTCTAAAAAGCAGCAGGAAATAGAAAAAATAAGAAGGCAGAAAAGAAGGCGTTCAAAACGGGCAAAAGAAAAGATGCTTGAAGAAAAAAAGTTTGTCTCAGGCAAAAAACAACTCAGGGAAAAGGTACAGTTTTAATGAAAATCGCAATCTGCCAGATTAATACGATAACCGGAAATATAAGCCACAATTCCAAAGTAATAAGACAGTTTGCCGCGCAGGCAAAAGAAAAAGGCGCGGATATCGCTGTTTTTCCGGAGCTTGCCGTTCCCGGCGGATTTGCGAAAGATTTATACTTAAGAAAAGATTTTCTTTCGGCTTGCGACGGCGAACTTGAAGTTATCGCAAAAGAATGTCCCGTTCCGGTTGTTTTAGGCACGGTTTATGAAGGTGAAAACGCCGTGGTCTATATTAAAGCCGGAAAAATAACCCGCTTTGCGTCAAAAAACAATAGTTTTGAAGGTTTAAGATACTTTAAAAATAATGATTCGCATGCTTTTGCGGACGGTATTTCGGCGTGCGTTTACAGCGGTTTTGAAGACCTTATGAAAGCCGCCCAAAAAGCGTCAAATGAAAATGTAAAGTATCTTATCGTAACGGCAAACGATGTTTTTTATATGGGCAGGCTTGAAGAGATACACAACGAACTGAAAGAATGCGCTTCTAAACAGAATATTAATATTGTGTTCGTTAATATGTGCGGCGCGCAGGACGGTTTGGTTTCTTACGGCAGAAGCATAGCCGTTACGGAAGACGGTATTATTATAGCCGCAGCGGAAAGTTTTGAAGAAAGCATGACTATTGCCGATTTTTCAAATCATACGCCGGTAGATTGCGAAGAAGTTCCTTATGAACTGCAGGCCTATGACGCTTTGGTGTCAGGCCTTAAAGACTACGCTCTAAAAAACGGTTTTTCAAGGTTTGTTATAGGAATATCCGGCGGCGTTGATTCCGCTCTTGTTGCTGTTATAGCAAAAGACGCTTTAGGCAGCGAAAACGTAACGGGTATTTTTATGCCTTCGGAATATACGTCTAACCAATCCAAAGAAGACGCCGAACTTCTCTGCAAAATGAACGGCATAAGGCTGTTGACCGTTCCTATCAATGATTTGTTTGACAGCTTTAAAGGCGCGCTGTCTCATATATTTGTCGGAAAAGAAAATGATTTAACCGAAGAAAATATGCAGTCAAGGATAAGGGCGGTACTGTTAATGGCTTATTCAAATAAGTTTAACGCTTTGCTTGTTAATACGGGCAATAAATCCGAGTCGGCAGCGGGATATTCCACATTGTACGGCGATTCTGCCGGCGGGTATGCCGCGATATCCGACCTTTCAAAAACATTTCTCTATAAAATTTGCGAATACAGAAATTCTCTTATAGACAGCATTCCTAAAAGCGTTTTAGAAAAAGAGCCTACAGCGGAACTCAGGCCCAACCAGAAGGATACGGATTCGCTTCCGCCTTACGAAGTTTTGGACGGTATGATAGTTAAATATTTCGCTACGTTTAACCCTAATGCAAAAAGCGGTATGGATATTAGCGGTGACGAAAAAAAGATTTTTAGAATGATAGATAGGACTGAATACAAGAGGCAGCAGGCTCCTATGGGCACAAAGATATCCAAAAAAAGTTTTATAAGGGATTTGAGGATACCGGTAACTAATGGTTACAGAGGATAAACCCCATTATCTGGGACACAGAAAACGCCTTAAAGAAAAGTTTAAAGCTTCCGGCTTTGACAGCTTTAACGATTATGAAATACTTGAATTTGCTTTGACATACGCTCTTCCCAGAAAAGATACGAAAATTCTGGCAAAGGAGCTGATAAAAAAATTCGGCAGTTTAAAACAGGTTTTTGACGCCGAAGAAGAAAAGCTCAAAAGTTTCATCGGAATATCGGAACATTCGGCGGTTTTTATAAGCTTTTTAAGAAAATTCGCGGTTCTTTATTCTTACCTTGATATAAAAGAAAGTAAAAGATTATCTTCGCCTGAAGAAGTAGTGAACTATTTGATTTCGGCTTTAAGCGGGGAAAAAGTAGAAAAATTTTACGCCGTTTTGCTGGACGCGGGCAATAAAATTATAGACTGTGTTGAAGTTGAGAGCGGAACCGTCAATAAATCCGCGGTAATGCCTAGAAAAATTGCCGAAACGGCGTTAAAATATAAAGCATCGGCCGCGATAGTGGCGCATAACCATCCCGGCGGCACTTTAAAACCGTCACAGGATGATATAAACGCAACAAAAGTAGTTAAAGCGGCTTTAAGCGCTGTTGATGTTGCGCTTTTAGACCATATAATAGTTTCTAACAGCGGCTATTTCAGTTTTAAAGAGTATAATTTATTATAGTTTAGTTTGTTTGGAGGAATAATGAGCGGAGTTTTCGGTATCGTTTCAAAATCACCTTGTATAGAATCTCTTGTTTACGGAACTGATTACCATACGCATATGGGCACGGAGTATGGCGGTATCGCCGTTTTTGAAAGCGATTTTAAGAGATATATACACAGGATTAGCAGTACAAACCTGCGTACTCGTTTTCTTGATAATGCGAAAGATATTGGCGCTACCCACGGCATAGGCGCGATAAGCGATTTGGATGAACAGCCTATATACTTGAAATCAAAACTGGGCGAATTTTGCATAGTCGGCACCGGAAAGATAGATAATATTGAAGAACTTGCAGCAATGATGCTTAAAGAGGGAATATCTTTCAGTGAGGTGAGCAAATACCCGGCAAATACTATGGAGCTTATCGCAAGGCTTATAACGAAAGGCAATGATATCAAAGATGGCATCGAAAAAATGCAGAAGCTTATCAAAGGTTCGGTTTCGATACTTGTTTTGTGCAAAGAAGGCATTTTTGCCTCAAGAGACAGGCTTGGAAGGTCAACTCTTGTGCTGGGCAAAACTGAAGATTCCATTGCCATATGTTCAGAAACAACATCTTTCCCGAATATGAATATTGAGCCTGTAAGAGATTTAAAACCGGGCGAAATAATTTTTATAGACTCAAAAACCCTCGAAATAAATATATTAAATCCGGGAAACGGCAAAAAACAGATTTGCGCGTTTTTATGGATGTACACCGGTTTTCCCGCTTCAAACTACGAAGGCATTAATTCCGAAGTGGTAAGGGAAGAAAGCGGCAAACTTCTTGCTAAAAACGATAAAGATTTAAAAGCTGACCTTGTCGTGGGCGTTCCGGATTCAGGAATCGCGCACGCTATAGGTTACGCGATTGAATCAAAAATTCCTTTAAGAAGGCCGCTTGTAAAATATACGCCTACTTACGGCAGAAGCTATACTCCGCTTGTACAGAAAGCAAGGGATTTAACGGCAAGAATGAAACTTGTAGCCATAAAAGAGATTATTGAAAATAACAGGATAGTTCTTCTTGAGGATTCTATCGTAAGGGGAACGCAGCTTAAAAACGTAACAGTTGAAAAATTCTGGAAAGCCGGCGCCAAAGAACTTCACGTCCGTCCCGCATGCCCTCCTCTTCTTTTTTCGTGTTTGTACAGCACGTCGACAAGAACAAACAGCGAGCTTGTAACGCGCAGGGCGATAAAAGATATCGAAGGCAGCGATATTGAAGACGTAACTGAATATACGAATCCTAAAACAGAAAAGTTTGCTAAAATGATCGAGTGGATAAGAAAGGACTTAAACGTAACCTCGCTAAAATTCCAGACAATAGAAGACATGGTTAAAGCGATAGGGCTCCCGAGAGAAAATCTGTGCCTTCACTGCTGGCTGGGCTGCACAGGCTGCGGCCAATAAAAAACGGCAAAGGAGACTTAAAATGGCTGTGAAACACGTTGAAGGTTCAAACACAAAAAATTCCGTAATGTTGTATGCGTTAAGCACTTGCGTCTGGTGCAGAAAAACAAAACAGCTTTTGGCGGATTTAAAAGTTAAGTACAGTTATATTGACGTTGATTTGCTTGCGGGCGATGAGCAGGACAATGTTATGAGAGAGATTGAAGCGGTAAACCCCCAGGGCGGCTTTCCTACGATGGTCATAAATAAAACCAAAACGATAGTCGGTTATAAACCTGAAGAAATTCAGGAAACGCTGGCATGACGGATAAAATAAAATCAGTTGAAGAGTTAAAAGCGTTTTTTGTTAAAAACGCTGCGAATAAAGGTTATTTCTTTAACAAAGACGAAGCTTTTGTTAACGATTTGATGAAAGGCCTTTATGAGAATTTGCACAGATACGGATATGCTTCCTGCCCGTGCAGGCTTTCAGCCGGAGTTTACGGCAAAGACGAAGATATCATATGCCCTTGCGAATATATGGAAAGCGATGTCGCGAAGTACGGTTCGTGCTACTGCGCGCTTTACGTTTCAAAAGAAGTTTTGGATACAAATAAGGCGCTTGCAAGCATTCCGGAAAGCAGGCCGGGTTCTAGAATATTTGCGATAATAGACGCAAAGCAGGTAACGGAAGGCATTAAGTGGAAGTGCCAGGTTTGCGGATATATTTATACAGGAGACAATCCTCCGGAAAAATGCCCTAAATGCGGAGCAGGAAAAGAGTTTTTCGCAAAGATATAGTAAAAATAAAAAATAAAAAAGAACCCCGGCTATAAAATGCCGGGGCTCTTTTTTTTCTGGCAATGATGTAAGCGGCTATCTGAGTATTAAATAAGAGTTTTTGTCGATTACTTTTATGTTTTTGGTTCTGGTTTTAATCGCTTCAATTTCTGCGGAACTGTTTAAAACTTTCAGTTCGCCATTTAATATATTGATGCTGAACTTTAAAGGCATAGGAATATTAAATAAGTCAGAATCTACCAGCACTATATGTCCGCCGTTTTTTGCGTTAAACTGCAGCAGCGGAAAAAAACCGATCATTTTAAACATATCTTTGTTGATTGCGAAAGTCTTGCATATCTTATTTTCATTATTTAAAAAAATATCCGCCGCGTCTACCGATTTGATGTAGTTTTTACGCATATCGGTCATATATTCTTCAAGGTGCTGCAGCAAATCATAAAATCTGTCAACGGGCATTATCTCATCAGCTTCCGCTTTAGTCATTTTTAAGAAATATTCTATAGTTTTTTCCGAGCGTTTATACGCTTTCCATTCGCTTAACGCGAAACCGTCCATATTGGGTATGGAGCTTGCGTTTACATAATCTTCGTAGTGCATAAGCTCGTGGCTTAAAATGGGCGCTATTGTCACAAAATCTACGGCAGTTTGAAGGTTTTTTTGAAGTTTGCCGTATTGCCCGTTAGCTGCAAGCATATTTGCGTTTAAGATAATTATATTTTTATTGTCATAATACACTCCGCCTTTATGGGTAAGAATTCCGTTATCAGAGTAAACCAGAAAAATCGGCGGCAGCTTTTTCGTCTGCTTGATAAGTTTTTTATACTGCAGGAATACAAGAATATTATTAATTAAATCTATATTTTCGCGTTTTTGAGAAATTCTTATTGATTTTTCAATGTCCTTGTCTGAAATGTTTTTAAATACGGATTTTAGTTCCCAATACTGCTTTTCGGATGGCGGCGCGTAAGGAGTTTGCTTTTGGAGGCCTGCATAAGCAGATGCGTTTAAAAGTACTGAAGATATTAATAAGGCGCCAAATATATATTTATTCATGGGATAATTATAGTATAAAAACAAATAATGCAAAAGCAGTAAAAATTTAGTATACTCACTAAAGCCGTATTGATTCTTAACATAATAACAGTTAGAGGAAGTTCCGTAAGAGGTTTTTTAACCTCAATTCGGACGCTGCCCCGCAACGGTAATCGGATAAATATCCGCAGCCCGGTCTATTAACTGTATAAACTATGAGAAGTTCTTTCGAGGGAAAGAGGATTTTTTACCGCCCGCTTTCTTTTTGAAAGCGGTTTTTTTATTTTTAAGGAGTCAGAAAATGATTATTGTTAATACAGGAAACGGCAAAGGTAAGACTACCGCCGCAATAGGGCAAATTATACGTTCACTGGGGCACGGTTTCAAAGTTTGCCTGATACAGCTTTTCAAAGGGGAATCGTTTTACGGGGAGCAAAAGATATTAACAAAACTTAAAAACCTTGATTTCTTTTCATACGCTAAAGAACACCCGTACTGCATAAAAGGCGTAACTTTAAAAGAAGCAACTGAAAAATGCAAGCCTGCTATGGAAAAGCTTAAAAAAATAGCTTCTTCATCAAAAAAATACGATTTAGTAGTTTTAGAAGAGTTTAATATTGCACTTCGGGACAAATTTATCAATAAAAAAGAGTTTATCACCCTTGTTAAAAAGCTTTCCAAAAAATCCGATGTGGTTATAACGGGAAGAGGAGCGCCAAAAGAGCTTATAGCAGCCGCGGATTTGGTTACAGAGATGAAGGAAATAAAACATCCTTACAAAAAAGGCGTTAAAGCACGTAAAGGAATAGAGTTTTAAATGAAAAATAAGCTTATTTTTACCTTTATAGCAGTACTTCTGTTTTTCGGCAGCGCTTTCGGAGAATATAAACGCATAGTTTCGCTTGCTCCTTCTGTAACGCAAAGCTTATATGAGCTCGGTTTGGATAAAGAGATAATCGCAATTACTATATACTGCCCTCTGGGAACTTCAAAAAAAGAAATTATAGGCACTCTTCTTGAGCCTGATTTAGAAAAAATCGCCGCATTAAAGCCGGATTTTATAGTTTCTACCAAAGAAGGTAACAATAAAGCCGCCGTTGAAAAACTTATGCGCCTTGGGTTTAACGTTTATGTGATGGAAACATCGCAAAATTTTATTGAAATTTCATCTAATTTTTATAATCTTGCTAAAACCTTGGGTAAAAAAGAAGAAGCCTCCATCATAATAGATGAGGCTAAAGATGATATAGACGCGGTGTATTTTAAACTCAAAAACAACGACAGGCTAAAGCTGTTTTGGGAAGTAGGAGCAAAACCTCTTTATACCGCAGGCAAACAAAGCTTTGTAAACGATTACAACTACTATACAAATACCGTAAATATTTATGATGACATAGACGCGCGTTACCCTTCCATAAACATAGAAGACGTTTTGGAGAGAAATCCAGATATTATCGTTTTAGTAAATATGGGCGATATCAGCGCGGAAGAAACGGAAAACTGGAAAAAATACAAAACCGTAAAAGCCGTGAAAAATCAGAAGATTTTTATGATAGATGTAAATGATATCTTTACGCCAACTCCAAAAACTTTCGCCAAAGGCGTAAAAATTGTAGCACAAACAATCTACCCGGAGTTATTCAGTGGGAAATAGTAAAAAAACATACATATATATAATAATGTGCGCATTTATTGTGCCGGTGTTTTTCTTTTCGCTTGCAACGGGATCTAATGAAATTGCATTTTTAGAAGCCATAAAAGCGTTGTTTGGCGAAAGTGATGAAAACACGATGATGATTATAAACCAAATCCGCCTTCCGCGCGTAATTATGTCTATGGTTATAGGCGCGGGGCTTGCCGCAAGCGGATGCGTTTTTCAAGGTATTCTTAAAAACCCTCTGGCGGACCCTTTTACGCTTGGTATATCAGGAGGTGCGGCTTTTGGCGCCGCGGCCGGCTTTGTTTTCGGGCTTGCCGCCATAAGCTGGTTATTTGTGCCTTTTTGCGCGTTTTTAGGCAGTATGGTTTCCGTTGCTGCCGTATATGTGTTAAGCTCTAAAAAGCGCTTTGATTCAAATTCTATGATTTTGTCCGGCGTTATTATAAGTTATGTTTTTTCTTCCGCGGTTATGCTTTTGTTTTCACTTTCTTCTTCACACCAAATGCAGGCGGCTTTTGTGTGGCTTATGGGCAATTTTTCGACTTTTGATGAGCGCCTCCTACCTCTTGTCGCTTTTATAGTAATCGCGGGCACTTTGGCACTGTCTTTCTGCGGCAATATTATTAATGTTATAGCTTTGGGCGGTGAAAAATCTAAAACACTAGGCATTAATGTTGAAAAAACCGTAAAAATCCTTTTTTTAACGGCATCGTTTGTTACAGCTGCTTCCGTTTCAATTTGCGGGGTAATAGGTTTTGTGGGGCTTATGATGCCCCATATCATGAGAAAGATTGTCGGAGGTAACCATTCAACGCTTATACCGGTTTCAGCGCTTGCCGGCGCAATATTTATGCCTGTTTGCGATACATTAAGTAGAACTCTGTTTTCGCCGGTTACTATTCCGGTAGGCGTTATTACAAGCATAGTGGGAGGGATATTTTTTATATTCCTGCTTTTAAAGCCTGAAAGGAACAGCTTATGATAACAGTTAAAAATTTATACGCGGGTTATTCAAAAACTACCGTGCTTAAAGATATTAACACGGAATTTAAAGACGCTTCTTTTACGGGCATTATAGGTAAAAACGGCGCGGGAAAAAGCACGCTGCTTAAAGCCGTCTGCGGACTATTAAAGCCTTTTTCCGGGATTATTGAGTGCGCCGGAAAAGACATATACTCTTTAAACCGCAAAGAAAGCGCAAAAGTGATTTCTTTTATGCCGCAAAACGTGGACACTTCTCTTCCTTTTACCGTAAAAGAGTTTGTAATGCTCGGGCGTTTTCCGTATTTAAATATGTTTAAAACCGCAGCGGCGGAAGATTATGAAGCGGTTGCTGAAGCAATGGAATTTACCGGAGTAAAAGAGTTTGAAAACAGAAATATTAACGAGCTTTCCGGCGGCGAAAAACAACGTGTTTTAATCGCCCAGACTTTGGCGCAGGAAACGGATATTATCGTGCTTGATGAGCCGGTATCGCATTTGGATATAGGCAGCCAGAATGAAATTCTTGAGCTTTTGCATATTTTAAACAAAGAACACGGGAAAACCGTGATAGTTACGCTCCACGATTTAAACGCGGCCGGCGAGTTTTGCGAAAGGCTTATAATGATGAATAAAGGCGGTATACACGGTGCCGGCACTCCGGATGAAGTTTTAAATTATCAGGATATCGAAACGGTTTACAAAACGACGGTTATAGTTAAAACAAATCCGCTGTCCAATAAGCCGTATGTTATACCCGTAAACAAGAAGTTGACAGATACACGCAATGGCGTGGAAGGCTAAACGCTTTCGGGAATCCCGTGGAAAACGGGAGCAGCTTAGGGCTTTGCGAAAAGCTCTGACTACTGTAAAGAACAAAAGTTATTACTGCCTGCCTCCACTGAAACCAGGGTTTTGGGAAGGATGCGGGTGAAGAAACGAAGTTCTTTAGCCAGGAGACCGGCCATTGACTTGCCGTTTTAACGGCTTATCCCTGGGAGGATTATATGGTTTTATACTATCAAAGGCAGTAAACCCGCTCCGCAGCATTCGTTGTACACAATCAACACCCAAAAAAGGAAAAAATATGAAAAAAATACTTATTATATGGTTATGCCTTATTTTTGCGGCAAACGCAGGTTTGGCTCAGGAAGTTTTTTTAAGTTTGACGAAATACGATGAAGACATTAAAGAACTGCCCACAAATGTTACGGTTATAGAACAGAAGCAGATTGAAGCAAAACACGTTGAAACGCTCGGCGAACTTCTTCAGAATGAAACAAGCATTAATTTTAAAAGCTACGGGACTTTGGGTTCGGCTTCAAGCATTTCTATAAGAGGGGCAACAGCGGCTCAGACTCTTGTTTTGATTGACGGCAGGCGAGTAAACGATCCCGCAATGGGCGGAACGGATTTTACAAGCATTCCCGCGGTAAACATTGAAAGAGTAGAAATTATAAGGGGCGCGGGCGCCTCAATATACGGTACAGGCGCTTTCGGCGGCGTTATTAACGTAATAACGAAAAAAGCCGCGTCGTCATCGCCTATGGTTGATGCCGGTATTTCTTACGGAAGTTTTAATACTATAGGCACAAACCTTACGGGAGCTTATGCCGATGAAAAGTTCGCGGCTTTAGCAGTTACTTCGCTGTTAACTACTGACGGCAGCAGAAATAACTCCACTTACAATAATGAAAACTTCCTTTTTAACGGTTCGGTAAATTTAAGCGAAATTTCAACTATTGCGCTTTCAGCTAATGTTTTTCAAAGCGTTTACGGCATACCGGGTTCTAAATCTTATCCGACACCTAATTACGAGCAGCAGGATAATAACCGCTACGCTAAAGCAGATTATTCTCTCCTGTTAGGCAAAGGCAGCTTAAATGTTACCGCGTACGCTTCGCAAAACAAAAGAAAAGCGATAAACCCCGCGTGGATGAGCGATACCAGATACACAAATGATACTTTAGGCGCGCAGGCGGATTTTTCATTTGATAAATGGCTGCTGTTTGGCGCCGAATGGTGGCAGGAAGATTATAAGCAGGAAGACGGAATCGCAAATACGACCGCGGAAAACAGGGACAGGGTAAATACCGCGGCTTACGCGCAGCTTAATTTGGATTTATGGAAGTTCAGGATTATCACGAGCGTCAGGGGTGACAGCAACTCTGCGTACGGCGATGTTGCGACTCCGGCAGTTTCTGCTGTCTTTTCGGTAAACGATTATTTTAAGATATCAGGCAACTGCGGAAAAGTCTGGAATGCTCCTTCATTTACCCAGCTTTATTCGTCAGACGCTTTTTTTATAGCTAATCCGGACTTGAAAGTCGAAGAAGGCATATCAAGCGATGTCGGCTTTGAGTACGCGCAGGATAAAACGCGTTTGATGGCTACCGCTTTTTATGTAGATACTAAAAACTTAATTAAAAATGTCGCGGCAGACCCTATGGATCCTTTCAGCCCGTGGACTGTTGCAAATTACGACACAAAACAGTACGGCGCGGAAGTTGAAGCGGGGTATATAATGACTGCCTGGATGGATCATAAAGTTAACTATACATATCTCAAGGCTGAAAATAAGGATACGGGCGAATGGCTTACATACTGCCCGCAGAATACCGTAAACTACACGCTTACGGTTAAGCCCGTGCAGCCGCTTTCGGTGTCCGCAATCGCTTACTACAGAGATTCGCAGAGTATAGGTGCGGGCGTGCCTGATTTAGACGGTTTTTTCACTTTAGACTTATCAGTCAATTATAAAGTGACGGACAGCTTCAGCTGTTGGGTTAAAGGTTTTAACATAACAAATGCCGATTACCAGCTACAGTATGATTATCCTATGCCCGGCGCTACGGTTTACGGCGGCATTAATATAAAATTCTGGAAATGACCATTTGTACGGATTACTGCTTCGGTAAAATACTTGTAAATAAGCGGGATAGTTGCATATATCCCGCTTATTTGTTTTAATGGCAAAAAAATAAAGGACGGAGGATATTTTGTATAAAAAATTGAATTTAAACGACAGCGCGAAGCTTCTGGGGGCGGGGGAGTGTATTATGCTTTCCGCGTGCAGTAAAACCGCAAAGGATATAACGCCAATAGCATGGAATATGCCTGTAAACGATGAGCCGGCAATAGTTGCCGCCGCTTTGGACAGCGGTCATTTTATCACTGAACTTATACTTGAAAGCAAAGAATTTTGCATCTGCATACCTGATATGGCTATGCTTGATTTGTTTTTAAAATGCGGTAGTGTTTCCGGAAGAAAAAGTGATAAGTTTGAAAAGTTTAATATAGAATACGAAAAGTGCGAAAATATAACTGCGCCGAAAGTAAAAGGCTGCGCGGGTTATATTGAATGCCGCTTAAAAGACAATTTAAAATATGACGGCGTAGATTTGGTGATAGGGGAAGTAGTAAACGTTTCCGTAAAAGCGGAGTTTTTTGAAGACGGCTGCTGGGATACCGAAAAGTTTAAATCCATACACAGCATAGGCAGCGCTTATGGCGCGTCACTAGGTAAAAGATTTAAATTTTAGAGTATTTTCTAAACAGCTTAACCATTACATACGCCGAAAGCGTCCCTATAAGCGCCCCTGCCAGTACGTCTGACGGAAAATGGCTGCCTACGTATATCCTTTCAAAACCCATTCCGAAAGCAAGAATTACATACCAGTACCAGTATTTTCTTACGGTCATAAACATAAACGCGCACGCTGCAAACGCTGCCTGCGTGTGACCTGACGGGAAAGAGTTCCTGTGTACCTGTTCAAAAAACGTATTTACGTTTTCATCGCCAAAAACCGATAACGGCCTCGGGCGTTCAAAATACTGTTTGAGAAAATAAGTTATAACCGCTGATACGGCAAGCACGCTTGCCATTAACGCAAGGCTTGTCCAAAAGCGGTCTTTTTTATTGTTCCATAGGATGGCTATGGATATTATTAATATGGAAATAAAACCGATATTAAAGCTTTTTGAATCGCAGAACGAAATAAGCGACATATAGAAATCAAGAAATTTACAGTGCATTGTGCTGTTTATAAACTTGAAAACAGAGTGGTCAAAGCCTATAAGTTCCTGTCCGATATCTTTTTTGGGGCCCAGTATGTTTGCCGTGTACTTTTCCTCCAGTTTTGAAGGCTTAAACGAGGCGCACTCGGTAAAAAAGAAATTTCTTATTTTGATTCCGTTTCTGTAAACGGGGAAAACTTCTTCTTCTCCGTAAGAGCCGAAAGCGTCGCCAAATCTGCGCGGATCAAAGTAGTAGTAATCATTGCATATAAACAGAGCCGTTTTATTTCTTAACGGCCTTAAATCCCTCTGCCATATATCGTAAGCGTCTATTCGGTCACTGAAACAGAAAACCCTTAATTCCGGAACTGCAAAAGCAATCTGGCTTGCAAGATAACCTTTTTGCGTTAAAATAAACGGCCTTGATTTGGGAGGGTAAGCTTCTATCCTTCTTCTTATTTCATTGCCTACTTCTTCCCAGCCGAATAAATCATTAGATATGTCTATCCTTTCAGGTTCAGGTATGCCGTGGCGCACTTTTTCTATCTGGTCTTTCGGAAGAAATTTTTCCAAAGGAAACACTTTATACATTATATGGAAAGGGGCAAGAATGAGAATAAGCAAGGTAAACGCCCAGGCTGCTATAGTGTAAATTTTAAACCATTTTACATCCCAGTATTTTAAAGTTATATGAGCGACATAAATGGCGAGTATCAAATATCCCATTGCCGGCCAATGCGGAAGTATTTCATTAAATGTCGCGATTGCATTAAAAAATATAAGCGTAGGGAGCGAAAAACAGGCTACAAGCAAGGCTGTCCTGTCTTTTTTCTGGTAAGCTTCTTTTACGCAAAGATATGCCGCAGCCGCAAACACTAAAAATATTGGAGGGGAAACGTAACCTGCCTGAACCCCTAAAGAACGCCCGAGCAAAATAAAGGAGAATTTTGGCGCGGAGCCGCCAAAACCGTGCCTTAACTGGAAACCGAAAGAAGCCCAGTTGTTTTCTATATTCCATAATATTACCGGTATAAAAAATGCCGCGGCTATAAGCACGGCAAGGTAAGGCTCTTTTTCTTTCAGCCAGAATCTGTGTTTAGGCGAAAGTATCAAAAACAAAAGTATTGAAACAGGAATCATAACGGCATTGTATTTTGCAAGCAGCGCTATGCCTGTTATTGCGCCAAGCAGGTACCAGTAATTTTTATTGCCGGTTTCTATTATTACTATGAATATTAAAAATGTGAGAACCCAGCATAACGCAAGGGGCGAATCAGGTATGCTTACAACGGAGCCTAAAAAAGAAAAAACGGGTAAAACGTTTAAAAGCACAACGCCCGCAAAAGCAGTTCTTTCATTGTAGAGCTTTTTAACGCAGATAAAGAAAACCCACGAAGCAAGAAAAAATATGACTACAGCGGGAAAGCGCACCGCAAACGCCGTGTTGCCGAATATAAGAGTTGATACCTTTATTATATACGCGATAAGCGGGGGATGGTCAAAATACGACAGGTCAAGAAATTTCGTGTAAACCCAGTAATGCGCTTCATCTACCGTAAGACCGACTTTGCCTATAAAGGAAAGCCTTAAAACGGCGGTAAAAATATTTACAATCCAAAACCATAGTTTGTAATTCATCGGTTACGCACCTTTTATTCTGAGTTTTAGCACTTTAAAAAGATATTTTATGAGTGTCCATGGGCGCAGTTTTGATTCACCGGATATTCTTGAAAGGAATTCTATAGGGTATTCTTTTACCGTAAGCTTGCATTTTCTTACATAGTACAGCACTTCTGAAACTATAAAAGGATCGTTTGCATTAAGTTTTCCGGCGAACTGTTCAAGAGCTTCTTTTTTAAACATCCTGAAGCCTGATGTCGGGTCTTTTATCTTTACGCCTAACACGAACGCCAGGTACCATCTTGAAAAGTTGCTTACTGCGCGGCGCAGGAAAGTCCTTTCTTCATCTTTGCCGCCGTTAACGTATCTTGAGCCTATAACAACGTCGCAAGCGTTTAGTGTTTCCCTAAACCCCGGTATATATTGCGGCGAATGGGAGCCGTCGCCGTCCATTTCGACAACGTATTTTGCGCCCATTTCCAAAGCTTTTAAAAAACCGTCTTTTCCGGCATAGCCTCTGCCTCTTTTTTCTTTTCTGAGCAAAAGGTGTACTTTCGGGTTTGCCTTTGACATATCCTCAACTATTTTATAAGTGCCGTCAGGAGACATATCGTCAACTACAAGTACGTCTATGTCTATGCCGCAGTTTAAAATGTCATTAATTACCTGTTTTATGTTTGACGCTTCATTGTATGTGGGAATCATCGCTACCGTTTCCATAAAACCTCTTATAAGTATTTTTCTATTGCTTTAATTACTTCTTCCGGCATTATGCCTTTCATGCAGTTATCAACTATGCCGCATTCCTGCTTATAGCAGCCTACGCAGGCTTTTTCAGATTGTATTTTGGTTCCTCTGCCGTAAACTTCTATTTCCGCGATTGACGTAGGCCCGAAAAGCGCTACTATATTCTTTTTAAGCCCCGCTGCCGCGTGAAGCGCCATCGTGTCCCCGCAGAGAATAATGTCGCAAAGGTTTATCATCGCGAAAAAATCCGGTACGGAGTTTCTTATTCCGGTGGAATACACATTCGGTATGTTTTCATTTAATATTATATTGATATCCTGCTCATCTTCCGTTCCGCCAAGAAGCAAAATAATATGGCCTTGTTCAGCAAAGTATTTTGCCGTTTTGATAAAGCCTTCATTTGTCCATTTTTTAAGTCTCCATCTTTTTCCGGCTCCGGGATTAATTCCGATTATTTTTTTATCCGTTTTAATGTTGTTGTTTTTTAGAAAGTTTTGCGCTTTTTCAACGGACGCTTCCGAGAGCGTAACCATAATTTCATAGTTGTCTTTAGGCAGATTTGTAATTTTTGACATCCAGCGCTGGTAAGTTTCTTTGTTGGCTTTTTTCAGCTCATCGTAAGCGCTCATTTTAAGCCATTTGCCGGCGTATTGGTTTGAAACCGTAATATTTCTTTTGTTATCCATTGAATAGCCGAGGATTGTTTCATTGTTTGAAAGTTTGGCTAGCGCCAGGCTTTCCGGCGCGAGGTCAAGGTTTATAACGACGTCATAGAAGTTTTTCGCAAGGGTTTCCGTAACTTTGCCGTCATTTGGTATTATTTCGTCAATTAACGCATTGCCTTCCAAAACTCCTGCATTGTTAACGTTGACAACCCAGGATATTCGGCTTTTAGGGTATAAATCTTTCAAACCCTGAAGCATAAAGGTAGTCCTTAAAACATCGCCCATAGCGCCGAGTTTTACTATAAGAATGCGTACAAAATCCGTTTTTTCTGATGATTTTTTATATTTGCCGCATTCGGGGCAGTGCGTATCGTTGTTTTTTTGATACACGCAAGGTCTGTCCAGCGGAAAATGAATGCAGTCTGTGTAGACGGTAAATTTTTCGTTCATAATTCAATAAAAATAGCAAATTTTTAAAATAGGGTCAAATGACGCGCCTGACAATACATTTTTTAGGATTTATTATTTAAAATATACCAACTTTGCCGTTACATTGAGTGTTAGCCTTATTTGGTAGAATTAACGCCTAAATCTAATGAATGATATTAAAGCGTTATCAAAACTTATAAAATCCGGTATTAATTCTGATATTGATGATCCCGACGGATGGACCGCTGATGTATGCAAGCTGTCAAAATAATCAAGAAATTGTTGATATATTGATTAAAGCTGGTGCCAGAATAGATAAATTAGAGAGATCTGCTAGAATGGCTTTAATAAATTCCTCGATTATGGGGCATAAAGAAATTGTTGAAATATTGCTTAATGCAAAAGCTGCCCCGAATATAGAAGATAACGACGGTTACACAGCTTTAATTTTGTCTTCAGATATCGGGCACAAAGAAATTGTTAAAAAGTTGCTTAAGGCTAAAGCTGATCCGAATATACAAAGCACATTTGGTTTTACTGCTTTAATGTGGGCTTCAGAACATGGTGACAAAGAAGCTGTTAATATGTTGCTGAGAGCTAATGCCGACACCAGTATACAAGATAGAAATGGTGAAACAGCTTTAGTGTTAGCTTTAAAAAACGGACATAAAGAAATCGTTGAAATTCTTAAAAAAGCAGGCGCGCAAAAATAACTGCAGCTTGGAAAATCTTTAAAAACCTGAAATTTGACAAAAAACAAAAATGTTGTTATAATTGCTTATCATTTTAATAAATCGCGGGGTGGAGCAGCTCGGTAGCTCGTCAGGCTCATAACCTGAAGGCCGCAGGTTCAAATCCTGCCCCCGCAAAATAAAATTCAAACGACCTTAAACGGTCGTTTTTTTATTGTAACATAATAAAATTATTGATCTTGTGGGAGGTGCTGCCTCATTCTGAAGCATTGCATCTGCCGGATAACTGTCAGCGCGCGCAGCTTGCTGTGCAGGCGGCCATTTAGTATAATTTAGCGCATATGATAATAGACAGCATTAAAAACACGCAATTTTATCTGAAAAGTTTTCCGTGGATGGAGAAAGCTTTTAATTTTATTGAAAAATCCGTATCGAAAGACGCGGCTGAAAAGAAATATGAAATTGACGATAATATGTATGCTGTTATAGAAACATCTTTGCCAAAAAAGCCTGAAGAACAAAAACTTGAAGCGCATAAAAAATACATTGACTTGCAGTACATAATACAAGGTCAGGATGTTATGGGCTGGCAGTATCTGGCTGACTGTAAAAAACTCTTTTTAGATTATAATGAAACAAAAGATATTGAATTTTACGCTGATGATTTTAAATTGAAGTTTATGCTGCGCCAAGGCGAATTTGCCGTATTTTTCCCTAAAGACGCGCATGCGCCGTTATGCGGCGAAGCGCCGGTAAAAAAGTGTATAGTGAAAATTAACGCGGAGCTTATCGGATTATGAAGAAGTTTATCGCTGCTTTGTTTGTTATGTTAATGCCTTTTTCAGCTTCCGCTGATATGTTTTCAAGTGCCGCTTTAGGCACTAAAACCGCCACGTTTTTAAAAATGCCTGTCAGCGCGAGGGCAATCGGCATGGGTGACGCATTTACTTCATATTCGCGCGGTTTTTCAGATATGATTTACTGGAACCCAGCTGGCATAGCTGCCTTAACAAAAAAAGAAGTTTCTTTTATGTATTCGTCTTCATTTGAAGACATAACCTATGAGTGGATATCCTTTGCGCTTCCTACAATATACGGCACTTTCGGCGCCGCGCTGCAGCATCTTTCTTATGGGACTATGTACGGTAAAGATGAAGACGGCGATCCTACTTATGATTTTTCTCCTTATGACCTTGCCGTTTACCTGTCATACGCAAGATTTTATGAATTTGATAATTCTTCAAGGCTTGATTACGGTTTAAATTTGAAATACATATACTCAAAAATAGAAGAATCTGCTTCGGCTTTTGCCGTTGACGCCGGAGCGATTTACACATTAAGCGACGCGGTTACTTCTTTTGGCGCGGTATTGCAGAATGCCGGTACGACAATGACGTTTAATGAAAAAAATGAAGAACTTCCGCTTGCCGTAAAAATCGGCGCTTCAAGGTTCTTTTTTGAAACGCTTTTGCTTTCCCTTGATATTAACTTCCCTTCAGATAATGACGTTTATCCTTCGGCAGGAGCTGAATACGGTTTGAGAGTAGCCGAAGATGCCGATATTTTCTTTAGAATGGGTTATGACGCGAGGCAAAAAGACGCCCCGGGTTTTGCAGGTTTAAATGCGGGCGCCGGCATAAGTTATAAAGATTATACTTTCGACTATGCTTTTTCTCCAAACGGCGACTTGGGCTCCTCTCACAGGGTTTCTGCCGGCATAAAATTTGGGAAAGAACTGACTATAGAAGAAAGGGAAAAACTCCCGGTTTCCAAAAAATCATCTTACAACTACGCCCCTTTGGTGCAGGCTCCGGTTGAAGAAAATGAATACGCGGACAGGGAAACCATAGTAAGGCAGCAAAAAGAAGAAAGAATTATGCACAATGAAAGTATATTATCCGCTGTGGTTATGGACTTTACTTCCTCCAATGTTGCGGAAAGCGAAAGGAACGCTTTTGCGGAAATGCTCAGAAAGCAGCTTTACGAAACCGAAAAGTTTAAAGTTGAAGCCTCTGTTTCCTCTAAATCGGAAAGTATAGCATCCTCACAGGATTTAAAGAATATATTTAAAAGAACCTCGTCTGATTTAATAATATTGTGTAATGCTTCCAAAAGAAGCGGAAAGCTTGCATTTGATTTAACCATATACGATTCAAAATTAAACGAAACCAAATATACTGTCAGCGCGGAAGACTCTTTCAGGGACGTGCAGCTTAAGTTTAAAAAGTTTGCCGAAAAATTTGCGCAGGACATGTATCAATAAAGGATGCTGAAATGATTATAGGTTTAACCGGCTCATATTGTTCCGGTAAAGATACTGTCGCCGATTATATAGTAAAAAAACACGCTTTCGGGCATTATTCGCTTTCGGATATTATAAGGGAAGTTATGATAAAAGAAGGCATTGATACTACAAGGGAAAACCTCATATCTTTCGGCACAAAGCTAAGGGCGGATAACGGAAACGGCATTCTTGCGAAAAAAGCTTTAGAGAAGATGGAAGAAGGCGAAAACTACTGCATTACTTCAATAAGGCACCCTGACGAAGTTAATGAATTGAGAAAAAGAAAAGATTTTATACTGGTAAACGTTGACGCTCCTGTTAATATACGTTTTGCCAGAATGCAGTCCAGAAAAAGGCCCGGAGACCCGAAGACGCTTGAAAAATTTATTGAGCTTGAAAAGAGAGAATCCCAAAGCCAGGGATCGGGACAGCAGCTTGCAAAAACCGCAGAAATGGCGGATATAACATTTATAAACGATTCAGACAGTTTAGACGCCCTTCATAACTCCGTTGACGCTCTTCTTCATAAGCTTTCCGCAATGGTAAAGTAATATGCAGGATGTTCTTGACGTTTTAATTATCGGAGCCGGCCCCGCGGGAATGATGGCGGCTGTGCAGTCCGGCAAAAGCGGCTTAAAAACCGTAATACTGGAAAAAAAATCACGTCTGGGAATAAAGCTGTCCATAACAGGCAAAGGACGCTGCAATATTACAAACAGCGCTGACATAAAAGAGTTTGCCGCGTGTTTCAGAAACGGTAAATTTTTGTACAGCAGCCTTCAAAACTTTCCGAATACAGAACTCATAACTTTTTTTGAAAATCTCGGCGTTCCGTGTGCTCTTGAAAGGGGCGGGCGCTACTTTCCCTCAAGCGGGAAAGCGCAGGATATAGTTGACGCATTAACAAAAGAAGTTAAAAAATACGCCAAAATTATAACATCGTTTGAAGTAGTAAACGTTACAAAAGAATCCGGCGGACTATTTCTTGTGCAAGGAAAAGATTTGTCATTTTCGGCTAAAAATGTGATAGTTGCAAGCGGGGGGCTTTCTTACCCTTCAACAGGCTCAACAGGAGACGGCTATAAAATAGCTAAATCGTTCGGGCATACGGTAAACAGGCTTTCCGCGGCTTTGGTTCCCGTGATACTTGAAAGCAGATACTTAAATGAATTAAAAGGGCTTAAATTAAAAAATGTAGAAGTTTCGGTTATTGATAATGACAAATTTATAGCAAAAGAATTTGGCGAAGCGGAGTTTACAGTTTTTGGCGCGGATGGCCCCGTTATTTTGACTTTAAGCGCTGTTATATCCGAAAAAATAAATCATTCTAAAATGTATTTATCGTTTAATTTAAAGCCTGCTTTGTCAAAAGAGCAGCTTAATAACAGAATTTTAAAAGAACTTGATACTTTTGGCCATAATACGATAAAAGAAATGTTAAAAGAGATGCTGCCGCTGCAGCTTATAAAACCGTTTATAAATTTCTGCGGCATAACAACGGACAAAAAATGCTCCCAGATAAACAAAAATGAAAGGGAAAAAATGATTCAAAGTTTTTTTGACATCAGATTTGCCGTAAAAGGCGTAAAAGACATAAAAGAAGCCATAGTTACAAGAGGCGGAGTTAATACCGATGAAATAAATCAAAAAACAATGGAATCTAAGCTTGTTAAAGGCTTGTTTTTCTGCGGGGAAGTTATAGATATTGACGCACCTACAGGCGGTTTTAACCTGCAGGCTGCGTTTTCGACCGGTTACGCGGCAGGCAGTAGGGCTGGAGGAAATAAGAAATGAGTATTTTTGAAGCGGTTATGATGTTATGTTTTGGTTTCGCGTGGCCTTTTTCAATACGCAAATCGTATGTATCAAGAAGCAATAAAGGAAAAAGTATATGGTTTTTGATAATAGTGCTTTTTGGCTATACTTGCGGCATAATCCATAAAATTTTTTATAATTACGACAATGTAATCTTTCTTTACGCGTTAAACTTCAGCTTAGTGCTTACCGATACTTTTATTTATTTTAGAAATTACAGAATCACGAAAAATCAGTCTGCTTTATAACGGATAACGATTGAAAAATCAATGTAAAATTTATATAATCGCTTTATTCGTGAATTGATATGAGCAGATATTTAATTTTATTATTAACTTTCATTTTGCTTTCAGGATGCGCTTCTTCAAAAGGCTTCAAAGCAGATATAAACAGAAGCTATGAAAGCGGAGCGATTCTTTTAACTTCGCTTTTTTCGGAAAGCGCTTTTATGCCTGACATAGAAGCGGTACAGGTTGAATTTTTAGAAAAAGACAGAATTACGGAAGAATCCCGTGAAAGCGCTAAAAATTTTTCTTACAATGTATTGGAATACGCCGGATATGAAGTTTTTGTGGAGATAATTTTTCCAAAAGATGAAAATACGGATTATCAAAAACTTTCGGAAAAACGTTTTGAAAAGGTGAAAAAGCTTCTTGTAAAGTACGGAATAGCGAAAAACAAAATATTTTTTGAAGGGTATTCGGTACAGGAGTCAGGCGAAAACATAGCCGTGGTGGAAGCCGAATTATGGAAGGAATAAGCAGCAAAAATATATCAGGAGACTTTTAAAATGCCAAAGCTTTGGGGTTACAACGAGTCCGGAGAGTTTACAGTAGAAAATTCAAAGAGCCTGCCGCAGCCTATGATACATATGCTCGCAAACAGCCCGCAGTATTTTTCAATATGCGATAACTTTTTAAGGGGCTTTAGCGGTTTTGATTATACGAGAATGTTCGGCGAGTTTGACGGGCCGAACTTTCCCAAAGGCAATGCCAGATTTTTGTGGATAAGGCCTAAAGGCGAAAAGCCATGGCTTGTGAATAATTATGATTTGACGGATAAGGAAACTTCGGAAGCTAAGTACGAAATGGGTTTGGGCTATGTCCGCTTTACCGGCAAGTCAAAAAAACATGGACTTTCCGCATCGGCTACAGTTTTTGTCCCTAATGATGAAATGGCCGAAATATGGATGGTTGAGATAAAAAATGAATCATCTAAAGCGCAAACGCTTGATTTTATACCCGTTGTGCCGATTTACGGAGGCAACAGGGCATATGTGGAATATCACAGGGACGTTGTGAGGCTTTATAACAAAAGCAGGATTACAAACCATATAGAAATACTCCCGGGCCTTGAATGGGTGGAAGGTTCTACCGATTCAAGCGACATCTGCTACTTTATGGGCGCGGAAACCCAAAGAGGAAGGAAGGGGAATAGATTTTATTCCGACAGGGAAACATTTCTCGGAGCGAATAATATGTGGTTAAAACCGCAGGCAATTTTGAATAACGAAGCCCCGAAAGCGCAGTGTTACGGCAAAGAAGCCGTTGGCGCTATAGAATTTAAAAATATTACAATACCCGCAGGAAAATCTGAAAAATTTGTAGTAATAAACGGAATAGCATTTGACGGCAGCAAAGGCGCTGAAAAACTTATAAAAAAATACAGCTTTCAAAACGCCCAAAAAGCTTTTGCGAAACTTAATGCTTTCTGGAAAGAGAGGACTTCCCGCGTAGTGATTACAACGGGAAACAAAGATTTTGACAATTCATGGAACAATTGGTGGTGCTACCAGCTTTCCATGAGATACTGGTTTGGAAATACCGGCCATCCGCAGACGGATTACGGCTCTGATTTTTCGGGCTGGAGAGACTTTTGGCAGGATATGATGGCGGCAACGGTTATAGACCCTAAAGGACTTGAAGAAAGAACGATGAAAACGCTTGAAGGCATCCGCCTTGACGGCACTAACGCCACAAGATTTTTCGCTAGGACAAAAGAGTTTGGCAGCGATGAAGTAAACGGCTTATGGTGCGACCACCCGTATTGGACAACGCAGACCGTTATGATACTTGTAAATTTTTTAGGGGATTATAAATTCCTTTTCAGGGAAGGCATAGAATATTTTAAAGATGCCTACAGAGACAGGGGCGAAACGAAAGATTTGGACTGGAAATCAGGCGCTATAGGCAGCCAAAAAACCGCGAAAGGCGCGTCATACAAAGGCAGCGTTATCGAGCATCTTTTGGTGCAGCTTTTAACTATGTATTATGATGTCGGCGACAATAATCTCCTTAAACAAAAAAGGGCGGATTGGAACGACGCAGTTGACCAGGTTAAAGGCGAAAACGTCACGTTTACTTTCGGGCTTGCTCTTGACTGTAACGAACTTTCAGCATTGCTTGAAAAAGTCGCAAAACACAATAATATTTCAGAGATTGAAGTTTTTGAAGAACTGGCTCTGCTTTTATGCAAAGGCAAAACCGCGGATATCCCTTCAAAAGAGCGCCGTAAAACGCTTGCGAAGTACTTGAATAAAGTAAATGGCAAAATCAGCGGAAAGAAAGTTAAAGTAAAAATATCTGATATCGTTGCCGATTTAAGGATAAAAGCGAAACATTCAATAGCAAACGCCAATAAAAAAGCATGGAACGGCAGCTACTACAGCGGCTATATATTTAATAACGGAAAACCTGTTGATACTATATTTAAAAAGAACGCTCTTTCGAAGAAAAATCCTTCATCTTCCGATTTTGAGATGATGCTGATGCCGCAGACATGGTCATTGGTTTCAGGCGGAGCGGATAAAAATAATGCCGCAGAAAAAGTCATTTCTTCAAGCTTTAAACACCTCTATGATAAAAAAATCGGCGCTATGAAGCTAAATTATCCGCCTTATCTTAAATTTGATAAAACGATAGGAAGAATTACGGGTTTTGCCGCGGGCACAAAGGAAAATAATGCCCTTTTCTGCCACGCAAACCTGTTTTTTGTATGGGCATTGCTCAGAAGAAATATGGTTGAAGACGCTTATAAGATATTCTCCGGAATAAATCCCTTGAACCAAAAACATGAGATTTTCAGGAGCGGCCCGTGGATTCCGGAATATTACGTTTCTTCCGACAATCCTAATATTGCGGGAAGAGGGGAATACCCGATACTTACCGGCTCTGCCGCGTGGACAAGGTATCTTTTTCAGAACTTCTTTTTCGGCGTCAGAGGGGAACTTGACGGTTTGAGGGTTGACCCTAAACTGCCGGCAAATAAGGATTTTAAAAAGTCATCCATGAGCATTAATTTCAGGGGCGCTCACTATAATATTAATTTTATCAACAAAAACATGAAGAAAAACGCCAAAGTATTAAAAATTATAGTTGACGGAAGCGAAATTAACGGGACTCTTATCCCTGCTTTCGGAAAAGGCGTACACAACGCGGAAGTATATTTAGGCTGAAAATAATCTTGTTTAAAAAGGGCTGCCAGTGAAAAAGATTTTTCTGATTGCCGTAATGTTTATGTTTGCTTCAACCGTTTACGCTACCCAGATGGTTAGAATAGTTAAACTTGACGGCGGTTCTGTCAGCGTAAAAACCCCTGACGGAGAAACTGAAACATACAGAGACATAGAAGATATCCCCGAGCTTTTATACGGCTCAAGGATTACGGCAGGCGGCGCACCGGTTGAAATACAGTTTTTTAATACGGCGCTCATAATTTTAAATAAAAACCAAAGCATTTTTATATCAAAAAACCCCGTAACAAAAGAGATAGAAGTCGTAAAATATGAAGCTAAAAGCAAACAAAACGGCATTAAGGTTTTGCTTGCCGGCAATATCAGCGCGACTTTCGGCAGCGATACAAAAGTAACTTTTTATGAGCAGTTTCCAAGCATTTTTTTTGGGGTTAAATACGGAAATGCAACCGTAAACGGCCTTGACGGCAGGATTTATAAGCTTGTTGACGGCGACCATTACGAAGCTAAACAAAACCTTTTGGAGTGAAAATGGCTTTTACGTTTAAAAAATTATCAATTCCGGACGTGTTGCTTATAGAATCCGAAAAATTTGGCGATTCTCGGGGTTTTTTTTCCGAGCTTTATAAAGAGAAAAGTTTTGCGGATGCAGGAATAAAGAAAACTATAAAACAGATTAACTTTTCCAAATCAGTTAAAGGCGTTATAAGAGGTCTGCATTACCAGCTTAACCCTTGCGCGCAGGGGAAAATAATAAGGGCTGTAAAAGGCTCAATTTTTGACGTTGCCGTAGATATAAGAAAAAATTCACCTTTTTTCGGACAGTGGGTAGGCGTTGAACTTGATTCTGAAAAGATTAATATGGTTTACATACCTGAAGGTTTTGCGCACGGATTTGAAGTGCTTTCAAATGAAGCTGAATTTGAGTATTTTTGTACGGATTTATACTCGCCGGCCCATGAGAGGGGAATTGTTTATAACGATCCTGATATTAAAATAGTATGGAACACTAAAAACCCGGTAGTTTCAGAAAAAGACTTAAGACACCCGATTCTTAAAGAGGCAGAATATAACTTTTAACCGGAGGCAGCAATGAAACCTCTAAGGCTTATACTTACGGCAGCAATTTTATTTTCCGCATCATCATACTTACCGGCAAAAACGCAAGAAAACAAAGATTTACTTATTTCTCTTAAGGCGGCAGAAGATTTTAACGGCAAAATGAAATATGTGCCTCCTAAACCTTTCAAAATTTACGATACAGGCACCGATGAGTGGATTGACTATGAAAAATACGGCGAATTTCAAAATCTCGGTATGCCTAGCTACAAATACAAAATAACAAATCCCGAGGGGCTTAAAGCTGCAAGCGGCGAAGGTATCTATCCTAACCTGAAAAGCGTTTACAACTCCCCTGAATGTATAAAGTATTTTGAAAAAGGAAAGCTTGACGGCGATAAATGGAACTTCGTAAACTCATTGGATTATCAGGCAAATTTTTATAAATGGGCGACCACTAAAAATGAAGACCCTGGCGTGATAATGTACTTTACGGCTTTTGCGCTTGATAAGGCCGGAAATTACCGGCACGCGATCAAAGCATACTATGCGTGCCTCGTTTTATTTCCAAACGCCGTAGGCTACACAGCGTACAAAACGCCTTGGTACATAGCGCCTGTCTGCGTTGACAGGATAAAGTTTTTGACAAAAGAGCACCCTGAATTAAAAATTAAGCTTGAAGGCGCCTCCGTGCGCATAGACAACTCTTTTGATAATGACAGAAGAAATGACGTTTTTTATATAAACCCCGGAAAACTTGTGCCTGCCGCGGCAAAAGATTTTGAACGCAAAACGGCGGATTTAAGCAAAATGAAAAAAGAGACGCTTGCCGGTAAAGGCGAAGTTAAATTATTAAGGTTTGAAAACGGACATTATCAGCTGCAGGTAAATGATAAGCCTTATGTGATAAGAGGAATGACTTATGGGCCCAACAAAGTAGGGCTTTATCCCGGCGGCGGCGATTTTAACAATATAAGGGACTGGACATATGACGATTATGATAAAAACGGCAAAATAGACGGTCCGCAGGATGCGTGGATTGACGCCAACAGAAATGAAAAACAGGATAAAGACGAAAAAAGGGTTGGGGACTTTGCGCTGCTAAAAGAGATGGGCATAAATACTCTCAGAATATACCATTATAAAGATTTAAATAAAGATTTGCTTAAGTACGGCTATGAAAATTACGGCTTGATGTATATGATGGGGAATTTTGTCGGGATGTACGCCATCGATTCCGGAGCGACTTGGGAAACCGGTACCGATTATACAGATGAAAAACAGAAAAAGAATATGCTTGAAAGCGTCAGGAAGATGGTAGAAGAATATAAAGACGAACCTTACGTGCTTGTGTGGGTTTTAGGAAATGAAAATAATTATAGCGCTGTCGGCGAAGCGGCTACAAGTTCACGGGTGGATTCTCAGCCGGAGGCATTCTATAAGTTTGCCAATGAATGCGCGAAACTCATTAAATCGTTAGACCCAAAGCAGAGACCCGTTATAATTTCAAACGGTGATCTAGGTTTCATAAACCATTTTGCGAAGTATTGCACTGATATTGATGTTTTTGGCACAAACGCTTACAGAGGCGAGCAAGGCTTTGGTTTGATATGGCAGGATGTTGCCAATATTACGGGAAAACCTGTGATAATAACCGAATACGGCTGCCCGGCTTATGCCGAAGGATGGGGTACGGCGAGAATTGAAGAAGGGCAGGCGTCTTACCATAAAGGAAACTGGAATAATATAGCTGATAATATGGCAGGAGTTGCGGGCGGTTTTGGCAATGCTTTGGGCGGCGTGATATTTGAATGGAACGATGAATGGTGGAAAGCGGAAGCGGGAACTGACCCAAACGAGCATGATACGATAAGCAAATTCGGCGGAGCTTTTCTTGACGGCGGCGGATATGAAGAATGGTTCGGGATATGCGGTTTGGGCAACGGCAAAGACAGCACGTTTAAAAGGCAGTTGCGCAAAGCGTATTTTATGTACAGGGATTTGTGGAAACAGTATAAGTAAACAAGCGAGGCAATAATTTGAAAGTTTTAATTACGGGTTCATCAGGACAGTTAGGGCTTGAGTTTATAAAGTGCTTTAAAAAAAACGGAACAGATTTTCTCGCGCCTTCCGAAACTGATTTTGATATAACAGACCCTCTAAAAGTCAAAAAAATTTTTGATGAATATAAACCTACGCATTTGATTAACTGCGCCGCTTATAATTTAGTTGATGACGCGGAAGATATCCCTGAAAAAGCGTTTAAAATAAACAGGGACGCGGTGGAAAATCTTGCAAAAGAGTGCAATGAAAATGACGTTTTTTTTCTTCATTTCGGCACGGATTATGTTTTTGACGGCACAAAAAATGACTTATATATTGAGGCAGATGCGCCAAACCCGTTAAACCGGTACGCAAAAAGCAAATATGAAGGCGAACTGAAAGCTAAAGAAGCCAAAAAAAGTTTGATTTTACGTTTAAGTTGGGTTATAGGGGAAGGGAAGCAGAATTTTTTGTATAAATTGTCAGGCTGGGCGCAAAAATCCAAAGTTTTAAAGATCAGCGCAGATGAAGTGTCGGTTCCGACTTTTACTTTTGACGTTGTTGACGTTTGCATTAAAGCATTAAGCAAAAATTTGACCGGAGTATACCATCTTACAAATTCCGGGTACGCTTCGCGCTACGAGCTTTCCAAGCTTTTTATCGAAACTAAAAACTTTAACAATATAATAGTTCCGGTTCCTATGGAAAATTTTAAGTCTAAAGCAAAAAGGCCTTTGTTTACTCCGATGTCAAACGGGCTGATATCTTCGAAACTGCAAATCAAAATCCCTCATTGGGAAGAATCGCTAAAAAGGTTTTGCAAAGAGTATGATAATTAAAAATTTAGACTCTCTTGTATATGCAGTAAGTTATGATAACATAGATAAATTTCATATGTTTATGAGGGATTTTAAGACAAATCAAGATACCTTTGATAAGTATGCCGGTTTTTTAACTGAAAGAATTATGCTTGACCAGGCTTTTTTAAGCAGCTTTGATTTTTTTATTTTTGTTCCTTCCCTCGACGCCTCAAGAACAAATTATTCCCAAAAGCTTGCAGAATTTATATCTTCAAAAACAAATAAACCGTTAAAGCGAGACGTTCTTCAAAAAATAAGACAAACTAAAGAGCTTAAAACGCTGCCAAGAGAAGAAAGGCACGGTGAAATAAAAAACTCATTTTCATCCCGGCTTAAAGGCGGGGAAAAAATATGCATAGTAGATGATGTTACCGCTTCAGGCGCTACGTTAGAAGAGATTTCCACAACATTAAAAAAAACAGGTGCTTCTTTTATTTCTGCGGTTGTCGTTGCCGTATATACTCATCAATCCCGCCATAACTTTTAATTTTTTGAATCGTCAAAAGGTTTTGATTGTTGATATCGTCAGGGTTTAAGTCATATGCTTTCTGCAGAATTTTTTCCGCGTTTTCTAAATCATACTCCCTTTCAAGGTAAACTTTTCCCAAGTTACTGTAAACCGCCTGATAGGAAGGCGATTGTGCCGCTGCTGCTTCCCAAAATATTACCGGAGATTTAAATGAGTCAGAATGTTTTAAAGTCAGGAAAGATAAAAAGATAATATAAAGAATAAAAAACGTTATTTTTATTTTTGAAGATATTTTTGACGCTAATAACGGAAAGTACAGCTGGTTGAAAGAAATCAAAAGGCCTATTAACGGCAGATATATTCTGTGTTCTAACATTACAGTGTTTAACGGAATTAAAGCGGGAGTTAAAAAAATGACGAACCATATTATGCCGAAAGCAAATACTTTTAAATCTTTAATTTTGACAATAAAGCATATCAGCACAATGATTGCAGAAGAAATAACGCCGTATATTAGTTTAGTGTCAGGTATATATGCAACCACGGAAAGATTGAAAGGGAGAATTATTTTTCCTATATAGGTGCATAATATTTTTGGCATCTCTTTTATGATAGAGATATAAGGAATAGAAGGTAATATATCGCCCGTGTTTATAATTCTTAATTTAGAGTATATAACAGAAAGAATTATAAACAGCAATGCCATAAACGCGTATTTGTAAATACTGTTTTTAGATTGGAAGGCGTTGTTTCTGTTAATTAAATATATATATGCGGCAAAAATCAAAGGAAGGAATAATGCGTTTTCCTTTGTAAATAATGCAATTGTCCAGAATATTATTGTTAAAATAAAATATAAGGCATTTTCTCTTTTTACGAACTTTATAAAAAAGATGAAAGAAAGAAGTGTAAATAAACACAACAATACGTCATTTCTTCCCGGAACCCATGCGACCGCCTGCGTCAGTACAGGATGGCATGCAAATATCAATGACCACGCTGCCGCCGCCTTCTTTGACATAAAATAATTTCTCAGCAAATAAAACAGGGAAAGGGTGCATCCTATATGAAACAATATGTTTGTAAGATGATAGAAAAAAGGCGCAGTGCTGTTTCCTGAAAGAATAAAATCTAAGAAGAAAGACAGTATTAATACGGGGCGGTAGTAGCAGTATTCCCACGGGATTATATTGTACGTAAACACCTTTAATATGTTAGCTTTGTCGGCGTAATAATCTATCTGCCTGAAAACCAGCCAGTCATCATCAAACCATGTAAAACCGAAAAGAAGCGTTTTGCTGTAAAGAATCCATGCGAAGAGCGCAAGAAAAAAGTAAATAAAAAACTCATTTTGGAATATTTTTTTTTCAGGAAGAAGTTTTATTTTCATATTTATAAATATAGCATTAACACCGCTAAAATTCAAACGCGCGTTGCTTGACTAAAAGTAGCATATTTTATATACTCATTCATCGATTTACCGGTGCGGTACCCAAGTGGTAAGGGAGCAGTCTGCAAAACTGTTATTCGCCGGTTCAATTCCGGCCCGCACCTTATGAATTTGCAAACGCAGTTTATTGCCCGGTTAGCCCAGTTGGTTAGAGCGCTTCCTTGACATGGAAGAGGTCAGAGGTTCGAGTCCTCTATCGGGCATTTTATTTTTTATAAGGTGATTATGAAAAAGAAAAGTAAAGCGTTGATAGCAAGGCAATCAAAAGCTCCCCTGTTCGACACTCTTTTAGCCCACGCGAAAAGAGACGTTATTTCATTTCATTGCCCTGGGCATAAAAACGGCAGAAGCATCGATAAAAAACTCAAAAATTATACGGGCGAAGAAGTTTATAAATTTGACGTTACAGTTTTTGACGAAGTAGATTCCCTGCACGATCCGGTAGGCCCTATAAAAAAAGCACAGGAATTAATGGCGGAAGCTTACGGCGTAAAACATTCGCTGTTTCTTGTCAACGGAACTTCGGTCGGCAATATGGCTATGTTTCTTGCCGCGTGCGACCCCGGAGATTCAATAATAGTTTCAAGAAGTTCCCACAAATCAATAATGGCCGGAATTATAATGGCTGGTTTGTGGCCTATATGGATTCAGCCGAAAATAGACCAAAACCTCGATATAATTTTCAACTCTACATATGACCAGATAAAAGATGCGTTAGACAGATATCCGGAAGCGAAAGCGGTTTTCGTGACAAGCCCTACATATAATGGAGTTGTTACGGATTTGGGCAAGATTGTAGATTTGTGCCACAGAAGGGGGAAAATCGTATTAGTTGACGAAGCCCACGGGCCTCATTTGATATTTAATAAAAAACTCCCTCAATCTGCAATAGACGCCGGAGCTGATTTATGCGTACAGTCAACGCATAAAATACTTTCAGCGATGTCACAGGGTTCGGTTTTGCACTTCAATTCAAAACTTGTTGATTTCAACAGGGTGAAAAAAATAGTTTCTATGCTGCAGACAACAAGCCCGAATTATCTGACTTTGGCAAGCCTTGATTTGGCAAGAAGACAGGCATTTTTGCACGGTTCGGAAAATTTTGACAAAGTAATTGCCGCCGCGGAATGGGGACGCAAATATATTAATAATGATATATCTTCAATGAAATGCCTTACCCGCGAAGAAGTTAAAAAGCTGGGATTTGATTTAGATGTTACGAAACTTACGGTAAATGTCACAAAAACTGGGCTTTCCGGGTATGAGATTGAAAGCATACTTGCAAAAGAATATAATATACAGCTTGATTACGCGGATATCTTTAATTTAGTGGCAATTATGGGAGAAGGTTCCGAAAAATCCGATGTTGAAGCTTTTGTAAGAGCTTTAAAAGAAATAAGCAAAAAATACCATGGAAAACAGAAAAACTGGATTTTACAGATTCCGTCGCTTGCGACAGAAATGGTGATGATGCCAAGAGACGTCTTTTTGTCCAATAATACCAAAAGGGTATTTTTGAATAAAGCGGTTGGGCATGTTGCGGCGCAGACCTTGACTCCGTACCCTCCGGGTATTCCGGTATTAATTCCTGGTGAAAGAATTACACAGGAGATATGTGATTATCTAATGGATATGTCTTCTAAAGATATAAGAATAAGCGGTCAGGAAACAGAAATGCTAAAGACCGTAAAGGTTTTTACAAATTAAAATGGAGAGAGCCGATGAATAAGAAAGACATGGCAAGCTTTAAAAAGATTTTAATCCAGAAAAAAACTGAACTTTTGAACAAGGTCAATAATGCGCAAAGAGAAAGAGATGCCGATGCGGCAGATACTAATGTCGGCGATGAAATTGATACAGCTAGCCAGAACAGCGAAAAAGAGATGTATTTTGAGCTTGCCGCAAATGATAAAATAACGATGAATGAAATAAATGACGCTTTGGCAAAAATTGAAAACGGCACATACGGAAAATGCGAATGCTGTGATTGTGAAATCCCTATTGAAAGATTAAAAGCCATTCCCTGGGGGAGATACTGCATACAGTGCCAGGAAGAAGCGGAAAGGCCTAAAAAGTAAGCAATTTGTTTGTTTTAGGGGCAGCATGTTTGATTTTTTAATTGATAATCCTTCGAATTTGATGTTATGGGTAAAAAGCTTTGTAATTTTTGCCGTAATTTTTTCTATAGGCGTATTGATTAAAAAATATGTTGCTAAATTTATTCAAAAAGCATTGTCAAAAATCGGATTAAGTTTAAGTAATGATACAATCAATTCAAGCACAAGTTATATAGCTTTTTGGTTCTTTCTAATAGCTTTATATTCTGCGTTTATAACGGCGCCGATTGACCATAAAAACGCTTTGGTCTTGAAGATTTTTTACGGAGTTTTTGCTTTTTCCGTAGTTGTCCTTATAGCGGCGCTTATTGCAAAAGCGTTCCAGAAAGCTGTTTCTGAAGCGATAGGCGTAAACATAATAAAGTTTACGGTTATTTTTATCGGCGTTGTGCTGATATTAAACCAACTTGGCGTAAAGCTTACGCCGATTTTGACAGCTCTTGGCATAGGCTCTCTTGCCGTGGCGCTTGCGCTGCAGGATACTTTAGGCAATTTTTTTGCCGGCATGAATATTCTTTTAAGCAGACAGATTGCGAGAGGCGATTATATAAGGCTTGATTCCGGCCAAGAAGGAACGGTTGTTGAGATAGGTTGGAGGTCTTGCCGCATACGCGAGATGTCAAATACTACTATTTCCGTGCCGAACGTTAAAATAACGTCAGCGATAATTACAAATTTTCATTATAACCATGCGGAAGTTACCGCTACTTTGAATTGCGGCGTTGCATACGGAAGCGATTTGGAAAAGGTTGAAAAAGTTGCGAAAGAGGCGGCGGCAGAAATAATAAATGCTTCGGACAAGGGTATAAAGACGTTTGCCCCGGTGGTTCTTTTTAACCAATTTGGCGAGTCAGGTATAAAATTTACCCTGATATTCAGGGTACAGGATGTTTTTTCAAGAGGCAGGATGATTCATGATATTATGAAAAATCTGCAAAAGAAGTTTGATAAAGAAGGCATTGAAATTCCGTTTCCGCAGAGAGTTATTCACATCGATGGGGAAATTCAAAAATAAAGCGGATTATTCAGGCAAACGGAGAAATAGTAAATGAAGTTTGTGTTAAGTTCCAAAATATTTAAAGCTACCGTAACGGAAGCAAATTTGAATTATGAAGGCAGCATCACGATAGATACGGATCTTTGCGATAAAGCCGGTTTATGGATAGGCGAAAAGGTGCTGGTAGTTTCAAATACGAGCGGAGCGCGCCTTGAAACTTATGTAATTCCCGGCAAGCCCGGTTCAGGCGTAATCTGTATGAACGGCGCCGCTGCGCACCTTATAAAAAAGGGCGAAGAGATAATAATAATGGGCTTTACTCTTTCGGATAAACCGATGGACGCGAAGTATGTTTTTGTTGATAAAAACAATAAATGTATCAGGACTGTATAAATATTTAAGGTCGGGGCGTGGCTCAGCTGGCTAGAGCGCTCGGTTCGGGACCGTGAGGTCGCTGGTTCAAATCCAGTCGCCCCGATTCTTACAAAAAAGGAAAACATATGGCCGCAATGTATGATCCGCTTCAGTTGTATTTCAACGCTATCCGAAATATAAAGCCTCTTTCAAAGCAGGAACTTGCGGATTTGTGGAAGAAATCCAAAAAAGATAAAGCGTCATTTGACAAAATAGTTGAACAAAATTACAGGCTTGTAATACCGATTGCCAAAAGATTCATGAAAAAAGGGATAGATTTTATGGATCTTGTTGAAGAAGGCAATATGGGGCTTATTAAAGCCGTTGAGAAATTTGACACTTCAAAAAATACGGCGTTTTCAACATACGCGGTGTACTGGATTGAACAGTATATGCGCAAAGCGATAGAAAACCAGACAAAAACCATAAGAATTCCTTCGCATATATGGGATTCTTTAAACCTCTGGATGAAAACATGGAGCAAATTAAGAGAAAAACTTAACAGAGACCCTTCCGTTGAAGAGGTCGCGCAAAAACTTAAGTTTAGTAAAAAACAGACTAAAAATCTTATGAGCGCTGCGTCAGTTTTTAACGGAACAAGTTCTTTGGAAACACCGATCGGCGATTCTGACGACTCTGATATATTTGTAAAAGACACAATAGTGGATGATGACGTAAAATCCCCGGAATCTATTACCGAAATAATCAGGACAAATGCCGATATAGGAACCGCTTTAAATCATCTTCCTGACAGAGAAATGGAAATTATACGGATGAGGTTCGGCATAGGCGGAATTAAGCCGATGTCTCTTGAAGAGTCAGGAAAAGTGCTAAAAATTTCAAGAGAACGCGTAAGGCAGCTTGAAGTAAAAGCGCTAAAAAGGCTTAAAGGCATATTTGTAAGGCACAATTTAATAGATAAAGATGACGCGAAGAAAATACTTATAGACAGCAGGCAAAACAGAAAAGACAGAAGGCATCATGAAGAAGATAACCTTCCCAAGAAAAAAGAAAGGCGCAATAAAAACGAAAGAAGGGCGTAATGGAAAAAACGGCTGAAAAGCTTAATAAAGCAATACGCGATGTTTATGATTTTCCTGTAAAGGGTGTTGTTTTTAAAGATATAACGCCGATACTAAAAAACATAGAACTTTTTAATGAAATTATAGATGTATTGGCTGAAAAGTTTAAAAATTGTAAAATAGATAAAATAGTTGCAATTGAATCACGAGGTTTCCTTTTCGGAATGCCACTCGCGGTTAAAATGAATATTCCTTTTATCCCGGTGAGAAAAAAAGGTAAACTGCCGGCTGAAACAATAGAAGCCACGTATGATTTGGAATACGGCACGGCTACTATTGAAATTCACAAAGACGCTTTATCAAAAGATGACAGAGTTTTGATTGTAGATGATCTTCTCGCGACAGGCGGGACCGTGAATGCCGTGAATGAGCTGGTTGAACAGCTGGGCGCAAAATCAGTTGCCGCAGCTTTTGTTGTAGAGCTTTGTTTTTTAAACGGTAAAGAGAAGATAAAAGATAAAAATTTGGAAATTTTTTCAATTTTGAAATATTAAATGCCCTGGTAGCTCAATTGGATAGAGCAGATCCGTCCTAAGGATAAGGTTGGAGGTTCAACTCCTCTCTGGGGCGTTTAAAATTTCTGAAATCAAGCCGTAAAAGGAAAAAATTATGTATATCAAAATCCGAGGAACAAGAATAGGCATCAATACGGAAGCTGAATTTATAATTAACATGAAACAGCTTAAGACGATAGAAGTTTTAAGAGACACAAAAATTGCTTATCTTGTAGGAGATACAAACGGGATTATACTTAACGATGTTGATTTTGAAAACCTGAAAAGTAAAATTGAAATAATTGACTGTATGTATTGATCTGCTGCGAACTTTTATCAATAAAAAAAGCCCCGGAAAATAATTTCCGGGGCTTTTTTTCATTATATGCTTATTTAGCTGATTTTAAATCTGTAACCCACGTTTATATACAATGAAGAGTAGTATTCATAAGCGCTGTATGAGTAGAAATTGCCGTAAAAATAAGAATAATCCATTCCGGAAGTGTTTATGCTGTACATAAGCTCTACAAGAAAATTATAGAATTGTATGCCGGCTCCAAGTCCGAAATATCCTCCGTTATTAGCGTCAAAAGAAACATCTTTATATTTTAAGTTCTGGCTCACAAAGCTGAAACCCATCGCGGCGGTAAAAAACGCATAAAGGTCTTCCGAATCTGTCTGAAGCGGTATGCGGGGCTTAATAGCAAAATAAATACTTGTATATCCTAAATCTCCAAGATTGTGTATTTTCCTTGAGAACTGTTCATTGACCCCAAAACCTATTCCTACGAAGGGCGAAACAAAATAGTAGTATGCTAAATCAGCCTGAAAACCGATATCAGCCGTTGAATTTGCCGATCTCCATCCGCCGTAACCGTAATAGTTTTCAATGTAAATATCATTTTCGAGCGATGATACGGGCGTTACGCCGGCTTTAAGGACAATTTCTGACTCTCCGGCAAAAACCTGTGACGTAAAACAGATGGCAGCGGCAACCGCAAGAAATAAAATTTTTTTCATTTTTTCTTCTCCTGTTTTTTTATGTCTTTATCTAAAACAGCGGATTTTATGTAATTGTCTGCGGCAAGCGTGTTTTTCTTTGAAACTGGATAAACTACCAACAACTGCCAAAAATGCTTATCTTTTTTTATCAGCTGTTCCTTAAGCCCGAATTTCTTTCCGTTTCTGTCAAAAGTCCCTTCAATAAACATTCCTTTATTTCCGGAAACTTCATTCTCTGAAGCCTTGTAATCAAAATTGCTGTCTTTAAAAAGATTTATCACTGAGTCTATGCCGTTTTGCAGGTTTGCTTCTTTAGGATATTCCGCGTAAATTAACGTGTAATCGGCGTCTTTATACGTTGCCTGGAAAAATAAAATATTTTTAATGTTTTTTTTAAGGGCGTCTTTTGATGACTGTTCATTTCCCTGGTTTCGCTCCAAATGCGGTGCCGTAACGGTTATAAACGCTTCTTGTATATGCTGCTCTTCAGGCGCTTTTTTCTTTTCGTTTAATTTTACCGATATGTTGCTTACGGCAAATATTAAAACCAAAACCGCAAAAAGCATCCAAAGCAAGTTTTGTTTTTTCATTTAGTTTTCTCCGCGGGAGTTTCTTTAATCTTTATTGCAGCATCGGTTTGAACGGAAGATATAAACCTTTTTGCTTCTGCGAGCGTTTCACCGGAGAGAGGAAAAACTGTAAGGATCTGCCAAGCGTAAAACTCTCTTTTAATGTATAAAGCTTCAAGTCCGAATTTTTTTCCTGAACGCTCAAAAGTTCCGGATATTTTTAATGTTTCATTATCGTCAATTTTTTCATCCGACATTTCATGTTTAAAATTATTTTCGGCAAAAAGCGAAATCAGTGAGTTTGCAAATCCGCTGATTTCAAAATCATTGTTATATTTCGTAAAAATTACGGAGTATTCCGTTTTTTTGCTGAATATGCCGTATGCGCAAACATAAGAGACTGAGTCTTTAAGCGATTCTTTTATGTTTTTTTCATTTAAGCTTTTTCTTTCAAGCGCCGGAGCCGTTACGGTTATAAATGCGGCTTCAATATGCTGTTGTTTTTCATTGTTTTGCGCCGACTTAAACTGCATTCTTACATTGCTCACTATAACTACGGCCGCTACGACTGCGACAATTACCCAGATAAGCGTTCTTGAACTCATATAATTTCCCCAAATTTAAAATATTGTATATAATATACAACAAAATTAAAGCGAATACAAAATTATGATTAACATTACAGATTTAACAAAATCCTTTGGCAGCCGCGTCCTGTTTGATAAACTCAACTTAAGCTTGGGAGCAAAAGAAAGGGTAGGTCTTGTCGGCAGAAACGGACACGGAAAAACCACTCTTTTTAAAATCATTTTAAATGAGATGGACTATGATTCCGGCTCAATAGTTATGCCTAAAAACTATAAAGTCGGATATTTGCAGCAGCATATAAATTTTACTAAAAACACCGCCGTTGATGAAGCGTGCCTTGCGCTTGCCCAAGCAGAAAAAGATGAAAGGTGGAAAGCCGAAAAGATTCTTTCCGGACTTGGATTTTCCGCTTCAGATATGTTTAAAAATCCTCTTGAATTTTCCGGCGGTTATAAAATCAGGATTAACCTAGCTAAGGTTTTGCTGTCCGATTGCAATCTGCTTATGCTGGATGAACCTAACAACTATCTGGATATTGTAGCAATACGCTGGCTTAGCGGCTTTTTGCGCTCATGGAAAGGCGAACTTATACTTATTACCCATGACAGAAACTTTATGGACAGCGTGGTTACGCATTGCGCTGCCATACACAGGAGCAAAGCGCGGAAAGTTGAAGGAAATACCCAAAAACTTTACGAACAGATTGACAAAGAAGAAGAAATATACGAAAAAACAAGGCAAAACATAGAGAAAAAAAGAAAACAGACAGAAATCTTTATAAGGCGTTTCCGTGCCAAAGCGCGCCTTGCCGGTATGGTGCAGTCAAGGATAAAATCGCTTGAAAAACAGGGTAATATGGAAGAACTGACCGAAATAGAAGATTTAGATTTTTCTTTTTCCGGCATACCTTTTCATGCGGCAAAAATGGCGGGCGTGCATAATTTGGGTTTCGGTTATACAAAAGATATGCCTTTGATTCAAAAACTTAACTTTGACATATTAAAAAAGGACAGAATCTGCGTAATAGGCAAAAACGGCAAAGGAAAATCCACTCTTTTAAAACTTCTTGCAGGCAGGCTTGACGCATCTGAAGGAAGCATAAAAACGCATCCGGATTTGAAAACATCTTATTTTGTGCAGTCTGATTCTGCAAATTTGAATCCGCAAAAAACGGTTTTTGAAGAGATTTTAAATACGGATCCGAAATGCCTTCCGCAGAAAGCGAGAAATATTGCCGGTTCTATGATGTTTAGCGGAGATGAAGCGCTAAAAAAAATAGAACTTTTAAGCGGCGGGGAAAAGAGCAGGGTTTTTCTCGGGAAAAATTTGGTAAAACCCTGCCAAATTCTTATTTTGGACGAACCTACAAACCATCTTGATATGGAATCATGCGAGAGCCTTATAGACGCTATAGATGAATTTGAGGGTTCCGTAATACTTGTTACGCATAATGAAGAGCTTTTACATAATATTGCGGACAGGCTGATAATTTTTGACAGGGAAGAGGTTTCCGTGTTTGAAGGCACATATCAGGATTTCCTTGATAACCGCGGATGGGAAGATGAAAGCGGCGAAATTAAGTCAAAAAACGCCAGAAAGCAAAAAATTCTTTCAAGGGAAGAAATAAAGAAGCAAAGAGCTCTTCTTATTCAGGAAAAATCAAAAGTTTTAAAGCCTTTGGAAGAAGAAATGGTGATAGTGGAATCCGGAATAGAAAAAAAAGAAAGGGATATGGCTGATAATACGCAAAAACTGATAGAAGCGTCGGAAAAGATGGATTTGGAGTTTCTTGCTTTAGGCCCTAAAATTAATAAAGAGCTGAAAAGAGATATTGATTCTTTATATGAGCGGTTATCTGTATTAACAGAGGAATTTGAAAACAAACGGGAGTATTTCAATATAAAGATGATGGAAATTGAAGATTAAAAAGCATTGAAGGCTTATAGTTTACATTTTAGCTGAAATTTGATACAATTATCAAGTTGTTGTATTAAAGATTATGCATAAAAATAAGGAGTAACAAAGATGGCATTTGAAAAGAAAGCTGTAGTAGAACAGTACAAAACACACGCAACGGATACGGGTTCTCCCGAAGTTCAGGTTGCGCTTCTTACAACAAGGATTAAGTATCTTTCCGATCATTTTCAGAAGTATCCGAAAGATTTTGCCTCAAGAGTAGGCTTCCTTAAGATGATAGGCCAGAGAAGAAGATTGCTCGACTACATTAAGAAGCATGACAAAAACAGCTATACTGCTTTGATTAAGAAATTAGATCTTAGAAAATAAATTACCGCCATTTGGCAGGTAGAAAAATAATAGTCCCGGCAGAGCTACAAAGGATGCAAAGAGATGCCCGTTCAAGGCGTTTCTTTGGATCTTTTGTGCTGAATACGCCGGGCAATGGAGCGTAAAAGTGGAATATTTCAAAAAAGAAGTTGCAGTTGCAGGAAAGAAGTTTATTATTGAGTCAGGCAAAATGGCAAAACAGGCGAACGGCTCATGCACGGTCAGAGTCGGGGATACTATGGTTATTGTAAATGCCGTAGGAGCCAAAGAACCGAAAGCCGGCATAGATTTTATGCCCTTGACAGTTGATTACAGAGAAAGAACTTTTGCCGCGGGGAGAATTCCCGGCGGTTTTTTTAAAAGAGAAGCAAAGCCCAGAGACAGCGAAATTCTTGTCAGCAGGCTTATAGACAGAAGCATAAGGCCTTTGTTTCCGGAATATTGGAGAAATGACACGCAGATTGCAGCGATAGTCCTTTCGCATGACGGTGAAAATGATGCTGATATCGCAGCTCTTTTAGGCGCATCTGTAGCTTTGACAGTTTCAGATCTTCCTTTTTATACGCCGATTGCTTCAGTAAGAATTGGCAGAATAAACGGACAATTCGTAGTAAACCCTTTAAAATCAGAGCAAAAAGAAAGCGACTTGGACTTGGTCGTAAGCGGCACTGAAGAAGCTCTTACGATGGTTGAAGCCGGCGCTTTAGAGCTTTCCGAAGAAGAAATGCTTGCCGCTTTAAATCTTGCAAGAGAAACGATTAAAGGAATCTGCGCTTTCATAAAAACGCTCCCTACGCCGCCAAAAATGGAAGCGGTTGCGCCTGTAATAAATGAAGCTTTAAAAGCAGATATTGAAGCCGAAGCGATTGCCAAAGCCGAAGAGTGCGTAACAATTAAAGAAAAGTGCGAAAGAGATATGGCTTGGGCGGTCTTTAAAAGAGATATAACTAAAAGAATGCTTGAAAAATATGCTGAAGAAGAAGCCGCGACTGTCGGTATGATTCTTGAAGACATATTTTACAGAAAAGCAAGAGAACTTGTTTTAAATAAAAAAGTCCGCACTGACGGCAGAGGTTTGGAAGACATAAGAAATATAACCTGTGAAACCGACATCCTTCCCAGAGTCCACGGATCAAGCTTGTTTACAAGAGGCCAGACTCAGGCTCTTGCGACTGTGACGCTTGGCACTCCCGGCGATATGCAGATAATGGACGAACTTGCGGGCGAATACAAAGTAAGCTTTATGCTTCATTATAACTTTCCGGGTTTTGCAACAGGGGAACCTAAAGGCGAAAGATCTACAAGCAGAAGGGAAATCGGGCACGGAGCGCTTGCGAAAAGAGCTTTAAGGCCTATTCTTCCAAGCGAAGAAGATTTTGGGTATACAATAAGAATAGTTTCCGATATTTTGGAATCGAACGGTTCATCTTCAATGGCTTCCGTTTGCGGCGGTTCGCTTGCTTTGTTTAACGCGGGCGTTCCGGTTAAGGCAAGCTGCGCGGGCGTAGCTATGGGCCTTATGAAAGAAGATGACACTCATGTCGTTTTAACTGACATTATGGGCATGGAAGATCATCTTGGCGATATGGATTTTAAAGTTGCCGGAACCAGAAAAGGCATCACTGCGTTGCAAATGGATATAAAGATTTCCGGTCTTACCACGGAAATTTTGGCGCAGGCTTTGGATCAGGCAAAGCGCGGCAGAATGCATATTTTGGATAAAATGGATGCGGCAATATCAATGCCGAAAAATACGCTTTCAGAATACGCGCCTAAAATGGTCAACATAATGATTCCTGTTAAGAAAATAGGCGAACTTATCGGCCCCGGCGGCAAAAACATAAAGAAAATTCAGGAAAGCACCGGCGTTAAGATTGATATTGACGATACGGGCAAAGTTTCCATATCAGGAACTGATTCCCAAGGCGTTGAAGCTGCAAAAGAAATGGTTGAATCAATAACCGCTGAAATAGAAGTAGGCAAAATTTACAAAGGCAAAGTCGTAAAAATTATGGCTTTCGGCGCTTTTGTAGAAGTTTTACCGGGAAAAGACGGTTTGGTTCACGTTTCACAGCTTGCCGACAGGCACGTTAAAAATGTTGAAGACGTCGTGAAAGAAGGCGATGAAGTTACTGTAAAAGTAATGGAAATCGACAAACAGGGAAGAGTCAATTTAACAATGAAAGAAAGCATTGTAAAATAACCGTTAGCTGACGGTCATCCTGCGGATGCTTGCTTTTCACAGGATCTATGTTTTACAGACAATATATTTTAGTGTAAGAATAGCGTATAAGTAGCTGCAATAATAAGCAAAAGGGTGGATTATGGCCAATAATGATGCTAAAAACGACATTAAAAGCAAAGTAAAGTCTCTTTACGAGATTATGAAAGATGAAAAAATCCAGGAACTTGAAGTAAATTCCAAGGATTATAATCTTTGCATAAAACGTAAAGACCCGAATGAAGGCAAAACCGTTGTAATACAGCAGCAAGCGTCCGCGCAAGCAAAACAGCCTGCCGCGGCAGCACCTGCGGAAGAAGCAAAAGCGGCGCCGGCATCTTCAGGAGAAACTATAAAATCTCCTATAACAGGTGTTTTTTACCAGTCTCCTTCACCGTCTTCGCCTGTTTTTGCCAAAGAAGGCGATATTGTTGAAACGGGAAAAACGCTTTGCATAGTAGAAGCCATGAAAGTTATGAATGAAATTAAAGCTACGTTTAAAGTTAAAATAGTTAAAATACTTGCCGAAAACGGCAAACCCGTAAACTCCGGGCAGGATTTATTTGAAGTAGAAAAAGTCTAACCAGAGGTTTTATTATGACTGAAATGAATGACAGGGTAGGATTTGCAGCCGGAGAAATTTGGAAATATTTGAATGAAAACGGAGAATCTTCTCCCATAAAACTTAAAGCAAGTTTAGGCTTGTCAAACACTCTTCTTTATCTTGCGCTCGGATGGCTTGCGAGGGAAGATAAAGTAAATATAAGACAGCATGAATACAGCTATAGAATTTCTCTTAAGTAAATTCTTCCGGTCAGATTTGCCCTAAACCGATTACACCGGCTGTCTCTGTGAGGAATGTTTCGGTGGAAAAAAAGAAAAAAGCACAAAATAATAAAAACAATAAAAGCAGTTCAACAAGAAACAGGGAAGTCGCAGCCCTGTTTTTTGCTTTGGCGGCTTTTATAAGCGCATACGCGCTTGTAGCTCCTGAGAACTCGGGGATTATAGGCAAAGCGTTTTCAAATGTGATGTTTCAGATGTTTGGAACAGCCGCATATCTTCTGCCTCTTCTGCTTTTATGGTTTTTTATTATACATATCGTTAAATCAATACAGCTTAGGGAAAGGCTTGATTTTATATGGTCTCTCGCCTGCCTTATTTCTTCCACCGTACTGTTTACATTTGCCGGCATTCTTTTTGAAATAACCGTTTACGGCGGCTGGATAGGGGATAAAATATACCCTTTCTTTGAAAATTTATTCGGCAAATGGCTTGGTTTTTCAATTGTTTTAATAGTTTTTATATATTCCGTTACAAGACTTTTCAGAATATCTATAAGCGCCACGGTTTATAACTTTTTTGTAAGCATTAAAGAAGATTGGAAAACGGCAAAAGCGGAAAAAGAAGCGCAGAAACAGCAGCCGCCCAAAGTATTTGAAAGAAAACCGGAACAATTGAAACCTGCTGTTGAAAAAGATGACTTTGAACCTCCTAAGCAAGAACCTTTGAAGCCTAATATCGTCAGTAAAAAAGACAGGGAAGAGAAGATAAAAAAAGAAAAAGATGAAACCAAACAATTCCAAAAAGAAGAAAAGGTTGACAGCACTTCTTTCAGCTATAAACTTCCTCCTACGGATATCTTAAAAAATGACCAGACAACAAGTTTTGAAACAAATAAAGAAGAACTTCTCGAAAGGGCGGAACTTTTAAGAAATACACTCGCTGATTTTGACATAATCGCTGAAGTAAAAGACATTATTCCCGGTCCCGTAGTAACAAGGTACGATTTAGTGCTTGCTCCCGGCATAAAAATACAGGCGGTTACTAACATTATAGATAACATATCGCTTACAATGCGTACTTCTTCAATAAGGGTTGTGCCCATACCGGAAAAGGCGGCGGTAGGCGTTGAGGTACCCAACCCTAAAAGCGTAGTTGTTGGTTTAAGGGGGATACTGGAAGGCAACGCTTTTGATAACTCCAAATCGCTTTTATCTCTTGCCCTCGGCAAGACGACGGACGGCGAAGGTTATGTAGCTAATCTAACCTCAATGCCGCATCTTTTAATAGCCGGCGCAACGGGCTCCGGAAAAAGCGTAGGCATCCACTCAATTATTCTTTCAATCCTTTTTAAAGCAAGGCCTGATGAAGTAAAATTTATGATAATAGACCCCAAAAGGGTTGAAATGCCTATATATAAGGATATTCCGCATTTATATAACCCTTCTGCATCCGCGGCAGACGCGGATATTATTACAAACCCCAGAGAAGCCGCCTCCGCGCTTAAAAAACTTGTAAATGTTATGGATGAAAGGTATACAAGGTTTGCCAAGGCGATGGTCAGAAACATTGAAGAATATAATAATAAGATGGAAGAAACAGGCGGCGATAAAGAATTTTATATAGTAGTTATTATAGATGAACTTGCGGATTTAATGCTTGTTGCGCAAAAAGAGATAGAAGATTCCATACAGCGTTTAGCTCAGATGGCAAGAGCCGTAGGCATACATCTTATACTTGCGACGCAAAGGCCTTCCGTAAATGTTATAACCGGCATTATTAAAGCTAATTTTCCGGCAAGATTGTCATTCCAGACCACTTCAAAAATCGATTCACGCGTTATTTTGGATATGCTTGGCGCGGAAGATTTAATGGGCAAAGGCGATATGCTATTTTTGCCCCCGGGAGAAGCCCGCCCGGTAAGGCTGCAAGGAGCGTTTGTCTCTTTAAAAGAAGCTGAAAAAATAATCACTTTTATAAATGACCAAAACTTTCCTAGAATTTATGAACCGATGGCGGTTGAAGTTGAGGGGCAGGCGGGTTTTGACGCTTCTGAAAGCAAAAATATGAAAGATTTAGTTCCGGCGCTTAAACTTATAAATGAACGTAAGCGCGTTTCACAGGATTTGCTTAAAGCAAATTTCGGCAGTTCCGCAAGGGCCACAAACATACTCAGCATCCTTGAAATGAAAGGTTTTATCACAAAGCCCGAAGGGACTAACAAATGGCATATAAATTATGATAAAATAGAGGAATATTTAGAATCTAATTCTTAAAAGAGGGTACTATGGGTATAGGTATTTACTTGAAAGAAAAAAGAACGGACAAAGGTCTCACTCTTGAAAATGTGGAAAAAGAATTGAAAATTAAAGCCGCCCTTTTAGACGCAGCGGAAAAAGACGATACTAATTACTTTATCAGTTTAGATAATTATGAAGATATTACAGAATGCTACTGCGCGTTTTTAGGTTTGAACAAACAGGCTCTTGCCGCGCAGGACAGGGTTTTAAGAATACGCGAACAAAGGGGAATAGCGCTCGAACAAAGCCAGGCAAAAACAAAAGAAGCGGTTGCTTCTGTCCCTGTTGCCGCACAGCCGCAGCCGCCGCAGATGCGTCAGCCTGCGCCGCCGCCTCCTTCTTCTTCTTTTCATGACACTATTGAAATAGAATCTGTATCTATAGAATCCGGAATGGAAGAAGATCATTCAGTTGACATGAATGATCTTTTGCCGGCTTTAAAAATTATGAAGGAAAGGCAGCGCGTTTCAGTTGATATGCTTGAGATTCATTTAGGCTCTTATGAAAAAGCGAAAAAGGTTTTTGCTTATCTGGAAGCCAATAGTTTTATTGCAAAACCTAAAGGTGCCTATGACTGGATTTTAAATAATGAAAAAATTAATGAATATTTAAAAGGAGCACACTGATGAAATCAAAGATTTTATTTGTTTTAGCCGCGGTTTTAATGTTTTCTCCGCTATGCGCGCTTGCACAGGATGATAACAGCGAAAAACTTAACCAGATTCTTTTAAAAATGGAAGAGGCTGACAAAAATATTACGGCTCTTGAAGTAAATTACACGCAGGAAGTGTTTTATTCGGCCACCAGCGAAACACAAAAAATTAACGGCAACCTTAAATATAAAAAGCCTAATAATATTTTTATAGTGCAGAAAACGCCGCAGGAACAGCGTATATACATAGACGGCAAAAAAATCACTATCTATACGCCGGAAAACTCACAGGCTGTTGTTGATAACTGGAAAAATATGATAAACAGCGATTTTGCCCCGGCTTCCATGATAAATTTTGGAAGCAACTGGCGCGATTTAAAGAAAGACAACGCGATTAATTATGTCGGCGAAGACAAAGACAATTATGTCATCGAGTTATATCCCGCAAAGAAAAAAGAGTGGGTTATGCAGATGTCTGTTTCCAAAGAAACGTATTATCCCGTAAAAGCGGTCGTTACGGCTGCAGGTCTGGCGGTAAATGTAGAGTTGTCAACTTATAAACTCAACCCAAACTTCAAAAAAGACATATTTAAATTTTCCGCTCCCGAAGGTACGGAAATAATAAAACTTAATTAGGCGGAAAGGATTAATGAAAGAGATAGGCAAAATACTAAAAGAGAAACGTTTAAAAGACAGGCTTGATTTAGAAGTCATACACAAAGCCACAAAAATACAGCCGAAATACCTTGAAGCTATTGAAGACGGCGATATTAAGGCTTTTTCCGCTGAAATATACTATAAAACATTCATGAAATCTTACGCCAAATACCTCGGCTTTAACCCCGAAGTGCTTGTTAAACAGTATGAAAACGGAAAAAATGAAGAAGAAAGCAACGGAGAAGATCAGGAAAGTAAAAAGTTTTCCGTTGTAAATAAAGATAATCAAAATACGCCGGCAGGCAGGTCTGCCGAAAAAAAACCGGCGGATACAAAAAAAATACTCCTTACGGTTTTTATAGCGGCTTGCCTGCTGGGCATTTTTATATATCTTAACGGCAACATTTCAAGTTTTATAGATGCAAATGAAGCTCCCGCGATCAGTGCCAAAGCGGAAACTCCAGCAGTTCAAACCATCCAGCAGGAAGAGCTTAAAACTGAAAAAACCGTTACAACTCCCGCGCCTGTAAACAGCAATAAGAGCAAGAATACAACTCAGGTTCCGGTAAAAAAAACAACAGTTACCGCACTGCCTGTGGCGGCGGTTGAAAAACAGCAGCCTGTTAAACAGAGCCTGCATATAGAGGCAGTTGAAAACGTTTGGATAAAAGTTGACGCTGACGGAAAAGAAGTTTTTCAGGGTACGCTTATAAAAGGTTCCGGCAGAGACTGGCAGTCCGACGACAGTTTTACCGTAAGAATCGGATATACCCCGGGCATAAAAATGTCATTTAACGGAGAAACCGTAGATGTCATAAAAGGCTCCGTACAAGACGTAAATACGGTTGTTTTAAAAAGGCATCAATAATGCAAAAAGCCGCGGTAATAGCATTGGGATGCCCCAAGAATACCGTTGAAGCGGAGTACTTGCTGGGGATGCTGCATGACAGGGGATACGGAATATGTGCGGATCCTGCGGACGCGGATATAGCGATAATACACACGTGTTCTTTTATACACGATGCCAGAAAAGAATCCGAAGAGTGCGTTAAAAACGTTTTGAGTTTAAAAGCTTCAAGAGATATAAAAGTTTATGTGTCAGGCTGTCTTCCGCAGCTTTTGCAAAATAAAACGGCAAAAATGTTCCCTGAAATTGACGGATTTGTAGGAACCGGCGCTTTGGCTGACCTTCCTGATTTCATCTCCGGCAAAAAACCTGCCAGCCCCTTTAAAAAAGGCGGATTAAACGATTCTAAATACAGAATACTTTCGTCGCCTCTTCCTTACGCGTATTTAAAGATAGCGGAAGGCTGCGGGCACAAGTGCAGTTTTTGCATAATTCCTTCTTTAAGGGGGAAATACGAAAGCCGCAGCATAGAATCACTGGTTGAAGAAGCTTCAGTTCTTGCAGATTCCGGAATAAAAGAATTAATCATAGTCGCGCAGGACACTTCGGCCTTCGGAAAAGATATTTATAATAAGTACGTTTTGGACAAGCTTCTTACGGATCTTTCAAAAGTTAAAAAGTTAAAATGGATAAGGCTGATGTATGCTTATCCTTCCAGCATTACGGATGAACTTATAGATGTTATTAAAAAACATTCTAATATTTGCAAATATATCGATATGCCGGTGCAGCACGCAAGCGGCAAAGTTTTGGCTGATATGAAAAGGCCTTCAAATACGCGCAAAATAGTGGAAAAGATAAAAAACAGAGCTCCTGAAATAGTTTTAAGGACATCTTTCATAACCGGGTTTCCGGGCGAAAGCAAAAAAGATTTTACAGAGCTTTTAGGCTTTGTAAAAGAAGGGTTCTTTCAATATGCCGGTTTTTTTGAATATTCCGACCAAAAAAATGCCGCATCTTCAAAATTATCCGGCAAAGTTGCCCATAAAACAGCCCGGCAAAGAAGGATAGAACTTGAAAAAGCGCAGTATGTGGTTTTTAAGTCAAAAATAGAAAAACTAAAAGATAATTTTTTTGGTTTTTTAGTTGAAAATTGCGTAAAACACTCGAAAAAATATTTGATTTCGGGAAGGTTTGAATTTCAGGCTCCCGGTATTGACGGCGGTGCGTACGCTTTTAGCGCAAAACCAGTCCCTGCGGGAAAATTATGCAAAGCGGCAGTAAAAGGCGTTGACGGCTATAATATAAAAGCTGAAATGAAAATATAAACACAGGATTGGACAATGAATCTGGCAAACAAACTCACAGTCGCAAGAATATGCATGGTGCCGTTTTTTATACTTTTTATGGAGCTTGACGGTTTTTGGTGCAGCATATTCGCTCTGGTTATTTTTTGCATCGCTTCCATAACGGATTACCTTGACGGCGAAATCGCCAGAAAGCAAAATACCATAACATCGCTTGGGATTTTTTTAGATCCTCTTGCCGACAAGCTTCTCATTTCGGCGGCCTTTATATGTTTTGTCGATATTCCTTCCCTGAATATTCCTGCTTGGATGGTTATAGCCATTATTTCAAGAGAATTTTTAATAACGGGTCTGCGCTCCATAGCGGCTACAAAAAACGTTATTATTCCAGCCGATAAAGCCGGAAAATTTAAAACCACTTCACAGATTGTCGTAATTATAACGACAATTGTTATTTTGATCGTTCACGAAGGTTTTTTTAAGTTTTACAATGTAACGCCTGATATGCTTTTAACTTTTGATAACGGCTCTTACAGGACGCTTGCCCTTGTACTTCAAAAAACGCCTTTCTGGGCTACTTTGGTCGCTACTATTTTGACTATTTATTCGGGTCTTAATTATATGCTGAAACACAGGGCTCTCTTTAAAGAAAATGAATAAGATAATTTTATTTTTTTCATCGGTGGCAGGTACGGGCTACATTAAATACGCTCCGGGTACGTTCGGAAGCCTCGCGGGCATTTTATTATGGGCTTTTTTTGTACCGCAGAATTACGCTCATCAGACGGGTTTTGTCGCGGTTATAATTCTTATTTCTGTCATTTTTGCTTCTCTTGCGGAGGGAATTTATGGAAAAAAAGACGACCAGCGCATAGTTATTGACGAAGTCGCAGGCGTTTGGATTTCTGTCGCATTTTTGCCTAAAACGCTTATGTTTATGGTTTTGGGTTTCTTTTTATTCAGGGTTTTTGACATAAGGAAACCTTTTTTTATTAAAAAGCTGCAAAAAATTAAAGGCGGCGTAGGGATAACTATAGATGACGTTGCGGCAGGGATATTCGCCAATCTCATTTTACAGGTTTTCAATCTGGTGATTAAATGATTAAAGTAAAAAAAGTCATTTCAGGCAGAATAGAAGTAAATTGTTATATAGTTTATGATACCGGCACTTTAAAAGCCGCGATAATCGACCCCGGAGAAGACGGTGATAAAGTTATAGCCGAAATAGAAAAAGACAGCCTTAAGCCGGAAATACTGATAAACACGCACGGGCATTACGACCATATACTTTCAGATGAAAATATAAGGAAGAAGTTTAGTATTCCTCTCGCGGCGCACAAAGACGAAATTGCGATGCTTGCAGATCCGCAAAAAAACGCTTCGGCATTTTTTGGGGACGCAGAATCGGTAAAAGCCCCTGAAATTGCTCTTGAAGACGGACAGGAAGTAAAACTTTCTTTTACAAAGTTTGAGGTTATACATACTCCCGGACACACGCAAGGCGGAATATGCCTGCTGTTTGACGGTTTTTTAATAAGCGGAGATACACTTTTTGCCGGTACCATAGGCAGGACGGATTTTCCCGGAAGCAGCAGCAAAGCGATGCAAAAGTCCCTTGAAAAACTAAAAAAACTTGACCCTTCCATTGTAGTTTACCCGGGCCACGGCAGCAAGACCACCCTTGCAAACGAGCTGCGCCATAATCCTTATTTACAATAATAAAGGCAGATATAAATGGCAGATTCCAAAAAAATATTAAATGATTTCATTTCATACATAACAGTTGAAAAAGGCCTGTCAAAAAACACGGCGCTTGCCTACAATTCCGATTTAACTAAATTCCTTGCTTTCGCTCAAAAAAAAAATATGCCGGTAGAAAATTTCCGCCATCATGATATTACGGATTTTTTATGGGAAGTAAAGACTGACGGTTTAAAACCGCGTTCAATATACCGGATGATGGAATCTTTACGGCAGTTTTATAAATTTTTAAACTCTGAAGATATTGTAAAAACCAATCCTACGGCTTATATAGCAGCCCCTAAAATACCAGAAAATCTTCCCGGTATGCTTTCTCTTGATGAGGTTGATTTGCTTTTAAATTCAATAGATTCAAAAGATGAAATGAACATACGCAACAGGGCGATGCTTGAGCTTTTATACGCTACGGGCTTAAGAGTTTCAGAGTTGATAAGCCTTAAATTTTCCAATATTAACCTTAATGAAAGGTTTGTAAGGGTTTTGGGCAAAGGGTCAAAGGAAAGGCTGGTGCCTTTTGGTGATAAAGCAAAAAATTTTATGGCAGTTTACATAAATAAAAGAAAACCTTTTACCGATCCGGAAGAAAGCGTCTTTATTTCGCGCCTCGGGAAAAAGCTTTCAAGGATTGAGTTTTGGCGCCAGCTTAAAAACATAGCAAAAAATGCAGGAATAAATAAAAATATAACTCCGCATACACTAAGGCATTCTTTCGCAAGCCATTTGCTTGCGGGCGGCGCGGATATACGTTTCGTGCAGGAAATGTTAGGGCACAGTTCTATTTCGACTACGCAGATATATACGCACCTTGATAACGGCAAGCTTAAACAGCAGCATAAAAAATTTCACCCAAGGGGATAAAAAAGTCATTGTAAAATAAGTGTTTTTTTTATAAAATCATAAAACTATGAAAATTCAAAATTTGATTGACGAAGCATTAAAAGAAGACGGCGTTTTTAACGACATTACCACAAAAGAATTTATCGATAAAGATAAAAAAGCTACTGCCGAATTAATTGCAAACAAACCCGGCGTGCTGTGCGGCACCGAAATTTTCACACAGGTTTTTAAAACTATCAATAAACAGTGCAAAGTAAAGACAATTATAAAAGACTGCTCCAAAATTAAAAAAGGCGACAGGATTTTAGAAGTGTCCGGCCCTGCCTACGCAATACTTTCAGGAGAAAGAACCGCGCTAAACTTTTTACAGCATCTTTCCGGAATAGCCACGATCACCAATGAGTTTATGACTTCCGTAAAAGGCGGAGTAACGCAGATTTACGATACCCGCAAAACTATGCCCGGCTACAGAAATATCGCGAAATACGCAGTAAGATGCGGCGGCGGCACTAACCACAGAATGGGCTTGTCCGATATGGTTTTGATAAAAGACAACCATTTAAGCCTCACGAAAGACCTTGCTGCCAAAGTGGCAAATTTCAGAAAAAAACATAAAAATATACTTGTTGAAGTGGAATGCGAAAATATAAAGCAGGTTCAGCAGGCGCTTGACGCGAAGGCCGACATAATCATGCTTGATAACACAAGTTTTGAAAACACAAAAAAAATGATAAACCTTATAAGAAAAAACTCTTCAAAAACGTATAAGCCGGAAATAGAAATTTCCGGAGGCGTAAACCACAAAACCGTTAAAAAATTTGCCAAACTCGGCATAGAGAGAATATCGATAGGAATGATAACTCATTCAGCCCCTGCCCTGGATATTACTCTTGAAATCACAATAAACTAAAATGAATGTCTTAAAAATTCTTTCCGGAGGCAGTTATGTGTCCGGAATTGAAATAGGGAAAGCTTTGGGCGTATCCAGAGCCGCTGTCCATAAGCAGATAAATATGCTAAGGCAAAAAGGTTTTATTATAGATTCTTCCCAAAAAGGCTATAAACTCGTTAAAAACGGCGATTTCTTTGATGAAAAGGCTGTTTTTGCGCGACTTAAATACGCTCTGTCAGTCTGTAAACAAATCAAGCATTATCCTAAAATAGATTCTACCCAGACAAAAATTAAACAGTTTGCCCAAAAAAATGAGCCGGAGGGCTTAATTGTAGTTGCTGATACGCAGACTGCCGCTTACGGAAGGATGAAAAGGGAGTGGAGCTCTGCTGCGGGCGGCTTGTGGTTTTCTATACTTTTAAAGCCGAAAATCCGTCCTGATGAAGCGTCAAGGATGGCAATAGCCATAAGCATAGCTTTAAACAGGGCTCTGGAAGTTTATTTAGGGATAAAAACGGAAATAAAATGGCCGAACGATATTCTTTATAAAGGTAAAAAACTTTCCGGCATAATTATAGAAATGTCGGCAGAACAGGATATTGTCAACTGGGTTGCCGCGGGAATAGGCGTTAACGCCAATAATAAACTGCCGAAAACGCTTGCAAATACATCAATTTCATTAAATGAGATAAAAGGCGCGGCTATAGATAAGCCCGGGCTTTTGGCGGCTTTTTTTAATGAATTTGAAAGTGTTTATAAAGATTTCCAGAAATACGGTATGGCGGAATTTAATGAAGAATATAACTCCAAAGCCGCTTTTATTGAAAAAAAAGTAGAAGTTGACACAGGATTTGGTATAATAAAAGGCATAAATGAAGGAATAGACGCAAACGGCTATCTGCTTTTAAAAACTAAAGAAAAACTGGAAAAAATAGTAAGCGGTACATTAAGAAGAGTTTGAAATATATTCAGCGGCGGTAATATTATGTTGAAAAAAACTATAATCACATTGTTTTTTGTATGCGTTTTTGCTGCTCCTTTTTACGGCACTGATAAAGAAGGCGTGATAGTGCTTGATTCTCCGGAAGAAATTAAGCAGTTTATGCAGATGATTCAAAGCAGTTCCGGGGTTGCGACAAAAGAAGCCGCGCAAAAAGCCGTAAAAGAGCATACGATTACAATAGAATCTCCTGAAGAAGCAGAAATTTTCAGGCAGAACCTTGAAGAAAACGCAGTTCTTATCAATGAAAAACCTATGCAGATGGATAATGACGATTTTGACGCGCAGTACCAAAAGTATATAAATAAGTATTCCGAAGGTGAAAATCCGGAGGTAAGCGGAGCAAATTCAAAACCGGTTGAAACGCCTACTTATAAATATGATAAATCTAAAGCCGGTAAACAAAGAGCAATAACCAAATGAAAAAACATATTTTATTCCTATTATCACTTCCTTTTCTTGCATTTGTTTTTGCATGTTCCTCTACCAGCGGCTCCAATTTCAAGCAATTGGCAGCTGAAGGCTCGTTGGCACCTTCAAAAGAGTTTGCCATTGCGCCCGCTCCTTCTTCTTTGCAGGATGTAGGCAGATCCATGAAGACGGCTGGGTATTGGGTAGCCAAACTAACTGATCCTGACAAGGTAATGCTAACCAATAAAGAAATCAACGCAATCAACGCAAAAACGGTAGGCGCCAGCATATACATAAATAACGTGCAGTATTTTCCTACGGTTTATGTCAGGAAAAACGCTGAAACCCTTCACAAAAAGATGGTCAATATTTTTTCCAAATATTATGACGGTTTTTCGAAGGATCCGGTAGGCAGCGCGTATTTTGACAATATGGAAAAAAATGTTAACTATACGCTTTTCAATACTACCGCAAGCGTGCGCTTTGCAATGACGGTCAAATACGCGGAGTTACGGGCGCTTCCCACAAGGGAGCCGCTTTTTTCTTCATTAGATACGCTTGATTTAGACAGGGTGCAGGTTACCCAGCTTGATTTGGCGTCGCCTTTGGCTGTTTTGTATGAAACAAAAGATAAGCAGTGGTTTTATGTTGCTTCCGAAATTGCGGAAGGCTGGATAGAACAGGATTCAATAGCTTTCTGCCCGCAAAATACCATAAGGGATTATAAAAGGTGGGATAAATTTGCCGTTACAATATCCCCGAGAAATGATATCTACATGAATAAAGAGCTTACCGATTTTTTTGATTATGTAAACATGGGGACATATCTTCCCGTGGCAAATGTATATGAGGATATACTTGAAGTAAGGATACCTATAAGTAAAGCAAACCAGGCGTTGGGTTTTCAAAAAGCCTATATTAAAAAATCTGACGCTTCGCTCGGCCTTATGAAGTATACGCAGCGCAATGTCCTTACGCAGGCTTTTAAGCATCTAAATTCGCCTTACGGCTGGGGAGGGATGAACGGCGAGCAGGACTGCTCCAGCTTTTTAAAGCAGGTTTTTGCGTGTTTCGGTATTATTTTGCCGAGGAATTCTACCGGCCAAATTCAAACCGGGATATTTGCTGGAAGTTTTGACGCGGCAGATCCGGAGCAGCTAAGGGCGCAAAAAATAATTAAAAACGGCGTTCCCGGGATGACATTGATTTATTTTCCGGGGCATATAATGCTTTATATCGGAAGCGAAGGCGGCAAGCCTTATATAATACATTCAATCTGGGGTTACGGGGAGGATACTGAAGACCTTGCCACGACTTTTCTTATCAACAGGGTTGCGGTTACGACAATGGATGTCGGCGCATCTTCCAAAAAAGGCTCTTTGCTGAAAAGAACTACCCTGATGAAGATAATTAAATGAAGCCGGATTTTTTAAGGACGGTCAAGCTTGCCTTATATTTTGTATCTTTTGCCGAAATTTTTTTATTCGGTTATCTTGGCAAACAGAGCGGCCAAAATACAAAGATGATGATAATAGCGCTTGGATTGTTGGTTTTAAACATATTAATTTATAAACTTGTTTCAAAAAAATATAAGGGGATGCGGGCAAATGCCGGTAAAAACGATTAAAAAACTGTTTTACGCGCTGTTTTTGCTGGATATTCTTGCCGGCATAGCGGTAGGTTTTATTTTAAGCGCTTTTGCCGGAATTGTGACAGCCGCGGTGCTTTTAGTGTTAAATATTACCGTTTTTATAATGCTTTTAAAAATGTCAAAAATTACGGAAGGTAAAAATGGACAAAATTGATTTCAGCGCTAAAGCGAAACTTTATAAGTATATGTTTTTAATTTCTACTGTTTCAGGCGTTTTAGGGATTTACGTCTTATTTAAAGGCTTTTCTGCGGTTTTAGGGTGGATTTTAGTAGGCATTTGGGCGGTGCTTGCGGTAGTCGTAAGAGTTTTGATAATGCAGGACAAAAAAATCATGAAAAACACTAAAATATAAAAGGAGATTTTCAGATGGAACTGTTTAAGATGGCTAAAGAAGCAATGTCGATGAGAAGCAAAGTAAACGAGATGGATAAAAAACTTAAAGCCCATATTATAGATGTTGAATATAAGGGCATAAAAATAAAAGTTAATGCGAAAAACGAATTTTTAGAGTTTAATATGCCGCAGGAACTTATGAATGAAAAAAAAGAAAAAGCGCAAAAACTTATTCTTGAAGCTTTCCAGTCCGCAGGCAAAAAAGCGCAGGACGTTATGGCGGAAGAAGCCAAAGCCCTGACCGGCGGCATGAAAATTCCAGGAATGTAAAAAATATTAAAATTAAAAAAAAAGCAGGCGGTAAATTAAATACCGCCTGCTTTTTTTTAGGCTTGTTTTACCATAATCATTGCTTTATTTGTCAAAAGACTTTGCTGCTTGCGCTTTGCATTTTTTGTTTTAATTGCTTGCCGTTTTAACGTATGTCGGCGCGTTTTTTGCTGTCATGCCGCCTTTAACTTTGTGGTAGTATTCGTAGGTCATTGTTTCTTTCGTGTCATCTATCACTTTCATATCAGTAACTTTGCCGATAAATATTATATGTGAGCCTGTATCAGTTTTGCTGACAACATCAAGTTCATATACCGCGGTTGCGTACGCCGTCACTACGGGTATGCCGCTTGCTGATGTTATGTGTTCAACGTTTTCAAATTTATTCACGTCTCTTCCGGATCTGAAACCAAATTTTCCCAAAAATTCAAACGGCGCATCCTGCGATATTGCGCTCATTGCAAACTTACCGGATTTTTCTATTAATTCGCAGGTAAAGTTCTTCTTTGAAACGCACGCGGCAAACTGTACCGGGTCAGATGTAACCTGTATTACCGCGTTAGCCACCTGCCCGCTCGCTTTTCCTTCCGAAGCGGCGGATATTATGTAAATCCCGTACTGCATTTTTGTCAGAGCTTTAAAGTCCATATTATTGTTATCCTGTTATGATTTTATTTGAATATTCCGCCGGATTCTTTGCACCAAAGTATCATATCAAGCTGCGGCATAGGGATGCCTGTCTTTTTCGCGAAAGCCTGCATATCTTTTTCTATTTTCGCGTAAATTTTCGGTGTAAGGCTTTTGGGCACTTCTTTTATTGCGCCGTATTTTTGGAGATTTTTAAGTATGTGCCTGTCCAAAATAGCAAGATCTTTGCCGATGCCTATATTTCTTAAAAAATGCCCCGCTTCTTTATAGCCTATTCCTTTTACGTTTTTAATTATCCATTCGCGCAGTTCGTATATATTGTCAAAAGACGCCAGTTTTTCTTTGATTTTCATACTGCCTTTTACTGTGAAAAGATTTCTGGCTTGAGTAACGTATTTTGCTTTATTGTTTCTAAAGCGCACCATGTTAATTATTGCTGCTATTTCTTTATCCGGCGCGTTAAAAATCATATTTTTATCCGCGAGGGCATTTACCGCCGCCCAGCACGAAACGGCTTTGCTTTGGGGCGTAAAAAGGCAGAAAACAAGCTCAGCAAATATTTCTTCTTCCGAGCCTTTTTTCCATACATTGTCAAAATGCTTTTCCCTTTGCGAGGCGAGGTGCTGTATCTTTTTCCAGAATTTTTTTAATTCCGCCGCATTTCCCGGGTTTTCGGTAGGAGTTTCGAGAAAATCTATTTTTATAAGGGGATTTTTTTTCATGCGTTCATTATACAACTTTTTTGGATCAAACACACGGTACAAGCGTAAAGCTTGACAAGGAATACAGATGTATGCTATAAATGCATATATAATATTCGGAGGGGATATGGAGAAACTTACTGAAAAACAGCAGAATATACTAGATTTTATCGAACAGTTTTCAATCGACAACGGCACAATGCCCACAATAAGGGAGATAGCCGCAAAATTCGGCATTACGATAGGGCCTGTGCAGAAATATCTTAAAATTCTTGAAAAAAAAGGCTATTTAAGCAAAAAAGATTCTGTCGCAAGAGGAATCGGCATAGTTGACCGGCAAAAATTTTCTCCCGTGCCGGTACTCGGGAGCGTTCATGCCGGGACTTTTTTAGAGCCGGTTGAAGACGCGCAGGATTACGTATATATAAATACTGATGTTACCAGAAGCAGAGAGTGCTTTGCGCTTAAAGTGCGCGGCGACAGTATGGAACCTTCCGGAATTGTTGAAGGCGACACGGTTGTAATATCTAAAAACAGCCATATAGTAAATGGCGACATTGTTGTTGCTCTTGTTGAAGGGGAAGCCGCGATAAAGGTTTACAATAAAATTAACGGCAAAGTCTGCTTAAGGTCCACAAACCATATATATCCGCCGATTTATCCTAAAAATTACAAAGTTTTAGGCAAACTCATATATTTGCTCAGAGAGTACAAAAACTGATGGATTTTACAGATTTTGACGAACCGGTAAAAGCAGGAGCCGTTTTTTCCGGAGGTAAAGTTACTCCGAAATGGTTTTCAAGAGGCGGCAGAAAACACGAAATAAAAAATATTGAGTTTACCTGGAACGAAAGAAGCGGCACGCAGGAAATTATAAATTTTTCGGTTACGGCGGATGCTTTTTCCGCGGAAATATCATTCAATAAAAAACTTCTCGTTTGGCGCCTAAAAAAGATAATCAATACATAATTTGCGCGGGAAACATCTATGAAAACTATTTTACTCCTTGATATGGACGCGTTTTTTGCCTCCGTGGAGCAGGCGTCAAATCCTGCGCTGCGCGGCAAACCTGTCATAATTTGCGGCGAAGGGCGTTCAGTCGCCACCGCAGTTTCTTATGAGGCTCGAAAGTACGGCGTTAAAACAGGGATGAGCCTTACCGAAGCAAAACGCGTTTGTAACTTGGTTTTGCCCGTTGTAGGCAATATGGACAAGTATGTGCACGCTTCTTTACAGATACAGCAAATCCTTTTGAATATAACGCCAAAAGTTGAGGTTTTTTCGATAGATGAATGTTACTGCGATATTACCGATAATGTTTTAAAAGGCGAAAAGCCCGTTGATATATGCAAAAGAATACAAAAAGAGATTTATGAGCAGCTGAAAGTTACAGGTTCCATCGGCATAAGCTCTAACAAACCCCTTGCCAAGATGGCAAGCAAGATGAATAAACCTAACGGCATTACCGAAATCTATCCGGAACAGTTTAAAGAAATCGCAAAAACTATGGACGTTTCCAAACTTGCCGGAGTCGGCGTAGGCAGAAAGCTCTTAAAGAGGCTGCACGCGCTGGGCATTTATACGGTTGCGGATATAACCAAAGCCAATATCAGCGTTTTAAAGTCTTATTTCGGCATAAACGCGCATTATCTTAAAGATATTGCTCAAGGACAGGGAAACGATAATGTAAGGGATTTTTCGCAGAGAGAAGCGGAAAAGTCAGTTTCAAACAGCAGGACAATGCCTGCGGATTCAAACGACATAAACGTTGTTAAAGCGTATATGCGTATGATATGCGAAATGACAGCTTTCAGGCTGCGTAAAAAGGGGTTAAAAAGCTCAAATGTTTATCTTGGCATCAGATACGCGGATTTTTCTTTCTGGGGAATGCAAAAACAGCTTGACGGGCATATAAACGACACGAAGTCTGTTTATGAATTGTGCCTTGAAATGCTGAAAGGCATATATCCTTTTGAAAAGCCCGTAAGGCTTATAGCGGTTCGGCTTGCCGGGCTTGAAAAAGACGATAATCAGGATTTTATGTTTGATTTCATGAACAAAAGGAAGAAGTTTTTGAAAACGGTTGACGACATAAACCTTGCTTACGGCGATTTTGTTTTAAAGCCGGCTTCACACCTGATAGCGGAAAAATTTGGCATACGCAACAACTGCGGAATGGCGGAAAGGGAAAAAATCAACAAAGTTTAAAATATCAGCACCAAAGTGCCCGCGGTAATTAAAAGCCCGCCTATAATAGTTTTAGCGGTAAGCGTTTCCTTTAAAATTATAACGGCTAAAAGTATGCCTAAAACCACGCTGAATTTATCAACCGGTATAACTTTTGACGCTTCACCTATCTGCAAAGCTTTAAAGTAGCAAAGCCACGATAAACCCGTCGCAATGCCGGAAAGAATTAAAAAAAGCCAGCTTTTCTGGCTTACGGTTGCAAGTTCTCCCTGTTTACCCGCGGCAAAAACAAAACCCCACGCTATAACAAGTATTACTACGGTCCTTATCGCCGTAGCAAGGTTAGAGTTTACGTTTTCAATGCCTATCTTTGCGAGAATGCTTGTAAGCGCCGCAAAAAACGCCGAAAAAAGAGCATATACCGCCCACATAAAAATCTCCTGAAACTTTGAAATTATTTTTTTACTTTAACAAGAAGATATATTCCGATTGCGATAAAAATGAAGTTTGGCAACCATGCCGCCACCCATGGGGAAAGGATTGCATTTTCTCCTAAAGACTGCGTTATTGCCTGCGTGCCCCAGTAAACAAAAGCGGCGGCAAGCGCGAGCGTAAAACTTAAAATCTTGCCGAGCCTGTTACCGATACCCAAAGCAAAAGGTATGCCTATCATCATCACTATCAGATGGCAGAAAACCGAAGCGTAACGCATATTTAAAGCTATTCTTTCTTTTAAAGCCGTCTGACCGAACATTCTTAACTGGTTTATATATTTTTGGAAGTTGTAAGTATTCATCATTTCGTAACGCATTTTTTGAAGCGCGATATCGTCAGGTTTTAAGCGTATTCCGGAATCATAATCTTTAAAATAAAGTTCGTCCCAAAGCTCGTTTTTAAAATCCCTTATTACTCCGTTTTCAAGAATCCATGTGCCGTTTTGCCAATGCCCGCTTGCTGCAAGAACAAGGCGGTCTATGTAAAAATTTTCATTATATTTTTCGATTATCACGTCTTTCATAAGCTGTTCTTTTGTATCCAAATAGCCTACTGTAAACCTTGTATTTCCGGGAAGGGAAACGATAAGGTTTGAAAATTGAGTTTGTACGGCTATCTTTTCTTTCTGTATCTTTTCTTTTTTTACACGCTCGTTAAAAAGCGTTGTAGTAGGCACGACAAGCTCTCTTGCGGCAAAATCTCCGAGCCCTATAACGAAACCTATAATCATAAATAATGTAATTACTTTCCAAAGGTTTACGCCTGCCGCCTTTATGGCTGTAATTTCATTTCTTTTCGCAAATTCGCCAAGCGAGAAAAGAAGCGCCAGCAAAGTAGCAACCGGCAGAACTTGTATAATCCACCACGGTATGTTTGAGAATAAGTGCTGCAGTATAACCACAAAAGCCGTTTTGTTGTCCATGTAAAAGCCGATTTGGCGGAAAAGTTCGGAAATGAGAACAATAAACCCGAAGGCGAAGGCGGTAAAGAAAAATATTCTGGAAAAACTTTTGGTTATGTAAAAATATAAAATTTTCATTATCTTTTAACCATTTTTGTAAACAGGTATATTCCGCAGGCAGAAACAGCTAAATTTGGCAGCCACATTATAACTCTTGCTTCCACGAAGCCTTTTTCTCCGAGGTTCATAGCTATAACTAAAAGCATATAATAAATAAATATTACGCCCAGGCTCATGCCAAAACCTATCGTTTTTCCGCCTTTGCCCGCCATTATGCCTATCGGCAGCGCTATCAAAACAAACGCAATCGGCGCAAGCGCGAACGTCCACCGCAGCCAGAATTCATTTGTGTACGCCGTATACGGAAGGTTTTCCGCCCTGTATTTTTTAATAGTTTTCGATATTTCGACGGATGACATTTCTCTCATCGATGAGGTTTGCCCGCGTATATTTTCTCCGAGCGGTATATAAAAACTGTAGGATTTGAATGTCATGTGTATCATGTTATTGATATTTGACGGATTTGCCCTTTGCCAATAACCGTTATATAAAATCATTTGTACGCCGTTTGGGTAAACTTTTACCGCCGCGGAAGACGCCGCTATGCGCCACGAACCTTCATCCTGCTGAATCAGCGGGGCTGAAGATTTTGCGACAGACGGCTGTTCTTCTTCCTTTGTTTCAAATTTGTATATGTTTACGCCCGCCAGAGAGTTGTCCTGGCTGTTGACTTTGTTTGCGTATATCTGGAAATCGCCGAGTTTTGTGATTGTTTTTTCGGCAAAAGTTACAAGAGGCCGCTTTGTTATTATTTCTTCATATAAATTTCTGAAATTATTATGCATCGCGGGAGACCAAAAGTGATTGAAAAATAAAAGAAAAATAGAAATTATGCATACAAATACTATGACCGGAACGGAAAGTGTTTTGTAATCCATGCAGTTAGCTTTCATAGCGGTAATTTCATTATCCTCCGAAAGCCTTCCGTAAGCTATTAAAACGCCAAAAAGCACAGACATCGGTATTGCAAGCGACAGTATATTAGGCAGTATAAATACAAAAAGCCTTATTACGAGAAATAAGGCGACGCCTTTTGAAAGGAAAAGGTCAACAAGCTGAAAAACCTGATCCAGCAGCAAAAGCATGGAAAAAACCACAAGGCCGAAAAGGAATGCCCCGCAAAATTCTTTAATGATGTATAAATGCAATTTCTTTATCATTTTTGAATCAAAATTATATCAAAAAATTATGGAAAAATGAAACAGAATATAATATAATTCTAAAGTTATAAATCATGAAGATAAAAATATATAAAATCCTAATTTTTTTAAGTTTTATAATTATATCCGCTGCAGCTTACGCGGCTGATTATAAGCCTTCAAAAAAAAACTATTCCATCCTTGGAGACTCCCAAAAAGAAGTCTACGGGCAGTTTGACGAATATAATAAATTCAACAATATAGAGGCTGTTGAGCCTTCCGGCTCTATAGTTTCTCCGGTTTCCGGCGAATATAATATATACGAACCGCTTCCCGCGACCGTTCAGGAAATAGCCGGGCAGGATCTTGTAAATTTTCTGAATAACAGTGTTTTTGGCAGAACGCGCTATTCAAGGGAAAACTGGCAGAAAAAAGATACTGTTGAGGTAGATAAAAGCTCTTCAACGCAGACGCAGCAGGAACTGCCTCCCGGAATTAAGACTACATTGCCGTTTGAATCGCAGCTTTCCCTTTCCGGCAGAAAAGTTATAGGAGTTGATTTTACTTCAAGAATGTATGACAAGGAAGAGGACGGCAAAAGGAAAAATACATCTTCTTTCAAAATGGACCAAGAGCTGCAAATGAGGATTTTGGGCAGCGTTGGCGACAGGCTTAATATAAATGTCGATTATGATGATACGGCTGATAAAAAAGATATTTCGCTTGTGTACAAAGGGCAGGGGAATGAATTTGTGCGGGAAGCGGCTTTCGGGGATATTTCCGTTTCCATCCCTTCCACGGAGTTTGTAGGGTATTCAAAAGAGCTTTTTGGCTTAAAAGTGGATACAAAGTACAAAGGTTTGTACACAAATGCATTTTTCAGCAAAACCAAAGGATCATCTGAGGTTAAGCGTTTTACGGGAAATACGCAGCTTGAAAGAAAAACCATAGCGGATACTTCTTACATAAAACTCAAATATTATTCTATCCTAAAACCTTTCGAAACAAGAACAATAAAAGCCGGTACTGCCAAAGTTTACTTGGATTACCAACGGATTGACCCCAAACTGAATATTTCAATTACAACCACGACGCCTTTGAATTATTTAAAGCTTACCGTGCCGGAAGATTACAGGGGGAATTTTGTGCTGCTTGTAGCCGGGCAGGATTATACGATTGACTACAACAGCGGCTTTATAACATTTAAAAACTCGCTTGTAAGCAACTATGTCGCCGCTATTGACTACCAGTTTACGGATGATACGTGGCTTAGCGCCGGTTCAGGCGGAAATCCTTTGATCTTTAAGGATTTGAACAATACGGATTTATTGAGCACAGAACTCAAAACTTTTTACAGCCTGGGAAATGTAAAAATAGTGCGCGATAACGGCAGAGATAACTTTTTCCTTGAAGTTAAAGATTTAAACGGCGATACGCCTGCCGTAATTTATCCCAATAAGCCTGTTCCCAAATACCCGAATCAGTCCGGATACGCGGCAAATATCACGGTAGATTTTGAAAACGGCGTATTTAACTTAAACCCCAGCTCCGGCACGCCTATGTCGGATGATTTATATACGGCGAACACGCACAGGTATAACTTTGTTACGGAATACCAGTATATCATCAAAATTTTAACTTTGCGTCCCGATATAGTGCCGCAGTCTGAACGGGTAGTAATAGACGGGCTTACTTTGGTTTCCGGCACGGATTACATAATAGATTACGATCTCGGAATTTTAACGATACTTAACGAAGACAGGATAACGGAAAACTCCGTAGTAGATATTTCTTACGATTATTCTATGTTTGGTTCGGAAAGCGAATCTACGCTTATCGGTTTAAGCAGCAGGCTAGATTTGTCAGACAGCATCTCTTTCGGCGGAAGTTTTCTTTATGATTTTACGGCTAAGGGCAATATTCTTCCCGATATAAGAAGCACTCCGACAAGCCTTATGGTGGGCGAAGGCGATTTTACAATAAAGGATTTGGATATTGACGCTCTGAATTTAAAGCTAAACGCGAGCGGGGAGTATGCAATAAGCGTGCAGGATAATAATACTTCCGGCAAGGCGCTTATAGATTCTATGGACAGCTCGGTAAGCGAAGATTTGGCAAGCCTTGTGGATGAAAACTGGTTTCATGCCGCGCCGGGACCTCCAATAAATCCTTTAGTTCCTACGCCATGGCGTAATCTTGAAGAGCTTAAATGGCGCAGTTATGATATGCAAATACGCGACATTGACCCTGCTTTGGAAATAGTTGACGGCCAAAAACAGCTTGTGATGGAAGTGAATTATGACGCCACTACGCGCTCCGAAATCGCATTTGCCCAAAAATTATCCGCATCGGGGTACGATTTTTCCAAAAAACTTTACATAGACGTATGGATTCAGGATAACGGCGCAGACGCGGATTTTGCAATAGAGTTTGCTTCCGCGATAAACGAAGACGCCGACGGCAACACCATTTTAGACACGGAAGATAAAGATAATAACGGCATAATCAGCCCGTGGGAAGATACAGGCCAGACTTATTTAAATGCTGACTTCACAACTTCCCTTATAGGCGCTCATAACGGCAAACTTGATACGGAAGATTTAAACGGAAACGGCGTTCTTGATACTTATGAAGACGTAAGGGGCTATATAAGCGGGAGCAAAAGCAACTATTATCTTGTCTCCAACGGAACTGTCCTTAAAAACGTAAACGGCTGGAAACAGGTAAGGATACCTTTGAACGTTGACCCTTCGTATGATTCAAACTATTGGAAAAACATAAGGATACTGCGTTTCAGGATAATAAGAAATTCCGCCGAATCAAAGAAAATAGTAATCGGAAAAATAGCAATTACGGGCAATAAATGGGAGCAGGACGGAACGAATGCCGCGAACTTTGAAATATCTGCTATAGGGCAGTCGGACGCTTCTTATGTGTCGCTTTTGACAAACCCGTATTACAGAGATTTGTACGATTTGGATTCTTCGGCTAAAAAAGATGAGCAGGCTTTAAAAATAGAATATAACACCGTGGGCGCTACCGAAGATGTTTTCGCGCAGTCTGTTTACTCCGGAAACACTTTAAATGTTTCTCAATATGAAAATTTGAGATTTTTTGTCTACGCGAAAGATGTAGCCGTAGGGGATTTTATAGTATTTCGGGCAGGTGGAAATGATGACAATTATTTTGAATATAGAATACCAGTTACTGCAGACCCAAGCTGGCAGAGCTGGAAACTGATAACGATTAACCAGACCGGAAAAGGCAGGTCTGCGGGATGGCAGACATCTGACCCCGGAGCTGCGATCAGCGTTGTGGGTACGCCTTCTCTTGAAAAAGTGGCACAGCTTACGCTCGGGGTAATATCAACGGATCCCGGAGTTTCGCATCAGGTATGGTTTAACGAAATTCACGTTACCGGAAGCAAAACGATTGACGGCGCCGCCTGGAAAGCCGGCGGAAGTTTGCGCTGGGGCGGTTCCGGCGCGATGGGCGCCGTTACTGCTGGGGTGTCAAGAAAATCGATAGACAGGGATTTTCAAACCATTACCGCGGGGGTTTATAACAGGGACTATCTTGAAGACAGCGCTTTTGTCGAGTTTGAAGGCGTGAAAACGCAGACTCTTAGTATTCTTCCCGTAAAGGCGGGGCTTTCAAGAATCAGAACGGTAACTCCTGACGTTGCGGATAACTCATCCAATTTAATTTCTATTTACGAAGAAGGAAAAGTCGTAAATTATACGGGGTACGCGGAAACAAACCTGAACCTCGGAGTGGATTTGCCACAGATTTCGGCGCAGTATTCGCGTTCTATCATAGATTCATCAGAGATTGAACAGATTGAAGACAAAGAAATTATTACCGGAAGTTTGGTCTATAATAACCCCGTAACATTTCCTTTGCTGCCCACAACCGTTACGGCAAACGTGAGGACGGCAAACTCGTACTATAAAGTTTACCCGTCTTCGCCTATTGGCGATTCCAACGCGTTTTTGGGGCTAGACAGCGTAAAAGCGTATATGGACCTTTCCGATTACCACACGCTTGAACAGGCGGATATGTTCTCTTTAAAGCTTCCGTTTAAATTTTCTAAAGGGATAGTTTTTTCACCGTCTTATTTAATAGATAAAGTTAAAGAAAAAAATCACGATTTTCCTACAGAAGTTGATTATGACAAAACTTTAAACCAGACCATAGGCGCAAGCCTTATGCTTGGCATAGTTTCGTGGTTCAGCCCGACATTTACATACAGCATAAGCACAAAAGAAAATTACGATATTTCTTCAAGCACGGACCCGGCAAACCTTGTCGTGCCGGGACAAAAAAAATACATAGAAAGAAACGGCGTAGGGGAAGTATCCTGGAATTTAAACGCTTATGATATAGCCGCCACGGATTATATTAAAAGTTTAACTTTCTCGGCGTATTACAGGCTGCAGGATTCCGATTCTTACGATAACGTGGGCAAAGATTTTGATTCGATAGGATTTGCGATGGATAAAATCTGGATAAGGGATAACCCCCTTATGGACGTGCTGCCGTCTTATTCGTCAAGTTCTTATATAGTTAAATCGATATTAAACCGCGACGATATACGCATCAGCGGAAGGTATCTGCCTTTTGAAGCGTTTAAAATGAAAGGGATGCTTTCGCCTCTTAATTCTTTAAGCGCTAATTTTACTTATACCGAAGGCAGCGAAAACTCTTATGTTACCGGTACCATGAAAGACGTTTACACGCAGATTTGGCCGGAACTTCTTATAGGCATGTCCGGAATAGAACGGTTTTTCGGCAACATAAAATGGATGTCCGACACGCAGTTTAACTTTAAATACCAGGACAAAACAATAACGACATACGGCGTGTCATACGGCGAAAGTTTGATGTACGGTTTTGATTACAGATGCAAAATCAAAAGAAAATTGGATTTATATTTCTCTATTGAAAACACCGATTCCGCCGAAGATGATTACGCGACGCTTAAAAGCATAACCGACGGGATTTCAAAAAAATGGATAGGCCAGGGCGCGATAGACTGGGGCAAATGGAGATTCAGCTTAAGGTACGAAAATGAAGACGCGTGGCAGACTAATTCTTTGGGGAAATATTCTTCGCAGATTTTAAAAAACAGTTATCTCGGGCAGGTAAACGCTGACATGATGTTTCCCGCCGGCATAAAAATTCCGATAATAAATAAGACGCTGCCGCTTACAAACAGGCTTATTTTCTTATCTAACATTAAATACATAACGCAGGAGTCGGATATTAACGTGGAACAGGATAACAATACCAATTACGGTTTTGCGGCGAGCGCCGACTATGAAGTTTCTAAATACTTCAGGTTTATACTAGGCGCGTCGTGGGACAGGTACGACTATACTTACAATGCTGATTTGAATTATTCCGATTTAACTTTCAGCGGCAAGCTGACGATACAGTTCTAAAATGAAAAATGTTTTTTTAAGAATCATTTCATTCTTTTATCCCGTAACCTGTTCTTTGTGCGGCGGCTCTATGGATTCGCTTGCGAAAGAAAGGGTATGCGGCAAATGTATTGGCGAATTTCCTTTAATAGAAGGGCTTGTATGCCAAAAATGCGGCGTTCCTTTAAGCGACGGCGGCGAGTTTTGTTACGCCTGCAGAAAAAATAAAGCCGGTTTCTCTTTTGAAAAAATGAGGTCGGCATACTTGTATAAAGATTCCATACGCTCTTTGATTCTGAAGTTCAAATATTCATCGAGGACTTTTCTTGCTAAGGATTTAGGCGTAAAAATGGCCGAAGAGCTCCAGAAACACGATTTTTTTAATGATACGGATTTTATTGTGCCCGTACCTTTAAGTATTACACGACGGATAAAGAGGGGATATAACCAGGCGGCCCTTTTGGCGGATGTTATCTCAACGCAAACAGATTTGCCGGTTTTAAACGGGGTTTTATACAGAAAAAAAATTACAAAACCGCAGTTTAAACTGTCTAAAAAAGAAAGATTTGAAAATATGAAAGGCTCTTTTTTTGCAAATGATACAATGGGGACAATAAAGGGTAAAAATATTCTTCTTATAGATGATATAGCCACAACGGCGTCAACCGCTTCCGCCTGCTCGGCGGCTTTAAAACATGCGGGCGCAAAGAAAGTTTACGTGTTTACCCTCGCGCGTGACTGAAACGACAGTTAAAAGGCAAGTAATAAATAATATTTTTGTCTGTCATCCCTGAGTGTTTTAATCGGGGATCTGCCTTTTAGGTTGTCGTGCTGCGGAGTCTTTGGCTCTCGCAGCATCCAAAACTAACAACACAGATTCTGCGATCGCAAAAAGCCGCGCCGCAGAATGACAAAAAATAGTGTTGTCATTACGAATTTTCGAAAGCAAATAAAGCAATCTGCTTTGCAGTCATTTCATTTGCGGAATTCGCAAAAAAACGCAAATTAACGCCAAATAGATGCGTATCGATTCGTCGCAAAACAAAATTGACTGTTTGCTTGCTTCTTTGTATAATTTTGACAGTTTTTAGAGGAATAATATGATAGATTTACATATGCACACATTATTTTCAGACGGCGTTTTACTTCCTTCGGAGCTTGTTTACAGGGCAAAGTATAAGGGGTATTCCGCTATGGCTATTACGGATCATGCCGATTATTCCAATATGGATTTGATTATCCCAAGAATAATAAAAGTTGCCGACATCCTTGCAAAGAATTACGATATAATAGTTCTTCCCGGCGTTGAGCTTACGTATGTGCCGCCAAAAATTATTAAAGACGCTGTTGCTGAATGCCGCAGGCTTGGCGCTAAAGTTATAGTTGTACACGGGGAAACTACCGCGGAAACCGTACCGCCTGAAACTAATAAGTATGCGGTTGAAGCGGGAATTGATATTCTTGCCCATCCCGGTCATTTAAGCAAAGATGTTGCCGCAACGGCCGCAAAAAACGGCGTTATGATTGAAATCACAACAAGAAAAGGGCACAACGCCACAAATAAAGAAGTTGCGGCTGCGGCTTTGGCTGCGGGCGCTAAAATGATTTTAAATACCGATACGCATATGCCGGAAGACCTTTTAACCAAAGAAACGATAGAAAAAACTTTATCTTTTGCGGGGCTTCCTGCCGGTTATCACGAGATTATGCTGAAAAATTCAAAAGAAATAATATTTAAATATAAAGGAGCATAAAATGCACGCCGTACAACAAAACATGAAAAGAGGCAAATCAGAGAGAGTAGCGGATTTTTTGGTAAAACAGCTTAAAGAAAACAAAACCCGTTTTTTTACGGCAATAATTACGGTAATTGCCATCATTGTTTTCGGCGCTTTCATTTATGCAAGGCTCCAGACAATCAAAGTAAGCGCGTCAGATAAACTTGCTTCAGCTTACGGAGCTTTTTATTACGGCAACCAAAGCCAGGGATTAACTTTCCTGGATGAGACAATAAAAAATTACCCGAATACCCCTGCGTCATTCCAAGCCAGGCTTATAAAAGCTGATTTGATGATAAATGCCCAAAATTTTGATGAAGCTTTTAATCTTCTTGAAGAAACCGTCCAAAAAGGCAAACCTGAAATATACAGGCCGCTTGCGCTTTCAAGAATCATTTATATGTACGACCAGAGGCAAGATTACCCAAGCGCTATAATGCATTCAAATGAGTTTATAAACAAATACAAAAACAATTTCCTTATAAAAGACGTTTATCTTAATCTTGCAAGGCTCTATTTGCTTGCGGGTTCAAAAGACGATGCGGTAAGAGTATATAACGAAATTCTTACAACGTTCCCTGCCACAAAGGAAGCCGCGAACGCGCAGGAAATTTTAAAAAGGCTCGGGTAAGGGGATAAAATGAAAAAAATAATTGTTTTTTTAGCGCTTTTCACATTTTGTGCCATTTCTGTTTTTGCGCAGGATAACTACGATATGACCGGCAATTTAGGCATAGGCTACACCTCCGGTCTTTCAGCTCCGGCAATAGGAGTAAAATACTGGGTGGCTGAAGCGACTGCTTTTGAAGTTTATACAGGTTTTAAAGCAGGCGGAAATGAAGATGTTTTTCTTATAGGCGGTAAAGTATCGCAGGTTATAAAAACATATAAAAGCTTGAATCTTTACGCAGCAGGTTCGCTTGAAGCGGATTATCATAAACCTGAAAATGAAGAACAATCCACAAAGTGCATAATAGGCGGCGGGGTAGGTGTTGAGTGGTTTGTGCTTAATAACCTCTCTTTAGCGGCGGAAGTCGGCTTACGCCTTTCCGGCGGTGACGGGAAAACGTCTTTTGGAACTTTTGCTGACGGCGTACCAAGCGTTTCGGTAAAGTTTTACCTTTAATAAATAAATACACGAGAGCATATATAAAAAAAAAGCCCTTCCGGCATGAAACCGGAAGGGCTTTTTTATCAAAAACATATGAAAAATGATGGTTTTTGTTAAAATAATAGTTTATAATTACTTTAGCGTAATCTTGTATAAAAAGGAAAATGATGAAAAAAGCAATTTTAATTCTTTTGCCGTGCTTAATTTATATATCAGGCTGTCTCTGCGATAAAAAGCATATAGAAACATATCCTTCGGCAACCGAAGAACAATACGTTCAATCACAGATTGCCGTTGAACAAAACCAAGCACCAGCGCAAGAGCAGCAGCCTGTAAAAACGCCAACAATCGCTTCCGAACCGGCGCAGGTAGTTTCTATTGCAAATATCAAAGATCCTAAATACAAGCGCGAATATATTCCAACGACGCCGCCTCCCAGAGCGGAAACGTATTTTGC
>JAVBLP010000001.1:0-94530 GCA_031553505.1 Endomicrobiaceae bacterium
GGCAAGCAAAAAACGCGCCGCTTCTTCATACTTTCCCTGCCTGTAATACAGCCAGCCGAGCGAATCGATAAAAGCTCCGTTTGAAGGTTCAAGCGTGACAGCCCTTTCAAGCAGAATCGCCGATTCGTTAAGTTTGATGCCTTTGTCCGCGTATGTGTAACCGAGATAATTCATCGCTCTTGTCTGATTGGGGTTTATTTCAAGCGTTTTCAAGAACGCTTTCTCGGCATTTTCAAAATCGCCGTCTTTATCATATGCCGTGCCAAGGAAGAAGTAAGCATCGGCAAAGTCAGGCTTGGCTGTTATAATGTCCGATATATATTTTACGGCTTTGCCATACTTTTTCCAGTCAAGGCAATTTAAACCGATAAGGTACTGGATTTCATAATTTTCAGGGTCTTTGCCTAAAGCTTCTTTTAATTTAGTGTCGGCTTTTGAATAGTTTTTAAGCAGCGAATAATAATACCCGAGCCTTGCAAGGATTGCAACATCCTTTTCTTTTGCGGCAACAATTTCAAACTCCTCGGCGGATTTATCTATCTGTCCTAATCTTTCATATGTAAGCCCGAGCCAGTAATTTACGCTGACATCGCCCTGCAACCCTTTCTTTGTTTTTATAAACGCGTCTTTTGCCTTCACAAAATCCTGTGTTTCAAAATAACATTTGCCGAGATACATTAAAACATAATAATTGTCCGGATATACCGAAATGTATTCCTCATACACTTTTATCGCGGAAGGATAATCTCCCAGACTTTCATAAATTCTTGCTTTGGAAAGATAAGCTTCCCTCGCTTCCGGGTTAAGCTCTATTACTTTATCATAAGATTTCTGCGCCGCGTCATAAAGGGAAAGTTTTTCCTGCACCATCGCAAGCTGGAAATATCCCGCGGCGGAATCCGGCTGCTGCTTTAAAAACTTGTTCCAGTATTCAACGGATTCGTGTAACTGATTGCCTGAATAGTAGTAGGCGGCAAGGTAAACGGTTGCCGTTTCGTTATCCGGGTCAAGCTCAAGTGTTTTATCAAGAAGTTTTTTTGCTTTTTCGGTATCGTTTGCCACAAGGTAAAACGTAGCTAAAAAAAGAGTTGTCTGGGCGTTTTCGCCGTCAGCCGCATTAATTTTATCGGCAGTTTCAAAAGCTTTTTCCTTATTGCCGCCCTGCCAGTACAGGTATACCAAATCCTTGTACACCGCCAAAGCGGAAGGATCTAAAGCGATTACTTTTTCATAATCTTTTTTAGCTGTTTCAAAATCGCCTGATTTTAAAGCCATTACACCTTTTAAATAGATTTTATAAGCATCAAAATTTACCGCAAAAGAAGCCGAAGGCTGTAAAATAAGCGCCGCGGCAAATAGACAGACCGTAATTTTTGTTTTCATTTAAGCTCTTTCCTTAATATTATCGCGTCTTCGGTAACATAGTATTTTTTTCTTACGCCGATTTCCGCAAAACCGAAACTTTTGTAAAGGCTGATTGCGGCAATATTGCTTCTGCGGACTTCCAGAAAAACTGATTCGGAGTTTTTCCTGCGGGAAATTTCCAACACATATTCTAACATTTTTTTACCGAAAGACTGTCTGCGCCGTTGCGGATCAACAGCAACATTTAAAATTTCCGTTTCATCCCCTACAACCCAAAACACGCAGTATCCCACAGTTTTGCCGTTTTCTGCCGCTATTTTAAACTCTATGAGCGCGTTTCCCGCTGAACTCAAAAACATATCTTCAGTCCACGGCCGCTCATAAGACTTTTTTTCTATTTCGATTACATCTTTTAAATAACTGGTTGAAAAATCAATTAATTCCATATTATTTGCCGTTTACTGTTGACGCGGCGTATACTATAGCCTCTGTCATGGAAGACGCGTCCGCAATGCCTTTGCCGGCTATATCAAAAGCCGTGCCGTGGCCTGGAGACGTGCGTACAAAAGGCAAACCTGCCGTAACATTGACTATTCTTTTCGCGTCTATGCATTTTAACGGTATCATTATCTGGTCGTGATACATGCCGCATATCAAATCAAACTGGCCGTTTTTAGTTTTAAGCCATGCCGAATCCGCGGGCAGCGGCCCTGAAACATCTATTTTAGCCGCTTTTAAAATTTTATACGCTGGAATAATAAATTTTTTTTCTTCGTTCCCCAATATGCCGTTATCGCCCGCATGGGGATTAAGCCCGCAAAGCACTGTTTTAATATTTTTTTTGCCGTATTTTTTTAAGAACTCCGCACCAAGCTTAACGGTTTTTACTATATCTGCCGCTTTAATATTCAGCGGCACTTTAGAAAGCGGGATATGGCGCGTAACCATAATACAGCGTATATGCCCGCAAGCCATCATCATAGCGAAATTTTTGCTTTTTGTTAACGCGGCTAAAAGCTCCGTATGCCCGGGGTATTTTACGCCGGCAAGTTTAAGTGATTCTTTTGAAACGGGCGCGGTAACCAAAGCATCCGCTTTGCCTTCAAGACAGAAGCGCGTGGCGGCTTTTATGGCATTGTACGCGGCTGTCCCCGATTTTTTTGAAGGTTTTCCGAAAGCGATTTTGCCGGTATTTGACGTAACTACAAACTCAGCGAACTTCGCTGATTTACTCCGCGGCAGGCTTTGCCTGTCGCCAAAAATGACAGGGCTGCAAACCCTTTTAACCTTCTGAGAGTTTACAGCCCTGCATACTATTTCCGGACCTATTCCCGCAGGATCTCCTAATGTGATAGCTATCCGCGGCTTGGACATCTTTTTACCAGGTCTTGTTTATTTTTATGTCAGCTTTTGATCTCAAGCCGGCAAGCCAGTTATTATATGTTTTCATCGCTTCGTTGCGGTACATCAATTCGCCTATGTCATTTTTAACTTCGTCAAACGTAAAATCTTTGCTTGCTCTTTTTTCTTCAACTCTTAAAAAATGATAGCCTGAATCTGTTTTAATAGGTTCTTTCGTGTATTCGCCTACATTCATTTTAAAAACTTCTTTATCTATCACAGGGAGCAAATCGCCTTTAGCAACCATGCCCATATCCCCGTTTCTTGATTTTGAAGCCGAGTCTTCCGTATATTTACCAGCGACTTCAGCAAAACCTTCGCCGCCTGCAATCGCTTTTTTAACCGCGTTTACTCTTGCCAATGCCGCTTTAACTTCTTCTGAAGACGCGCCTTTAGGGCAAGCTATGAAAATCTGCCTGAGCCTTACCTGTTCGCCGGAAATTCTTTTCAGGAAAACCGCCAAATTGCTAGCCAATTCGTCATCTTCTTTGGAAAGCACGGCTTCTCCGCCTTTCATCTTTATCACAACTTTGTCATAAAACGCTTTTACATCCGCTTCCGTAGGTGCTTTTACTTTTGAATCCACAGACTGCCTTACAAGTTTCATGACTGAAATCTGTTCAGTAATCTTCTTTTCAAAATCACCCATCGACATATTTTCTCTTTTAAGTTCCGCGTTAAACTCTGATTCGTTGGCAAATTTATTCTTTATCTGGTCAATGCCGTCCTGAATTTCTTTCTTGGAAACTTTAATTTTCTGTTTTTTGACTTCCTGCTTCAAAAGAACTTCATCTATTTTCTGGTTCAATACTGCATTTCTAAGTTCGTTGATTCCCGCCTCCGACTGTTCCGCCTGCGGAGTGCGCTGCTTGTACATTTCAATCGTAGGCACTATTACAGCGTTGTACTCTGATGTAAAAATCGGCTCCCCGTTTACTACCGCGAGAGTCTGGTCAACTACTTCCGAGCCTGCCGCGAAAACATTTCCTGCCATAAAAGCTGCTACCGCGAGTGCGTAAAAGAATTTTTTTGACATTTTCTGCTCCTTTTTCTGTTCAGGATTAACTTTTTATTGCTGTCCGTTTTCATTAAACTCTATTTCCGATACTTCTTCCATTGCGGGCTGCGCCGCCGCATCTGGAACCTCATAGTTTACGCTGACGCCAAACTTCGCCTTCATATCTTCCATCCATTTTTCAAATTTTTCCCTTTCGATTACTCTTTTGATTTCAGGCTTTGCGGCTTCAAAAGATACCGCCGGGAGCTTCTGTTCCGAAACTTTAAATATTATATGGTATCCGTAATCGGTTTCCACTATTCCGGACATTTCATTGTTCTTAAGGTTTATCGCTACCGCTTCAAACTCCGGCACCAAATCGCCTTTTTTTACAGGCCCGATAAGCCCGCCGTTTTCAGCGGAACCCCTGTCCTGCGAAACTTCTTTTGCCAATTTGTCAAACTTTTCACCGCTCTGAAGCCTTGCAAATGCCGCTTGGGCGTCAGCCTTATTTGTCAAAAGTATATGCCTGACAGTATAAGCTCTCGGGTTATCAAAATCTTCTTTATGCTGTTGGTAATAAGCTTCAATGTCGGCATCAGTGGCAGATATGTTTGTATGCACTTCCCTTAAATAGTTTTCTATGAGCAAACCGTCTTTATATTCCCTGAACTGCCTTTCTTGTTCCGCTTTAAAATCCTTCACAGAATCGGTATATTCTTTCTTCTTGTCTGTGCCGGCCTGTTTTGCCGCTTCAATCATAATGGTTTCCCTTACGATCGCATCGACAACTTGTTTTCTTCCCAAAGGTGTATTTGCAAAGCTTTGATATGCTGGCGGGATTTTTTCAAAAAGCATCTTTTCGGTTATTTTTGTTCCTCCGACTTTTGCGACTACAGGTCCGCTGTCTTTACAGGCAGCTAAGCCAAACGCTACACAAAAAGCTGCTAACAGTACTTTTTTCATCAGAACATCTCCTTTTTCAAACTTATATTTGTAAATACTACATATTTATTTGGTTTTAGTCAAACATAAGCTTCATTTTGCAATAGTTATTTAGTTTTCAAATAGAAGTTGAGTTTTGGAAGCAATGCTTTTACGTAATTAAGGCTGGATTCCCCGTTTGCCTGCTTTTTTAGCTTAAAAGCGTAGGTTTTGCCTGCTATAAATTGTATGCTGCCAGAATAGTCGCTTATAAGCTTGGGCAAATCCGCGTTTGAAAAGTCCGCATCATGCGAAAAATACACATATATATATGTAGTATCTTCAAAAATCCTTTCAATTTTCAGCCTTTCCGCTTCAAGCCTTATATTTGTGATTTCAAAGAGCGCCTGCGTTTCCTGCGGAATCTTGCCGAAACGGTCAGTAAGCTCATTTTTGACCTTTTCAACAGTTTCAAAATCCGCCGCGTCCGAAAGTTTTCTGTAAAACAGTATCCTTATATCATCATCCTCTATATACGTATGAGGAATTAACGCCGAAACCTGCAAATCTATTTCACTATTGTTAGACTCTTTTGTCTGTCCGGATGTTTCACCTTTTATTTTTTTGCCTTCTTCTTCAAGCAGTTTTGAAAACATATCGTACCCGATGTCGCGCACAAAACCGTGCTGGCTGGCGCTGAGTATCCCCCCCGCGCCCCTTATTTCCAAATCTTTAAGCGCAAGCCTGAAGCCGGAGCCCAATTCGCTGAACTCCTTCATCGCTTCAAGCCGCTTTATGGCTTCATCGCTCAACGCTTTATCTTTGTAAAACAGATAGCAGTAAGCTTTTTTCCTTTCCCTGCCTATTCTGCCGCGCAGCTGGTAAAGCTGCGACAGCCCGAAGTTTTCCGCCTCTTCAACTATCATCGTGTTTACGGAAGGGATATCAAGCCCGGATTCTATAATTGTCGTGGCAAGAAGAACGTCCAGCTCCATACTTGTAAACTTCCACATAATATCTTCAATATCTTTCGCCTTCATCTGTCCGTGTATTACGCCGAGTTTAACATCCGGCAGAAGCTTTTTAATTTCTTCGGCTTTGGTAAGTATCGTTTCAACCCTGTTGTAAACATAAAAAACCTGCCCGTTTCTGGCAAGTTCCGCCTGTATGATATTTTTTACGAGTTTTTCATCATACAAAGAGAGCGCGGTTTCTATAGGCAGCCTGCCGAAAGGCGGCGTCTCTATAACCGACAAATCGCGGAAACCCGATAATGCCGATGACAAAGTGCGCGGTATCGGCGTTGCCGAAAGCATCAAAATATCGATGTTTTTCTTTATCGTTTTTATTTTTTCTTTCTGTTTTACGCCGAAACGGTGTTCTTCGTCAACTATCAGAATGCCGAGATTTTTAAACTTAATATCCTTTTGCAAAAGCCTGTGCGTGCCGACTATTATATCGACTTTGCCGTCTTCAAGGTCCTGTATGATTTTTTTCTGGTTTGCTTTTGACTGAAACCTGCTTAAAACCGCGACCCTTGTTGGAAAAGGCGAAAGCCTGTTGTAAAAAGTGTTGTAATGCTGCTGCGCAAGCACCGTTGTCGGCACCAAAACCGCCGCCTGCTTGCCGTCCTGCACAACTTTAAACGCAGCTCTCACCGCGACTTCCGTTTTGCCATAACCGACATCGCCGCATATAAGCCTTTCCATTGGAAAAGGTTTCATAAAATCATTTTTAACGTCTTCTATCGCTTTCATCTGGTCCGGCGTTTCTTCGTAAGGAAAAGCGTCTTCCAGCTCTTTTTCCCACGGTGTTTCCGCCGCGTACGGGTTTCTTTTCGTCATGCTTCTCTGCGCGTAAAGCTTTAAAAGCTCTTTTGCAAACTCGGCGGCGGCTTCCCTTGCGCGCGACTTTATCCTTTCCCAGGCACCCGTATCCATCGAATAAAGCTTCGGCTTTACGCCTTCAACGCCGATATATTTTTTAACCGTTTTTATTTCGTCCGGCGGCACGTAAAGCTTGTCGCCTTTTCTGTATTCTATGCAAAGGTATTCCGAAGTTTTATCTTCTCTTGAGATAGTTTTTAAACCGATGTAGCGGCCGATGCCGTACCTTTCGTGCACAACGTAATCGCCTGAGGATATTTCCCATATGCCTTCAAGGCGCCTTCCGCCTTTTACTTTAGGGAAGTTTACGGGTTTTTTCTTATACAGCATTTCGCGGCTTGATATAACGGCAAGATTTTCGCTCTCCAGATAAAAACCCTGCGACAAATTGCCGAACAAAAACTCCGGCGGTTTATAGTTCCAATTGTTTTCGTGGAATATATCGCCGATTCTTTCTTTTTCGCCGTCATTCGCGCAGTATATTTTTATGCTCACGCCGTTTTCCGCGAAAGCCTTAAGCGAATCGATAAAAAACTTAATATCACCCTGAAAACCCGTAAAACTTTTATAACCGAGATAATCCGCTTTTTTGTTTAGCGGATCGTTGATTACAATATCACAATTTTCGGGCAGATCTTCATCTTCAACAGGATAGTCAAAAAAAATCAATGTGGAGTGTGAAGAGTGATGTGTGGAGTTAACAACCTTAGATTGCTTCAAGGCTTTGCCTTTCGCAATGACCAAGTCGTTATCATTGCGAGCAAGGACGGAGTCTGGGCGCAGTAATGCGGCGTTGTTAATTTCACTTTGAATTTTGAACTTTGAACTTTGCATCTCAAAGTATTCTTTAATAGTTGATTTATCGTCCGCGGTGCCTAATGGCAGAATTTTTATTTCATCTATAAACGCGTTTGAAAGCTGCGAACCGGGATCAAAAATTCTTAAAGCTTCTACTGCGTCATACTCAAACAAAATCCTGACCGGAACGTCATTCGCTGCTGGCCATATATCTATAATATCGCCGCGCACGGCAAACTGCAGCCTGTCTTCAACAAAATTGACGCGGTTATAGCCCATCTTTGCCAAGGAAATAACGAGTTCTTCAAATTTATAATTCTGGTTTTGTTTTACAAGAAGTCCGCTGTCCGTTTCCGGGCCCGCGACAGGCGAGTTTATGGAAAGGTCCGTACCTGCAACTATAAAACTGTCTAAATGTTTTATTTTGTCTATCGTTGCCGCCCTTATCTGGGCATCATCGGAAGGAAACAGAAGCACGGGCATATTAGTACCGGTTTCGCCGAAAAAAGCCTTTAAATCATCATAAAAAGAGTTAAGCTCGGAGCCGTCTTCGGTTTCTTTGACAAAAGCAAAAACGCGCAACTTTTGGTTAGAGGCGCCCCTCTCTTCCAAAATGCGTTTAAATAAATAATGGGCCTTACCGCTGCCCCCGACGCCCGACAAATATGTTTTGCTCATAAGTTCATTTATTTTCAAACAACTCCACATATTTTTTATAGATAAATTTTATCGCATATTTTTCGTTTGGATTGAGTCTTTCTAAAATTTCCATTTTTTCTAATCTTTCAACCATTTTACCCGCGCCACGATAGGTAAACCCTGTCCATTTTGATATATCGGCTACGCCGACTGTCGGCATTTTATATAGCCCTTTTAAAACTTTCATGGTACTGGAGGCAGACCCTTTGCCAAGCTCCGCTATTTTGCGAATATCCTGTTCTCTTAAATCGATAATTCTTTGGCAGGTTTCTATCGATTCTTTGGCAATATCAATTATTCCGTCTAAAAAGAAATCAATCCATCCTAACACATCGCTTTTTTCATGATAATCATTTAATTTTTCATAATAAACTTCTTTATGGCGTTTAAAATACGTAGACAAATATAAAACCGGCAGTTCCAAAAGTTTTTTATACCACAAATACATAGTCACAATCATTCTGCCCGTTCTTCCGTTTCCATCGGTAAACGGATGGATTGTTTCAAACTGCGCATGAAGCAATGCCGCTTTTATAAGCGGCAAAAAATTTTCGTCGTCATGTATAAAATTTTCAAAATCATTTAATGCCGCATTCATTTCCTCAACAGGCGGAGGCACAAAACGCGCATTATCCGGACGCGTCCCCCCAACCCAATTTTGAGTCCTTCTAAACTCACCGGGATAAGCGTTATGCGTTGAACGGGCATTTATTAAAAGTTTCTCATGAAGTTCTCTTATAAAACGTAATGTAAACGGAAACTCGGCGGCACGCTTTAACCCATAATCCAAGGCTTCTATGTAATGTAAAATGTCATCCACGTCTGCTGGTAAACTGCTGCTTTTATCAACATTAAGAGCTTCAATGGCGTCAACCATAGTTGCCGATGTTCCCTCAATCTGACTTGAACTTGACGCGTCTTTACGGACAAACATCTCTAAAAAACAACCTTTATCCGGTAAAAGCTGTGTAACGCCGTCTAATTTGCCCATCAAGCGAATTGCTTCGCTGTGTTTTTGTATGATTGCTATTGGAAAATTATCTATTTTTGGCGGGAACGGATTTGGTATAAATGCATTAAATCCTTGCGGCTGCTTGCGGTATGTACCTATTAAATTTATCATTTTTTGTTCCTTTTCATAAAATATTAAGAACAATTTATCAGTTTTTGTTCCTATTGTCAACGCAACAGGAACAAATTTAAAAGTTTTGTTCCTGTGTATATTAAAACAGGAACATTTTAAAATACATACAATTATTAAGTAAACTCATAACTAGTTTTTGGAAATTAAATATAACTTTTTACCAGTTTCCCAAGCTTTGCCTGCCTGTCAGCGCTGCGTTTATACAACGGCGTTTTATCGGTTTTATTGGCGTCAAGCTGTTCTTCAAAAACAGGCCTGCCGGCTGTGTAGTAAACGCCAAGGCCTATTTTGCCTTCTTTTACGGCAAGCGCGAAAGCCGCGTTGCGGTCTGACGGGTTATGGTTCTCTATATAATAGGTGTTATCTTTAAACCACTGCAAAGTGTTCAGCTTATTAAAGCTTACGCATGGCTGCAAAATGTCCACAAGCGCGTAGCCTTTATGCTGTATCGCCTGCTTTAAAATGTTTTTTGTAAATTCCATATCTCCGGAAAACGCCCTTGCGACAAAACTCGCGTTCATCGCGATTGCGACAGCCAACGGATTGAAAGGCTGCTCAAAAACGCCGTCCACCTGGATATTTGTTTTAATACCCAAAGAGCTTGTAGGCGAAGCCTGCCCTTTTGTGAGGCCGTATATCATATTATTGTGCACAATATTCGTAATATCGGGGTTGCGGCGCATAGTCGCAAGAAAATGATTGCCGCCTTCGCCGTACATATCGCCGTCGCCGCTTTCTGCGATAACGGTTAATCCGGTATTTGACGCTTTTGCCGCAACCGCCGCAGGCAAAGCCCTGCCGTGCAAACCGTTAAAGTAACTTACTTTCATATATTGCGGGATTTTTGCCGCCTGCCCTATGCCGGAAACCATCAAAAGATTATCCGGCTTAATGCCGAGTTCTTCAACGGCGCTTTTTAAGATAGAAAGTATCGCAAAGTTGCCGCAGCCTGGGCACCACGCATTATCAACGCCTTGGATATCGTATATACTTGCCATATTATCCTCCTCTCTTTTTTAACAATTTAATTTTCCTTACTGCCGAGGGATCTTTGCAGAAAAAGAGTATTACATACCCTTAAATCCGGCTTACTTTTAAAAAGTAAGCAAATCGCCGGCCGGTTTGTATTTGCTTGTGTTTTATCGGCGGTTTCGGAACTCCAAAAACAATGTAAATGCAATTAAGGTATTTTTGCCAGACAACCGAAACCGCGCAAACCCTCAAAACGCTGCACTCATAAACCCGCAAAAAGGCCGGAATTAACGGCAAAGAGCTTATTTTATTCCATTCTTACCTATTCACTAACTTCTTCAATTCTTCTGCGACTTTATCGGCGCTGAACGGCAGACCGTCATATTTTCGGATATTTCCGGATGCCCTGATATCGGTAAATTTGCGTACAAGGCTTTCAAACTGACCGGTCGCGTTTTGCTCGACAAAAATTACTTTTTCCGCTTTTTGTAGGTACTCTTTAGTCATCTTATTAAGAGGAAAAACCTGCTTATAATACAACAGCGATATTCTGTCATTATTTATCATCTCTAAAGCTTCTTTGAGCATGTGTACCGTTGAACCCCAGCATATCACAAGAACTTCATAATCAGGTTCTCCTATAAGTTCGGGCTTAACAACCTCGTCAAGCATAGCGTCATACTTTTTAAGGCGTTTTTCATGCATAGCTTTTCTCATGCCTTCGCTTTCGGTTATTCTGCCGGTTTCGTCGTGCTCATCGCTGTCCGCGCAGGCAAAACCCTTTCCGTAGCCGGGCACGCCCCTTGGCGACACGCCGTTCGGGGTAATTCTGTAACGCATATAATCAGCCGGCATTTCAAAGATATGTTTCACGGGAGTTTCCGGAAGATTTACCGTGTCGCAGTTAAAAATGGAATCGGTTAAGTACTGGTCGCTCAAAACAAAAACCGGGCTCTGGTATTTATCAGCAATATCAAACGCTTTATGCATCATCGAAACGCAGTCCTCAGGGTTTCCCGGAGCAAAAACCGCCCTTGGAAATTCGCCGTGGCCGGAATAAAGGGCAAGCTCCAAATCCGCCTGTTCCGTCCTTGTGGGAAGGCCCGTGGCGGGCCCCGGCCTTTGCGCCAAATGTATCACAACGGGAATTTCCGTTGCCGCGGCAAGGCTTACGCCTTCGCACATCAAAGCAAAACCTCCACCCGATGTGGAAACGGCGCTTCTCGCGCCGGCATAAGCGGCACCAACCGACATATTTATCGCGGCGATTTCATCTTCCGCCTGTTCTACGATAACGCCGAATTCGTTTTGGTTTCTGGCAAGAAAAGCAAAAAAATTTGTGCCGGGCGTCATCGGATAAGACGCTATAAAATCACAGCCTCCAGCCAGCGCGCCGATACCCAAAGCGTCAGCGCCGCTGATAAGCATTTTTTTATCCGGATTCGGGTTTGGGGTTACTTCTATAGCCAGTTCCGTTAGTATACCGGCGGCTATCTCATATCCTTTTTTGCCCGCCGCTATATTTTTATCGACAACTTCGGCGCCTTTTTTGCCGAAGCTGTCCCTTATTATCTTTTCAAGGTGCGCGAAATCCGCTTTAAAAAGCCCTAAAATTATGCCGCTTGCGATAATATTGGTAAAAATCGCCCCGCCGATTTCTTTAGCGGATTTTGAAAGCGGAACGTCAATAAAAGGTTTGCCTATATCTCCGATTACTTCTTTATCGGCAAGTATCGCGGTGGTGTCGGTAATTCTGTGGTATAAATGTTCGTACGCTTCTTTGTCGAAAGGGACAAAAATATCTATCCTGTCGCAGTAGCAGTCTTTTGGCTTGCTTGTAACTCTGAGCTGTGTTGAGTTGCTGCCGCCGCGTACGCGCGACATGTATTCTTTTGAGGTAAAAAGGTTAAATCCTGCGGTTTTGAAGATTTTTGAAACTACGTTTTCAACGGTTTGTATCCCTGCGCCGGCTTCCCCGCACAAAACTACGCTTATGTCGTCTTTGTATTTTCGCATTTGCTAAGCTCCTTTTGTTGGTTGCAAACCAACACACGCTTTCGCTTTCAGCAAGTTACTCTAAAGAGGTATTATCCCTGAACCCGCTGTTTTTTGCCAGATGACGCAAAAGTATCAAAACTTTTCGCCTTTTAGGCGAGTCATTTTTTGCACGAGCCCAAAAAGTAACCAAAAAGTCCCGCCGCTCGAATGCGTTCACTTATATTTTATCGGCGGTTTCGGAACTCGCGAAATAGCCCCGTAAAACAATATCGGGAATTTCGCTCAAACAACCGAAACCGTCATTAATCTTCAAAAATATTTCGTTCACAGACTCGCATTAATGCGGCTTTAACTCCTTTATTAAAAGAACAATTGTTATTAGTTAAAGTTGGCATTTGGGCTTTAAGGTTTAGCGCGAGGCGAGGCTTGCACCGGCGATGTGTACCGCAGTACAGCGAAGCGTTGGGTACATAAGCCGGCGCATAACGAAGCCACAGCCTAAAACTTGAAGCTGTTATAAACTAAAAATTGTCGGCAAGCTCTTCCATAAACGACTTCGGATGCAAGCAAGCGGGACACTTTTCAAGCGCTTCCCTGCTTTCATAAACGTATCCGCAGTTACGGCATTTCCATCTTATAGGGGCGTCTTTTTTGAAAACTCTTTCATTGTCTATATTGTCGAGAAGTTCAAGGTATCTTGTTTCGTGGTGTTTTTCAACTTCGGATATGAAGTTAAAGCACGCCGCGATTTCCGTAAAACCTTCTTCCATGGCGACTTTCGCGTGGGCAGGGTAAAGTTTTGAATGTTCTTCATTTTCGCCCATAGCCGCTTCTTTAAGGTTTTCCGCGGTGGAGCCGATTTTTCCGGCAGGGTAAGTGGCGGTAATTTCAAGGTCGCCGCCTTCCAAATATTTAAAAAACCTTTTCGCGTGTTCTTTTTCATTGTCGGCGGTTTCCAAAAAAATCGCCGAAATCTGCTCAAAACCTTCTTTTTTTGCTGCAGACGCGAAATAGGTATACCTGTTTCTTGCCTGCGATTCCCCCGCAAAAGACGCGAGCAAATTCTTTTCCGTTTTTGTTCCTTTAACTGACTTTGCCATTGTGCTACCTCCGTGTATTATTCGTATGTCAAAATTTACATTATCTCTACTTCGTTGTACCAATTACCGTGAATGTTGCAGTTTTCTATCACCTGTATTTTGCCTTTCGTGCCTTCTTTAAGATGGACCACCGCGGCAGGATTTACATCAGCCGTTAACTCCATTGAACCGATATATTTGTTGTCGTGATAAAAAACAATCGCTGTGATATGGTGTTCCGGAAGCGCGGGATGTAAAATTTCGCCTATTTTAACGTGAACGTCAACGCAGCCGCTGCCGGGAATCAATCCGCATTTTTCAACCACGGTCATAGCGGGAATATGCTTCTTTTCCGTTTCGCCTGATTCCGCTTTAAAATCCGGCATTTTATAGGCGTCTTCTTTTTCAATGAAAACATTCTTCATGTGGCATATCGGGCATTGTTCCTTATTTCCGTCCAAAGCAATGTAGCCGCAAACCTTACATACTAAACCTTTCATAACCCCTCCCCCGTATTTTTTAACGACAAAGCACAAAGCCGAAATAAAACACAACTATTATTTACCGGCCATTCGCTTATTTTATAAAGTATCCCGAAATTTTCCAGCTGCCGTCAGCTTCTTTCATCAAAGCAAGCGTTTCGATTATCGCCTGTTTTTCCAAAATTACCGTACCGTACTGGATTATAACGTACTCTCCCTGCGGGCTGTTTGGAAGTTCCGTTTCAAAGAACATATTCAATTCTTTTCTCTTGGAAGCAGGTCCGAGGGGTTTGCGGAAAGAGTTCATATTGTTCATCCAATTATCTATTGTTATCTGGGTTTTTAAATATGATGAAGATTCGTCATAACACTGGTTGTACCAGCCTTTATCGAGCTTTTCCAGCCAGCCTGCGCCGGTTTCTCTTACGGCTTTTACGTCCACGCCTTTGGGAAGGTTAACTTTATCCGTTTTGCAGCATCCTGAAAAAATCCCCGCGGCCAACAATAATGCGCAAATTGCCAAATACTTTTTCATCTCTTTTCCTCTCCGTTATAATTTAACTGCCTTTTATTTTTAACGCGAAATTTTTACCCGCTTCAAAACATTTATCCAGATCTTCTTTTGAAGGCGCGTACGTTGCTTTTACGCCTTCCAAAACTTTTTCCGCGCCTGTTTGCGCGACATAATCTTCGATATTTTTTACCGCCTCGCCGCTCCATCCGTATGAGCCGAAAGCAAAAAATTTGCGCCCTTTCGGTTTAAAGCCTTTAAAGAAATGCAAAAAGCCCGCGATAACGGGAAGCATATCCCCGTCATGCGTGGAAGAGCCGAAAATAAAACCTTTACAGTCGAGCATATAGGTGGCGATGTCGGTTCTGTCGCATTTCGTAACGTCAAACAAAAACGCTTCTACGCCTTCCGAAGTGATGCCTTCAAGTATCTTTTTTGCCATTTTTTCCGTTGAATGCCACATTGTTTCATACACTACGGCTACTTTGTTTTCCGTTGAGTTTGCCGCCCAGTAAAAGTATTTCTGCATAATTTCGGGGATGTGTTTGCGCCAGACAAGCCCGTGGCTTGGCGCTATTATTTCTATCTGCAAATTCATCTTTTGGATCGCGTTAAGTTTTGCGGTTATAAGCTGTCCGAAAGGCCAGAGAATGCTGGCATAATACTTTCTTGCTTCGTAAAATAATACGCCCAAATCCACTTCGTCGTCAAAAACTTTATTCGTGGCGTAATGTTGTCCGAAACCGTCGTTTGAAAACAAAATTTTATCAAACGCTGAGTACGTAAACATGCTGTCAGGCCAGTGAATCATCGGAACATCTATAAAATCAAGAGTCCTTTTGCCGATATTTACGTTTTGCCCGATTTTTACGGAAGTCCAGTCCCCCGTAACGCCGTAATATTTTAAAAGCCCTAGCCTTGCCTTTTCCGTACCGTAAAATTTCGCGTTAGGGCAAAGTTTTACAAGCTCCGGAAAGGAGCCGGAATGGTCAGGCTCTATGTGGTTAATGATAATAACTTCTATTTTGGAAGGATCAACGATTTGTTTTATGTTTTCGGCAAACTCATTAAAAAAATCTTTATGCACCGCGTCTATAAGCGTAATTTTTTCATCCATTATGAGGTAAGAATTATAAGTAACGCCCCTGTTTGTCGTAAATGTACTGCCGTGAAAATGCCTTACGTTCCAGTCAACGCAGCCTACTGAATATACGCCGTCTTTTATCAAATGCGCGGTCATAGGAATCTCCTTTATAGCTTGATGCATAAACGCATAGGATGCGTGCGTGCATTGCAATTGCAAAAACATCTAATTTTCATTTTTTGTTTGCCAGGCAAGATGGGCATTCGTCATATTCAGGCAAATACTCCGCTTTGCATTCCCTGCATATTTTAATATTGTTTTTTACGCCGCAGGGCTTGCAAAAACCAGGCTCTAAACAGCCGTTTTTAAGTTCCGGAGTGCAATGCGGGCAGACGCACTTTTTCTTTTCCATATTATTTACCTGATTTGGATTTGTAGTTTTCTATAGCTTTGTGAAGAGCGTCCGCGCCCAAGTTGGAGCAGTGCATTTTGTTTGGCGGAAGGCCGCCCAAAGCTTCGGCAACCTGTTCGTTGGTAAGCTGCATGGCTTCGTCAAGCGTTCTGCCTTTTGCCATCTCGGCAACCATGGAAGAAACCGCTATAGCCGCGCCGCAGCCGAAAGTTTTAAATTTTACGTCATCAAGCTTATTATCCTTAACCTTGATATAAAAAGTCATCATATCGCCGCACACAGGATTTCCTACTTCTCCTACGCCGTCTGCATCCGTAATTTCGCCGACATTGCGCGGATTTGCAAAATGGTCCATAACTTTTTCAGAATAAAAAGGCATGCTTCCCCCAAGCTATTTATTGATTGTTGTTTATTACTTATTAATTATTCACTATCTTCAATTTGGCAGTGGCCGTGATCGTGGTCAAAATCCGTTCCGGGGCCTGCTGCTTTTCTTTCGCCCGTTTTTATAAAATGCGAATACAAAGGCGACATATCCCTTAACTTCTGGACGATTTTCGGAAATTCGTCCAAAACGTAATTTATTTCTTCTTCGTTATTATATTTTGAAAGCGTGAACAAAATAGAACCCTGCCCTATTGCCACATCAACGTTCATCGCGTTCAAAACGTGCGACAGCTTAAGGTTTTTATTGGCGCACGCCGAACCGCTTGCGGCCATTATGCCTTTAGCGTCAAGCATCATAAAAAGCGCTTCGCCTTCAACAAACTCTATGGAAAAGTTAACATTTCCTGGCTGCCTGTTTTCAACCGCGCCGTTTAAATAGATATTTTCTATCTTTTTTGGCAGTTCGGAGATAAGCTTATCCCTTAATTTTTGTATTTTTTGCGCGTTTTGCGCCGTTTCGGTTTTCGCTATTTCACAGGCTTTGCCGAAACCCGCTATCGCGGGAACGTTTTCAGTGCCGGAACGTTTTGAGTTTTCCTGAACGCCGCCTTCCATCTGCGGCAAAATTCTTACGCCTTTTTTTACATACAAAGCCGCCGCGCCTTTAGGCCCGTACATAACGGAAGCCGCAAAAGTTAAAGCGTCAACGCCTAAATCAGCAACATTTACGGGTATTAACCCGCAAGCGCTGACCGCGTCCGTATGAAAAACCGCCTTGCTTTTGCTTTTTACTACGGAGGCAAGCTTTTTTATGTCCTGTACTGTGCCGACTTCAGGGTTTACAAATTGTATTGAAACTAAAATAGTCTCATTTTTCAATGATTTTTCAAGTTCGTCCGCGTTTACGTTCCCTTTTGCGTCAACAGGAAGATAAGTGACTTCAAAACCTTCTTTTTCAAGGGTTTTAAGCGGATTTAAAATCGAAAAATGTTCGATCGAAGAAACGATTATGTGTTTTCCGTTTCCTTTCAAAGCGTTTGCTATGCCTTTTACGGCAAGATTATTGGATTCCGTACCGCATGAAGTAAATATTATCTCATTGGGGTTTGCGCCTATGAATCCGGCAACGTTTTTCCTTGCTTCGTCCAAAGCGTCTTTGGAGATTGAGCCAAGAGCGTATATGCTTTGCGGATTTCCGTAGTTTTCTAAAAGGTACGGCTTCATAGCTTCAAAAACACGTTCGTCGATTTTCGTGTTTGACTGGTTGTCTAAGTATATCTTTTCCATACTGCTACACTTTTTCAAAAGCATCCTTGGGTGCCCCGCAAACCGGGCAAGCCCAGTCTTCCGGCAACTGTTCAAAAGGCGTCCCTGCCGCAACTCCTGAATCCGGGTCTCCGACCGCCGGATCATAAACATAACCGCACGCCGTGCATTTCCATTTTTCCATTTTTTCCTCCCCGTATTTGGTGATATTCCTATTATGTATTTTTAAGACTATTTTGTCTATTAATTATTTGCTTTGCCGTTGCACTCTTTGCATGTTCCGCTGTAACAAATAAATATGTCCTCAATTTTATGTCCGTCAACATTATATTTTAGCGCGTTGGCGCAGCAAACGCCGATATCGTAAATATGCCCGCATTCATTGCAGACAAAGTGGTAATGCGGCTCGGTGCATGCATCAAAACGCATTTCGGAATTTTTTGTTTTGATGCATTTGATAATGCCTTCTTCCGCAAGCTTGTTTACGGTGTTATAAACCGTGGTTCTGGAAATAGTAGGTATTTCTTTTACTATTTCATTGTAAATACTGTCAGCCGTAGGGTGCGATTTTGTGTTTTCAAGAAACTCCAAAATCTTCCTGCGCTGGAAAGTCTGCTTTAAACCTGATGAAGAGAGTTTGTTTGTAATCATTACAATTTAGGATTGTATACAATTTGTTTATTTTTGTCAAGCCGTGGTTTTAGTAATTAAACAACTTATTGATTTCTGAATAATAATTTAACATTTGCCTGATTGAGCCGTAAGCCACAAGAAACAAGCCGATGCTTAAAACAGTGATTAAAATTGTAAGCAGAATCTTCTTTTTTAGGGTGTATTCTTTATTTATCCAGACAAGCGGAATTACAAGCGGGCCGGCAACCAAAAAGCCTATGACAAGCGTTGAAGGTTTTTGATACCAGACGCGTTTAGGTTTAATAAAATCTTTATCCAAAAACTCGCCGCAATAACGGCATTTTACCGCTGTATCCTGTATTTCTTCAGCGCAGAAAGGGCACTTTTTCACGGTTTGTCTCCAAAACAAAATTTTATTCAATATTATATGTATTTTCAAAGAGTAAATCCATTGATAAAATAACTGAAAAAATATATAATTAACAGAAAGCGGAGAGAAAAAAATGGACAGCAAGTTTGCCAAAGAAGCTTTGACTTTCGACGACGTTTTATTGATTCCCCAACACTCTGAAGTTCTTCCAAAAGACGTAATCCTGACGACGAACCTTACAAAAAAAATTAAGCTTAACATCCCCCTCATGAGCGCCGGAATGGATACCGTTACGGAATCCAAAATGGCTATCGCTGTCGCGCGCGAAGGCGGAATAGGCATAATCCACAAAAATATGACAATTGAGCGCCAGGCTTCAGAAGTTGACAGGGTAAAAAGAAGCGACCACGGAGTAATTTCCGATCCGTTTTCGCTCAAAAAAGATAACACGCTCGCGGACGCAAAAGCGCTCGCGGCAAAATACAGGATTTCCGGAGTGCCGATAATTGAAGACAATGGCAAGCTTATAGGCATTATTACAAACAGGGATATGCGTTTTGAAACCGACAACTCCAAAAAAGTCGCAGACGTTATGACAAAAGAGAACCTCATAACCGCAAAAGTAGGCACATCTCTTAAAGAAGCAAAAGACATACTCCAGCAAAACAAAATAGAAAAACTTCCGCTTGTAGACAACAGCTTCATTTTAAAAGGCTTAATAACAATAAAAGACATAGAAAAATCAATACGTTTTCCTAATTCGTCAAGAGATGAAAAGGGCAGGCTTTTATGCGGCGCCGCGATCGGCACTACTGTTGATATGCTTGAGCGCGCCAAGGCATTGCTTGACGCGCAGGTTGACGTTTTGGTTGTAGATACGGCGCACGGCCACAGCCAGGGCGTTTTGGACGCGATTAAAAATTTAAGAAAAACTTTTCCCGGCGCGCAGATTATCGGCGGCAATGTCGCAACCGCGGAAGCGGCCGAAGATTTAATAAAAGCGGGCGTTGACTGCGTAAAAGTCGGCATCGGGCCCGGCGCTATATGCACAACAAGAGTGGTAGCGGGTATCGGCGTTCCGCAGATTACGGCGGTTTATGACTGCGCGAAAGTGGCGGCAAAACACGGCATTCCGGTAATAGCGGACGGCGGCATAAAATATTCGGGAGATATACCGAAAGCGATAGCAGCCGGCGCAAGCGTCTGCATGATGGGTTCGCTTTTTGCGGGCACAAATGAAAGCCCCGGAGAAGATATTATATATAACGGCAGGGCATTTAAATATTACAGGGGCATGGGTTCTTCTTCCGCGATGTCAGCCGGAAGCAGCGACAGATACTTTCAGGAAAACACAAAAAAGTTAGTAGCTGAAGGTATAGAAGGAAGAGTGCCTTATAAAGGCGCGGTTGGCGACGTTGTTTACCAGCTTATCGGCGGTTTAAGGGCGGCTATGGGATACTGCGGCACGAAAACGGTTAAAGATTTGCAGGAAAACGGCAAATTCGTAAAAATGACTTCCGCGGGCCTTGCCGAAAGCCACCCGCACGGCATTATGATTACCAAAGAAGAAAGCAACTACAGCAAGAATTAATACACCTATATATATGCATATCCGATAGAGAGTGCTTTTTTCCGCACTCTCTATTTTGATGGAGCAGCCTTATGAAAAAATCTTCAAAAAAAATTCCGCTGTCAAAAGAACAAACGGCAACAGCCGTTTCAGGCTTGCGGAAATACTGTAAAGATAACTTCGATTTAGAGCTCGGCAGCCTTGAAGCGGAAATGCTTCTGGATTTTATTTCTGAAAAAATCGCTCCTTACTACTATAATTCGGGCCTTGCGGACTCAATAGCGTTAATTAAAGAAAAAACTGAAGATTTATACTCTTTTATGAAGGATGAACAGTAAAAATGGCAGGAAATTTAATAGCTTTTTTCATAATCATAGCGGGCGGTGTCTTTTTTAAATGGAAACGCCCCGGCAGCCTTGACCCAGAAGCGGCAAGGCACGTAATAAACACAATAGTCATCAAATTTTTCCTTCCGGCTATGTGTTTTAAGGTTATTGCTACCGCGGCTTTAGACATAAATACAATACTGCTTCCGCTGTCCGCAATAATAACTATCCTTCTTTCGCTCGCGCTTTCTTTCGGCGTTTACGCAATCGTAAGCAGATTTACAAATTTATCGCAGAAAGAAAAAGGCATTTTGATTTTAGCTGCGACTTTCGGCAATGTAACGTTTTTGGGGCTTCCGCTGCTGACCGGTTTATACGGTGAAGAGGCGGCTCAATACGTTCTTTTATACGATTTACTTGCCACAACGCCACTTTTATGGCTTGTGGGCGCTTCGTTAGCTTCTTCTTACGGAAAAGGCAGCAAACTTTCAATCAAAGACAGCTTTAAAATCCTTGCTGAGCTTCCGCCGATTTGGGCGCTTATAGCAGGCTTTATCGTAAACTTCGCAGGATTAAAACTGCCTGAATTTTTAATTAAAACTTTAGATTTAATGTCTATGCCTATTGTTCCCGTGATGATTTTCAGCGTGGGCCTCGCGCTTGAAATTCCAAAAGTAAAACAAGCGGTTATTGCCGCGCCTGCGGTGCTTATAAAGCTTTTAGCCGTCCCTCTTATAGCTTTTGCCGTGGCTTCCGTTTTAGGTATGAGCGGGCTTCCTTTTAAAGCTTCCGTTATGGAAGCCGCGCTGCCTACAATGCTTTTAACGCTTGTAATCGCTTCCCAGTATAAGCTGGACCATTCGCTTGGCGCGCTTGTAATAGTTCTGACAACCGCCGCTTCTTTTATCACCATGCCTTTAATTTCGCTTTTCATAAAGAATTTTTGACACGCGGTTGCCGATTTTATATAGTTAACCCGTATTAAAAACTAAAAGGAGACAAAAATGAAAATTTCTAAACTTTTCTTATCGGCGTTCCTTTCGGTTATTATTTTTGCATCTTATGTAAATGCCGCGAAACCGATTTCCGCTGAAGATGAAGCGCTTGTAAAAGCGTCAAACAACCCGATGGCGGATATGATGAGCCTTCCGTTTCAGTTTAACTACGATTACGGTTCCGGGCCAAATGATGACGGAAGTAAAGCTTTGCTTAATATCCAGCCTATAATACCCGTTCCGGTAAGCGATAAATTTATAATGCTTACAAGAACAATAATACCTATAAACTATGCCGACGCGAATTCCGTAGGTTCCGACAAATTTGCCATGGGAGACATAGTTGAAAGCATATTTTTCGGCCCGAAAAGCGGCAAAGTGATATGGGGCGTAGGGCCCGCGTTTATGCTGCCGACCGCTACCGATGACATTTTCGCGAGCGAAAAATGGTCAGCCGGCCCCGCGGCGATTATCGCGTATCAGGAAAAAGGCTGGACTTTCGCGGCTATAAGCTATCAGGTATGGTCTTTCGCGGGATGGGGCAATAATGACGTAAGTTTCTTATTTTTCCAACCCGTAATCATGAAAAGCCTGGGTTTGATTTCGGTTGGCGTAAACTCCGAAATGCAGTTTGACTGGGAAAACAGCACAACCATAATACCTTTGAACTTAATGTTTAGCAAATTGGTAAAATTCGGGAAAATACCCGTAACGCTTGCGGCAGGGCTGCGCTACTATCTTGATAAGCCGGACAACTACTCGCAATACGGCGCGAGATTTGCGATTACGTTTATGCTGCCGGAATAAAGACAAGTAATAGTGAATAACTAACGGGTAAAACAGTTGTAAATATAATATGTTTTAGACAAACAAAAAAAAGCATGCGGGAAATTTATTTTTCCTGCCTGCTTTTTTTGTTAGTTAGATTGTACCTTTTTGATATGATTACACCGGTTAATCACATCAAGCCCAAGACATTTTCTATCTATTGTTTATCACATTTCACTATAAACGGGAAATATAGCGCTAAGCCGCTTTCAGGATTGAAGAGGTAAAAGCAGGGGTTTGTTTATTGACCGTGACGGATTTAATTTCTATTTTATTGTACGCTTTAAATTGAAGCACTTCCAGCAAAGCGGACCTGTACTCCCTGTCATCGTACTTAGACAGTATTTTTATAAATTCGTCAATTTGGGAAGGAGGCAGCTTAATCCACTTTGAAACCTTTGCGGCAGCCGGCATCAGCTCGCGAATCATAAGCATAATGTTTTCATTCTGCTGCCGTTCAAGATATTTTTCAATATCCATTTCAAACAGCAACGCGCCCAAGAGCTCTTTTTCCCCATCCTGTAAAAACATTCCGTTTTTGCCGGCTTTATCCAGAAAACGTTTTAATAAAATCTTTTCGGATACCGCCCTGATAAATTGCTTTCTATTCTCATTTACGCCTCTTGATCCGGGTAATGCGCCGCAATGTTTAAAAATTCCGGCAAGTTCCGGCGCTTCGCGGTCTAAGCGGCTATACAAGCCGTTAAAATCATACAGGAGTTTGTAATCCCGGAAAATCTGCCCTGCAGCCCTTATAAAATCATTTTCAAGGTTTTCTGAAAGACTGAAATTTAAGTTTAATGTATTAACGTAAATATCGTCAGACTCGGGCTCAAACGCTTCTGAAACCTTCAGCATAAGCTTAGACGCGGTTTCCGCATCAAAATAAACGCCTTTTTCAAAATAAATTTCAAAAGAGTTCGCTTTTGAAATTTTTAAGCTTTTTAAACTGTCAAAAGCTCCCTTAATCCGAATCATGCCCGAATACGGCAGCCCTGATATAACATTTATTCCCAAATTTTGAAACTGCGCGACCATTTCATTTTGGTTCTGGGATAATCCTTGCGGCAAATCGCGTAAAATAATATTACGAATTCCGGATTCCTTCATAATGCCTGCAACATGCCTGGCAAACTGCGCGTTTCCGTCCGCGGCGGAAACGCTTAAGGCTGTTTTTCTGGCTAAAGCTTCATTCTTTACAGTTTTTAGTCCGGCAAAAGCGGCTAAACTCCCTGCTTTCAATCCTGCCTCTTCATATACCCTGTTTCTGATGACAGGGTTATTTTTCATTTCCCAAAAAAGAGCGTTTAAAGCCTCTTTCCTGTACGTTGCGGAACTGCCTTTTATGCCGGTATTTACGGCTGTTACATTTTCAATATTGAACGTGCTGTTTTTTTCGTGCCAGTATTCGGGGAAACTAAAAACTATGTCCGCGGTATACTCTATGCCGTTTACCGAAAACAAAACCCGGGCGCCGTTTTGTTTTCTTTTTTCAGCGGCTTCCTTTTTTGCCAAAACGCCGGTTCCGCCAAATACTGAAAGAGGGTTAAAACCAAGCAGTCCCGCAAAAACATTAATAAGCATATGCAGCCCGAAACTCATCAATGCCATATCTGTTGCAATAACGCCGCAAAAGGACGGGATCACAAAAGGCAGCGCGATGGCAGCCGAACCCGCGGCTAAAATCAAAAGATTGATAATGTTTTTCTTAATGTTTTCTTTGGAAAAACTTTCTTTCAGGAAAACTTTTGAGGCTTCTTTAAAACTGATGCCTGAATCTTTCTTTATTTTTGCGGCATTGCCAAGCCATGCAATAACAATGTGAGCAAAAGCAAACGCGGCAGCCGCGGGCGCAAAGCCTGCCGCCGCAAACATCGCCATAACCAGGCCGGTTTCCCATATGGGCGCTACAAGCATAGGTTCTGACAGAAAATTGATTATTATTCTTGCCGCGGAAACCGTAAACATATCTCTTAACGGGTAAAGCAGCGATAATTGCATTATTCTGCCGTTATCAAAATCGACCGTTTCCAACTCTTTTCCTGTTTCATTGTCTATTGCCGTCGCGTGATGGAGTTTACCGTTTCTCAATACAATTTCAGTGTGGACGTTTTGGTACAGCTTAGAAAATTTAATATTTTTTCTGTTGAACGGCTCCCTTTCGGAATCCGCGCTTATTCCAGTAATGGTTACGTCTTTAAACTTTTCAATATAGTATTTTAATATATCCGACAAAGCATTATTATAAATATCGTATTCTTTGCCCGTGTTATTATCGGTAAGCGTTATTTTAGTCAATTCCCTGGACACGTTTTCATTATGCGTATCTTTGCCGGCTTGGGTATAATGCGCGATCCTTGCGGCAAACTCATTGCCTTTTTCATCGTACTTATAATTGTAGATTGTGCATAGCGGTTCGCCGTTTTCATTATGAAGTATGATAAACGCGATTTTTCCGTTTTCATAAAAAACCCTTAACGGCGTGTTTTTGAAAGCGCTTAAGGTAAAAAATATTCTCAATATATTGTCTGTGTCGCCTTTTGAAATCGGAAGGTTATATTTAAACGTCCCCTGGACATTTGTAGCAAAGCCGTCTATTGAAACGTTCGCGTTATTTTTTATTACCTCTAAAACCTGATGCCTGTCCATAAACGCCGTGTCCAAAAACCGGTGATATTTGCCGTCTGACCATGCGCCGTTAAAAACAGTGTACCATCTCTTCTTGCGTACTTCTTTGCCGTTAAAATTCCCATTTTCGCCGGCTTTCAGCGTTTCCAAAACTTCCCCTTTGGAGTTTAATATATCGACGGCGGTTACGCCTTTATTTTTTTCGTATGTATAAACAAGTTCAAAACCCGCATATTCCGACATAAACAGCACTTTCGAATTAAATACCGCCGCGCCTTCGTCAGAAACCTTATGCCCGCAAATCTTTAAAGCGCCGAATTGCCCGGATAAAAAGTTTAAATATTCGGCGGGGAGTTCCCCGTCGGCATATAAAAACCCTGTTATCTCTTCGTCCTGGTAATTTTTGATTTTCACGTCATGGTATTGCGGAAGCTTTGGTTTCCCCCATCCTTCGCGGGAAATATATACGGTTATCCATTCCTTTATAAGGTTGCCTTTTTCATTTACAAGTTCCGTCGAAATTCTTTCCTCGAGCAGTTTGCCGCCCTCATTTTTTACCGTCATCTTAACGATTTTATTGTTAAAAATTTCAACGTCAAATATTTTTCCGTAATGCCTTGATTTAGGAAATATCCTGTTTGATGACAGCAGCTTAATATTTCTCTGCCCTTCCGGCACTATACCTTTAACCGAATATTGTTTTGAATAGTTCAAACAGCGCAAAAAATAGTCCGAATAGTATTTTTCTTTAAAGCCGAAGCCGTAAAAAGTCTCTTTTATATTGTCCGTTAAATTATGCACTTCAAATTTTGAGGGAAGTCCGGTTTTTTTGTACTCGTTCATGGCCTCTTTGCTTATTTCCGTTATCACCCATACCCTGTCCGAGTTTTTTTTAGCGTTAAGATACGGAAATCTTTTTCTTCTTTCAAGAACCTGCCCGTCATCGCCGTATATTACAAGCTCTTTAACGGTTCCGCCGGAACAGATAAAAGATATTTGTTTTCCGCAATAGTTGAAGAGCATCACATCTTCACGGTTCATTCTGGCAACGCCCGTATCAGGCACGACTCCCCTGAACTCAACTTCATCCGCGAACATCTTTAAAGCCGAAGGCGTTTTGGTTCCCGCGACCTGCTCTTCCAGCAATTCTCCGCCGGCGCCGTATATATTATAAAGATTTCTTTCCGCCATAGGGCTGAACGCGCTTAAATACGGCAGCCTGCCTTCCGAGAGCCATGACATAAAATTTATATCTAAATGCAGCGCAAAATTAAGCAGCAATACAATTATAATCTGCCACGGAAAGGCAAATATTAACGGCATACTGAAAGGCGCGGCTATGAAAAGCGTTCCGACAAACAAAAAACCTGCTGTTTTCACAGTGTTTTTAATGTTTTCTCTTAAAAAACTGTTTTTAAATACGGAAGCTGCCGCTTTTACAAAGCCTGTACCGGATTTATCTTTAATATCCAGTGCTTTCGCAGCCCAGATTGTTATTATATGTACAGACGCAAATACTGCGGACGCCCACCATATGCCTGCCACCGAATACAGCCCGAGCAACACAAACGCTTCCAATGCGGGAGCAACAGTCAACGGACGGCTTAATATATTAATTGCTTTTCCGAAAACGCCTTTAAAATACCCTTTGAACGGATATAACAGGGAGAGAAAAGCGCCGGAATAGCGAATATCTTCCATAACATCAACCATTTCGGAATTAGGAAGGCTTTTAGGAATATCCGCGTAAACGCCGTTTTCATCCGGCATCGCGACAGATGCCCTGTAAATTACTTTACCGTTTTGGAGCATCTCTTTCGCGGCAAAATAATTGCCTCCCATAGCCGATATTTCCGTTATTCCCAAACTATGCCCGTGCACTATTCCCCTTGAAACTTCATACAGGTAATCATCACTGTCATTTTCAACAAGATTGATTACGTCCAGCCTTCTTTTGTCTTTGTCAAACAAAACATATATTTTGCGTTTTAAGTCAGACCTGTTTCCATGGGCAAGGGCGTTCCTCAAAAGTTCATAGACAATTACATAATTGTCGCTTTTTTCATTATTAAAATAGAGCAGATCAGAAAAAAACATTAAGGCACTCATTACTTTTTCGTTAAAATACGCTTTTAACTGGTTCTCGCTATACTGTTTTTCGTCAAATCCGCTGTTAACTGTAAGTTCTATCAATAATTTTTTATCTAAAGCGTATTGCACGTCATCAAACAACTCGACCAGTTTTTTTAAATTTTCCTCATTTTTAATATTTTTAGCATTAAATCTTCCGAAAGCCGGATACCCGCTCATATCTTCGCGCTGTCCGGATTCAGATAATCCAATTAAAAAATAATTATCCAAATTAATATCCATGCTTCCCGAAACGCCGAGTTCTTTTACAAGTATTTTGAGCGTGGAGTTTTCATCGTCCGGAAAAATTATTTGGGATACGGGAGAAGCAGCAGGAGCCCCGCTCTGCCCTTTTGGAAACATAACGAAATCTTTTCTCAGTTTAATTTTTGAAGGGAGGGTTTGTTCGGTGGCCGCGTACTGCCCCTTATATGTTTCGGTAAGCTTTTGAATACCGATGCCTTTGCCGTGCAAAATACCCCTGGATTGTTCTTTTAAATAGCCTGAGCCGCCGGCATTATCCTGATTTGTTATTACGCTTACGGCTAAATTATTTTTATCCACATATAAATAAACCTTCTTCTTTAAATCCGCGCCGTTGGAATGAACAACCGCGTTTAATACCAGTTCCCTTACCGCCCGGCTTATATCGTTTTCAAACGGATCGATATATTTTTGATTTACTTTGCCGTTTCCCTCATCAAAAAACACATCGGTTGAGATTCGCGCGGCAATAAGCTTTACGGCTTCAAAAGCATTGTTAAACACGGCTTTAAGCTTCGCCGTGTCTTTCATGGAAGCATTAAAACCGCCGTTTACAGTTAATGCTATTACCTGCCCGTTAATTACCGCGCCGGATAATTTATCGTGAATTTGCTCTTCATATCTGTCAAAATCATCTAATGCTATTTCAACAATGCCGGAAGCGCCCAAATCCGTTACAACCGCATCTTCCGTTAATGAGTTTGCATTATCCGAAAAATCGGCAGAAGCGGCATATATTATTTCATTTCCGGCATCTTCATATCCGCCGCTATATTTGCCGCCGTACGCGTTTTTAATGTACTGCGTGCCTACTTTGTTTCCGTTCATTAACGCGGAGTTCTGTATATATATCGTATGCCATTCTTTTTTTTCATGGTCAATATTTATTACCGTAACTTTCTTTTTGCCCGCGTCAATATCAATATATAAAGGCCTGTTCAATATGCCTTTATTGCCGTATTGCACCGCGTTGCACATCATCTCTATTATGGCAAAATTCATTCCGGGCAAGTCTAAAACCGGAAAAGTGAAATTACGGACGTATAAATCCTGGTTAAACTCCGCATCCGACTGCGCAATAATATCAGCAAAATTTGAAATTACGCCGATGCTTTTAATATACAAACTGTTTAACGGAAGAGAGTTTTTAATATTATTATCAAAAGTGCTTTTTACCGTAACCGCCATCAAAAGATTATTTTTTAAAGCGTCTTCAATATCTTCCTTAAGCTCTAAAACCGCTTTGCGTTTTTCCTGTATTGTTTTTGCAAAAAATAAACCGTCTAAAACAATATCCTTGACTCCGGATTTATTCGTTTTTGCGGCAATAACCGCAGCATTTTCCCTGTTTTTTCCGGTTTGGTCATAAAAACTTACCGGTTTTACGCCAGGAAGGTTTTTGAAATAATCATCGCCGTATAAAGCTTTTTTTTCTGAAGACGCTTCTTTATACACGGTTCTGTATATTTGCGCTCCGTTTGAAAGCTGCTCGGCAAAAGAAGAATACACGCCCCGCCAACGCATAAGCTTAACCGCGCCGTGCAATCCGTGCAAACCCGCTTTCTCTGCCAGATCCATCATTTCTTTGTCCGCGTTATACTCTTTCTCAATACCAACGCATTGAAACTCTTCTTTTTTGGCGTCAATAAAAATATACACTCTGTTATCAGCTTCAAGCTTATTGCCGTGGACAAACGCGTTTTTCAAGCTTTCTTTCAGGCTAAAGCCAAAATTGGACTTTGAAGACTCGGGATATAATTTTACAAATATGTCCCCCGCAAAAGACGCTATGACAGATTCCACTCTTGTATAGTAGTCAAAGTAAAACTCACCATCTTTTTTATTGGGAAATGACACAGCCAAAAGCTTACGCTCTTTTATTGCCTGCATAAGCTTTTCAAGATGATATAATTCCATATTGAGCTCAAATACGCCCGAAGCGCCAAATTCTTTAGACAAGATTAAAGCTGTATCATCGGTTTTACTGGGCATTTCAGCCTTGCCGGAGCTTACATCAAACTTAATGTCCGTTTCTTTCAGGCTGACAACCACGTAGCCCGTTTCCTGCTCATAGCCTAATGAGGCGATGCCAAAATCCGCCTTTGAAGCGTTAAGGAAATTTATAATTTGAGGCGCGGCAGCCGTTACATTGCCGTTAAGCTGTTTAAAATCCTGATGCTCCGCCGCGCTTGCAAGCGCGCAATCTAAAACAACCAGCGTTTTTATTAATAAATTTGCCGAAGCGACAGGCAAACCGTACATATTAGTTATAAAATCTTTTTGGGCAAGCGCTAAACCGTCATATATTTTTGAAGATTCTTTAAATTCCGCTATTTTCGGCATAACGGTAACAAATGACACATTTTTTTCTTTATATAAAGCGGCAAGCCCTTCCGAATGGAAACCGCCCGTAACGCAGACTATAACTTTTCTTTTACCGCTTTCAGCTTTCTTTTTTGCCGCAAGATTTTTTACAAAAACTTCGTTTCGTTTAATATTGTTGTCAAAAAAGCTTCTTATTTTTCCGATTTCGGGCATTACCGCCAAAAGCTCTTCATTTCCGCAGTATTTGGCAAGCAGGCTGTTGAAAAGAGGAAAGTACTCGCAAAAATATTCATATTCATAGCTGGGCAGGCTGTTGTTTAGCAAACCTTTCAGGTAACTTAGAAAATCGCTGATGAATACAACTTCCAACTCCGCGCGGCTTTGGCTTTTCATCGCCATAAGTTCGCGAATAAGCTTTTTCTCTTCTTTAAGCATTGCCTGTCCGTCAAAGCCTTCAACCAGGCGCTTATGGTTCAGATATTTTTGTATTTCGCCGTATTTTTCTAAATCCGCCGGATTATTTAAAAGTATTTTATGCAAAATTTTGTCCGCGTCACGCTCGTTTGCGATAGAGGCGTATCGGCCGTATGAGTATTTGTCTTTAATTTCTGATAAAACAAAGGTGATTTCCGCCTGCAGTTTTTTGTAGTTTACGCGGGAATGATTGCCAAAAATTTCGTCAATTCTGGAAAGGGAGCCTTCGTCGTAGTATTTGTCTTTAAAAGATATGTTTTTATAGCTGTCTTCTTTCCTTACGGATAAAACCTTTTTTTGCAGGAGTTTTGAATACTTTTTAAAATCTATTTTGCCTTCATCGTGTTTTTTTATAATTTTAGCAAGGTTTTTGTTTTTCGGGGAAAAGTAAAGCTCTTTTGACGCGTTTATTTTGCTTTCTATAATATCCGCGGCGGCATTAAGGCGGTTTTTGAATGAATACATCTCAAGAAGGAGGCTAAAATTTTCAAGATAGAGCGCTTTATCTTCAATTCCGTAAAGCTTGTCCGGCATGCCGTTTTGCGCGCAGTAATATTCCGCGCCCGTAACAGCGCCGCTTTCTATAGCCCTTGCGGCAATTGTTTTACCGCCTGTTTCGGTTAAAAGCCACGCAGGGTCAATTTTATTAAACGCGCCTTCAACATAAATTTTATCTATATGCAGCTGTTCATCGATTTCTTTCAGCACCGCGGCTATTGTTTTCTGCACTCCGGCATTGCAGTGCGCGTCTTGTATGTTTATCACCAAATCGGAGCCTTCAACAATATTGCAGTTTACAACTTTACCGTTTTGGAGCAGCGGGAAATTGCTATTTCCGGAAATATCATACCGCGCGGATTGCACAGCAGGTACCGCAATAAGCGTTTCCCTGAAAACAAAAGATATAAGCACCGTAACCGATACGGCAAACGATATTATTTTCTTTAAAATCATGATTTTAAAACTATAGGTTATTTTGGAAGGAATTGGTTGTGAAAAATGTGTGAAATTTCAATTATTTTAGGATATTCTCTGCAGAATAAAAACCGTTATTTTGGAGAAGCCGTCCGTTATTAACAAAATGCCAACAAAAATCAACAATATTCCTGAAATTTTTTCAATAATGCCGTAATATTTCTTTATTGAATTAAAAAGGTTTAAAAACCAGTTTATAAACAAAGCTGTCAGCATAAAAGGTATGCCAAGTCCGAGCGAATAGAACAAAAGAAGCCAAAAACCGGATAAAACGCTGCCCTGCGTTGAAGCTACCAGTAAAATGGACGCAAGCACCGGGCCCACGCACGGCGTCCACCCTAAAGCAAAAGCCGCGCCGGTTAAAAATACGCCGCCCCAGCTTGCCGCAGATATCTTATCGTTTGAAACCGAAGCCTGTCTGTACAAAAACTTTATTTTAAAAACACCGGCCAAATGCAGCCCGAATAATATTACGACGGCGCCGCCAATGTATCTGAGTATATTTTTATATGCCCCCGCAAGGCCGCCAAGCCAGCTGACAGACATACCGAGCAGTATAAAAATTACGCTAAAGCCCAAAATAAAAACCAGCGTTTTAAAAAAAATCGTTTTTACAGGTTTTTTAGATGACTGAAGATTTTCAACGGAAATGCCGGTAATTAAAGATATGAATGCGGGGATTAAAGGGAGAATGCACGGGCTTACAAAAGTTAAAATACCCGCGATGAAGCTTGCAAATAAAGAAATCTGCCCAATTTCCGCCATAACTGCCGCCCAAAAATTTTAGTGATGAATGGATGCGTAAAGGCATTGAGGCACAACAGATTTTATGTCTATAATTAGTGGCCAAAGCGCTTTTGCCATACATCTATGCATCTATACATCTAAACTTCTGCTGTTTTATCTTTCAACAGCCATTTTACCCTTGTAGGTGTTTCCGCCGGATTCCACATAATAAATGTAAATGCCGGAAGCGATATCGTTATTGGAGTTATTTTTTACTTTCCATAAGAAGTTGCCGTCCACGCCAATCGTTGTATCGTAAATTTTTTCACCCGCGATATTATAAACCCTTATTTTCGCGCCGGCTTTTAAATTGCCGAATATTATGCCGCCCGTTGAATGCCTGGACGGTTTATACGGGTTAGGATATACGGAAACTTTTAATTTTTTTGGGGTTGAAAGCGGCTGCACAAAAATATACGTGCCAGCCTTGTCTATATTAACTGTTATCTGCTTTGAAACGCCGGGAGCGGTATCTATAACTTCTATGTTTTTGGTTGACGGGTCTATGTAGGCAAGGCGCAGGGTATTTTCGTCAACGCCGTCGGGAATGGTAACGCCGGCGTAATTAAAAGTCATAGGGACGGCGCTCAAAAAATCCGACGATTCGTTTTTGGACAACGCAAAACAAGGGCCCATATAGTTAAACATTTCATTTTCAACGGGCAAAGGCTGCTGAGTAATGACAAGCTGCGGGTTAGCGGAAAAGTCCGAAACCGCGCCCGTGACTAAAACATTCCAATTTGAAGTTATGTACTGCGCTATATATCCGTCAGAATCATATTTAAAGTTAATAAAATCTTTTGTGGACATAAAAGTTCTCGGCGGCACCGTCATTGTGCCCGCCTGCCCGCCAAGCCTTGAATAAAATGTAACGCTTTTATTTGATGATGAAGGGTTGTATGCGATAAAAGTGTTTTCGCCGGCTTTTTTCATAACGCAAAATGACGGGGAGTCGGCATAGTAATTTGTGTCTATTGCGCCAAGCGAGTTGAAAAAGTGTATAAAATAATATGAGTACGACAGCGAACTGCCGGCTTCCGCCGTTGTCACGCTTTGCAGGTAACTCAAAGCGCCCGCCGGATCATAAAACGCCATAAACCTGGACCAGATATCTCTCCAGTAACCGGGGTTATTATTTGCTTCTCCCGACATTGCGTTAAAAAATGACTGCGCGTACGAAGTATCATATCCCTGATAAAGCATTGTCGGAGCGAGCGGCAGGACCTGTATACCTTTAACTTCCTGCGGGAAAGGCGACCCGGAGCCGTACGGAATTCTCCATAAAACATAGTACTCTATGCTTTTATCCCACAAAACGCCTACCGAATTGTGATTGTAACCCTGGCTTCTGAAATCGGAATAATTTTCGCCAGTCGTATCAAAATAATATTCTTTAACAGCGGAATATTCAGTAGTGTAACCATAAACTCCGGCATCAATAAATGACTGGTTGCCAGTTACCAAACCCCAAAGGTAAACTGCCGCCCACGAGTTCATCGCTTCGGCGGAAGATTCCTGGTCAACGCTCTGGTTGCCGTTAATATCGTAATATCCGCCCATTCCTGACGCCCACGAGTGGCCGGAATAAACGTCAAAACCCCTCATATACGGAAAATCCGCGTCGTTTCTTACGGGGTTCGCGTAATCTTTTACGAGCAAATCCACCATGCCACCGTACGCCGCTCTGAAAGAAGAGTCGTACATCGCAAGTATCGCGGAGGCGTAAACGTAATATCCGTAATGGAAGTTGTGGTCATTATAATTGTTGGAGCCGTATGAAGGCGAAACGCCGATTATGCCGCGCCAATTGCCCTCATAACCAAAAAACTTTTGGGTTTGGCCCGAGTATTTATACCAGGTGGTAAGTTCCGTTTTTAGTTTGGATATCATCAAATCGCGGCCTGTAAAGTCGCCGGATTGGTGAAGTATCGGAATAAGCGTGGCAACTCTGCCAAGCGCTTTGCCGGTATCGTAAGTATTGGCGGCAACGCCGGAAAAAGTAAAGCCTTTGTCCGCGCCAAGGTATGTCCTTAAAGTGGTTTTGGCGCTGTCCGGCACTTCGTACGTAAGATTGGGCATTATTCCGTTGAAATTATTTACCACGGTAAAAGATGAGCCCGCGATAACTTTTAACTTTCCAAATAAACCTTGTATTGTTTTTACGGGCGAAACGGCAAGATTTCTCCACTGGTGCGGAAACAAGGCAAAAAGCGTGCCATCTTCAAACCCCGCGCCCGTTCTTGTTTTATTTAGCGTTATGTTAAACTGCGTTGTTACTTTGGCATTGGCGTAATCAACCGTATAATCCGCCCTTGTGCCCGTGACAAAGTTGTAAGCGTACTTATACAAAATATTGTATTCATCAACAATTTCCGTGGCCGCGACATTTCCTTGCCTTATATATGCGACGGAAACAAGCCTTTGGCTTTCATTTAAGCTTGAATCAAACTCAATCATAAAACCGTATCCCGCATTTGCCGAAGCGTAAAACTTTGAGTTTTCAGGAGCGTAAACGCCGAAGTAATACCAATTCGTACCCACGCGCGACCTTACCAAAAGCCTGTCGCTTACATAAGCGGTCGTACTGCTTAAAGTTACCGCGTTGCCTGTTTCATTATAATAAGAAAAACTCCCCTGGCTCCAATCTCCCCTGTACTGAAAGTACGGGTTAGTTTCATTTGAGTAGTTTAAATAAGTAAAAATCAGCCCTTTGCCGATTTGCGCCTTGTACCACCTTGTAGAACTGTAAAGCCTTGTAACGGTTGCCGTCCAATCGGTATAGCTTGAAATGTAAACAGAGTAATAAGAACTGTCCATATTTGGCTTTGCAATGCTGACTCCAAGCCCTACAAAATATAAATCAGCAATCGAAACTCTTTCGGAAGTTGTGCTAAAACCCTGCGCCCTGAGTTCTATACATTCGGTCATAAAGCTGTAATTCATCGGATGCATATTTAGCGGGAGCGCACCTCCGCGTACAAGCGATGTGTACCATTTATTAGTTTGGAAAGGGGCGGTTAAGCCGAATACGCCGCCGGGGCTGTATTCCGGCCTTGCGGAAGTCGGAAGCGTACCAAAGCTTGCCTCTCCACCGGGGGTAGGAGCGGAAAAAACAACCGTATAAAACATTACGGTTGCGAGTATTGCAAAAATCGTTGATTTTACTATGTTTTTTATTTTCACTGTTATTTGATAAACCTTTTTGCCGTTTAGGCGAGTTACTTTTAAAGGAGCATTGCCCCTTAAACCAAAGTACTTTTATCAAACGTGATAAAAGTACCAAAAACACTGTCGCTGAGCACATTCGTTTTCAAATTTTTAGCCAATTCCTGAAACTTGCCTTTTTCAAAGGCTTCAAACAGGCAGGAATTAAGCCGCCTAAAAATTTGAAACCTCATAATACCGTGCTCTAAGGCGACTTTAACTGCAAAAAATTTTATATTTGTCATTCTGCGGCCTGAAAGGATCGCAGAATCCAGACTATTTGCTGTGAATGCTGTCTTGCAAGCCCGCACAAGACAGGCTTATGCTTAAATTCACAATAACAAAATATACTGATTTTTCAATTGTTTTTAATTGTTATTATTTGTCATTTTAAAGTTTTTTTGAAAGCATAAGCTTAAACTCATCCGGAGCGTGTTCCACATACATATTCATACTGTTTTTCTTCATATAATAATCAAAACGCCTGAGGCTTATTATGTAGTCTACTATAAGGTAAATGCCGCCGCCCAAAAGCAAAACGCCGGCAATGCCTTCGTAAACGCTGTTCATTTCTTCTTTATACTTTTTGCTGTAATCGTATGTTATATCCAAAACACGGATAAGCGTTTCACCGGATGCGGAAGGGTATGTGCCGTAAAAAGGGCCGAAGCCTGAACCGGGCCACGGGTTATTGCTTGCCTCTGTTGACGTATATCCTTGTCTATTTGTCCAAACTTCTGCCTGGTTCATATCAAGGTTTATTGAATACCCGCCATTAGAGTTATAAACAATAGGAGTACCTAATGAAGAAACGGCATTGCCTTGCGTATTATTATAAGTTATTTGAACCCTGACATTATTTAACGCGACATTTCCGGTATTTACGATAGTGCCCGTAGAATTAACTATGTATGCGGGGCCGCCTCCGAAAGCGCCCTGGCTTCTGGTGGAGGCAAATTCCATCGTTACGTTTGGGTTAGAAATATCCGTTTTTACGGTCCTGAAACCGTCGTAAGTAAGAAAGCCGCCGCCAAGTATTAAAAGTATGCCGTACAAAATTCTGTATTTTGATTTCGGTTCGCTGTAATCTTCATAACTGACGCTTCCGTAAGCGTATGAGTAATTTGGCACAGCGGCGGAATAAGAAAACAACAGGCAGGAACAAAGCAGCAAACAAATAATTTTTTTCATTTTCCCTCAAATTTATTTTTTATTTCATTAAGCAGCGTAAAAAGGTTTTCGACATAGACGGGCTTTTGCATATAACCGTCGGCACCGAGCTCTCTCGCGTTCTCCGCTGTAAAAATGGTGCCGGAGCCCGTAATAAAATATATCAGCACTTTGGGGTTTATCTCCTTAATGTAAGGAAACAGATGGTCACCGTCTAAATCCGGAAGCATAAGGTCCAAAAAAACGGCGTCAGGCTTTTCCGCTTTAAAAACGCTTATGCATTCTTCGGCGTTGGCCGCAGCGCAGACCTCAAAACCTTTCCTCTGCACAAGCTTTGCCATATTGTCCCTGGCGTAAATTTCATCGTCAACAAGCAGAATTTTTATCATTACCTGCTCCTAAAAACTTTTATTGCCGGAACCATCGTCATGCCGAATTTAGACCATGAAATAATTCCGTACTAAAAAACTGTGGAATGATATAGTTGCAAATCACAGATACATTGTCCAAAACGGCAAATTATAGCTTTTGTAAACGTATTTACATTAAGATTTTATCAAAAATGCATTTAAAAACCAAAGAGTTTATGCGTTGTAATTATAACCCTGATTTTAAACCGCGGCAAGAAAAGCGTTAAATATAATACTCTCCGGCTTCCGCGGCGAACGCGGATTTTATTATTTCGCATTTGTCCGCGCATATCGAAACGATGTCAAATCGGTAATCCCGGGAAATATTTTTCTCTTTCATGTAAATTATTGCTGATTTGATTATTTTCTGCTGTTTTTTGAAGTTTACCGCTTCCTGCGGGGTGCCGAAAAGGGATGTTTTTCTGTATTTTACTTCCACAAAAACCAAAACTTTTTTCTCTTTTGCCACTATGTCGATTTCGCCGTACGGGGTTCTGTAATTTTTATCTAAAATCTTGAAGCCGTTTTTCTTTAAAAACTTTCCCGCTTCCTTTTCTTTGTCGAAACCTATTTTTCTGGTATCAGCCATTGCTGCTCCTGCGAACACAGTTTTACCGGCGCGAAACTTACCCTGTGAATCGGGCACGCGCCGTACTTTTTAAGAGCTTCCATATGCACTTTTGTCCCGTAGCCTTTATGTTTTTCAAAACCGTACTGCGGATACTTCAGGGCGTACTCAAGCATTAATCTGTCTCTTGTTACTTTTGCAAGTATCGATGCCGCCGCAATAGCCGCGCTTTTCGCGTCTCCGTCAATTATAGATTCCTGGTTATATTTAAGCCCCGGTATTTTGTGGTTGCCGTCAACTATGCAGTAGTCCGCTTTAGTTTTTAAACCACAGACGGCATTTCTCATAGCCATAAAAGTCGCCTGCAGGATGTTTATGTTATCAATAACGGAGTTGTCAACTGTTTGTATTGAAAAATCAACAGCTTTTTGAATTATAATATCAAAAAGTTCTTCACGCTTTTTATGAGTTAATTGTTTGGAATCGTTTAAATAAGGTATGTTTATGTCTTTGGGGAGTATCACGGCCGCAGCCGCAACCGGACCTGCTAAAGGACCCCGCCCGGCTTCGTCAATACCTGCCACCGAGTTGAGTCCTTTATCGTAATAAGCTTTATCAAATAAGAATGGGTCCATTAATGCCCCATTTTTGTATTAGTTTGCCGCGGGAGTTTCTTCAGCAGCTTTTGCCATTATTTTTTTCGAAGAATCTTCAGCAATTCTTGCGGCTTTGCCTGAAAGTTTTCTTAAGTAGTAAAGTTTCGCTCTGCGGACTTTGCCGCGCCTTGCGATTTCCACTTTGTCTATTCTGGGTGAATGAATAGGGAATATTCTTTCTACGCCAACGCCGAATGAAATCTTTCTTACCGTAAAAGTTTCCGAGAGACCTGTTCCTTTCATTCTGATAACAACGCCTTCAAAAACCTGTATTCTTTCATTTCCGCCTTCAACAACTTTGAAATGCACTTTCACCTGGTCGCCCGGTGTGAAGCTTACGCCCAAATTCTTTTTCTGCGCTGCCTGCACTTGCTCTAATAATGACATTTTACTGCTCCTATTTTAATATATCAGGACGTCTTTTTTTTGTCCTTTCATGAGACTGTTTTTTACGCCAGTCCGCTATCTTTTTATGGTCTCCGGATAATAACACTTCCGGAACTTTTAAACCCTTAAAAACCGCCGGCCTCGTGTAGTGCGGATAATCCAAAAAGCCATTGTAAAATGAATCATTTTTAACCGAATCTTCTTCCTTTACAACGCCCGGAATCATCCTTGCCACCGCGTCAATCAAAACCATCGCGGGAATTTCTCCGCCCGTGAGCACATAATCGCCGATTGATATTTCATCATCAACAAAATCCATTATGCGTTCATCTATGCCTTCGTAATGACCGCACAAGATAACTAAATGCTTGAATTTTGAAAGGTTTTTTATAATTGAACTGTTTAACTGCCTGCCCTGCGGAGACATATAAATAACATAAGGCTTGCTGTAAGGATTTTTATAATCTTTATTCCTTTTCTTTACGCCCGTACTTTTTATAGCGTCATAAATCGGTTCCGGCTTCATAACCATGCCGGCACCGCCGCCAAACGGCTTATCATCAACCTTTTTATGCTTGTCTTTAGAGAAAGATCTGATATCTTTTATGTTTATGCCTAAAATCTTTTTTTCTTTTGCTTTACCTATAAGGCTTTCGGTCAAAGGTCCTTCAAACATACCGGGAAAAAGCGTCAATATGTCAATCTTCATACACTAAATAGCCGTTATATTCAATGTGCCCGTCCGCAGACTTTTCATTCACGTAAATGTTTTCGTAACCGCTGGGCAAAGAGACAAATATCTTTTTTCTTAAAATATTAACTTCTTTCACTATATTTTTTAATGCGGGAATCAATATTTCTTCGTTGTCATACTTAACAACCCATACATCGTTGCTTCCCGTAGAGATAACCTCTGAAAGAACCCCTAGCCTTTCACCTGCCTGGTTAAAAACTTCAAAGTTAAGGATGTCGGATACTTTCCATGTAATTTGGGACGTCTTTTGCTTCATATACCTACTCTACTATTTCAACAGTCGCTCTCTTATCAAGTTTTGCTGAAGCAGAGTTAACAATAATTCTTATTGCTTTTATAATTCTGCCTTCTTTACCGATAATTTTGCCTCTGTCGCCGTCTGCAACTTTAAGCTCCAAAACAGTCGCTTTTTCGCCTGCAATTTCTTTAACTTCTACCTGGTCAGGATTGTCTACCAAAGCTTTCGCGATGTAAAGCACTAGGTCTTTCATGGTGTTCCCCCCATTGTGCAGCTTTAAACGGACTACTTACTTTCTGTTGAATTGGTTTTTTTTATTAAATCAGCAACGGTGTCAGAAGCTTTCGCGCCTGTTCCGAGCCAATAATTTATTCTTTCCATATTAACAGTAAATTTGTTGTCTTCCGCGATAGGATCGTACTGGCCTAATATTTCAATAGGTTCGCCGTCTCTTTTTGATCTTTTGTCGATTGCAACAACTCTGTAATAAGGTCTTTTTGGTTTGCCCTTTCTCTGCAAACGTAACATAACTGCCATCTTTTTTTCCTCCGAATTTCATGTTTCAAGCGCTATATACAAGTCTTGAATTTAAGATTATATATGAATTGGCGGATTTTGTCAAACACCCATATTGCCGCTTCATTTTACTTGTACCGTACGATTTGTTATAATCCATTATACAATATATAGAGGACATGTCAAATAATGAAAAAACTATTACTTTTTACAGGCTTTTTAGCTGTTTTCTCACTAACTTCTGCTTGCGTTAAGCCGCAAACACAGGAAAACTACAAACCTTATACCGATGCGGTGTTTAATTTTTCCCTTTCCGTTCCGCAATCATGGAACAGAGCGCAGTTTGAACCTCTTGTAACGTTTTTCCAGGCGCCCGAAAAAGATGAATTTAACGCGTCGCTCGGAATTTTAACCGATGCATACAATCCCAAGACCGTAAATATGACGCAAAAAGAGTTTTACGAAGAAAGCATCAAAGCAATACAGGATTTTAAAATAATCAGTTACAAAAAAACCGTTTTTGCCGGACAGGAATGCCTTGAAGTTGTGTTTGACTCAGCCGGAAGTTACGGAAAAATGAGGCAGAAAGAGTATATTTTTAACTATAATAATGTTCTTTTCATACTTATTTTTACTTCTTTGCAGAAATATTACGCGCAATATGAAACAGATTTTCAAAAAATCGCGGATTCTTTCTACTTTATAGACGGCAGCAACAATGCTTAAAAAACTACCGCTCATCGCGCTGTGCTTAATGCTTACTTCCTGTTCGGTTCTGGATTATCCGAGCCGCATTGCCGGATATTCGACCCAAAAATTTGAGAATGAAAAAGCCGGACGGTTTGAGCAAACTTTTGACACTTCAAAAAACCTCGCGTTTAATGACACTTTAGCCGTTATAAAAGAGCTAAGGGCGCGCGTGACGCATAAAAACCTTAAGAAAGGTTTTGTAATAGCGTTTGATTTTTCAAAGAGTTTTGATTATTGCCTAGATTCAACGGAAGTCGGCTTTTTTATTGAAGAACTTAATGAAAATTCAGTTAAAATCACGGTTATTTCAAATAACAGCCTGCTTGCAAGGAATGTTTCCTACAAATACTTTGAACTTTTAACCCAAAAACGCGCTGAACCGCAGGAACAACCGGAAGAATAAACTCTTTTGACTAAACAGAGCAAATCTTTTATAATGACAGCGTTTTTATATTTATAAACCAGATACAATAAATCCAAAACAGGAGGCAGCAAAGATGGCAAAAATCACATCAGTACACGGCAGGGAAATTATCGATTCCCGCGGAAACCCAACGGTAGAAGTTGACGTAAAACTTGACGACGGAACGCTCGGAAGAGCCGCAGTGCCCTCGGGAGCTTCGACAGGCGAAAGAGAAGCTTTGGAACTCAGAGACGGCGACAAAAAAAGATTCGGCGGAAAAGGCGTTTTGAAAGCCGTTGAAAATATCAACAAAATAATAGCCCCTAAAATAACCGGCATGGAAATAACAAAGCAGCAAGAAATTGACGACATAATGATAAAGCTTGATGGAACCGATTTCAAAAGCAATCTCGGGGCAAACGCGATTCTCGGCGTATCCCTGGCTTGCGCGAAAGCCGGCGCAAACTCCAAAAAAATGCCGGTGTATGAATACGTAAGAGAAGTTTACAACCTTAAGTCGGACAAATACGTTTTGCCTGTTCCTTTAATGAACATCATCAACGGCGGCGAACACGCTGACAACAATGTTGACCTTCAGGAATTTATGATAGCGCCTGTAAGCGCGCCTAATTTCCGCGAAGCGCTCAGAATGGGCTGCGAAGTTTTCCACGCTTTGAAAAAAGTTTTAAACGATAAAGGCTACGCTACCGGAGTAGGCGACGAAGGCGGTTTTGCGCCAAACCTTAAATCAAACATAGAAGCTTTGGAAGTTATATCCGAAGCCGTAAAAAAAGCCGGTTTTGAACTCGGCAAAGACATACTCTTGGCTCTCGACTGCGCGGCCAGCGAACTTTACGAAGACGGAAAGTACACGCTTGAAGGCGAAACGTCGGACAAAGTAAAAACTTCCGCAGAAATGATAAAGTTCTACGAAGAATGGCTTAAGAAATACCCGATCATATCCATGGAAGACGGCTTGAGCGAAAAAGACTGGGCAGGCTGGAAGCCTTTAACGGATGAATTGAAATCCAAAATGCAGCTCGTAGGAGACGATTTATTCGTAACCAACACAAAAATATTTAAAGAAGGTATTGAGAAAGGCATCGCCAACTCAATCCTTATAAAAGTAAACCAGATCGGCTCGCTTTCAGAAACAGTGGCAGCGGTACAGATGGCTTACGCGGCAGGTTACACGGCGATTATGTCGCACCGTTCAGGCGAAACCGAAGACAGTATAATTGCGGATTTGGCCGTAGCGCTTAACACCGGGCAGATAAAGACCGGCTCTGCTTCAAGAACAGACAGGATGTGCAAATACAACCAGCTTTTGAGAATCGAAGAAGAACTCGGTTCCAAAGCAAGCTATTTGGGCAAAGCGGCGTTTTCAAGCATAAAATAAAGCACAGTACAAAGTGAAGAGTAAAAACATTGTGTTTTTGTAAAACCGAAACTAATTATCATATTCCCGCTTTGGCGTAAAAACCAAAGCGGGAACAACTCTCAAAAATTCCGGCCAAAACATGAAAAAATTTAAAATCCGTTACGCCATACTAATAGCCGCTGTCGCGATTCTTGCTTTTAACGAAGGTTCGAGAACGCTTACGCGGCGTTTTTTTGAGCAAAAAAAACTTCAAAAAGACATATCAAGCGCGCAGTACCAAAACTCTCTTTTAAAAAAAAGAATTTATTATCTTGAGCACGAGCCCTCTTACCTTGAACGCATGGTCCGCAGCGAACTTGACGTTATCGCGCCCGGAGAAATTGAATACCGTTTTTTGACAAAAAGCGATGAAAAAAAATTAAACGCTAAAAAGCAGCAGGAAAATTAGAATTTAAGGCGGGATAAATTATGTCAAAGCTTTCGCGCTTCGGAGTATCCCTGAACAGGGAATTGCTGGATAAATTTGATACGCTTATAGATGAACAGGAGTATCCGACCCGCTCGAAAGCGATAGAAGATTTGATAACGCACTGCATTACAAACAACAACCTTTCAAACGACTCCGTGGAAATTATCGGCACGATAAATATGGTTTACGACCACCATAAGAGGGAGCTTCTCAAAAAACTTACCGACACCCAGCATGATTACCAGAGTTTGATAGTATCTACGCAGCATATACACATCAGCCACCATAACTGCTTTGAAATCATTATTGTAAAAGGCGCAAAAAAAGAAGTTGAAAAACTTTTCGCACGTATTAAAGGCACCAAAGGCATACAAAACGCTTCGCTAAATATGTTTTCCGCTTAGGCATAACCCATTCACGTGTTTTCTGCGGTGCATTTTAAGCATTCGCGGAACCTGCCATTCTTTATATAATTTAATTCGATTGTTTTTTGGATTTTGCAACCCTTTCAGGATGCAGAATAACAACCAAAGACTTTGGCTGCCGTTTTTAACTATTACTTTTTAATTATTACTTGGCTTTTTTACATACAACGGCAAAATACTTTTCTTCATCAAGAATCTCTATGCTTTCAAATCCTGCCGCCGCGGTAAAAATAGTTATTTCATTATTGGATGGCATCATATCGTTACATACGGCTATGTGGCACTTTTTGTGATGTTCGTCAATTTCTTTTTTGCTGCCGCTGTGGGATATTAAAAATATGCCGCCGCCCTTTAAAACCCTGTAACACTCTTTAAACGCCTTCATCTTATCTTCTATGTGCGGCAAAGAATTGTGACAGATTACTTTATCAAACTCCGCGTCACTAAACGGTATTTTTTCTATATCTCCTACGACAAACTCCGCTTGATCACCGTAAAGCTTTTTCGCCGCCGCTATCATGTTTTCGGAATAGTCAAACTCCGTAATCCGCGCGCCTTTTTCTAAAAGCAGCGGTACTATCGCGCCGGCGCCGCTGCAGGCATCCAAAACATTTTCGCCGTTTTTAAGTTCCAAAAGCGGCAATATCCTATTTTTTACAAGTTCAACTTTTTCCGCGCTCGGGGCTTCCCAATGCTGGGCGCAATCGTCAAAAAACTTTTTTCTCATATAAGCTCCTTATCTTTTTATTTACCGGGAAACTTACCGCAAATATTGCCGCCGCCGTAATAATTATCGCGGCGCCGGCGGGCAAGTCAAACATATATGAAGCAAACAATCCCAAAACGCACGACATAACCGCAACAGCGGCGGAAATAATATAAAGGTTTTTAAGTTTCCGCGTAAACTGCGCGGCGGCGGCAGGCGGAAGCGTTATGAGGCTGTAAATCAAAAGGCCGCCGGTAATTTTTATATTTACGCTTACAGTAACGGCGCAAAGGACAAGCAAAGAGTAAAATATAAACTTTTCCGGTATTCCGCATGCTTCGGCAATTTGCCTGTTATAAATTACCGCGATGATTCCTTTTCTAAAAACTACCAAAAACGCGACAGCAATAACCGCAACAACCGCAAGCCATTGAAAATCTTTGCCGCTTACCGTTAAAATGCTGCCCCACATAAACGCAAAAGCTTCGCCGGCATTGGTTTTAAGTTTTGCCATAAACAAAAAAGCTATGCCAAGCATTACGGAAAAAAGTATCCCCGTGGAAATATTTGCCGAAAATTTTCCTTTTTCAGCAACCGGCCCTATAAAAACAGAAGCGGCCATACATAAAATAATTGCGGATGCCACAGGATTAAACCCGAAAAATAAACCTATAACCGCACCGGCAAAAGCCGTGTGCGCCATCGCGACGCCTACAAAAGGTATGTTAAGCAGATATACCCATACGCCGGCTATTCCGCAGGCAAGCCCGGCAAAAACAGATGCCGCAAGCGCCCTTAAAAAGAAAACGTCTAAAATCCATTCCATGTTTTATCCGTAAATTTTATATTCCGCGGCTTTTTCTTTAATATCTTTGTTTTCCGTTTCCAAAGCTATTTTTGAATCTTTTAGCATAAACACCTTATTACATATATCCGGAATCAAATCTATATCGTGCGTAACCATTAGACAGGTAAACTTAAATTTTTTGTAAAGCTTTTCCACAAAAGCTAAAAAGTTTTTTTGCGACTGCGGGTCGAGGTTAGACTGCGGTTCATCCAGTAAAACGATGCGCGGCTGCTGCGCAAGAATGCGCGCCACTGAAACTTTCTGCGCCTCCCCGCCGGAAATGTTGCCCACGGGCATATCAGCTATATGGCTGATATCGGCAATTTTCATCGCGTTTTCTACTACGCGCCTATCTTCCTGCGTAAAAGCTTTAAAAATGCCGTTTTTGGCATACCTGCCGATGCTTACGGCTTCAAAAACAGATACGGGGCAGTTTTTTTCGGAAATGTTATTTTGTGGAAGGTATCCGATAATGCTTCTGTCGGTTTCGGACAGCTCTCTGCCAAAAATCTTTATACTTCCCTGAAAATCCGACAAGCCGCAGATTGCTTTCAGCAAAGTGCTTTTGCCAGCGCCGTTTGCGCCGATCACGGCGTTAAAAGAATCTTCCCCGACAAGCATATTAAGCCCGTTGAGTATGCTTTTTCCGGGTGCCGATACCGAAAGCCCTTTTATCTCTACCGCAGGATTCATTCAAGCGCCTTTTTTAGTTTTTCAACATTATCCTCAAGCGTATTTACATAAGAGCCGCCCAAAACAAAATTGCTTACGGCAACCTGTTTTGCGCCGATGCTGTTTGCAAGCTCTTTGCCTGTTGCTGGCCCTGCCTGCAAACTGTCCACGACTATTTTTATTTTATGCTTTTTTCCTTCGTTTACCAGATGCGCCATCTTTTTTACCGTTAAATCTTCCTGCTTGCCGTAAACGGCGATTACTTCAAAACCGTAACTCTCCAAAAAATCTTTTATTTTGTCATTAGCAATCACTTTTACGCCGTAAGCGCCGGAAAGCTCTTTTTTTGCTTTTTCCGAGGCAAAACTCACGCCGTAAGCGTATGAGCTGTAATTATCTTCATAATATTTTTTGTTTTCGGAATCCAGCCCGGCAAGAATATCCGCAATCTCCTGAGCGGCGCGTATGCGTATATACGGAATCATCCAGTTGCCTTCCGTGGCAGTCTGCTTATAGATTTTACCCATATCCCCGGCTTCAAGCTTCAGCTTGTTTATCCACTTTTCCCAATTATGGCTGAGTATAAGATTGCTTTTCCGGACGCGTTTTAACATTGCAGGCGTTAGGTCATAATTGCCGGGGCAGCTTACCGGCTTCAGCATTGCCTCGGCATCAACTTTATCCCCCCCGACAGCTTTTACGATTTCGCCGATATTGGAAGTTGTGGCGGTAATTACTATTTTAGTAGTGTTGGGGTTAAAAAACGGCGCCGCCGCTGCAAAAGCCGCGCACACTATAATAAGCGCCGGTACTGTAAAAATCTTTTTCATTTTTATTTCCTCAAAAACTGTATTTTGCCCCCAAAGTAAAAGTGGAACCGGGCATTTCATATATTCTCGCATCGCCGAAAGAAACTATAAACATATCGTATTTTTGGTCGGTAAAGTTGTCTGCGGCAGCAAAAATTGTCAGGGATTTTGCTGCAGCATAATGTATTTTAGCATTAAAAACATTGAAATCATTCAACTTATTACCGTTGTTTAAATTTTGGTTTGAAGCGTAATAATCAAAGACAAACATTCCGCCTACATACAGAGAAAATTTGCCTATTTTATAGTCCAGCGACACATCAGCTTTATTTTTTGCTATCGCGGAAGTAAAATCCCCCGGATTGAGATATGAGTAGCCCGCGTACCCTTTAAGGTTTTTTACTATCTCATATTCAGCCGAAATTTCAGCGCCCTTAAACACATACGCGCCGGAATTTTGAAACCTGGACATCGCCGTACCGGGAACGGCAACCAGCTGTATTATATTATCACCGTTCATTACAAAAGCGGACATATCAAAGTTAATATCAAGATAATTTGAGTTTATCCCGATTTCATAACTGTCCAATTCTTCCGGCTTTAAATCTTTATTGCTGCTCGGCAGCGTATACAGCTCATTTAAATAAGGCGTTCTGAAACCTTTGCTGTAAATTGCCCTAGCAGCAAGCATTTCTGTTATATTATAAGAAGCGCCGGCTCTTGGTGAAAATGAATCTCCCGAAATCTCATCATAATTATAACGCAGCCCCGCAAATATTTTTGCCTTATGGCTTAAGATGTATTCATCAAGCGCAAATACCGCCGCTTCGCTTTTTTTCCATTCCCCGACAGCCATTTGAGGTATAGGAACGGTCATAACTTTTCCGGCTGAAAGCCTGTACTCCGCGCCGTATTTTAGCGTATTGTTATAAAATATTTCATTTGAAAAATGCAGGAAAACGCCGTATATGGAATCTTTTGAACTGAAACCGGTTGAAAATTCATGCTCCCCGAAATCGCCAAACAGCAACAATGACACTTCACCGTTACTTAAATCCCTTCTGTATTTTATATCGGCTCCGCCCCTTTTAAAATCATATCGGCTTCCGGGCGCGGTATCTATGCCGCCCGCCCTGTTTACGGTTTTAGCAACAGGCTCATTTTCCGTGCCGGTAAAATATTTTCCGCCTGCCGTTATTTCGCTAAAATCGTCTATTTTATAACCGGCTTTAACATAATAATCATCGGCATTATACCCTGCTCCGGTTATGTGGCCGTCGCTTGAAGCTTTATTTACCGCGCCGTAATATGAAAACTTTCCGGTATCTCCGCCGATATCTAAATTGTAATTTTGCGTATTATATGTGCCGTAAGAAGCCGCAATGCTTGCCTCGAAAGGTTTTATTGCGGAAGCCGTAATTATGTTTACAACGCCGCCAAAACCGTCCGAGCCGTACAAAACAGAGTCGGGCCCTTTTGTAATTTCCACCCTTTCAACATTGCCAGATAATAAAGTCTGCGACACTCCGCAGCCGTAAACGGCCATTTTTTCAGGCCTGCCGTCAATAAAAAGCCCTATCCGCCTGAAGCTGTCGCCAAGCCCCCTGATGCTGACGTCAGACTTAATCTGAGAAGCCGCTTTTGTGACAAAAACTCCGGTTACGGAAGATATCAAATCCACCGCGGCAGGTGTATTTTTATTTTCAATTTTATCTTTTTCCACAACCGCTTCGTTTATAAAATCCCCTTTCTGAGGCATAAATCTTTCAAGGGATAAAAACAGCTCACCGTCTTGCCCAAAAACCGGATTAAAAAATAATAGCATTGCGGTGCACAGTACAAAAATCTTTTTCACATAGGCCTCTTTCACACAAAATATTATATTTTAAAAAATCGTAGCACAATAACCGCAAAAATTAACCTTTTCCGTTACGGGAAAAGGTCAATTAAATTACTTACAAAGAGATTGTATTGCTTCTTTCGGGTCTTGGGCGGAAAAAATATAATTTCCGCTTACAAGCACATCCGCTCCGGCTTCAACGCACTTTATGCCGGTTTCCGCGTTTATGCCTCCGTCAACTTCAATAAGGCAGGCATATTTATTTGCGTCTATTACAGAACGAAGTTCTTTAATTTTTGCAACCATGTCATCCATAAAACACTGTCCGCCAAAACCGGGCTCGACAGTCATAACAAGCACTAAATCAAGATTCGCAAGAAAATCCTTTATTTCCGAAACGGGAGTTTTGGGTTTTATGGAAATCCCTGCTTTTATTCCCGCGGCTTTTATTTCTTTTATTAGCGCTATTTTGTCAGCCTTAATCTCTTCATGAAACGTTATAAGGTCAGCGCCGGCTTTTTGGAATTCCTGCCAAAACTTTTCCGGATTGGCAATCATCAAATGAACATCAAAAAAAAGCTTTGTATGCTTCCTTAAAGCTTTAACGACCCCGGGACCTATAGTTATATTGGGCACAAAGTGCCCGTCCATAACGTCTATGTGCACCCAGTCAGCGCCGGCGTCTTCAATCATTCTTACGTCATTGCTTAACGCGGCAAAATCAGCGGATAAAATTGAAGGGGCTATTATTACTTTTTTTGTCATTGCAGGTTTATATCCTCTACAAATTTTTTGTTTATATACACTTTCATAACCGCTTCGCCGCTTACTTTAACGGGAACAGAAACGGAAGCTCCGGGCTTTTGTACGGAATTCATAACATCTTTTTTGCCGCTGGAGTCAACCAGTTCAAGCCTTAAACGCTTGTTGCCGCTGGTTTTTGGAAGCTGGTAATTAAAAACTATTTCGCCTTGCCCGTCATCTTCTTTAGGCGCTGAAACGTAAAATACAAGTTTATCGCTTTTTGTGATATCGGCATCCGGTGCCGGCACCTGGCTTATAACGGTATCCGGAGCGTATTCGGCGTTTTCTTCATTTTTCACTTCAATAGTTTTCTTTTCTTTTGCCGCCCACGCTTTTGCTTCCGTAATTTTTTTGCCTTGCCAATCTGGCATCAAAATTATCCCTTCCGGAGGCTTGCCGTCGGAAATTACAACATTTATAACCGCGTCCTTATCAACGCTTGAAGAAGGAGCCGGATCCTGGGAGATTACCACCCCCCTGTCTGCAATAACGGAATATTTTCTTGAAACTTCGCCTATCATAAGGTTAGACGCTTTTAACGTAATATCTGCCGCGCGGACAGTCTGGCCCGTAAGGTCAGGGACGTAAATCATCTCGCCGCCCTGGCTTATCGTAACTTTTACGACTTTTCCTTCGCGTACATTCATGCCAGCGGGAGGGCTTTGCCTTAAAACTACTCCCGGCGGAACGCTTTGGCTGAATTCTTCGCCTTCTTTGCGCAGCCCGAGGCCGGCTTTTGAAAGCTCTTCTACTGCTTCCGCGATGCTCTTGCCTTTAACATCCGGCAGGACTATCTCTTTTTTTGCATGGATTACGGAACTCATTACAAGGTTAAAAGAGTAGTAACAGGCGGCTGTTAAAATCACTAGCACTATAAATAACTTCAAAAGCGTTTTAAACAAAGCTGGCTCCTTAACTTAAACATTGCCGTATAGATTGTTCCGGTTATTAAGGTTGTGCGGGCGGAATAAACCGCCCGCGCAACAAAACCTGAAACCAAAAGACCAAAATTATTTCTTTATCCAGGACATCTTGGAACGAAGTCTCGCCCCGACCTGTTCAATTTTTCTTTCGCTTACTTCTTTTCTCGATTTATTGAAAAACGGCCTGCCGTTTTTGTTTTCATCAAGCCAGTCTTTGGCAAATTTGCCGGACTGTATATCAGCCAAAACTTTTTTCATCTCGGCTCTTGTTTCATCCGTGATTATTCTTTTGCCGGTTACATATTCGCCGTATTCGGCGGTATCGGAAATTGAATAGTTCATCTTGCTGAAGCCGCCTTCAAATATAAGGTCAACTATAAGCTTAACTTCATGCAAACATTCAAAGTACGCGATTTCCGGCTGGTAACCCGCGGCTACGAGCGTTTCAAAACCTGAATTGATAAGTTCTACAAGCCCGCCGCAAAGTACCGCCTGCTCTCCGAACAAATCCGTTTCGGTTTCTTCGGAAAATGTCGTTTCAAGCACGCCGCCCCTTGTTCCGCCTATGCCTTTCGCGTAAGCAAGCGCAAGTTCTTTCGCTTTTCCACTGGCATTCTGCTCAACAGCTATCAGGCAAGGCACGCCTTTGCCTTCTTCATACTGTCTTCTTACCAAATGGCCGGGGCCTTTCGGCGCGATCATTATAACGTCAAGGTCCGCAGTAGGAACGATCTGCTTGTAACGTATATTAAAGCCGTGCGAAAAACTTAAAACGGCGCCTTTCTTAATATTTGGCTTTATGTCTGTTTCCCATACTTTTCCCTGCACTTCATCCGGGAGAAGAATGTGCACCCAGTCTGCTTTTTTTACAGCTTCCGCAACGCTTACCGGCTTCCAGCCGTCTTCAACGGCTTTTTTATAGTTGTCAGAGCCTTCCCTCTGCGCGACTATTACGTTTAATCCGGAATCCTTAAGGTTTAGCGCGTGCGCGTGCCCCTGGCTGCCATAGCCTAAAACCGCAATCGTTTTACCGTTCAAAAGGTTTAAATCCGCATCTGCTTCATAATACATCTTAGCTTCTTTTTCCATGCTGCCGCTCCTTGTCCGTGTTGCTGTTATAACTGCTTTATTTTTTCTTTTTCGTGGTTGTGGTTTTCTTTTTAGGCGCCGGTTGGGATTCGCCGTCCGAAGAAACGCCGTCTTCCGCATTCATTTTTTTAAGTTCTTTTTTTAGTTCGTTATCATAAAACTTCGGGTCCATCTTCACGTCAGAAGACGCTTTTTTGACTGTTGCCGCTTTTGTGGCTGTTTCTTCCGAAGCGGGATTTGTCTTTGCTTTATAATCCTTCTCTAAAGTCTGCAGCTGTTTTTTAGTATCGGAAATTTCAGAGTTTCTCTTTTTTTCCAGAGAAGTATTTTTATCTCTTTTAGCTACGTCTCTGTCTTTTGTAAGTTTCTGAAGCTGCAAATCTAAATCAGCCTTGCTGTCATTATATTCTTTTTCGGCGGCTTGCTGCGCCGCAAACGCTTCCTGCGCCGCTTTTTCTTCCGCTGTGGGTTCAGCAGCCGCTGACGATTCAGCCGTTTCCGCGGCTTTGGTCTGCGCGTACAGATTAAGAGGCATAATGTTTACCGAAAAAACTGCCAGCGATACAAAAACAATCAATTTTTTCATGATAACTCCCTAGATGCGGGCGGCTGATTACTTGCTTTTGCCGTCTTTTGCGCCCTTTGTTTTTTCCTTCTTTTTTTCCTGCATTTTTGCTTTTTTATCGGCTTTTTCTTTCGCGATCATATCGTCAAGCTGTTTATTCTGGTCCGCGGTAAGGATTTTTGATACGCTTTCTTTATAATTTATCACATTGATCTGCATATTCGCTTCAGCATCATTAATCTGGTTGACATATCCTTTTGCAGCGTCAAAATTTTTGTTTGTCATTGCGTCAGACTGCTCTTTTTTCAAATTTGAAATTTTTTCTTTCAAAGGTTTCTGCTGTTCCTTAAGAGAAGCGTTAAGGCTCTCTATTGACTTTGACTGTTCATCGGTAAGTTTAAGTTTTTCTTTAAAGGCGTCAAAATCTTTTTCAAAACTGCCGTGAACGGACTGCATCTTCGCTTTTGTTTCGGCGCCTGCCGCCTTCTTATCCGCCGCCGCAAAAGCTACCGAAGCCGACAACACAACTGCTGACAACAAAACCAATACTTTTTTCATCTCTGCTCTCCAGTTTTTTATTTGTAACATCATGGAGCAAGTATTTTATGCGAAAGTTACATTGTTTTTTATTAATGCGCACTTCCATACGGATTTTGCCGTACGCAAAATGGCCAAAATGTCATTTTCCGGAATTGCCTCTCGCGAGAGCGACTATACCGGTCCTGCTTACTTCCCTTATACCGTAAGGGACAACCATCTTTATAAAAGCGTCTATTTTTTCTTCGTCGCCCGTAATTTCCACAATCATAGAATCCTGCGATACGTCGACTATGCGCGTCCTGAAAATGCCGACAATCTGCATAATTTCTGCGCGGTTGCTTTTATTGACGTTTATCTTAATCAAGGCAAGACCTCTTTCGACATAATCAACGCCGTTAAAATCGTTTACTTTGATAACATCCACAAGCTTATTAAGCTGTTTTGTAACCTGCTCAAGAACAGAATCGTCGCCTTTAACGACAATCGTCATTCTTGACATTCCCGGATCGTCGGTTTCGCCGACCGCGAGAGAATCTATATTAAAGCCGCGCGCCGCAAAAAGGGTTGAAATCCTTGCGAGCACGCCGAATTTATTTTCCACTAACACAGATATTGTATGGCGCATAAAAACTCCTTTTAACTGCAGTTAACAATTAATAATTAAAAAATAACAATTCTTGAGCAGCGAAGCTGCTTTTATACCAGCGCGCTTTTCGCGCACAGCAATTATTAATTATTCATTGATAATTATTACTTGCCGTTATCCGTTCATTCTCGTCATTATCTCATCAAGGGAAGAGCCTGCCGGAACCATCGGAAAAATATTTTCTTCAATTTCCACCCATATATCAAGGACAACGGAACATTTAGATTCAAGCATTTTCTTTAGCGCGGGCTCAACGTCTTTCTTTTCAGTCACGCGTATGCCGAGCGCTCCGTAGCTTTCCGCCCACTTCACAAAATCCGGCAGATAGACCGGACATTTATCCCTGTTTGGCGTATTGCATAAAGGCGGGCAGCCTTTGCGCCTTGCTAGGCAGGTGTGCGAATATCTTTTCCCGTAAAACATCTCCTGCCACTGGCGCACATTGCCTAAATAATGGTTATTTAAGATTATTACTTTAACGTCCACTTCATTAGCAACCGCAACGGCCATTTCCTGCATATTCATCTGGAAAGAACCGTCTCCCGCGACAACTATAACTTCTTTATCAGGGTTGCCGAACTTAGCGCCGATACCCGCGGGGTAACCATAACCCATTGTGCCGAGTCCGCCGGAACTTAAAAACAATCTCGGTTCTTTAGCTTTATAGTACTGCGCGGACCACATCTGATGCTGGCCTACTTCGGTAGCGACTATCGCTTCGCCTTTTGTAAGCTCCGACATTTTTTCTATAACATACTGCGGATGAACTTTATCATCTTCCCTGTTATAAGAAAGCGGATGTTCCGCTTTCCACGCGTCTATTTTATCAATCCATTCTTTTCTGTTTTTCTTCTCTATTAAAACCGACATTTCTTTTAAAACGGTTTTAGCGTCGCCAACAACCGGGATATCCGTTTCAACGACTTTAGATATTGCCGTAGGATCTATATCGATATGTATTATTTTTGCTTTTTTGGCAAAATCGCAGACTTTGCCGGTACATCTGTCGTCAAACCTGGCTCCGACCGCTATTATAACATCCGCTGCCTGCACCGCTTTATTAGCGCAGTACAAACCGTGCATGCCAAGCATGCCGAGGCTTAACTTTGTGTCCGGCGGGTATGCCCCGACCGCAAGCAAAGTGTTTGTTACGGGAATGTCCGCTTTTTTTGAAATTTCTATAATTTCTTTTTCCGCATCGGATACCACAACGCCTGCGCCTATATAAAGCACGGGCCTTTCGCTTTTATTAATAATCTCCGCGGCTCTTTTTATCTGCCCGGGATGGCCCTCGTAATTCGGATTATAAGAACGCACTGCAACTTTATCAGGATACACAAACTCGCATTTGCCTCTTTGCACGTCAACGGGAATGTCCACCAAAACCGGCCCCGGCCTTCCGGTAGAAGCGATATAAAAAGCTTCTTTGATTATCCTTGCCAAATCTTTAACGTCTTTTACCAAAAAATTATGTTTAGTTACCGGCCTTGTTATGCCGGTAATATCGGCCTCCTGAAAAGCGTCCTGACCGATAACGCTTGTGGAAACCTGCCCCGTAAACGCAACCATGGGCACGGAATCCATATACGCCGTACCCAAGCCCGTAACAAGGTTTGTCGCTCCCGGTCCTGAAGTGGCGATGCATACGCCGGTTTTTCCGGTTGAACGGGCATAACCGTCCGCCATATGCGAAGCGCCCTGTTCGTGCCTTGTCAGTATAAAGTTTAATTTTGATCCGTGAATAGCGTCAAAAATCGGCAGCGCCTGACCGCCCGGAAGGCCAAACACTACTTCAACGTTCTCCTTTAATAAGCTTTCAACTAAGATTTGCGCACCGGTTTTTTCCATAGCGTTTACCCTCCTTTTAAAATTTTTGCCGCTTTATATTTTACAAACCTAATTCTTTGTATATTTTTTCCAGCTCTTTTTTAAGCTCCGCGTTATCCTGGCCCGCTTCCTGTATAAGTTTTTTCATCTCCGCTTTAAAATCTGCTTTTTCCTGCGCGGTCATCTGCTTAATTGTATCTTTAAGGGCATCCATAGCCTGCTTTTGCATCTCTTGAAGCTGTTTCATCTGCTCGGCTGTTGCCTGTTGGGAATCTTTTTTTTGCGACTGCGCGAAAACACAATTTGGCGCAAACACAACCGAAAATGAAGCTAAAAACAACAAACTTACCGACGCAATAACGATCTTTTTAAAAGTGTTCATCGTACCCCCAGCATTTTTACTTTAGTACCGCGCCCGTGCTTGCAGACTGCACAAGTTTGGAATACCGTGACATGTAACCCGTTTTAACTTTCGGCTCAGGCTTGACCGCCTGCTTAAGCCTTTCTTTTATCTGCTCTTCGTTAAGTTCAACATTAAGGGTTCTTTCTGGTATGTTTATATTAATTGTATCGCCGTCTTTTATCGCGGCTATCGGGCCGCCTGACGCTGCTTCAGGCGAGATATGCCCTATGCAAGGCCCTCTAGTTCCGCCGGAAAAACGCCCGTCCGTAAGCAAAGCGACAGAGTCGCTTAAGCCCATTCCGTGCAAAGCGCTTGTGGGGCTTAACATCTCTCTCATGCCCGGGCCGCCCGCGGGGCCTTCGTATCTTATAACAACAACATCTCCTGAAACTATCTTTTTATCAAGTATCGCTTTCATAGCGTCATCTTCGGAATTAAAAACTCTTGCCTTGCCGGAAAAAACTTTCATCTTTTCGCTTACCGCTGCCTGCTTTACAACGCAGCCGTCCGGAGCGATGTTTCCTCTTAAAACAGCTATGCCGCCTTCGGGCTTATAGGGATTTTTAGCCCTTATCACATCTTCATCAAGTATCTTTCCGGCTTTTGCTATGTCTTTAATGTCAGTACCCGTTACGGTTTTTGAAGAAGCGAGGCCTTTCTGCAAAGCGGAAAGCACCGCCGGCATGCCGCCGGCATTGTCCAAATCTTCCATATAATGGTCTCCGGCAGGTTCAAGACAGCAAATCTGCGGAGTTGTTTTAGAAATTTCGTCAAAAAGATTTAAAGATAAACCTATTCCGGCTTCATACGCTATCGCGGGCAGATGTAAAACGGTATTTGTAGAACCGCCCAAAGCCATATCCGCGGTTATCGCGTTTTTAAAAGCGTCTAAAGTCATTATATCCCTGGGTTTTAAGTTTTCTTTTACAAGTTCTACAACGCGTATTCCTGATTCATAAGCTATTCTTTTTTTCTTGGCGCTGACAGCCAACGCTGTCGCGCAACCCTGCAAAGACATACCCATAGTTTCCGTTAAACACGCCATAGTGTTTGCGGTGTACATCCCCTGGCACGAGCCCGCGCCCGGGCAGGCAGCCATTTCCAGCTCCGCAAGCTGTCGCTCATTTATTTTTCCCGCCTGAAACTGCCCTACCGCTTCAAAAGTGTCCCTGACCATCGAACGCCTTTTGTGGTCGTACATCCCAGTCATCATCGCGCCTGCCGTGACAACTATTGCCGGGATATTAAGCCTTGCCGCAGCCATAAGCATGCCGGGAGTTACTTTATCGCAGTTAGACAACAAAATTAAACCGTCAAGCATATGGGCATTGGCTACAACTTCTACCAAATCCGCTATTATTTCCCTTGAGGCGAGCGAATAATGCATGCCGCTGTGCCCCATAGCTATACCATCGCACACAGCCGGCGCGCCGAAAATAAACGGTACTCCGCCGCCCGCCGCTATGCCTCTTTCGATATATCTTTCCAAATCGCGCATCGCAACGTGCCCCGGAACCAAATCCGTAAAAGATGACGCTATGCCGATAAACGGTTTGCCTAAATCTTTAGGGCTTATTCCTGTTGAATATAATAAACATCTGTTTGGCGCCCTTACAGCGCCTTTTTTTATCTGGTCGCTTCTCATTTTTCCTCTTGGGATTTCATCCCAACCCCTTCAATCTTATAAAGTTTCGCCTTTTCGGGCGAATTACTTTTTGCCGGAACCTTTGCCTTCTTTTAGCAGCTTATACTCTATTGAATCAGATAATGCCTGCCAGGAAGCGTCAATAATATTTTCATTTACGCCTATAGTGCCCCACGTTTTTGCCGTATCGGAAGACTCTATCAAAACGCGTACTTTCGCCGCGGTATTGGCATCGCTGTTTACAACCCTCACTTTAAAATCCGTCAAAAACATTTTTTTCACCTGGGGATAATACTTTACAAGCGCTTTGCGCAGGCAGTTATCCAGCGCATTGACCGGACCGTCGCCTTCCGCGACGGTATGCTCTTCTTTGCCTCTTATATCAAGCTTAACCGTAGCTTCCGAAACTATGCAGCCTGACGAATCCTTTTCAACGGCTACCCTGTATCCTTTTAAAGAAAAGAAAGGCTTGAACGATTCCAGCGCTTTTTTTGTAAGAAGAAAGAAAGAACCGTCCGCGTCTTCGTACTGATAACCTTTATTTTCCATATCTTTAACCAAATCTATAATTTTTTTTACCTGTTCCGGCGCTTCGCCAAGCCCCAAAGCCATTTCGCCAGCTTTTGAAACGACATTGCTCTTTCCTGACATATCGCTTACCAAAATGCGCCTTTCATTTCCGACAAGCGCCGGATTCATGTGCTCATATGTGTCCGAATGCCTTTCCATAGCCGAAACATGAATGCCCGCTTTATGCGCGAATGCGTTTCTGCCCACATACGGCTTGGAATCATTAGGTATTAAATTCGCTATTTCATCTACATATCTTGAAAGTTCCGTAAGCTTTGCGAGGCTCTTCCGCGGAACGCATTTATAATCTTTCTTTATCTGCAGCGCCGGGATTATTGTGCACAAATTCGCGTTGCCGCACCTTTCGCCTATGCCGTTTATAGTGCCGTGAACCATAACACAGCCTTCCTCAACGGCTAAAAGCGAGTTAGCGACAGCGCAGCCGGTATCATTATGGGCGTGTACGCCGAATTTCACTTTAGGAAACGCCTGTACTGTTTCCCTGACGGCTTTTTGCACATCCGAAGGAAGCCAGCCGCCGTTTGTTTCGCAAAGGCATATTATGTCCGCGCCCGCTTTTACCGCGGTTTTTATAACTTCAAAAGCGTATTCTTTATTGCTCTTATAGCCGTCAAAATAATGCTCAGCGTCAAAAATCACTTCCATCTTTTTTGACTTAAGATAAGAAACGCTGTCGGCAATCATCTTTAAATTTTCTTCATTAGTGGTTTTAAGCGCGTATTTTACGTGCAAATCCCACGTTTTGCCGAATATGCACGCCACTTTCGCTCCGGACACGGCAATAGCTTTTAAGCTTGCGTCCTCGGAAGCTTTTATCCCTTTTCTTCTCGTTGAACCAAACGCCGTAAGTTTTGCGTTTTTAAAAGATATTTTTTTGGCTTCGCCGAAAAACAGCTCGTCTTTCGGGTTGGATCCCGGCCAGCCGCCCTCGATATAAGAAACGCCGAAAGCGTCAAGCGCTTTAGCGATTTTTAATTTGTCTTCAACCGTAAAAGATATGCCGGCTCCTTGGCCGCCGTCCCTTAAAGTCGTATCGAATATCAGTATTTTTTTCATCTTTTTACCATTCTGAATATAAAATCGCGCCTGTTAAATCATAAGTTTCCCATTTCGGCAGGCTTATTACTTCGCCGTCATCCAAAGGCCAGTACTGGTACACAATCATATTTAACGAATCCGACTTTGCAGCGGCTTCCATCGCGCCGGAATATCTTGAGGACGGCCTGGCGACAAATGTTTTAAAATACTTATTCGCCCTGGAATCAACAGTCAACACCTCATCAAGAGATGCCCAAGACGAAATCTCATGCCATTTTGTATTTTCCGCGTGATAAACTTTTTCTGCAGACAGTATAGCCCCGGTAAGCGTTTTAGCTTCAGTCATCTTTGCTTTATCGGTAAAGCCTTTATAAATTGAAACCCCTACCATGCTGAGAATGCCGACAATAACAATAACAATAACAAGTTCTACAAGAGTAAAGCCAGAAGTTGTTTTCATAATTTCCTTTTACTGCTTTTTAGAAAGTTTAAAACCCTTGTGAAGCGCTTCAACCGCTTTTACCATATCAACTTCGTCCACTATGCACGAAATTTTAATTTCGCTGGTAGAAATCATCTCTATATTTATGCCGCTTTTATGCAGTATTTCAAACATCATGGCAGCAACGCCGGCATTGCTTCTCATGCCGATGCCTACAACTGAAACTTTCGCGACGTGTTCATCGCACACAACATTTGACGCCTTAAGCTCCGCCACTATTTTATCGAGCTCAATCTGGGTTTTTTTCATGTCTGCTTTACTGACGGTAAAAGAGATGTCGTTTTTCCTGTCAACGGCCGCGGACTGTATAATCATATCGACATTTACGCCGATTTTCGCGAGTTTTCCGAAAATTTTTGCCGCAACGCCCGGCATATCCGGAAGGTCTATTATCGTAAATTTTACCTGATTTTTATCAAATGTTACGCCTGACACAAGCAATTCTTCCATCTTTTTCCTCCCGATTTTTTCTTCGCTGGTTATTATCGTGCCTACATTATCGCTGAACGTGCTTCTTGAATGTATTTCAACTCCGAATTTTTTGGCGACTTCAACGCTTCTTGCCTGTAAAACCTGGGCGCCGGAACCTGCCATTTCAAGCATTTCTTCATAGGATATATAATCGAGCTTCCTCGCTTCTTTCACGACTCTCGGGTCCGTAGTGTAAACGCCGTCAACATCGGAATAAATTTCGCAGGAATCGGCATCAAGCGACGCGGCAAGGGCAACGGCCGTTAAATCCGAACCGCCCCTGCCTAAAGTAGTAATATCGCCTTTAGGGTTTATAGCCTGAAAACCCGCCACTATAACTATATTATTTTTCGCGAGCTGGTCTTTAACTTTCTTGGGGTTGATTTTTTTGATCCTTGCGCGCATATAATCCGTATCCGCGGAAATTCCCGCCTGCGGGCCGGTCATAGATATCACTTTTTCACCCATAGAATCTATAGCCATCGCCAAAAGCGAAATTGAAACCATTTCGCCCGTGGCAAGAAGCATGTCCATTTCCCTAGCGGGAGGGTTTGACGTTATTTTTTCAGCCATTTCCAGCAAATCGTCCGTAGTATCGCCCGGAGCGGAAACAACAACGACAACTTTATTGCCGGCTTTCTTTTTCGCGATTATTTTACCCGCCACGTGCTTCATCTTGTCAGAATCTGCAACGGAAGAGCCGCCGAACTTCATCACCACTAATGCCATCTCGCTTTCCTCCAAAACACGGTACTTATAAATACCTGGATATTATATAACATTTTAATGCCTGTAAACTCGGATTTAAAGCTCTTTTACGCCTTCCGAATCAAAGTCAAGAATATACGATTTTACCGCCACGCTTTCCTTTTTCCATACTTTAGACATCGATTTTTGCACCGCAACCGCATCTTTTTTACCGCAAAGAGCCGCTAAAGTAGGGCCCGAACCCGATAAAAACGAACCGTAAGCGCCGGCATTTGTCGCGGCTTTTAATACATCGTTCATAACTGGAATCATTTTACCTCTGTAAGGCTGGTGTATCCTGTCCTGCATACCTTTCGCAAGAAGCGAATAATCGCCCGTGCAAAACGCCGCGGAAAGCAAAGCAACCCTTGAAATATTAAAAACTGCGTCTTTAAGCTCCACTGTTTTAGGAAGAATCTGCCTGGAACGCTTTGTCCTGAGCTCAAAAGAAGGCACGCATAAAACGACTTTAAGCTTCGGAACCGGCAGTTTTATAACTGATATCGGTTCGTCTTTACTCTGTACGCATACGCAAAGGCCGCCATAAACGGCAGGCGCCACATTATCCGGATGGCCTTCTATCTTCATGGCGATTTCCGCCATCTGGAATTTGTTTAGCTTTTTGCCGCAAAGCGCGTTTGCCAAAGCTATGCCGCCAACTATCGCGGATGCGCTTGAGCCCAGCCCGCCGCTTAGCGGTATGCTGGTATTTATTTTAAGATTTAAATTCTTCAAATTGAATTTATCGCATTTTAAAACCTTGAAAGTTTCCTGCATAGACTGCCACATAACATTTTTTTCGCCGGCCGGAAGGATTTTTTTCCCTTCACCCTTCAAAATAAATTTTGTTTGCTTTGCTTTAGGAACGTATTCCGCTTCAAACTCATTGTACAAAGCAAGCGCTGCGCCAAAAACGTCAAAACCCGGTCCTAAATTAGCCGTTGTAGCCGGCACTCTCATTTTTACTGTCATTTTTTTATCCTGTATGTTTAAAAATTTCTGAATTTATCATATTTTCCGCCTCTGTCTTGTTTTCAGGCTTCAAAGTAAAAAGATAAACAAGTAAGCGGCAAAACAAGCTTTGTAAGGCTTAAAAACTTTACTCATCCCTCATCGCGCAGAATTCGCCGCACATAGTACAAACATCTTCTTCCTGAGGCGGAAGTTTTGCCCTTTCTTTGGCAAATTTTACCGGGTCTATGCTGAACTCTTTCTGTTTTTCCCAGTTTCTTGCTTTGCGCCATTTGGACATTTCGTCATCCTGCTCTTTAGCGCCCTTAACGCCTTTAACCATATCCGCGGCGTGCCCGGCAATTCTTGCCGCAATTACGCCTTCGTGCACATCGTTTATATCCGGCAGGCGCAAATGCTCGGCAGGGGTAACATAACAAATAAAATCTACGCCGCGCGCGGCTGCCAAAGCGCCGCCGATCGCGGACGTTATATGGTCATACCCGGGAGCAATATCGGTAACGAGCGGCCCTAAAAAATATAAAGGCGCGCCGTGGCCAAGCCTTTTTGCCAAATCAACGTTTGCTTCTATCTGGTTTAGAGGAACGTGCCCGGGGCCTTCTATCATAGACTGCACGCCGGCTTTTCTCGCCCTTAAAACAAGCTCTCCGAGAACCGAAAGCTCCCCTAGCTGCGTGCCGTCGGAAGCGTCAAAAGTACAGCCGGGGCGGAAGCCGTCTCCCAAACTTAAGGTAACATCATATTTTTTTGCTATATCTAAAAGCCTGTCGTACTGTTCGTATAAAGGATTTTCTTTCCCGGTCGCGTTAATGCACTTTACCAGAAAAGAACCGCCGCGGCTTACAACGCCGGCAAGCCTGCCCTGGCGGTTGAGTATGCCGACAGTTTCTTTATTGATGCCGCAGTGGACGGTTATAAAATCCACGCCCTGCTGCGCCTGTTCTTCTATAACGTCAAACAGCATTTCGCCGTCAATTTCCGATATTTTTTTGCCTTTGGCGACTGTCCTGCAGGCGGCTTCGTAAATTGGCACGGTGCCGACTTGCACAGGCGACGCGGCAAGAATCTCTTTTCTTATCTTTGTTAAATCGCCTCCGGTTGATAAATCCATCACGGCGTCCGCGCCGGCTTTTACCGCGGCGTCAAGTTTCGCAAGCTCTTCTTCCAAAGATATGTGATCCGGCGAAGTGCCGAGATTGGCGTTAACTTTCGTTTTTAAACCTTTGCCCACGGCTACTATTTTAGAAAGCTTTCTGTTTATGTTTTTAGGTATAACTATCGTACCCGCAGCAACGCCTTCGCTTATAAACTCTTCGCTTAAACCTTCCGTTTTTGCCGCGGCTTTTATCAACTCATTACTCTTCTTATTTGCTGCGTCGTTCATTAATGTCATTACTATATTCCTTTTTTGGGGTTACGTCCCATATTTTTACTTTTCTATATAAACTATCTTGAACTGGCGTTGCCCTTAACTCGCCGGTGCTTTTGCCAAACGTGTCAATTGATTTTTCAATTTCTTTGTATCTAATTACTTGCCTTTAAAATCGCTTCTTTCAGTTTTTTTGCTTCGCTTTTTATGTCCTGCGCGCCGCAAACAGCCCTTATAACGGCAATCCCCTGCGCGCCCGCTTTTATAACTTCTTCAACATTGCTTAAACCAATTCCTCCGATTGCAATGACCGGAGTGTTTATTTTTGAGCAGATTTCTTTGAGCCCGCTTAAACCTACAGCTTTGGGGCCTTCTTTCATAGGAGTATCAAAAATCGGGCCGAGCCCTATATAATCCGCATCGGTTTTAGCGATTTTATACGCTTCTTCAGCCGTTTGCGCCGAAACGCCGATTAATGCATACGGCAGCGCTTTTCTTGCTTCTTCATACGGCATATCTTCTTTGCCGATATGAACGCCGTCACAGCCGGCTTCGTGCGCGGTAAGAGGGTCGTCATTCAGGGTAAACGGAATTTCAAAAGATTTTGCTATTTCCTGCAGTTCCCTTGAAAGTTTGATAAGCGCTTTTTTATCTAAACTTTTATCCCGCAACTGTATCATATCCGCTCCGCCAAGGCAGGCAAGCTCCACCTGTTTATGATAACTGATATCTTTACGCGGGCAAGTTATGCACAAAAGCCTTATTTTCCGGCATATTTCCTGCTTATTTATCTCGCACAAATCTTTTTGCATTGTCATAATTATTTACCTGTTTGGAAAATCACATCCAAAAATACTTTTTTCTCAAGGTTGTAAAGCGCGTACCTTTGTTTTTTAAAAAGAGCCGCTTTGGCGGGAAAAACAGTTTTAGAGTATTCTTCCAGAACCCGTAAAGATTCCTGCGCCCTCTTAAAATTCGCGACTATTACCGCGGGCAAACTTTTTATTGATTTTTCAGGCATTTTTCTTCCGGAATCATTATAAGAATCCCTTTTAGAAATCAAAATACCGTATTTATCCCTTAAAACTTTATCGGTTTCATGGCGCACTTTGCGCACTTTTTTATAAAGGACATCGTCATTTAAAATAAATCTTAAGCTGTCTTCAACAACCCTTAAGCCTTCCCTGCAGCGGTTCATATTCGCGTCTACAATACGCAGGGCAGGGTTTGAACTTTGGAGTTTGGAGTTTGGAGTAACATCAGATTCTCGATTAAAACGCTTAGAAATAACAGGCTGTTTTGTTTTGCCTTTAACTTTACTCTTCACTCTCCGCTCCATACACTATTTCTTACCGTATCTTTCAACTATCAAATTAATTAAATTTGTCGTTGATTTGCCTTTGACAAAAGGAAACCTGTAAACTTTTTTTACGTACTCCCTGCCTACAATTTCGGAAAGTTTGTAATCTCCGCCTTTTACAAGCACATCCGGTTTCAATTCGCTTAAAATTTCTTTGGGCGTCTGTTCGCCAAAAACCACGACATAATCAACAGGTTTTAAAGCAAGCAACAGTTTTGCCCTCTCTTTTTCGCCGACTAAAGGGCGTTTTGGACCTTTAAGGCACTGTAAAGATTTATCCGAATTTATGGCAACTATTAAAACATCGCCAAGCGTTTTAGCTTTTTGGAAAAGGCTTACGTGGCCTAAATGGATTAAATCAAAGCAGCCGTTCGTAAAAACGACTTTTTTACCGCGCTTTTTTAACTTTTGGCTTTCTGCCCGCATCTCTTTTCTGGTTAAGGCTCTGTTTATGCTTTTCATTTTTATTCCTGTTGAACTATAAAATAGTCTTTTATCGCGATGTATTTTGTGTTTAGGCGCGGCTTACGGCAGCGAAGCGAAGAAAAACAAAAGCGTGACAGCTCTCACTGCCATAATATAAAACACATTATTTTTTTCAATCTTTTTTTGCACTTTTCACCCTCTCCCTGAAATATGGAGAGGGAACTGCTTTTTCACTATTACCTATTACTTATTCATTATTACTTGCCGTTAAAAACTTTTTCTTCTACCAACTTTGCGATAATATGTATCAACAGTATATGGCACTCCTGCGCGCGCGCCGTAATTTTTGACGGAGCACAGTAACATAAATCGCACATAGGTTTCATCATTCCGCCGGTTTCATTCGTCATTCCGATGGTAAACAGCCCGATTTTTTGCGCCGATTCTATGGCTTTTATAACATTTGGAGAATTGCCGCTTGTGGAAATAGCGATGAAAAGATCGCCTTTCTGGGCAAAAGCTTCAAGCTGGCGGCTGAAAGACTGGTCATAACCGAAATCATTTCCGATTGCCGTTATTGTGGACATATTTTCCGAAAGGGCGATTGAAGGAAGCGCAGCGCGGTTCTTTTCAAACCTGACAACCATTTCCGCGGCAAAATGCAAAGCGTCGGAAGCCGAGCCGCCGTTTCCGCAGATAATGGTTTTTTTGCCGTTTTTGTAAGTTTCAACGATTTTATTTACTACTTTTTCAACGTATTCGACGTGCGCCGGCTCAAGCATTCTTTTTTTAGCTTCAATGCTGTCTTTAATTAAATTTTCGATGGTTTGTTTCATTTTTCTCTCTCAAAATATTAAAGCCCGCTTGTCTCGGACAAAGCGGGCTTTTAAATTTATAATCTCGTCGCGCCCGTCGGGGCATAACCCCTTACCTTCCGAAAATATATTTAGGAAGAAAATCGGTGCTGACGCTGCCTTTACGGAATTTTTCATTCGCCATTATTTTTGAATGAAGCGTCGATGTATTTTTTATACCTTCGATTTCCACTTCTTTTAAAGCTCTGGACATTCTGGCTATCGCTTCATCCCTGTCATCCCCGAAAGCTATGACTTTCGCGATTAAGCTGTCGTAAAAAGGAGGTATCGTATATCCTGAGTAAACGTGGGAATCAAGCCTGATTCCGGGTCCGCCCGGCAAAAACAGCTGCCCGATTTTTCCGGGGCATGGTATGAAATCTTTATCCGGGTCTTCTGCGTTTATCCTGCACTCTATAGCATGGCCGAGTATTTTTATCTTTTCAGAATCTACGGAAAGCCTTTCGCCGGCCGCAAGTTTTATCTGCTCTTTTACAAGGTCTATGCCTGTTATCATTTCGGTAACGGGGTGTTCAACCTGTATTCTTGTATTCATTTCCATAAAATAGAAGTTGCCTTTTTTGTCCACAAGGAACTCTACCGTGCCGACTGTCACGTAATCAACAGCCGCCGCCGCATTTTTCGCGGCTTTACCCATCTTTTTTCTGAGCGTTTCATTAATTAAAGGTGACGGGCTTTCTTCGACAAGCTTCTGGTGCCTTCTCTGTATTGAACAGTCTCTTTCCGGGAGATACGCGGTTTTTCCGTATTTGTCGCCCATTATCTGGAATTCTATGTGATGCGGTTCTTCAATATATTTTTCCATATAAACGTCAGGGTTTCCGAAAGCGGCTTTTGCTTCGGTTTGCGCCATAACTATGGAATTTTTCAGTGTTTCTTCGGAAACGACTATTCTCATGCCTTTTCCGCCGCCGCCCGCAGTAGCTTTAATAATTACGGGGTAGCCTATTTTTTTTGCCATCGCGAAAATTTTAGGGTCTTCGGCACTTACCGGGCCGTCCGAACCGGGAACGACAGGAACGCCTGATTTTTTCATAAGTTCTATCGCGGCTATTTTGTCGCCCATTTTTTCGATCGATTCTTTTTTAGGGCCGATAAACTTTATGCCGCAGGCTTCGCAGACTTCGGCAAAATATGTATTTTCAGCCAAAAAGCCGTATCCGGGGTGTATGGCGTCCGCGCCGGAAATTTCGGCGGCGGCTATTATGCTTGGAATGTTTAAATAGCTTTCTGACGCGCTGGCAGGGCCTACGCATATCGATTGGTCGGCAAGCTTGACGTGCATACAGTCTCTGTCGGCTTCAGAATGGATGGCAACTGTTTTTACTCCGAGTTCTCTGCACGCTCTTATAACTCTGCAGGCTATTTCGCCTCTGTTTGCAATTAAAACTTTCTTAAACACTTTATTCTCCGTTGAAGAATTATTGGGTTTGCGCCTTGCGGCGGGTGACAAACTATTTGCTTGTATCTATCAAAAACAGTTCCTGACCGTATTCAACGGACTGGCCGTTTGAAACCAAAACCTTGGCGACTTTGCCTTTAACTTTAGAATGCACGTCTTTTATGATTTTCATCGCTTCTATCTGGCCGACTTTCTGGCCGGGCTCAATTTCAGAGCCTTCTTTTACAAAAGGAGGCTTGTCATTGTTCTGCGCGCTTGCGAAAGTGCCTACCATCGCGGATTTTATCGCGATAAGGCTTTCTTTCTTCTTTTCTTCCGCGGCTTTAGCGCTTATAACAGGCGCAGCAGCTTCTTTCGCGGCAGGGACAAACGCTTCAACGTCATTTTTTTTAAAATAAATAGAATCTGAACCGCTCTGGTACTGCAGCTCTTCAATGTCCGTATCTTTTATCGACTTTAAAAACTCTTTAATTTCCTGCGGATTCATATCCACCTCTTGTTTGTTTTTCGACAGATGATATTTTGGGTTAGGCAAGCTGCGGCAGCGAAGTGTGCGCGTAAAGGCACATAAGCTGGAGCATAACGCCGCGTAAACTCAAAAGATCAGACTCGTTCTACGTATTCACCGGTGCGGGTGTCTACCTTTATCCTGTCGCCTTCTTTTATAAATAAAGGCACCCTGATATCGGCTCCGGTTTCAAGCTTCGCCATTTTTGTCATATTTGAAACCGAATCGCCTTTTATGCCGGGTTCAGCTTCGGTTATCGTCATTTCTATTATTATAGGAAGGTCTATGCCGATAAGCTCGCTTTCAAGATATATAGCTTCAACTTCAAGGTTTTCTTTGAGAAAGTTAGCCATTTCGCCCAAAAGGCCTGGCTCAACACTTATCTGCTCATAATTATTCATATCCATAAAGTTAAAGTTTTCGCCTTCTTTATAAAGGAACTGCTTTTTCTGCCTTGTTACGCTTAAAGCTTCAAATTTTTCGCCGGATTTAAACGTGCGTTCAATGGTGCCGCCCTTTTTTAAATGTCTGAGCTTCACGCGCATTACGGCCCCGCCTTTGCCCGGTTTGTGGTTTTGAAACCAAGTAATCTGGTACGGTTCCCCGTCAACCAAGATATTAAGACCGTTTCTGAAATCTGATGTTGAAATCATCTGTTCTCCTAAATCTTTACTGCTTTTTATGCCAAAAACCGCTAAGTTTTGCGGATTTGAACGTCATTTCGCCTAATATTCGGCTGAAGTTAAAATTTCACAGCCGTTTTCGGTTATAAGCACCGTGTCTTCTATTCTTACGCCGAACTCATTTTCAAGGTATATGCCGGGTTCAACGGTTACCGCCATATTCTGTAAAAAAACACCTTCGGCATTTTTGGAAAGCGAAGGCATTTCGTGGATTTCTATTCCGACACCGTGTCCGGTTGTATGTATGAACTTATCTTTATATCCGGCTGCTTCTATTACTTCCCTTGCGGCTTTATCCGCACTCGAAACAGGCAGGCCGGCTTTTATCAGTTTTAAAACAGCGCTTTGGGACGCTTTTACAATATCCCAAACTTCCTTGATTTTGCCGTTAATTTTACCTAATAAATATGTACGTGTCAAATCTGAACAATAGCCGTTATATACGCATCCGATATCCATCATTACTATATCATTTTCATTAATTTTATAGTTTGAACTGGCGTGATGCGGCTTCGCGGAGTTTTTACCTGCAGCTACTATCGGGGTAAAGCTTTCTTTTACACGGTTAACGGCAAAAAGCTCTAAAATCCTGTAGTGTATATCAAGCTCACTCATGCCCGGATTTATTTCTTTCCTTACTAAATCACAAACTTCCGAGACAATTTTACAGGCTTTCCTAAGGTTTTCCGCCTCTTTTTGGTTTTTTACCATTCTTAATTCATCAAGGAGCCCTGTTTTCGGGGTAATTTTTATATTGTATTCCGCAAATCTTTTCCCGATTGAAAGAAAATCTGCCGCTGAAAGCTGCTTTGTATCTATTATTACATTTGCCGCTTTGTTTTCTTTTAAAATTTCCGCAGCGGCCTTGCTAAACGGCACACCTATATATATATGTATATTTGATTTCGCGAAAAACTCCTTCACCTGGCTGCTTATCATTTCCGAACAAACGGCATACAAGCCGCCATTTGCAGCTAAAAGCCAGAAACCGTCAAATGGCGCGCCTGACAAATAAAACGTTTCAATCCTATTTGTAAACAGGAAGTTTTCCGTTTGATATTTCCGATGAAGTTTTTTAATTTTTTCTTTCATTGCAATTTGTGAATTTATCGTAAAATATTATATTACTTGACATTTATTTTATTATTTTATTAAATAACGAAGCAAACTTAAAGAAATTTTTGTTTGGAAATTAGTTACCCTCCAGAAGGGTAGAAAAACAAGGAGTTGCAGTAATGGCACAAGGCAAAGTGAAGTGGTTTAACGACCAGAAAGGTTATGGATTCATTTCCAACGATGACGGATCGGGCGATGTATTTGCACACTATTCAGCTATTCAGTCTGATGGTTTCAAATCATTGGCAGAAGGCGACAGCGTTGAATTTGAAGTTGTTAATTCAGACAAAGGTCCGAAAGCAGCAAACATAAAGAAAATCTAATTAACCAACAACTTAAAAGACCCCGGGGATTTATCCGCGGGGTCTTTTTTTTATTGCATATAGAATTTGAATGAAACTTTATTTTATAATAGTTTTTAGTTTTCTCAACGCGTACAAATAGCCGTCGATACCGAACCCTGCTATCTGTCCGATACAAACGCCTGCCGTAAATGATTTGCGCCTGAATTCTTCCCTTGAGTAAACGTTGGAAATGTGTACTTCTATGGTTGGAACCGCGATCGCCGCCAATGCGTCCCTTATGGCAACTGAAGTATGGGTAAAAGCGGCTGGGTTTATTATAATCCCTGCGATTTGATTCAGGGAAGATTGTATTTTATCTACTATTTCGCCTTCATGGTTTGACTGAAAAAACTCAATTTCAAACTTTAGCTCTTTCGCAAGATCTGCTAATTCTTTTTCTATTCCGGCAAGCGTTATATTGCCGTAAATGCCGGGCTCTCTTACGCCGAGCATATTAATATTAGGCCCGTTAATCACTAAAATTTTTTTCATGCGCTTTCCCTTATAAACTTTTTTAATTCCGATTCCACAAATTTGTCTTTTAGAGCGTAACCGCCGACAGTTTGCCCTATATCTTTTAACAGCACAAATCTTATATTGCCTTGCACTGATTTTTTATCTTTTTTCATAAACGAGACCAGCCGTCCGGCATCAATATTTCCGCTCAATCTGATATCAAACCCTGAGGCCTCAAGGAGCTCTTTCACATTAAGATAAACCGGTTTTGCGCATAATCCTTTCAAGACCGACAATTTTGCCGCAAACAGCATCCCTATTGCAACCGCTTCACCATGCAAATAACCTTTGTAGTTTGAATAAGTTTCAAGCGCGTGGGCTAAAGTATGCCCGAAATTTAAAACTTCCCTTAAGCCCTTTGTCTCTTTTTCATCTTTTTCCACTATCCCCGCTTTAAACTGGCAGCTTTTGCTTATCATTTCGGCAAAATCATTTGAATCTATGTACCCTCTGTCTAAAACTTCTTTAATATACCCGTAAAAATTTTTATCGAATATAAATGCGTACTTGACCACTTCCGCAAGCCCGTTTCGGATATGCCTTTCGGGAAGTGTTTTTAAATATAAAGTGTTTATCCAGACAAGGGAAGGCTGGTAAAACGCGCCGGCTATATTTTTCCCGCCTTTTGTATTTACGGCTGTTTTTCCGCCAACGGAAGAATCTGTCATTGCAAGGAGAGTCGTAGGCACCTGCATAAAAGGAATGCCCCTCATATATGTCGCGGCAAAAAAACCTGCCACATCACCGACAACACCGCCGCCTAAAGCAACCACGCAGCTTTTTCTGTCAATGCCCTCTTTCAAAGCAGTATCATATAAAAAACTTAAAGACGCGATGCTTTTACCGCTTTCCCCGGCGTTGATAGCCGTGCTTTTGCACTCATACCCGTTTTTAACAAGCATAGATACAAATTGCTTCAAATGCAGCTTTGCGATATTTTTATCCGTTATGATAAAAAGGCATTTCGACACGCGTCTTTCTTCCAGAAGACGCAAAAAATCTTTCTCGCCTTCAGAAATAAGTATCGGGTAAGAATTAGACCGCAGGCGGACTGTTATATTTTTTTTCATCTTTCAATGCTGAATTTTTCAGATGTTTTTTTGTATCCAGCGCCGTTAAGAGTTATTGTATATTCTCCGGCGCCTGCGCTGCTTCCCGTTGAAGTTTCTCCGTTCCATTCTACAGCTGAAATTTTATTCGCGCTTAAATCAACGGCAAATTCGGTTATTATGTTTTTGGATTTATCGGAAATTTCAATTGAAACCCTTCCCGATTCCGGCGAAAGCATTACAATGTATATATTTGAGTTTTTTATTCTTATGTTGGATTTTTTGCCGCCGTAAACAAAAACTTCCGCTTTTTTAACCGTTTTGGGATAAGCGTAAATATCATTAATTTCTTCATCAGCCTGAAGAATAGTTTCTACGTTTGCGGGATAAAAATAATATTCTGAAGACTCCGGTAAAATTGTGTTTTTTTCCTGATGACGTATATTTTGCAGCTTATAAAAGCCTTTTGAATCGGTTACAGCCGTATCTCCGGAGTTTATACTTTTAACGGTAATGTTTTTTACGCCTTTGTTTTTACCGTCAACTATATAACCGCTTAAAACGTGCACTTTGGCTTCCGCCGTGAAATTGACATTATGCTTATCTTCCCTGATATCCCTTAGCGTTATAGTCGCAGGCGTAAACAAATACCCTGCGTAGTAAGGCTCTATGATTAAATCGTCCCCGGCATCGATGGAAATGCTGTACTCTCCGGAATTTCCGGTAACCGCTTCACCCATTTTACTTTTAATTACAACGCCGGTGACCGGCTCTCCGTTAACGGTAATCTTTCCGTTTACGTTAAAGAAAGAACTTTTTGCCTGATTTCTTTGAAGCTCTTTTACAACCGCGTCGCTCTGGTTTTCGCTCATTGAGCTCGGAGTGGCAACCATGCCGTCTTTAAGGAAAATTTCGGTGTCTCCGTTAAGGTTGTTGATTATCCCGCTCGGGGATTCAAATTCAACGCTCTTAGAGTTAACCGTTATTTTGTACCTTTTGCCCGGCATCATACCTTCAAACTTATATTCGCCTTTTGCGTTCGTAAGCGTCTGCTTCTTTACGTTGTTATCGCCTTCTATAACAACCGCCACATTGTTAAGCAAACGCCCTTTGCCGGTAACGGTTCCTTTAACCGTATATCCCAAAGGCACGGCTTTATAATTTTCAGAGAGCCTGCTTGACGTAACATTTTTATATTCTTTTGATGCGGGGGTAAATTTATAACCCGGATATACCACTTCAACATTATAATCCTGACCATATTTTAAATTCTGTATCAGGTAATAGCCGTTGGCGTCGGATTTATAAGTCGCCTCATCTCCCCCTACAACGATGGCCGCGCCCTCAAGGCCCTTATCATCAAGAGAAACCTTGCCGCTTAAAACATAAGAAGCGTCAACGGACTCATTAAGCACGCTTTTTTTAATATTTTTGTACTCTTTAAAGTTCGGAGTAAACACCATTCCCGGCGCGGAAAAAGAAATAAGGTAATCTCCGTTGTACTGCATCCCTTTTATGAGATATTTTCCGTTTTCATCCGTTTTTTGCCTTTGGCCGTTAATGTCAACCACTACATTTGGCATTGGCCTTTGCCCCGACATTACCGTACCGCCCAAAGAAATATCCGTTGAAAATTCGATATATGTGTTTTCTTTAAGCGTCTCGATAACGAAAGGCTCAAAATCATGTTCCCTGCTTGAAACCGTTACAATGTAAGGCCCGCCGTAATCAAGGTTTGCTATTTCAAAGTTACCTTCATCATCCGTGTAATATTTTATCGGCCTCTTTGTTATGCTTATCATTGTGTTTTTAAGCGGTTTTCTCCCTACGCTGACATTTCCGGTTACGCTATATGTCTGCTTGATAGCCGTAAAATTCTGGCCGACAAGATTTGACTTTAATTCCGTGTATTCTTTAAACGGCGGGTCAAAAGCGTAACCGCCGGCTTTTGGCGAAATTCTAAAAGTTTTGCCCTGTTCAAGGCCCGTTATCAGGTAGTTTCCTCCGTAGTCAGCCGATATTACGGCTTTTGTTCCGCCGGTAATTTCAAGCTCGAGGTTTGACAACCCGAAAACGCTACCCTGCGTAGTTACTCTCCCCGCAACCGAATACGCGACTATAAAATTTAAATTATCAATATTATTTAAAACTTTCGGTATATCTATTAAAGCCGGATAAAATGAATATCCGCTCTTTACGGCATTTGCGGTCAGCTGGGAACCATATTCAAAAGACGGTATTTTATATTTGCCGAACTGGTCCGTTACGGCTATTTGTACCCCGCCGGATTGTATTGAAACGCCGGAAACCGCTTTACCTTCAACAAAAACTTCTCCTTCAATGCGCACATACGGAACAAAATCCTGGTTAACATTTGAAACCACGTCATTTAAAACAGCCTGCGCCGGTTCAAACAGAATATTTGAAGAATTGGGTTTCAACAAATATCTCGGATTTTCAGGAATATTGTCAAAAGAATACCTGCCTTTTTCGTCGGTTGTCGTTTTGTAACCGCCGGGTTCCATGGTTAACTCTATATTGGAAACGGTTTCTTGTTTATTTGCTATCTTTCCCCTTATTTTTACATATTTTGCTTTTGGAGCCGCGACAACCGCCGCAACTTTTGGTTCTTCCTTTTTTGCTTCTTTTGCTTTTGTTTCTTTTACTTTTGGTTCTTCTTTTTTTGCTTCTTTTGCTTTGGGTTCTTTCGCTTTTACTTCTTTTACTTTTGTTTCACTTACAGGTTTTGCGGCAACAACCGGAACCGCTACTGCTGCTACGGGAACCGCGGCCGCGGTTTCTTTTTTTGCTTCCGTTTTAGCTATTCTTTTAGTGCTTGCCGTATTTGCGGAGGCGGCTTTATCCTGTTCTTTCTTTGCTTTTTCTTCAGCCTTTATCCTGGCAGCTTCAGCTTTTTCCGCTTCTTTTTTTGCTTTTTCTTCGGATTTTGCTTTCGCGGCTGCTTCTTTTTCGGCTTCTTTTTTAAGTTTTTCATCAGCTTTAGCTTTTTCTTCCGCCGCCTTTTCATCAGCCTTCAATTTCGCCGCTTTTGTTTTTTCCGCTTCTTTTTCGGCCTTCAAATCTTTAGGCGCAGCTTTACTTTCTTTTTTAGGAGTTTCAGCGACTTTTTTGCCTTCCTTTGCGGCAGGCGTTTTTGCCGGCTCGCTTTTTACGGGTTTTGCCGCAATGGCAGCTGAAGCATTTGCTTTAGCTGAAGATGTTTTTCCGTCTGCGACTGCCGCGGAAGAATCCATCTTTATTACAAGGTCAACATTAGACTGCAAATCCGCTATTTTTACGGGTGCAGTAAGCTTATAGTTTTCACTTTCAGACGTCAAAGTATAGGCTTCGCCGGCTGAAAGATCTTCAAAAATAAATTTCCCTTTTGAAGTGGCGGAAATTTTATCCACATATTTTTTTGCCGAAATACCGACCGAAGCGTACTTTACGGGCTTGCCCGTAGCCGAGTCAACGACTTTTCCGGAAACATCATACTTTCTGATAGCGGCGTTAAAATCCACAACCCTGTCAGACTCTATCTGGTTTACGACAAACCTTAAAGGAGTTATAACGACCCCTTCTTTATGCGCGGTTACTATAAAGTTATGTCCGAATGTTAAGCCTTCAACTTCATAATTGCCGGATTCGTTAGTTTCCGTTTCATATTCATCTATGCCGCTGGTTATTTTTATTTTCGCGCCTTCAATCGCGTTTTTACCGTCAAGCACCGAACCGGAAATTTTAAGTTTGCTTGCAAAAGCTTCAACATTTACTTCAGTGTCCCTGTTTTCTGTGACTATTATATCTTCCGGACTAAACTCATACCCTTCTTTTGAGAAAAAGAATATATAATCTTCGCCTTTTTTAAGCCCTTTAATTGAATAAACTCCGTTGACATCCGTTGTAGTGGTAAGCCTTCTGTCATTATTTGCGACAACCTTTACCCCTACAAGCCCGGACGCATAATAACTGACCCTTCCGCTGACCGTAAACGTAGGTTTTGAAGGGTCATCGTCTTTATTTTTAGGTTTTTCATCAGCCGCGAAAAAAGGAGTTGTTTTTTGAACGTATTCCGGCTGGATAGGCGTTGTACCTGTCGCAGGTTTTTCTATAGAAGGAACGCCTTTCGGAGAAGAAGTTGTTTTCGGCGCGGGTTTTGAAGTTTTAAAATTTATCGTTCTGTTTGAATTTAAATTTGCGATTTTAAAAACGGAAGGCGCAAAAGATAAGCTTTCTTTATAGACATATATTTCAATCTTTGAGCCGTTTTCTATGCCGTCAATCCTGTAATATCCGGTAGAGTCGGTTTTCTTTGAGGCCTCTTTGTCGCCTTCAATTTTGACATCTGCGCCGTGCACGGCGGCGCCGGTTTCACCGTTTGTGACAAAACCCGAAACGGAATATTTGGCGTTTACCGCAAAAAGATTTGAAGGATATATTGACAAACAGAAACAGGCAGCAAAAACCAAAGAAAGAATTTTCTTCATTTTGACCTCATTTTTAAAGTAGTTTTGTGTTTAATTTTAACATTTTTTTTAAACTCTATGCAAACGTGTTATGCAGTTTAAAGCCCTCTTTTATAAATATCAGCCCACCTGCAAAAAATCAGAAATTTAAGAAACAGTATAAACAGCACGGCTTTTTCCATTCCCCACGCCGGTATTAAAAAAGAACCAAGCGCGCAGGCAAACCAGCTGCCCGCCGCGCCGTAAATATATACTTTTAAGCTGGCAAAAGGGTCACTGTTAAACAGCTTTGATATCATGATAAGCAGGGTAAACTCCATACCAGCCACAAAACCCGTGCCCGCCATAAACAGGAAAAGTACGTACATATTTATAATGTTAAATTTAAATGAAATAAACCAGAAAGTCATCCAGATGACAAAAATAAGCTCCGACGCAAATATTCTTTTACTTAAAGGCGCGTTTTCACTGGTTTTTTTAGCGTAAATTACGCCCAAAATAAGCCCTGATAAAAATAAAGCGGCAAATATTCCACCCCATTTAAAAATCTGCCCGTTGTACACCTGCAAAGACAAAACAGCGGTTAAATTGAGCCACAGCGCGGAAGCGCCCGAAACAAAAGCGGTGGTTTTATATATGGATTTTGAAAGGAAAAATATTATTATTATCAGAATCAGCACAAAGTACGAATATTCGATTATTTTATCCAGAGCGACGCTTAAATACGGCGAAAACGCCGACTGCCAGTGCAAAACCGCCAAAACCATTGCAACCGGATGCCAGTCCCTGTTTACCAAATCGTTTTTTTCCACCCTGTTAAGCTCATTTTTCAGCCAGCGCGTTCTTTCAGTGTCCATTCTGTCGTCAAGATAATATTTTGACAGCACCAAAGTCGTTTCCTGCATTTCTTTTAACCGTTTCTTTATGTGCAGCCTGTAAGGCATCCTGTTTTGCGAAGCAATCAAGATATTTTGCCCGCCCGGAATTATCTGCACATAGCTGAAAACGCTTTGCATCGCTTCCATTACGGACTTGTTGAGTTCCGCCATTATGTAAGAAGAAAACGCCATATTGCCGGGCAGTTTTAAAGCCAGAAAACCGTCATTGTTCAGGCGTTTTTTTGCCAGTTCAAAAAAATCTTTTGTGTAAAAGCTGTTTATGTGGAGCGTTATGGGATTGGGCAGCCCTATTTGTATTAAATCGTAATTTTCACCGGTTTTTTTAATAAACGACCTTGCGTCTTCGCTGTAAACATTTACCCTTTCATCGCTGAAAACATAACCGAGATGCGAAATATTGTTTTTGATGATATTTACGCCGTTTGGCTCGACATAATCTACCCGGCTTACATCGTGCTCCAGAATCATCGGCAGATATTTTGCCGCGCCGCCTATTATTAAAACTTTTTCCGGATTTTTATGATGCAAAACGGGAATATGCCCGAAATCCTCGGAGTTTAAAACGTCATTATCCGGAGAAGAAAAACGCAGGATGCCGTTAGCCAAAAGAAAATATTCATTATTTTTCTGCACTAAAACGGTCTGGCCGTACGGCGAATAGGCATAATCTGCAACTTCCGCTCCGCTAAACTCTTTGCCGAGTAAAAATTTATCCGCTGTATTGATAAAACCGTACGGAATCAAAAGCGCGGCAGCAACAGCCGAAACAATAAGGATAATCCCTTTTTTTTTGCTGTCGGAAATCAGCGCCGCGGATAAAAATAAAAGCGCGGTAACGGATAAAACTGCCTTTAAACCCGTTACGTCAATAAAAAAAAGCGAATAAAACGCGCTGCCTAAAAGAATGCCCGCCCCCTGAAACATAAAAGAGGTTTTTATCGGCGTTTTAACTCCGTATTTTTTAATAAACGGAAGAGTTGAAAAAGAAATAACTCCGTTCATAAAACTTAGCGGAAACAAAACGGCAAACATGTGTATTACGGTAGTTTTTAAGGATATTCCGTTGCCAAGCCCTATGTAAAACATAGTTCTGGCGTATCTTACCGAAATAAAGGATAAAACAAAAAACGCCGCTAAAAGAAGCAGCGAATAAAATATCACTTTGCCCGGATTTTTGGGGTTTTTATTGAAAGATGCGGCATAAACGCCCGCCGCAAAAGAAATGACGCAGTGCGCCAGAAATATGCCTATAACTATGTCATTACTTTGAAATACGGGAAGAATCTCCCTGAAAAGCAAAAGATAGATAAGTGCTGCGCAAGTTCCGAGAACCGATAAAACAAGTGGAATCATAAGGAATTTTAAGCTCTCTAAAGAAGTTTTATATTTAAAGTGCGCTTTTAGGAAAGGTATTATTCGGAAAAATTAAGACAAAATTAAAGATTGCATCAAAAATGGCGGCGGGTGGAATTGAACCACCGGCCAAAGGCTTATGAGTCCTCTGCTCTACCCCTGAGCTACGCCGCCTTCAAAAAACAGTGTGACAATTCTATTATTTTTTGCTTTAAAAGTCAATGAGTTTTAGCTCTGAAAAAGCCCCGGGCAATCGCCCTAAACTATTATTTTAAGCTCCGATTCAAGCGTTTTCCAATCAGGAAAAGCTTCCTGCATGTATTTATTAAAATCTTTGCTGTGTTTGCGTTCTTTCAGGTGCAGCAGTTCGTGCGCCGTAACGTATTCCACGCATCTTGGCGTTTTTTTGGCAAGCTCGGTATTAAGCGTAATCTGCCTGTCCGATATGTTACAGCTGCCCCATCTGCTTTTCATCTTTCTAAAATAGAATTTTACCGGCCTTTGCAGAACCACGCTTTCGGTTTTAATGTTTTGGCGGCAGCTTTTTACTTTACTTTTGGCTTTTTTCAGCAGAAAAGATATAAGGTTTTTTTCCGTTACTATTTTCATCTTTTCTGCCCATTTTGCCGCCATTTCCGGCACAATTTCCCTTAACTTTGCCGCGTAAAAAGAGTCAACTGCTTTTCTTCTTTCCGATATACCCGCGGAAGCCTTAATATATAAGTCTATCGTTGAAAATGTGACAAAAACTTTGGGTTTGGAAGAGACATTAAACACCTTCAAATCGTACTTTTTTCCTAAAAGCTCTACTTTTTCACCTTCTACATAATTGTTTTTTATTACGGGCGGCGCGCTTAACGCGGTTTTGGTGTGTTTTCTTATCCATTTGAGCTTGGATTTCACAAACTCTTCTATGGCAGGCACCGGCATTCTTACGGGAGCGGTAATTTCTGTTTTGCCTGTGGACGCATTGACCGATATATATATATTGCGTATATGTTTTCTGCTTATTTCCGCTTCAATTTCTTCTATTTTGAGTTTTTCCATTTTGCCTTAAACGCCTTCAGGAAGCTTTGACATCATAATTTTTCTGTAATTCAGTTTTTTACCGTCAACTTTGAAAGTGCCGTCCCCTTGCGCGTGAAACATCTTTTTATTTTTAAATCCGGAATCTATCCACGCGTTTATGCCGTCAAGTATGATTATATCGTGTTTTTTCACATAATCCACAACTTTACACTCAATATTAGCCATGCATTCTTTAATCAAAGGGGCTTTTACGGCTTCCGCGGGCACAGGCGTAAAACCAAACTTTTTAAATTTATTGGTATTTTTCCCGGAGCTGCTGCCAACCTGCACCGCTTTTTTAGCGATTTCCGCGCCCGGTATGCCTATAACGCATTCTTTATTTTTCATCAAAGCGTTAAAAGAGTAATTCCACGGGCCGGTTACAAGCGCGAACCGCGGGGTAAAATCCATAACCGTTATCCAGGTTAAAGTCATAATATTGTGTTTGCCCTTATCCGAAGTGCTTATTAATGTTACGGGGCCGGGTTCAATGAGAGTAAAAGCTTTTTCCAAGGGCATTTTTTTCATCTTGCCTCCAACAAATAAGATAATTTATAGATTTTATAATATTTGGCCGGTTTTTAATATGGTTTACACATATTATATATGTGTAGGATGGAAAGATTTTACATGCCGCAGGATTGCAAATTAACCGTTTTTATGCCCTGCCATAAGCAGGGCATAAAAACGACTTACACGCATTACTTTATCTTTACCGTTTTCGGACCTTCGGTAAAGCTGAAAGTTTCGACTTCATTAACGTCAATGTAAAAAATCTTAAATACGGGATTGTCAGGAGTATTATAAATGCCTTTAATACCGGGATTTTCATCCAACGCGCGGGTTTTAAGTTTTAAATCTTCCACAAATACCGCTTTGCCGTTTACCGAAAGTACCGGAGAAAAGTTTTGCTGCCAAGTGCAAAATGAAACATTCGGATTTTTCTGAAGCTGCCCATATACGGGCTTTTCGCTGCTTGTGCAGAAGTACACTTTATTTTCTTCAGCAAATAAAAACTGAAACACCCTTGTTTTTACATTCTGGCCGTCTTGCGTTGCCAACACGCCGTTCGGGTTTGCCTTTAAAACTGATACAAATTCATTCATTTCCGCCTCCTGTTTTAATTTTCATTTGACTTTTTACAGCCTTTAAAGGCATTATAATGATGTAAGTATAAATTGTAAAGTAGGCACCGCAAAGTGCTTTAGTATCCAAAAAGAAACTAATGAAAAATCATACCGGAGGATAATGCCATGTCTAAAAAAAACAGAATGCCGGCTTGCCCTGTAGAAACAACTTTAACTTTAATGGGCGACAAATGGAAGGTTCTTATAGTGCGCGATTTGCTTACCGGGACAAAGCGTTTCGGGGAGCTTAAAAAATCGCTTACGGGCGTTTCCCAGAAGGTGCTGACACAGCATTTACGCATTATGGAAGACAGCGGGCTGGTAAACCGCAAAGTTTACGCGGAAGTACCTCCAAAAGTGGAATATTCTCTCACGGATTTGGGCTACAGCCTTGAATCAGTACACGACGCAATGGCGAAATGGGGTAAAAAATATAAAGTTAAAGCGGAAAAATAGCCGATAAAACAAAAAAACTTGTTTCAGTTTAATGAAACAAGTAAATATATTTTTGCAAAATTTTTGGATGTTTTGCGACAGCGAAGTTTAGGAAAAACTTAAATGAGCCGGAGTGTAAGAAAGAAAAAGCTGCAAAGGCGAAGCAAAAACGGAGTGTGTGGTTCGGGCAGCAAAATTCTCTGTTTGAGGTTTTAAAATTCCCTAAAAAATACACAAAATTTTACCAACACATTATTTATATTCATTGTATTGTTTAGGTGTATACATTACTCTTGCAAAATTTTTTAAAATCAATTCCGATTCTGTCTTTTTACCATTTATTTTAAATATTTTATGTCGCCAAAGTTCATTGCGTCTGTAATATTTATCCTCTATTTTCAAAAATTCATCTCCGCGCTCTTCAATGTGGTAAGTAAATTCGGTTTCTGCCATGCAACGCAAATCTCCGTTAAGACATTTGTCCGAAAGCCATAGCCTTATTTGAAAAGTATTTTTCAGATTATTCTTAAACTGAAAATCCCTGTAATTATAAAACACGGTTGCACCGCTGCCGAAAGGCAGTACGCGCCCATCATCAGGAAAAGGGTCAAAAGAATGATGATAGCGTTCAGTAATCATCAAAGGACTATGTAAAACCATCCAGTGTATAAGGTTGGAAATTTGACAAAGACCGCCACCTATCCCGGCGCGAGCCTTACCATTGGAAAGCTCCATCCCAGGCTTATAACCTTTATGCTTTGAAGGGTACCCCACAAGTTTACAGAAAGAAAACATTTCACCGGGTTTTATAATAATTCCATCTATCTTTTTAATGGCTATTTTAAGGTTTTCAACTTTATTAAGTTGCAGTCCCATATCTACGCCTGCAAAGTTACGAAGTAAAACAGACTGATGTTTCTTTACGCGAAACGGCAGATTTGTCGACACAGTCATGCGGGAATATTTTTTGCCATCAAAAAACCACTGTATACAACGCGCCCAGCGACGCGTCCACACTGACATAAAATATAAAGCAGGATGTAATGAGCTTATGGAACGGCGCATTAATTGTTCTCCTTTTAGTTATTATTATCATTTGATCATAAAAATAAAAAAAGACTGTCATAAATGATGTGAGCCTTCGGGATTTCCCTGCGGTAAATTTGTTGACTTAAATTTCCTCCGGGCCAGGCCTCGCGGTTTTTGCCTTTCAACTTGGCAGAGCCAAGCCTCAAACAAAAACATCGCTCAAGCCTTGCAAATTCCCGCAACACCAAGCAGTTGGTGTTGCTTTTATGACCCACCATTATAAAACGGAGGGGGAGGGATTTGAACCCTCGATACGGATTTTCATCCGTATACCGGTTTAGCAAACCAGCGCACTCGGCCACTATGCGACCCCTCCAGCTAAAACCAGAAACGATTATACCAAATAAACCGCCGCCTTTCAAGAAACAGATAAAAAGCATTTTTTCCGTCTGTTTTTGCGTTGCAATTTAACGTAAGAGTTGATATAATTTGTTATAAATTTTGAGGTGGACTATGAGTTTTGATTACAAAGGTTTCTTTCATATTCACTCCGCTTTCTCACATGACGGCACAACCGATATAAGAAGCATTATACAGTCTGCGCAAAAATGCGGCGCAGATTTTATAATTATAACCGACCACTTTAACATGGATTCGCAAAAAGAAGGTTACGAAGGCTACCACGGAAATCTGCTTGTAATTGCCGGGGAAGAAATTTCCCCTTATTACAACCATTACCTTGCCATTGGAATAAAAGAACCGGTTTGCGCTGAACCTTACGAAAACCCTCAAATTTATATTGATGCCGTAAAAAAACAGAATGCCGCCGGCCTTATTGCCCATCCGGACCATACCGGCACCGTAAAATTCGGCGTACGCTCATACGCATGGAATGATTGGAACGTTACCGGCTATGACGCGATAAGCATTTGGGATTTCATGACTGACTGGCAGTCAAAACTTACGTCTTATGTAAAAGCTTTTTTTGCGTTTTCATTCCCCTCTTTTGCATTATCCGGCCCTAAACGCGAAACTCTTGCAAGGTGGGATACGCTTAACCAAGCCTCAAAAAGCGATAAACTTATCGCGGGATACGGCGAAATCGACAATCATAATACCAAAAAGAAGATTTTTGGCTTAACTTTTAATATTTTTCCGTTTGATTACTCATTTAAAACCGTTTCAACGCATATACTGCCGGAAAAAGAATTAAGCAAAGACGCCCGGGAAGCAAAACAGCAGGTTATTGAATGCGTAAAAAATTCAAAACTGTATGTCGCGCAGGAAAGCTGGGATGAGGCAAAAGGTTTTGAATTGCATATTACTGACGGCGCAAACACTGCATATTCCGGCGGCGCAATATCTTTATCGCAAAATCTTACGCTTAAAGTTAAGCTGCCGAAAAAGGCACACATAAAAATAGTACTGAACGGAAAGACTATAGCCGAGAAAAATGCGGGTTTTTTTGAATTACGAATTACGGAAAAAGGCGTTTACAGGGTTGAAGCCTATAAAAAGAAATGCTTTATAGCTAAACCGTGGATTTTTTCAAACCACATTAAAGTAAGGTAACAATGAAAACGAATATCTTTATAAATAAATCGGATTTGCACGCGGTTATACGCGGCGAAAAATATTTTATCCGCGAAAAAAGAAAGCACGCAAGGCGTTTTGCCGCGATGTACGTAAAGTGTTACTCTGCCGCCAGGCAGTTATCAGACAACTGCCTTCTTGTGAATATAGGAAGAGGCGGGCTTGCGGTAGAAAGTAAAATAAAATTTCCGGTAAATGAAAAAATAATGGTGGGCCTGGCTGCGCCAAACAATAAAGAGTTTTACATTTTGATGAAAGTTATACACGCTTTTGCAGGCTCTTACGGTTTTACGCACGGCGTTCAGTATATCGATCCGGATAAAAAAGCGCTTGACGCGCTTAACAATTATCTTTTAAGGCATTTTAATTTATATTGAGGTGGCAAATGATTCTAATTGACGGCAAAAAAATTTCTAACGAAAAACGCGCTGAAATTAAAAACAAAACGGCGCAATTAAAAAAAACTACCGGTAAAACTCCCGGCCTTGCGACAATACTTGTCGGGGAAGACGCCGCGAGCAAAGTTTATATCGGCTCCAAAATAAAAGCTTGTGAAGACGCCGGGATACAATCTTTCCACAAAAGCCTTCCGGCAACGGCGGCTGAACAGGAAATAATCGCCCTGATTAAAGAACTTAACGAAAATAAAGACGTTGACGGAATACTTTTACAGCTTCCGCTTCCTGGAAACCGTGACGCACAGGCTTGCATAAACGCCATAAGCCCTTTAAAGGATGTTGACGGTTTGCATCCTTTTAACGCGGGCCTTTTAAATTTATCTAAAAACTGGGACGAGATAATACAAAAAAATATTTTGGTTTCCTGCACGCCTTTGGGCGTAATCCACCTTTTGCAAAAATCAAACATACAAATGGAAGGCAAAACTGCCGTAGTTATCGGAAGATCTAATCTGGTGGGAAAGCCGCTATCCATGCTGCTTCTCGCAAACAACGCAACTGTTATTATGGCGCATTCTAAAACAAAAAATCTTAAAGAATTGTCAAAATCCGCAGACATTTTAGTCGCGGCCATAGGAAAACCGAAATTTGTAAATAAAGAGTTTGTAAAAGACGGCGCGGCGGTGATAGATGTCGGCATTAACAGGACCGCCGAAGGTTTATGCGGCGACGTTGATTTTAATGACGTAAAAGACATGAACATCTCCATTACGCCTGTTCCCGGCGGAGTCGGACCGATGACAATCACGATGCTTTTAGAGAATACTTTAAAGGCGTTTAATAATAGAACATGAAAATCGATATAGCTTTAACTCCAAAAAAAGCGTCTTCCATTTTAATGTCTGATTTAGAAAAGAGAAAACTGATTAAATTGATATATCCGCCGCGCGCGGCGATTGAAACAAAAACAAAGACAGGAACCGTAAGCAGGTTTTACACTTCAAACATTAAATTCGGAACGCATACTTTGTTGTGCATAGGAAAAAGGTCAACAAATATAAAATTAAGCTGGCACGAAGACAATGAAGATTTTTTACTTATAAATCCATTAAACGTGAAATTTAAAAAACTTTACTTGATCGTTGCGCTGCTAAAGCAAAAAGAATTCGTTAAGAAATTTTCTGCCGGAAAAATCACGCAGAAAGATCTGACCGCTGTAGAACTTGAATTTAACAATCCGAAACTGAGTTTTTTTACGATGCTTAAAAATACCGTGCATTGCGAAGTGACTGAAAACGCGGACGGGCAGCACCCGGTATTTTTTGTATCGGAGCCTTCAAACTTAAAAGATAATAAACTGTCTTCAAAAATTTATAATATTTCTTTAGCAACGGAGAAACCATGAATTTAGATTTTTTAGTAACTTTTCTTTTGCCTGTTCTTGCCGGCATCATGTATTTTATGATGGCTTACGAAGTAAAACGGACAAGCAAGTACAGGTCTATAATGTTCGGCGAAATAGGATTTAAAAAGCTTCAAATCGCTTTTTTAATGTTTGGCATTTATTTTATTACACGCCCGCTGCAAAATATTTTCGGACCGCATCCTTATCCGCTAATCGTAAATTCAATAAGGCAGTTTTTTTTAATGGCGGTAATTGCGCCTTCGATTTTAGTCGCGATATTCCACTGGGTGCCGACTCCGAGCGGCGCGCCTCGCTCGTCGACCTTTGCCGCTTATACAATGGGAGTGCTTATGGGAATAATTTTTGTTCTTGTCAATACTCTCGCCGTAACCGGCTCAAAAATTGTTTATTCCTGGGGAATGCTGCACATGTACGACCCGGTTTGGTTTGGTTCCGGAGAGCCCGTCATACAACTTCTTATGATCCATTTAATTTGCCAGTTTGTTTCTCCCGTAGGATTTTTACTGCTTGCCGCTGCTTACGTGCGCCACAGACGGCACAATTACCAGCTTGCGAATGTTTACAATTTAATGCCGAAAAAATGGAAATATCTTGAAGCGAGTTTAAGCATATTCGCCGCTTCATTTATCGTCGCAGGCGCGGCGGTTGCGTTTGGTTCCTATTACACTTATGTTTGGGTTATTTATTTTATAGGCGCGATAATTTCCGGAGCGTTCGCGATGCTAAGCATTAAACTCCCTCCTCGCGAAAACCCCGCGGATTTACAATAAAAAAGTTGCTTTTATTTATTTTCTTTTTTATAATACAGTTGTGAAGCAACAGTTTCCGCGTTTCGGCGGAAATTAAAAAAATGCCGAAAGGCAAAAGGAGCCTAAAATGGCTTGCGGATGCAAAACAAAAAAAGCAGCACCGAAGAAAAAAGTCGCGGCGAAGAAAGTTGCGAAGAAAAAAGTCGCAAAAAAAGCTGTTAAAAAAGCAGCTCCGAAGAAAAAAGTTGCAAAAAAAGCAGCTCCAAAAAAGAAAAAGAAATAAGAAGCTGCTGCTTTAGTCTTTATAAAAAAACCGCCTTTTTTAAAAGGGCGGTTTTTTTATTTTGTCAGGAAATATTTTTTATTGGAAGAGGTATTGCCGGTTGTCATTTTTCTAAGAAAAAGTTTTTGAAGAATCCATACAGCTCAGATCCGACGCGCAAGGTGACCGTAAAAGTAAAGGCACCCCGAGACGAGCGGGGTGCCTGACAATATACACATAACCGTTAAGAGCACAATTTATCTGGGTTTTATTATATCGAAACCGGTATATTTTCTTAAAACTTCGGGCACAATTACAGACCCGTCCGCCTGCTGGTAATTTTCAAGTATGGCGGCAAAAGTTCTTCCCACCGCAACACCGGAACCGTTTAGCGTATGTAAAAAATCTCTTTTTTTGCCGTCTTTATATTTTATTTTTATATTCATTCTTCTCGCCTGGAAATCTTTAAAGTTTGAACACGAAGAAATTTCCCTGTAAGCGTTGTCGCCGGCAAGCCAGACTTCCAAATCATAAGTTTTCGCGGAAGAAAAGCCCATATCTCCGGTACACAATAATGATACCCTGTAAGGAAGCCCTAATTTTTCCAAAACATTTCCCGCGTCCGCCACCAAAGATTCAAGCTCCGCCATAGAATCTTCGGGCTTAACAAATTTTACAAGCTCCACTTTATTAAACTGGTGGTTTCGTATCAAACCTTTTGTATCTTTGCCGTATGAGCCGGCCTCCCTTCTGAAACACGCCGAATAAGAAACATATTTTTGCGGCAAAATATTTTCTTCAAGGACGTTGTCCCTGTAAATATTCGTCACAGGCACTTCAGCCGTAGGTATTAAATACAAATCGTCATTTGCGCATTTAAAGGCTTCTTCCGCAAATTTCGGAAGCTGCCCAGTGCCCCTCATAGACAATTGGTTAACAAGATAAGGCGTCATAATTTCCGAATAACCTTTTTCTTTATGGCAGTCTATAAAAAAATTAATGATTGCCCTTTCTAAAGCGCAGCCTTCATTTTTCAAAACGGCAAACCTTGACCCGGAAATTTTTGAAGCCGCGGCAAAATCCAAAATACCTAATTTTTCGCCGATTTCCCAGTGATGCTTTGCCTCAAAAGCAAGCTTGGAAGGCTCTCCGACAAACTTTGTAATCTTATTATCTTTTTCATCTTTACCGGCAGGCACGCTTTCATCGGGGATATTGGGTATGCGCAAAAGAAAATCTTCAATCTGGCTTTCAATCATAAGCAGATGTTTTTCTTTTTCCTGTATTATATCTCTCATATCGTTAATTTCCGCGAGAAGCTGCGGCGAAGGCTCTTTTCCTTCTTTTTTAAGTTTACCGATTTCTTCAGATTCTTTATTTCTTTTAACTCTTAACTGTTCAATTTCCGCGATAATCGCTTTTCTGTCATTATCCCAAGCCAAAAGCCCGTCAAAATTTATATTTTGGTTACGTGATTCCATAGCTTTAGCAACTTCTTTCACATTTTCCCTGATCAGCTTAATGTCTAACATTCCTTTCTCCCTGTATTTATTTAATAATGGCATATATTCTAGCAATTTTTGGCTAAAATTTTGCCTTTACATCTGTTTTATTTATTAATAGTATGTGAACATATAATCCTTGCAATAAAAGGAGCATGCCATGAAAACTTTACTTTATGTAAAAGCAAACCCGAAAACCGTTGAATTTTCAAAGACATTTCAAATTTCAGAAAGATTTATTGAAGCCTACAAAGAATTAAACCCGAAAGACGAAATCATAACTTTAGACCTTTACAATGCCGACATTGAGTTTTTATCGCATGATGACGTAATGGCTCACAGTGAAAAAAGCATGGATTATTGCAATATAACAGCGCGAACTTATGCCCAGCAGTTTGCTCTTGCAGACAAATATGTAATCGCCGCCCCGCTTTGGAATCTCGGAATTCCTTCAATTTTGAAAGCATATTTTGATTATGTGTCCGTTAGCGGCATATCTTTCAAATATACCGAAAACGGCCCTGTCGGCATGCTTACCGGTAAAAAAGCTCTTTTTGTGGCCGCACGCGGCGGGTTTTATGATAAGCCCCCGGCTTCTGAAATAGAAATGGGCGAAAGATACGTCAGAACAATAATGGGCTTTTTCGGAATTTCTGACTTTACGGCGGTTGCTGCAAACGGGCTTGATGTGCAAGGCCAGAATGTTAAAGCCATAATGCAAGCCGCGGTTGCAAAAGCCGAAATCTTCGCAAAAACTTTTTAACCCTGAACTTCACGTACATATATATTATATGTGTTGCGGCTAAGCGCTATTTTGTGTTACACGCAAACACTGCTTACTTATAAACCCGCATTATTATATAAATCGTTCTTCTTTACAATAAACTGCATTTTTGTTATAAATTCATGTTAATAAATTTAAGGAGGGCATATGAAGTATTTGGCAATTGTATTCTGCTTGGCGATGTTGTTTACCTCGGCCTGCACGACTGTGACAAAGTATCACAATGAGAAGTTTGCTAAAAAAAGCGTGGCTGATTTGGAAGTCCGTTACACGCAAAAACCGGCTGTTGATTACAGGGAAATAGGCTATGTGAGATTGAACTGGCTTGGAGAAATCTTTAAAACCATTAAATCGGTAAAGAAAAAGGCCGCCAAACACGGAGCGGATGAAATTATACTTTTAGAGCCGAACGGACACCGCGCCATAGCTATAGTATATGACAGTAAAAACGGCGCGCCTATGGCAGTACCGGCTCCGGAAATAAAAGAAGCAAAAGAAAAGAAAAAAGCGGAAGCGGAAAGCGCTGAAGCGGTAAAAAAACCGGAGACAAAAGAAATAACTCCGGAAACCCCAAAAACAGAACAAAAAGAAGTTAAAACCGAAAAAGAACCTTCAAAATAATTTCTTTACAACTAAAACCCCCGCGTGTATTTTTGCACCCGGGGGTTTTTTATTAAAAAACATTTTAAAATACTCTTCAATCTTTACCTGCAATTAGCGTTACTCTTCCGCGACGGCTTTTTTAAGAATTTCAACTATTTCTTTATGTCCGTTTTTTGCAGCCAGCATTAACGCTGTTTCCGCCTCGTTATTTTTTATATTCGGATCTGCTTTAGCTTTAAGCAGCATTTCAACGATTTCTTTTTGTACATCAATGTCAAAATTATCGTCATTCCGAATATCTGTCCATCTGTTATTATTATCTACATCTTTAGCTGTATGCTTCTCTCTGTCATTAGCATCATCATCTTCGCCACAGCTACAGTCGCTGGTGTGCTGGTAGTGTTGTAAGGAAGCGCACATTAAAGCCGTGTTGCCGTCATCATCTTGTATATTGGGGGTTGCCTTAGCTTTAAGCAGCATTTCAACGATTTCTTTGTTACCCATTGCCGAAGCCCACATTAAAGCTGTTTCACTGTTTTTATTTTTTATATTCGGGTCTGCTTTGGCTTTAAGCAATATTTCAACTATTTCTTTACCATTATCTTTACTGGCATACATCAACGGCGTCCATCCTTTAGAATCATTAATATTTGGGCTGATGCCTGAGCTTATAAGGATTAATACAGTTTCAACCTTACTATTCCTCGTAGCTTCAAATAACTCGTTATCTATAGTTGCTCCGGATTTAAACAATATTTCAACTATTTCTATATATCCTCTTCCTGAAGCAAACGTTAAAGCTGTTTTGTTATCTAAATCTTGTATATTCGGATCGGCTTTAGCTTTAAGCAGCATTTCAACTATTTCTTTATATCCTTTTTCTGAAGCCCGCATTAATGCTGTGTCTCCATCATAAGCTTGTATATTTGGATCTGCTTTGGCTTTGAGCAGCATTTCAACTATTTCTTTACGCCCGTTTCCTGACGCCCGCATTAATGCTGTTCGTCCATATTTGACCTGCATATTAGTATCAACATCAGCTTTCAGACACATTTCAACTATTTCTTTGTGCCCTTTTTCTGAAGCATACACTAAAGCCGCAGTGCTTTTATTATATTGCATATCAGGATTGCCCTGAAGCAATATTTCAACAATTTCTTTGTATCCGTTTCCCAAAGCCCACATTAAGGCTGTGTAATCATTTTTATCTTTTATACTAGAATCGGCATTAGCCTTGAGCAGCATTTCAACTATTTCTTTATATCCTTTTTCTGAAGCCCACATCAAAGCTGTATTACCGGTTTTGCTCTGAGATTTGCTCTGTACATCCGGGTCTGCTTTAGCTTTTAGCAGCATTTCAACTATTTCTTTGTGCCCTTCTTGTGAAGCATACATTAAGGCCGTGTCGCCTAATTGGTTTTGTATATTAGGGTCTGCTTTAGCCTTGAGCAGTATATCAACAGTTTCTTTATATCCGTCTCGCGAAGCCCACATTAAAGCTGTGGCACTATAATCATTTTGTATATTCGGATCGGCTTTAGCTTTGAGCAACATTTCAATGATTTTTTCATTTTTTTTTCCGGTTAACATTAAAGCCGTTTGGCCATATTTATCTTGTATATTGGGGTTTGCTTTAGCTTTAATCAACAGCTTAACAATATTCTTATGATTTTCTCTGCTGGCATAACTCAAAGGTGTACGCCCTTGGGAATCGGTAATATTCGGGTCAATACCGGTTTTTATAAGCTTTGATGCTGCCGCCGTATCGCCTTTCTTTGCCGCTTCAAACATTTTATCTGCGTCCGTTTCGGCGTTACATACGGAAACGCAAAAAATTCCCGCAAGCAAAAGAACCGCTACGAATTTATATTTTAAAAATTTTTGCATTTTTTAACCCTTTTTTATTCTAATGCTATTATTTTTCCGCGACGGCTTTTTTAAGCATATCCGCTATTTTCATGTAACCTTTTTCCGCCGCATAAGACTGAGCGGTTTTGTTATTTTTATCCTGCAGATTCGGATCGGCTTTATATTTAAGCAGTGCCTCAACTATTTCTTTATCCCCTTTTTCTGATGCCAGCATTAACGCCGTTTGGCCATGGTATCCTTGCAAGTTAGGATCGGCTTTTGCCGAAAGCAGCATTTCAACGATTTCCGTGTAACCGTACGGAAAAGACACTAAAGCAGTTTGGTCATCGTTATTATTTATATTTGAATTGATTTGGTCGTTAAGCAGCGTTTCAATAACTTCCTTATATCCTTTTTCTGACGCCTGCATCAAAGCCGTTTTCCCAAAATATCCGGATGTATCAGGGTTTGTTTTAGCTTTTAGCAGTATTTCAATGATTTCTGCGTAACCATACACGGCAGACATTAAAGCAGTATTGCCGTTTTTATCTTGTATATCAGGATCAGCTTTAGCATTAAGCAGTATTTCAACTATTTCTCTATACCTCATGCCTGCGGCATTCATTAAAGCCGTTTGGCCAAACAGTCCGCGCGTATTAGGATCGGCTTTAGCTTTAAGCAGTATTTCAACGGTTTCTTTATATCCGTTTCCTGACGCGCGCATTAAAGCCGTTTCGCCTTGTTTATTTTTTATATTTATGCCGGCTTTAGCCGCGATCAGCATTTCAATAATTTTTTTATTACCATCTCCCGAAGCCCTTATTAAAACAGTTTCGCCTTTATCATCTTGTATATTTGGATTTGCCCCCGCTTTAAGCAGTATTTCAACAACTTCTTTATCTCCTTTTTCTGCGGCGCGCATTAAAGCTGTTCTGGCATATTCTCCTTTTATGTCAGGATTGGCTTTGGCTTTAAGCAATATATTAATTATTTCTTTATCCCCTTTTTCTACTGCCTCAATTAGAGCTGTGTCCCCGTATTCATCCTGTATATTTGGGTCTGCGTTAACCTGAAGCAGTATTTCAACTCTTTCTTTAAATCCTTCTTTTGAAGCCTTTATTAAAGCCGTTTGTCCAAGGAAACCGCGTATATTTGGATCGGCTTTGGCTTTAAGCAGTATTTCAACTATTTGTTTTTGTCCTTTTTCTGCCGCAAGTATTAAAGCCGTTTCACTGTTGTTATTTTCTATATTTGGATTGGCTTTAGCATTAAGCAGCATTTCAACAATTTCCTTATGCCCTTTTTCTGCCGCAACCATTAAAGCCGTGCTCCCTGATTTATCTTGTATATTTGGATCGGCTTTGGCTTTAAGCAGTATTTCAACAATTTCTTCGTTTCCTCTAATTACAGCCAATATCAAAGCAGTTTCACCGTATTTATTTTGTATATTCAGGTCGGCTTTGGCTTTAAGCAGTATTTCAGCAATTTCTTTTTTTTCTGCCATAACAGCAGCTATCAACGCTGTTTCTCCGTCTTTGTTTTGTATATTCGGCTCCGCTTTAGCGTTAAGCAGCATTTCAATAATTTCTTCGTTTCCTCTCATTACAGCCCATATCAAAGCAGTTTCCCCGTATTTGTTTTGCATATTTGGATTAGCATTAGCCTTCAGCAGTATCCCAACGATTTCTTTATTTACTCTCAGTGCGGCCCATATCAAAGCAGTTTCACCGTATTTGTTTTGTATGTTCGGATCAGCTTTAGCTTTAAGTAGAATATCAACAACTTCTTTATATCCTTTTTCTGATGCCAGCATTAAAGCCGTTCTGCCGTCTTTATCCTGCATATCAGGATTAATGCCTGATTTTAGAATTTTTGAAACCGCGGCGGCATCGCCTTCTTTTGCAGCTTCAAATATTTTATCCGCGTCCGTTTCGGCATCACATATGGAAACGCAAACAATTCCCACAAGCAAAAGAATCGCTACAAATTTAAATTTTAAAAATTTTTGCATTTTTTAACCCTTTTTTATTTTAGTGCTATTACTCTTCCGCGCCGGCTTTTTTCACAGCCTCAAACAGTTTATCCGCATCCGCTTCTGTTGTTTCTCCGGCCAAAGCAGCTTCAGAATTATTGCCATACGCCTCACCTTCAGGCTGGTTTGGACTTTCTTTTTGAGCAGACTCAATATAATTAAGATATTTGTTTATTTCTGGGTAGTTTGCGCTTAAATCAATACTATTATCGCGGGCAAACTTTGCTAACAAAGAATAAGTTTTATCCATATCGCTGAAATTATCTGTCTCCTCAACAAGTGTTTTATACGCGGAATAAGACAGCGTTGCTTTAAGGTTTCTAATAAAATGAGTTGTTTCCTGCGCCAGGCGTTTATAGTTTATGTTGTTTTTCTGTTCATTGTCCAATTTTTCGCGGAAAAGGTTTTTAATGGAATTTAAAAATGAATTTTCTGTATTTTGCGCAGGCAACTGAACAGAAGGTGTCGCTTCCCCGAAAGGTTCCGTTGAAATAGAACGCTTTGCAGAACCGTTAAAAACTACCCATACAAGAAGAATTATTAAAACAATTTCTATTGCAATGAATATCGCTGAACGCTTGTTCATTTTACCCCCCGTTTATTTAATTTTTTTAAAATCTTATTTTTTGTATCTGCCGGCATCTCTTTCATTGCTGTTTTGCCCGCCATTGCTGATTCTTCTCTATTTCTTTCAATATCATCATCTAATTCATGGTGAGCGTACCCGATCCAATCAAAACCCCGTTCCAACGCTTTCTTATACCAATACACGGCTTTTTCTCTATTCTCTTCGATTAAGAATCCGTTGCAATACATAGTAATTAATGCGTTATAGGCGTATTCATTTCCCTGTTCCGCGGCTTTTTCATACCAGTATACGGCTTTGGCGTAATCCTGCTCAGTGCCTTTGCCGTTACAATACATTGCAGCTAATTTGTTTTGACTTTCGGCATCCCCTGCTTCCGCCGCTTTTTTTGTCTGCTTAAAAAGCGCGGCTTTTGCCGGCTCATAATTATGCAGCATATTGTCTAAAGCAAATTTGGTATCTTCATTGCCTTGTTCTGCCGATCTTTTTATTGCTTTGTAATACTCTTTATCCGTTGGTGTTTTTATTTGGCCAAGATTCAATATATTTATTGGCAGTATTGAAAGTATCACTTTGAAAAGCAAAGCGATAAAAACCACGCTTGTCATAAAAATTACAACCTTTTTCATTTTTTACATCCTATTTATAAATTCTTGCGTTTCTTTTTTTGTTTTTTGCGTTTCTGCTTTCCGCGTCTGCTACAGCTGCTTCCACTGCTTTTTTGCGCCATATTTCAGCTTTTTCCGCGCTTTTTTCAACCCCGTACCCGTTTTCATACATATCGGCTAATCCGTTTAGCGCTTGCCAGTGGCCCTGTTCCGCCGCTTTTCTATACCACTTAAAAGCTTCTGCGTAATTTTGCGGAATAATTCCTGTGCCTTCATAATACATCAACCCCGTCATATGCTGAGCGTCAGCGAATCCCTGCTCCGCAGCTCTCTTATACCACTTAAGCGCTTCGCCATAATCGCGTTCAACTCCGCCCCTGCTGGAATAATACATTTGAGCCAACGCATATTGCGCTTTTACATGCCCCTGCTCCGCGGCTTTTTTATACAGCCTTGCCGCTTCGGCTAAATCCTGTTTAACTCCTGTACCGTAGTAAAAATATTTATTGCCCAGCTGATACTGGCTTTCGGCATCATCCGATCCTTTTGCCTTTTCAATAGACGCAATGTTATTTAATTTTGACTGGGCGGATTTATATCCCTGGTTTGCCGCTCTCTTAAGCCATTTTTCAGCTTCGGCGCGATTTTGATCAACCCCTTCCCCTTCATAATATGCCGAACCTAAACGATACTGCGCTTCTGCATTTCCCTGCTCTGCTGCCAGTTTGTACCATTTTACACCCGTGGCGCGATCTCTCACAACTGCCCCGTTTGAGTTGTAAAAATATATATTTCCCGTTTCAACCTGTGCTTTAACATGACCTTGCTCTGCCGCGTTCTCATAGTATTTTGCGGATTCAGCTAAATCTTGCGCGACTCCCCTGCCGGCACCGTACATAATAGCCAGCTCATATTGAGCGTACGAATATCCCTGCTCTGCAGCTTCCTTATACCATTTCGCGGCTTGCGGATAATCTCTTTTAACGCCGTTAGCGTCATAATACATTTTGCCGAGTTCATACTGGCTTTGAACATTGCCCGCCTCTGCCGATTCTTTTATCTTTTCAAAAGCCGACATTTTTTGCCTTTGCTCTGAAACCAGATTTCCCATTCTATCTGACATTTCCCGCGCTGCCGTATGCCCCTGCGCCGCCGCTTTTGCAAAGCAGTCTGCCGCGGCAATGTAATCCTGCTCAACGCCTTTGCCGGAATAATACATTAAACCCAATTCATACTGCGCTTCTTTAGATCCTTGGTCCGCCGCTTTCTTGTACCACTTTGCCCCTTCGGTATTGCCTCTGACTATCTCGTGAAAAAACCTGCTGACGGGATGACAGTACATATAAGCCAGCTGGTTTTGGGCTGCTATGTGCCCTTGTTCTCCGGCTTTTTCGTACCAATACATTGCTTCATCCCTGTTTTGGCCGATAGTGCCTT
>JAVBLP010000017.1:0-22263 GCA_031553505.1 Endomicrobiaceae bacterium
AAAAAAACAGCTTTAAACGAAATTCTGCCGCTTGAAAACGCAGTTCTTTTCGGTGAGGGAAAAACAGAAATTTCCGGCGTTTCATATGATTCCAGGACTGTTGAAAAAGGCGATATCTTTTTTGCTCTTCCGGGCCATCAGACGGACGGCAAAAAATATATTGCCCAGGCCCTGTCAAAAGGTGCCGCCGCGATAGTATCCGAAACCAAAGACGAAAATATAACCGTTCCGCAGATTGTAGTGTCAGATATTTTTCATTTTATGTCCCTTTTCAGCGCTAAATTTTATAATTATCCGGACAGGGAACTTACCGTAATTGGTATAACCGGCACAAACGGCAAAACAACAATTACGTATATGATTGAAAGCATATTTGTCAATTCAAAAATACCATGCGGAGTAATAGGCACTGTTAATTACAGATATGCCGAAAAGATTATTGAAGCAAAAAACACCACGCCGCAGTCTGCCGACATTTATAAAATGATGAGAGAAATGGCGGATAACGGCATCAAATACCTTGCCATGGAAGTTTCTTCGCACGCGCTTTCTTTAGGCAGGGTATACGGCATAGATTTTGATATTGCGGTATTTACAAACTTAACTCAGGATCATTTGGATTTTCATAAAGATATTAACAGTTACTTTGAAGCAAAATCTCTGCTGTTTAAAGGTTTAGGTACAGGGACTAAAAAGAATAAAAAGTATGCTATAATTAACGCTGATGATAAATATGGCAAAAAGCTTTCAAAAATCAATATTAATTCGGAAATAATACTTTACTCTGCCAAGAAAGGAAATGAAGCGGACTGCAAAGCCGAAAACATTGAAATAAGCAGTAATGAAAGTTCTTTTAATATCAGCTTTAAAAGCAATACGGCAAAAATTTCTATACAGCATATAGGTTTACACAATATTTATAATGCTTTAGCCTCTTTTTCCGCCTGTTTGTGCTGCGGTTTGTCTTTTGAAAACGCTGTTGAAGGATTAAAAAGCGCCGTGCAGGCTCCCGGCAGGCTTGAAAGAATAGATACAAAGTCGCTCGGTTTTGAAGCAGTTGTTGATTACGCGCACACTGATGACGCGTTGAAAAATGTATTGTCAGCTTTAAAAGCGCTTAAACCTAAACGCCTGATAACAGTTTTTGGCTGCGGCGGCGACAGAGACAGGACAAAAAGGCCGATCATGGGAAAAACAGCGGTTGAGATGAGTGATTTTGCGTTTGTAACTTCAGACAATCCCCGTACGGAAGATCCTAAACAGATAACGCTTGATGTGGAAGTCGGCATTAAAAGAGCGGGAAAGAAAAATTATAAAGTCGTAGTGGACAGGGAAGAGGCGATTAAAGAAGCGGTGGCTATGGCGGATAAAGGCGATATTGTCCTTTTTGCCGGAAAAGGTCATGAGACATACCAGGTTATCGGTACGGAAAAAATACATTTTAACGATATAGAAATGGCAGAAAAATACATAGAAGCAAAGGCGGCCCAAAAAGCTTCTGTAAGGCAGACGGGGCAAAAGGAGTTTGATTTTTAAAATGGAATCATTTTACCTGAAAGATCTGATTAAAGCGGTAAACGGCAAATTTTTACTCGGCGACCCCAATATGCTGGTTAAAAGTATTTCCATAGACTCGAGAACGGTTAAAAAAGGCCAGCTTTATATTGCCATTAAAGGCAACCGTTTTGACGGTCACGATTTCATAAAAGACGCGGTAGAAAGGGAAGCTTCCGGAATAATATATTCAAGGGATAATGTTGATTTTGCAAAACCATTTCCTCATTTTCCTTCTATAGTCCGTGTTGAAGACACTTTAGAAGCTCTTGGAAATATCGCAAAAGAATACAGAAGCCGCTTCAGGAGAACAAAAGTTGCGGGGCTTACGGGCTCCAACGGCAAAACAACCACAAAAGAAATTCTTGCCTCAATATTCAGTCAAAAAGACAAAACCATGTCCAATAAAGGAAACTTTAACAACAGAATAGGCCTTCCTCTTTCTGTTTTTGAACTGTCTTCAGATATTAAATACGCCGTATTTGAAATGGGTACATCAATAAAAGGCGAAATAAAAACGCTTGCCGGTATTTTAAAGCCGGATGTGGGCATAATCACGAACATTGGTTTTTCCCATATGCAGACTTTTGAGAGCCCCCAGGGCGTGTTTGACGAAAAAAGAGCGTTGTTTGATAATGTCTCTTCCGAAGGTTTTGTAGTTGTAAATAATGATGATGAATTTTTAAAAAAAATATCGCCGAAATCTTATTCGAAAGTAATAACTTTCGCGCTTTACGGCGGCGCCGACGTTTACGCTAAAAATATATCGATGTGGTCCGAAAAACCCAGATTTGAGCTTTGCGCGAACGGCGATACAATAGATATAACGATGCCCGTGAAGGGCAGGTTTAATGTTTTAAATGCTCTTGCCGCGGCTACTGCTGCCATTGGTTTGGATTTCAAACTGCAGGAAGTTAAAGATGGGATAGAAAATTTTACGCCGCCTGAAATGAGAATGGAAACGCGTGTAGCAAAAAACGGCGAAACGCTTATAAATGATGCTTACAATGCCAATCCTTCATCAGTAAGGGAAGCTATACAGGGCGTTTGTGAATCTTATATAGACGGAGAAATTAATCTTGTTATTGGTGATATGCTTGAATTGGGCGAAAAATCCCCGCAGTACCATATGGAACTTGGTTATTACATAAATTCACAGAGAATTAAAGCTGTTTACCTTATCGGCGAAATGACTACAAACACGAAGGCAGTGCTGAACAATAAAAACGTTTTTCATGCTAAAGACACGGAATCTCTCATAAAACAGCTTGAAGCCGCCCAGACTAATGATAAATCAGTATTTTTGTTTAAAGGTTCCCGCGGCATGCAAATGGAAAATATTTATAACCAGTTTTTTAACTTTTTGAACAAAAGGAAAAAATAATGCTTTACCACATTTTTTACAGCCTAAGCGAAGTGTTTTCTCCGTTTAATGTTTTCCAGTATATAACTTTCAGGGCAGGCGCTGCGGTGCTTACCAGCCTTGTGATATGCCTTTTTGCCGGCCCCTACGTAATAAGGAAATTGAGAGCTTTAAAAGCGGGGCAGGTTGTAAGAAGCGACGGGCCTTCAACCCACCATTGCAAAACCGGCACGCCTACTATGGGCGGGCTTTTAATACTTATATCAATCGTTGTTTCCGTTCTGCTTTGGGCAAGGCTCGATAACAGGTTTATTCTATGGCTTTTATGCGGCACATTGTGGCTTGGTTTTCTGGGGTTTATGGATGATTATTTAAAACTTAAAAGAAAAAATTCTGAAGGGCTTTCCGCAAAAACGAAACTTTTCGGGCAAACCGTGCTTGCGGCAAGCGTTGCGGCGTATTTAAGCGTCTTTCCTTCAAATCCGGAGTTTGCTACTCTTGTAAACGTTCCTTATTTAAAAAGTTTTTTTATTAATATGTCATTTTTTTATATCGTTTTTGTGATTGTAGTTATTGTCGGCAGTTCTAACGCGGTAAATTTAACCGACGGATTGGACGGGCTTGCCATAGGCAATATAATCATAGCCGCTTTTACTCTTGCTCTTTTTGCGTACTTTGCGGGGCATTTCCAGATAGCGAATTACCTAAAAATCATTCCGGTAAACGGCGCGGGGGAAATATCAGTTTTTCTTTTTGCCGTTGTAGGCGCGGGACTTGGTTTTCTGTGGTATAACTCGCATCCGGCTGAAGTCTTTATGGGCGATACGGGAAGTTTATTTCTCGGGGGCGTTTTAGGTATGACTGCCGTTTTTATAAAACAGGAGCTTATACTTGTTCTTTTAGGCGGAATTTTTGTCGCGGAAGCTTTATCGGTCCTTATACAGGTATCGTTTTATAAAAGGACAAAAAAAAGAATATTCCGCATGGCGCCGCTCCATCATCACTTTGAAATGCTCGGCTTGTCAGAAACTAAAGTTACTATCAGGTTTTGGATAATAGGGATAATACTCGCGATACTTTCTTTTGCATCGCTCAAATTGAGGTAACTGTGGAAACGAAAAAAAGAGCCGGCGTGCTGGGCCTTGGAAAAAGCGGCGTTGCAGCGGCAAATCTCGCGGTTAAACTCGGCTACAGCGTTTTTGCGAGCGACTGCGGAAAAAAAAGAGAAATAAAGCAGTTAAATAAACAGGTTAAAGCTGAATTTGGCGGACACAGCGATGAAATTCTTAACTCTGCTTTTATAATTAAAAGCCCAGGCATACATACCGATATACCCATATTGAAAAAGGCAAAAAAGCGTAAAGTTGCAGTTATAAGCGATTTATCCTTCGCGCTTACAAACTCAAAGTATAAAAAATTAATAGCCATAACCGGCACAAACGGCAAAACCACTACAACCGACCTTACCGCGAAAATAATTAAAGCTTATCATAAAGATTCCATGGTGACGGGAAATATCGGCTTTCCTCTTTCGGATAAAGCGCTAAAAACCACAAAAAATACATTTATAATTATGGAGCTCTCAAGTTACCAGCTTGAAGATACTCCTGATTTTAAGCCCGATATCTCCGTGCTGCTCAACATAACTCCGGACCACCTTGAACACCATAAAACGATGTCAGCATACGCGAAAGCGAAAGAGAATGTATTTATAAACCAAAAATCCTCTAATTACGCTATTTTTAATTATGATGATAAGCCATGCAGAAAAACTGCAAGAAAATCTAAAGCAAAAAATGTTTTCTTCAGTAAATACCCGTTAAAAAACGGCGTTTATTTTGACAAAAGCGTCATAGTAATCAAAATTAAAAAGGGCAAAACCGACATAATAAACCCCAAAATTAATATTCCGGGTATGCACAATATAGAAAATATTCTTGCAGCAACTGCAGCGGCGTATTGCGCGGGCGTAAAGCCAAACATAATAGAACGCGTAATATCTTCATATAAAGGCGTGGAGCACAGGATAGAGTATGTCCGCACTGTTAAAGGCGCGGATTATTATAATGATTCCAAATCCACCAATGTTGATTCCGCAAGAGTTGCTTTGGAAGCTTTTGAGAAAAATATTATCCTTATACTCGGCGGAAGAGATAAAGGCGCGCCTTATGCTCCGCTGAAAGATTTGATAAAAAAACGCGTTAAAACACTTGTTCTTATAGGCGAAACGGCGGATAAAATAAAAAATGAACTTGAAGGTTTTGCCGATATTAAGGATTTAAAAAATATTGAGAACGCAGTGAAATATATATCGAGAACTGCGAAACAAGGAGATATTGTTTTACTTTCTCCTGCTTGCGCTTCTTTCGACCAGTTTAAAGATTTTGAAGAAAGAGGCAGAGTTTTCAAGGATTTAGTAATAAAACTCTAAACTGCAGATGGACAATATCAACTTAAAAAGGGTTTATGAGAAAACTATTATTTGCCATGATTGCGGTTTTTATATGTTGCGCGGTCAATCTCCGCGCAACGGAGTATGTAGTTGATACATCAAATGGATTAAATGCCGCCATTCTTTCTTCCGTTTCCGGAGACACAATTACAATCACATCCGATATTATAATGGATGCAAACCTCAGCAGCATATCAGGCAAGTCTATAATAATTCAAAGCAGTGATACCTCTAAAACTCTTTCAGGTGATAATAATTTCGCGGGTTTTGTAATTACAAACTCAACTGCATCTTTTAGCGGATTAAACTTTTCAAGTTTTACCAGAAATAGCGGCGTTGTAATATCTGCAAATTCTTCATCGGTTACATTTTATAATCAAGATTCAATAAATTTTAATGATAATATATCAACTGGCGGTTACGGCGGAGTTTTTTGCGGTGTAAATGCTGTATTTTCAATTGACGCAGAAAATGTCAATTTTGATAACAATAAAACTTCTACGCTAATGAGCGGAGCAATATACATACAAACTTCTTCGTTGTTTAATATTACCGCGTCATCAAATGTAAATTTTTTAAATAATTCTGCCGCCACAAACGGCGGTGCTATTTTTGTTGAAAATTCGTCATTTTTTATTAATGCCTTCGGTGTAAACTTCACAGGGAGCGATGAATACAACCAGAAATTGTCGGAAAGAAGGGCAAAGAAGGCGTATGATTATTTAACAGGGCTTGGGATAGAAAAAGAAAGAATAAGGTATGAAGGGAAAGGAAAGAGAGAGCCTATAGCGGACAACAGGAGCAAAGAAGGCAGGGCGAAGAACAGAAGGGTGGAAGTTTTAGAGACAAGTAATAATTAATAAGTAATAGTTTGAAATACAAAAAACAATTGAAATATTAGTAAGTTTTGTCATTCTGAAAGGCGAAGCCTTGAAGAATCCAGCCTTTAAAGACTGGATACATTCGCAATCCTACGGATTTCTCAGTATGACAGACATAAATATAAAAATAGAGGCGCAATGTTTAATTTGGATTTAAAAAAATATGATGTTTCATTAATAGTTATGATTTCGCTTGGCGTGCTGTTCGGCTCTATGATGGTTTTTTCTTCAAGCGTTATTATGGCGGATGTCAGATGGGCAAGCCCCTATATGTTTTTTTTAAAACAGCTTATCTGGGTGGCGGCAGGTTTTGTCGCTATGTGCATAACTGCGTTTGTAATTGACTACAAATTTTACCAGAAATATTCAAAAGCTATATATTTCATGGCTTTGGCAGCCGTAATAGCTGTTTTGATAGTTGGCGTTTCACGCGGAGGCGCGAAAAGGTGGTTTAACTTCGGTTTTTTTACTATTCAGCCTTCTGAAGTAGCCAAAATAGCGATGGTTATAATAACCGCTGATTTTATTGAAAGAAAAAAAGAGCTTATTGCGGAATGGAAAGGTCTTATAGCGCCGATAGTTTTTCTTTTGGCTGTTTTACTTCCGATTGCGGTTGAACCTGATTTGGGCACGCCTGTTTTAATTGCCGCGGTTTGTTTTGCCATGCTTTTTTGCGCGGGAATAAAGATTCAGGCTGTTTTAGCGCTTGCCTCAGGCGGGATGCTTTTAATAGCGGAAGAAATAATCAGAAAACCCTACAGGCTTGCGAGATTTCGCGATTACCTAGATTCTTTTATAAATATAGACGCGGCTTCTTATCAGGTTAAGCAATCTTTATACGCGCTGGGTTCCGGCGGATTTTTCGGGAAAGGACTGGGTAAAAGCGAGATGAAGCTTATGTACCTTCCTGAAGCGCATACCGATTTTATTTTTCCGATAGTAGGTGAAGAACTTGGCTTTCTTGGCGCGGCAGCGGTAATAGCATTTTTTATGTTTCTGTTTTTTAAAGGCATAAAAATAAGCAAAAACGCTCCAGACACATTCGCGCAGTACCTTGCTTTGGGCATAACGTTTCTGCTTGTATTTCAGGCTATAATAAACCTATCTGTCGCAACAGGGGTTTTTCCGGCAAAAGGGCTGCCGCTTCCGTTTATATCTTTCGGGGGCACGTCGCTTGTTATAAGTATGGCGGTAGCAGGTATGCTGGTAAATTTATCACAGTATAAAAAGGCTGAAAAATGAATAAAAACATAATTATAGCGGCAAGCGGAACCGGCGGGCATATATACCCCGGCATATCCATCGCGAACGAATTTAAAGGACAAGGATATAATCCCGTATTTTTCTTGAGCGATAATGCCGCTTCAATGGAAATTATTAAAAACAGCGGTTTTGATTATGTTGTTTTTAACGTTTCAGGCATGCCGAGAAAGTTTTCGTTGTCATTTTTATTGTTTTTCTTCAAGATAAGCATAGCGGTTTTTAAGGCTGCGAAGCACATTTTGAAACTTAGTCCGGCAGCGGTTATAGGCACCGGCGGGTATGTATCGGTACCGGCAGTAGTTGCAGCGGGTATTTTGGGCAAAAAAACGTTTATACATGAGCAAAATATGCTTCCGGGGGCGGCAAATAAATTCCTCGGCAAAATAACTGATAAAACATTTATAAGTTTTAAAGAATCTTCAAAGTACTTTAAAAGTAAAAATACCTTCATAAGCGGTTATCCTGTGCGTAAAGATATTTTCGGAGTATCAAAAAAAGAAGGCTGTAAAAAACTCGGTTTGGCGGAAAACTTATTTACTGTTCTTGTTTTCGGAGGCAGTTTAGGCGCGGCAAAACTTAATGAAGTTACCGTTGCGGCTGCTGGAAGGCTTTCCGCGGAAAATCTTCAGGTTATACATATTACGGGCCAAAAAAACTATGCAAAAGTAAAGGATGCGGTAAAAAATAAAAGCAATTACAAGCTTTTTGATTATATGCATGATATAAAATATGCTTACGCGGCAAGCGATATTGCTGTATGCCGTTCGGGGGCTGGAGCGGTTTTTGAACTGCAGGCATTAAATAAGCCCGCTGTTTTGGTGCCCTACCCCTACGCTACGGACAATCATCAGTATCTGAACGCGAAGGCCGTTGAAAAACCGGGCTTTATTGAGATTATTGAAGAAAAAGATTTAACGCCGGAAATATTGGCAAATAAGATTTTGGAAATCAAAGTGCATACAGTTAATGCAAATGCCGAAACTCCTAAAACTTTGCCTCAGGAAATAATTTTTGAAGAGATAATAAAAATTACGGGTGATAAAAAATGAGAAAGATACTGATTTCAAACGATGACGGCGTGAAAGCTCCGGGATTAAAGCCGCTGGTTTATGAACTTTCAAAACTGGGAAAGGTTTATGTTATTGTGCCAAAGCACCAAATGTCCGGCACAGGGCACGGAATAACGCTTTCAAAGTATATGAAAGTTGAAAAGATAGCTAAAGACTTTTACGCGCTTAAAGGCGGTACTCCCGCGGACTGCGTAAAGTACGGTTTGTATTCATTTTTGAAAGGAAAAATTGATTTAGTCGTTTCCGGTATTAATACCTGCCCCAATTTAGGGCAGGATGTTATTTACTCTGGTACGGTTGGCGCGGCAAGGGAAGGTGCGTTAAGAGGCATCGCGTCACTTGCTGTTTCCGCAGGTGAAATGCACGCAACTGAATACTGGCATTCTGCAATTGCCACAAGGGAAATAGCGGAAAAAATATTGAAAAATAAATCAGATTTTAAAGAAGTATGCCTTAATATAAACATACCGCTAAACTATAAAGGCGTTAAAATTGCGCCTTTGGGTTTGCGTATGTATGACGAAAACGTGGAGTCCCATACGGACAAAAAAGGGCATTTCTATTATAAGCTTTCCGGAAAATACGTTTCAAGCGGCAAAAATAAAGGGACCGACATAGATATGCTTAGAAGAGGGTATATTTCAGTTACTCCTTTACAAATAGACCAGACAAGTTGTACGCTTATAAAGACAGTTAAAAAGACATTTAATGGCAAGTAATAATTAATAAGTAATAGTTAAGAACGGCGATGCATAGACACATTTAGGCATAGCAAAGACAAAAATCAGATTTGTAACCCCGAAATTGTTTCAGGGGCTATAAAAGACAGATTTCGGAACACGTCAGGAATGACGGCAAATCGATTATAAAACAATGGAAAATAAATTTAAGCTGGTATCGAAGTTTAAACCTTCCGGAGATCAGCCGGAAGCAATTGAAGCGCTTGTCCGCAACTATCAAAGCGGGCAGAGCTCGCAGGTGCTGCTTGGTGTTACGGGTTCCGGCAAAACTTTTGTTATGGCAAATGTCATAGAAAGGCTGCAAAAGCCCACTTTAATCATTTCGCCAAACAAAATTCTTGCCGCGCAGACTTACGCGGAGTTTAAATCATTTTTCCCTGGGAATGCCGTAGAATACTTTATATCTTATTATGATTATTACCAGCCGGAAGCGTATATTCCTTCAAGCGATACTTATATTGAAAAAGACGCGTCCATAAACGACCACATAGACAGGCTGCGTTTAAAAGCCACTACTTCTCTGTTGGAAAGAAAAGACGTTATTGTGGTTGCTTCGGTATCGTGTATATATAATCTCGGCTCCCCGCAGGATTACCAGAATAGGTGCGTCGAAATAAACGCGGATAAGCAAATGTCCAGAGAGCAGCTTATATCCGATCTCATATCCATACATTACGAGAGAAACGAGATTGAATTTATAAGGGGAAGATTCAGGGTTAAAGGCGATACTGTTGAGATATTTCCCGCTTACCTTGAAACCGCTTTGCGCGTTGAATTTTACGGCGATAGCGTTGAAAGCATAAAAGAATTTAAGCCTTTGACAGGGGAAGTCATATCCAAAAAAGAAAAATCATACATATATCCGGCAAAACACTTTGTTACTACAGGCGAAAAAGTAGAAACTGCTTTAAAAACGATTAAAACCGAGCTGGACGAAAGACTTGAAGTTTTAAAATCGCAAAAACGCTTGCTTGAAGCGCAAAGGCTTGAGCAGCGAACGAAATATGATATGGAAATGCTGAAAGAAACGGGTTTTTGCAACGGCGTTGAAAACTATTCCAGGCATTTGTCCGGCAATCCGCCCGGTACGCGCCCCACTACTTTAATTGATTATTTTTTGCAGGATAATAAAGATTTTTTAATGATTGCAGATGAGTCGCATATATCGCTCCCACAGATAAGGGGAATGTATGAAGGCGACAGAAGCAGAAAACAGACTCTTGTAGATTTCGGCTTCAGGCTGCCTTCAGCTTTGGACAATAGGCCTTTAAAGTTTCCGGAATTTGAAAAACTGATAAGGCAGTTTATGATGGTTTCTGCAACCCCGGGCGCTTACGAACTTGAACGCAGCAAAAACAATATAATTGATCTTATAATCCGCCCGACGGGCCTTGTTGACCCTGAAGTCGTGATAAGGCCGATTAACGGGCAGATACAGGATTTGATGCAGGAAATCCAAAAAACAGTTGACCGCAAACAAAGAACGCTTGTTACGACGCTTACTAAAAAGATGTCGGAAGATTTGGCGGCGTATTTAAAGGAAAAAGGCTTTAAAGTTGAGTATCTGCATTCCGAAATCGAAACTTTAGAGAGAATTGAAATATTAAAAAACTTAAGGCTCGGCAAATTTGACGTTTTGGTAGGTATCAACCTTTTAAGGGAAGGTTTGGATTTGCCGGAAGTGTCGCTTGTGGCTGTTTTGGACGCGGACAAAGAAGGTTTTTTGCGCTCGGAACCGACTTTGATACAGATTTGCGGAAGAGCAGCGAGAAATGTTGACGGCAGGGTAATTTTTTACGCTGATACTATGACGGGCTCTATGCAGCGGGCTTTAACTGAAATGAACCGCAGGCGCTTAAAGCAGCTTGAGTACAATGAAAAGAACCGCATAACTCCGAAATCGATTATCAAGGCGGTTCACGATTTGGATGAATTCCAGAACCTTTCAAGGGAAGAATCCACAATGCAGCTTGTGGCGGAACAGCAGTTTGATTATAAAATTACTCCGAAAAATATAGATAAAGTAATCAATGAAATTGAAGAACAGATGAAAGAATATGCCGATAATCTCGATTTTGAATCCGCGGCGATTTTAAGGGATAAAATGCTTGAGCTTAAAGCCATGAAGTCCGGCAAAACTCCGCAGGACGCGCCTAAAAAACCGCCAAAAAACAAAAAACACCGTGTTTTCCAAAAAAGTAAAAATTAATTGATTTTCCCTTAAAAAAAATATAGAATTATCCCATAATCCAACGCGATAAAAAGTTCATGTTAACGGCGTCCCAGAGAAATTATTTCCAAGGGCGCCTTTTCTTATATAAATAATGTTGTGAGGAGATATAAAATGTATACAAAGGAACAGATTATCCAGCTTGTCAAAGACAACGGCATAAAATTTATCAGGCTGCAGTTTACTGATATTTTAGGCACTATGAAAAATGTGGCGATTACCGCAAGCCAGCTTGAAAAAGCCCTTGATAATAAGTGTATGTTTGACGGTTCTTCAATCGAAGGTTTTGTAAGAATAGAAGAAAGCGATATGTATCTACATCCGGATTTAGACACTTTTGTAATATACCCGTGGACTCCGCAGGAAAGCAAAATAGCAAGGCTTATATGCGATGTTTATACTACCGAAGGAAAGCCTTTTGAAGGCTGCCCCAGATACGCGCTTAAAAAACAGTTAAAGAAAGCGTCCGATATGGGGTATACGTTTAATGTCGGCCCGGAATGCGAATTCTTTTTGTTTTTAAGGGATGAAAAAGGAAAAGCAACAACCATAACGCATGATGACGCGGGATATTTTGATTTAGGACCCGTAGATTTGGGCGAAAACGCAAGAATCGATATATGCCTTGCCCTTGAAGCTATGGGTTTTGAAATAGAAGCCGCGCATCACGAAGTGGCAAGAGGACAGCACGAAATAGATTTTAAATACTCTGACGCGTTGAGAGCGGCGGATAATATAAACACGTTTAAAATGGTTGTAAAAATTATAGCGAAAAAACACGGATTGCATGCGACATTTATGCCAAAACCGATAACAGGTATCGCAGGTTCCGGAATGCATACAAATATGTCGCTTTTTAAAGACAGTAAAAATGCTTTTTTTGATGAAAAAGACGCATTGCAGCTTTCTTCCAGCGCATATTATTTTATCGGCGGCTTAATGGAACATATGAAATCTATGGCTGTTATCACAAATCCGCTTGTAAATTCATATAAAAGGCTTGTTCCCGGATTTGAAGCGCCTGTATATATCGCATGGTCCTGCCAGAACAGAAGCCCGCTTATAAGAATTCCCGCTTCAAGAGGAAACGGGACAAGAGTTGAATTGCGCAGCCCGGATCCGGCTTCAAATCCTTATCTGGTGCTTGCTGCATGCCTTGCCTCCGGACTTGACGGTATGGAAAAGAAGACAAAGCCGCCTGTCTGCATAGACCAGAACGTATTTAAAATGAGCAAAGTTGACAGAAAGAAAGCCGGAGTGGAAGATTTGCCGGAAAATTTAGAACGCGCGATGCTTGAATTTAAAAACAGCGAGTTTATGAGAAAAAGCCTTGGCGACCATATATTTGACAGATACCTTGAAGCCAAAAGTGAAGAATGGTATTCTTACATAACGCAAGTCCATGAATGGGAAACCGATAATTATCTTTCACAGTACTAAAATAGTATATTTCAACATAATTTAAACCGCCTTGTTTTGTTAAGCAGGGCGGTTTTGTTTTTTAGGGCGCAGATTGTAAAAATGCTGTAAAATCAATTGTTTTTTGCTTTGAATTAATTTATAATATTAAAGACCTCAATAAAACAATTCTTAAAAGGAGATACCATGAAAACATTTGTGCTCGATACGAACGTTCTTCTGCACGATCCTGATGCTATTTTTTCTTTCAAAGACAACAAAGTTGTGATCCCTATGACTGTTATTGAAGAGTTGGACTCCTTTAAAAAGCTAAATGACGAAAGGGGAAGAAGCGCAAGGCTGATTTCAAGAAGCCTTGATGATTTAAGGGGCAAGGGCAAGCTGTCCGAAGGCGTTAAGATTAAAAACGGCGGAATCCTTAAAATTGAAATGAACCACCACGACGTTGACCTTCCTTCTGATTTTTCAGGGCAAAAAGCGGACAACCAGATACTCTCGATAGCCCTCAGCCTAAAGCAAAACGGTGACAAAGTAATTTTCATAACAAAAGACATCAACCTCAGGATAAAAGCCGAAATATTAGACATTGCCACGCAGGATTACGAAAAATCAAAAGTTAAAATGGATGAACTTTATCCCGGCTGGAAAGAAATAAAGGTCCCGGCTGCAAAAATAGACCAGTTTTACAAAGAAGGAAAAGTTTTGCTTAAGCAGGAATTTTATCCTAATGAATGCGTCGCCTTAAAAGATGAATCAGGCTCCTCGAAAAGCGCTTTGACGAAGTATTCAAAAAAAGAGAATGCCCTGACGCCTATTTTTCACCAAAACTCGCTTCCTTGGGGATTGAAACCTCTTAATATTGAACAGAAATTCGCGGTTGAACTGCTGCTTTGCAATGATATAAACCTTGTAACGCTTATCGGCCTTCCCGGAGCGGGAAAAACTATCCTTGCGCTTGCGTGCGGCCTTCAAAAAACAGTTGAAGAAAGATATTTCAGAAAACTTTACATAGCAAGGCCTATTATTCCTATGGGCCGCGATATAGGTTTTTTACCCGGTACAAAAGAAGAAAAACTCGGAGCCTGGATGGGCGCTATTAATGATAATCTTGAATTTCTGATGGATAAAGGGCATCCTGACGCGAAAACTGAAGAAAAGATAGATTATCTCTTTTCGTCCGGACAGATAGAAGTGGACTCTTTAACATATATAAGGGGCCGCTCTCTGCCGCAGCAGTACATAATTATAGATGACGCGCAGAACCTTACGCCGCATGAAGTTAAAACGATTATATCAAGAGCCGGAAACGGAACTAAGATAGTTTTAACAGGAGACCCGTACCAGATAGACAATCCTTATTTGGACGCGTCTTCAAACGGGCTTACATATTTAGTTGAAAGGTTTAAAGGGCAGGAACTTTTCGGCCATATAACATTCTCTAAGAGCGAAAGGAGCAATCTTGCCGCTCTCTCCGCGGAGCTTCTATAATGCCGGATAAAGACTTTTACGTAGATATGCATATACATACCAACTATTCCGACGGCGCGTTTACGCCGTCGGAAGTTGTTCAATATGCCGCTAAAGTAAAACTTGCCGCAATAAGTATTACGGACCACGACTGTGTTGACGGCATAGATGAAGCTTTGCAGGTCGCGCCAGAGTACGGAATTGAAATTATTCCGGGAATAGAACTCTCTTCCGAAGTTGAGGGTTCTCAAAAAAGCGAGATGCATATTCTCGGCTACCATATAGATTACAAATCCGGACTCTTAACAAAAAAAATAGAAATATTTAAAAAGGCAAGGGTTGAAAGGGCTTATGAAATACTTGCAAAGCTCAAAACCTGCGGGGTTGAATTGAAATTTGACAGTTTTATGGCGAATTTGGGAAATAAAGCGGTCGGGAGGCTGCATTTTGCAAAAGCTTTGGTTGAACAGGGTTTTGTTAACAGCATTTCCGATGCTTTTCAAAGGTATCTTGCGCCAAACAAGCCCGCTTATGTGCGTAAATACGCGATGACGGCGCAGGAAGCGATAAAGCTTGTGCTCGATGTAGGCGGGGTACCGGTGATGGCGCATCCTTATTACACGCATTATAACGATAAAAATATGATGAAATCGCTGGTTGACGCGGGCCTTGTGGGCCTTGAAGCGTGGCATGTAAAACATCCTGATTACGCGGTGAAAAAATTTTTAAACCTCGCTCAGGAGTTTAATCTTATCGTTACCGGCGGCTCGGACTGCCACGGTCCTTATAAAGACGAAGCCCCTTTGATGGGGAAAATCAAAGTGCCGTACTATGTTTTAGAAAATCTTGAAAAGGCAAAGCAGGCTCTGCAGAAATAAAAAATGGGATATATTAACAAAACTGTTTTTATTAATTATATGGACTGTCCCACTTTGGGATGGCAGACAAAAAGAAGAATGCTCCCCAGGCTTACCGGCTTAAATAACGAAATTTTACTTTTTGAAGGCAAAAAAATCCATAAAATGTCATGGGATTTATTTCCTGACGGTTTAAACGCCCAGAAACAAAATATCGATAGTTCGGCGCAATACACCAAAGAACTTCTTCAAAATCCGGAAAATAAAACGCTTTTTGAAGCTTCTTTTGTTATTGACGGTTATTCCGTCAGGACTGATGTTTTACAGCGCGATGAAGAAGGCTTATGGAATATGTTTGAGGTCAAATCCGGCAATAAATATAAAGCAAAGTATGCGCAGGATATGGCTTTCAGCATGATGGTGCTGCGCAAAGCCGGTATTAAAACAGGCAAAGCTACGCTTATGTGCCTTTCGCACGGTTACAGATTGGGAATGGACACGTCAAAACTTTTTACAAAATATGAATGCGGCGAAAAAGTTGATTTAAGGATAAGCGAGTTTATGCCGTTTTTTGATACGGCGCGGGAAGAAATAGAATCCGATGAAATGCCTGAACCGTACCTGAAAAGAGCGTGTAAAAACTGCCCCGTTTTTGACAGTTGCATGGGCAAAGACGTTAAAAATCATATATTTGATTTGCCAAGGCTTTCCGTGCCGGCTATTGAAGAGCTGATAATGCTTGGCTCGGATACGATAGATAAAGTACCCGATGATTTTGTGCTTACCGAAATGCAGCAGATAGTAAAAAACTGCGTGATTAACAATAATACGTACGTTTCGGAAAACTTAAAAACCGAGCTTGACGCAATAAAAGAGCCTTTTTATTACCTCGATTTTGAGTCGGTAACTACGATACTGCCTTTGTATCCCGATGTTGCGCCGCATACCCAGTTTTTAACGCAGTTTTCCATAGACAGGTGTGATAAACCGGGCGAAATTAAAGAGCATTTTGAATATATCGCGGATCACACAAAAGACTGCCGCAGAGAGATAGCGGAAAAACTTATAGAATGCCTTAAAGACGAAGGCAGCATTATAACTTATGCGAACTTTGAAAGAGTTGCCATATGCAAACTTGCCGGAATGTTTAAAGATTTATCGGAAAAACTTTTGAAAATTGCTGACAGAATAGTAGATTTTGAAGTTTTAGTCAGGAAAAACTATTACGATATTAACTTTCACGGGCGCTCATCCATAAAAAAAGTGCTTCCAGTTATGATTAAGAATATGGATTATAAAGATCTTACGATAGGAGAAGGCGGAGACGCTTCTGCGGCTTTTGCGTTTATGGCTATGGGCTTTTATGATAATGAAAAAATACAACAAACGAAAAAGGATCTTTTGAAATATTGCGCGCAGGACACGCTTGCGATGGTCCGCATGCACCAATTTCTTATAGACGTCGCGAACAATGGACATTAAAGATTCAAAAATATACGACAGAAGAAAAAAACGCCTTTTCAAAAACTGGTATTACCTTACAATACTGCAGATAGCGCAATATATCATCCCCTTTATACCTATTCCTTACCTTGTGCGCGTATTATCGCCGGAAAAATTCGGACTTGTGGCTTTTGCCGTGGCGGTATCGCAGTTTTTTGCCGTTTTTGTTGAGTACGGATTCTCGTATTCGGCGGTTAAACGCATTGCTGTTAACAGGCATGATAATGCTAAAATAACGGAAATTTACTCTTCCACAATTATAATAAAAGCCGCAATATTTTGTATTGCTGCGGCAGTTTTTACGGCAGTTGTTTTTTTTGTGCCCAAAATAAGCGATGAAAAAATCGTTTTTACGTTTGCTTTTGCGATGGTTTTTGCCGATATTTTCTTTACAACGTGGTTTTTTCAGGGCATGGAAAAGATGAAATACATCGCGTATTTGAATCTTATTATGGAAATATTGTTTGTCGCTGCAATATTTATGTTTATCAGAAATGAAAGCGATTACTATCTGGTACCGCTTATAGACGCAATCTGTTCCTTTGTTATAGGGATAGCGAGCATATACATAATCCATAAAGTTTTTGGCATAAAATTCAAACTTCAGCCCACAGGAAAGATTTTTTATTACTTTAAACGCGGATGGCATTATTTTGTCTCGGATTTTGCCTCAAATGCTTATACTTCCGTAAGCGTGTTTATACTGGGTTTTATCTCAAATAACGCCATAGTGGGGTACTACAGGGCGGCTCTGAGCATACTTCTTCCCGTAAAGGCATTGTTTGAACCAGTTGTGCAGGCGGCTTACCCCTATATGAGCAAAGCTGCTGAAGAATCCAAAGAAAGAGCGCTTTCTTTTTTTAAGACATACAGCTTATCTGTTGCGGCAGTGGCTTTTGTGGTATCTGCCGTACTGTTTGCAGGCTCGGAAAGCATAGTAAAAGTATTGCTCGGGCAGGAGTATCTTGAATCCGCGGTGCTTCTTAAAATAATGTCCGTTATACCGTTTTTATATACGTTAAACATGATTTTCAGTATGCATATAATGTATCCTTTCGGTATGAAAGTGAATTTTGCCAAAATTACAACATGGTCCGCGGTAATAAGTTTTGCCCTTATCCCGGTTTTTGCGATTTCTTTAAACGATATCGGAATGGCATTAATTTTGGTGACAGGGGAACTGTACATTTCCATAATGGCTTTCAGATATATAAAAAAGAAAGGTTTTATAGTTACAAAACCGGGCTAAAACCGCTTAATATTATATATGACAAAACCGCTATAATTTTATATAATCTTTCCTACGTTTATAATTTGAAAATAAAGGCAAATACTATGGCAATTTTAGTTACCGGGGCAGCGGGATTTATTGGCAGCAAAGTTAGCGAATTGCTTGTAAAATCAGGCAAAAGTGTAATCGGTATAGACAACATGAACGATTACTACGATATCAGGGTTAAAAATTACAGGCTGAAAGAACTTAAAAAATTAAAAAACTTCATTTTTTACAAAGCGGATATTGAAAATAAAAAAAACATTGATAATATAATCAAAAAACACAAATTTACCGCAATTATAAATCTTGCCGCAAGAGCAGGCGTCCGCTACAGCATGGAAAATCCTTTTGTTTATGTATCCACAAATACAATGGGCACTTTAAACCTACTCGAATCAGCCAGAGAAAATAAAATAGAAAAGTTTATTTTGGCGTCAACATCTTCTTTATATGCCGGCCAAAAAATGCCTTTTGTTGAAACTCTTCCGGTTAATACGCCGATATCTCCTTACGCCGCGTCCAAAAAAGGCGCGGAGGCGATGTGTTATTCGTATCACTATTTATACGGTATGGATGTCACTGTTTTAAGGTTTTTTACCGTTTACGGCCCTGCGGGCAGACCGGATATGAGCATAATCCGTTTTATTAAATGGATAGACGAAGGCAAACCGATTGAGCTTTTCGGCGACGGCTCCCAAAGCAGGGATTTTACTTATGTTGACGATATCGCAAACGGCGTGATTAAAGCGCTTAAAAAGACAGGTTTCAAGACAATTAATCTGGGCGGAAATAAACCGTATAAATTGAGCTATATGATAAAGCTGATAGAAGATAACCTCAAGAAAAAAGCAAAATATGATTATAAACCTTTCCATAAGGCTGATATTACTGCAACCTGGGCAAATATTAATGAGGCAAAAAAGCGTCTCAAATGGAACCCTAAGATATCTCTTGAAAAAGGCATAAAAAAAACTGTGGACTGGTATCTGGAAAACAAAAGCTGGTTTAAAAACATAAAATTATAAATTTATTTATCATTCTGGCTTGCTTCAGAATCTATAAGGCGGGAAAATGTTTAAAAAATTAATGCAAAAAATTGAAAACAGAAAAGCAAAAATAGGCATCATCGGGCAGGGTTATGTAGGGCTTCCTTTATCCGTTGAACTTTGCAGACAGGGTTTTAAAGTGACGGGTTTTGAAGTTGATAAATCCAAAGTCGAAATGATAAATAAAGGCAAATCCTATATTGGCGACGTTGAAACCGCCGATATGAAAGCGCTTGTAAAAGCAGGAAAGCTTGACGCTACGGCGGATTTTAAAAACCTTTCAAAAGAAGACGTGATTATTATATGCGTGCCTACGCCGTTAAGGAAATCCAAAGATCCGGATGTTTCTTATATAATCGAAGCTGCGGCAAACGTGCAAAAAACGTTAAAAAAAGGTCAGTTGATCATTCTTGAATCCACAACTTATCCTGGCACGACAAAAGAACTGATGCTTCCAATACTTGAAAAAACAGGGCTTAAAGCTGGAAAAGATTTCTTTTTGGCATTCAGCCCGGAAAGGATAGACCCTTCCAATAAAAAATTTGGAATACAAAATACTCCGAAAGTTGTAGGCGGAATGTGCGAACGCTGCACAGATTTAGCGGCGGCAGTTTACTCTTCTTTTACAAAAGTTTACAAAGTGTCTTCCACGGAAGCCGCCGAAATGGTAAAACTGCTTGAAAATACTTTTAGAGCGGTAAATATAGCGCTTGTTAATGAAGTTGCCTTGATGTGCGATAAACTACATTTAAATGTTTGGGAAATTATAGACGCTGCGGCATCAAAACCGTTTGGATTTATGCCTTTTTACCCCGGTCCGGGTATAGGCGGCCACTGCATACCTTTAGACCCTCATTATCTTTCCTGGAAATTGAAAACGCTTAATTTTTATTCAAGATTTATAGAACTTGCAGGCGAAATGAACTCTAAAATGCCTGAATATGTAGTATCAAAAGTCGCGGACGCTTTGAATTCTAAAGCAAAAGCGTTAAAAAACTCAAAAGTAATGGTTCTCGGAGCCGCGTACAAAAAAGATGTTTCGGACGTAAGAGAATCACCGGCGCTTGACGTAATTAACCTGCTTATAACTAAAGGCGCAAAAGTTTCTTATTATGACCAGTATATTCCCAAAATACAAAACTGCGCTTGCGGACAAACTCTTTCTTCGGTAAAAAGCATTAACGGATTAGGAAAATATGACGCTGTTGTCGTTGTGACTGATCACACAGGCGTGGATTATAAAAAGGTTTTAAAAGATTCGAAAGTTGTTATCGATTCGAGAAATGTTTTCAAAAAAGTAAAATCAAACAAAATTGTCAGAATATGAAATGAATAAAGGTCTAATAATTGTTATTAGATAAATTTCATTAAAGATTTGACAGGAATACATTTGTATGCTAATATGGTTTATCTTCAAAATATCGGAGGAACAATTTTATGGCAAAAGACGAAAAACTTAAAGCATTGGATTTAGCTCTTTCCCAGATTGAAAAAGATTTTGGCAAAGAAGCTATTATGAGGCTTGGCGAGAAACATTTAAAAGAAAAAGTCGATGCTATACCTACAGGCGCTTTACCTTTGGACATTGCGATCGGTATCGGCGGGATTCCAAGAGGCAGAATAATTGAAATTTACGGGCCTGAATCATCCGGAAAAACTACTTTGGCGTTGTGTATGGTTGCTGAAACGCAGAAACTCGGCGGAATTGCTGCGTATATTGACGCAGAACATGCGATGGACCCGGAATATGCATCCAAACTTGGCGTAGATATTGAAAATCTTTTGATTTCTCAGCCGGATTCCGGTGAACAGGCACTTGAAATTGCTGACAAGCTTGTGCGTTCCGGTGCTGTAGATATCATTGTTGTAGATTCTGTTGCGGCTTTAGTGCCAAGAGCTGAAATTGAAGGAGAAATGGGCGATGCGTTTGTAGGTTTGCAGGCAAGGCTTATGAGCCAGGCATTAAGAAAGCTTACGTCAAATATTTCTAAATCAAAAACATCAATAGTGTTTATAAACCAGCTTAGGCAGAAGATCGGTGTAATGTGGGGAAATCCCGAAACTACTCCGGGAGGCCTTGCTTTGAAATTCTATTCTTCTGTAAGGCTTGATATCCGAAGAATTGAATCCGTAAAAAAAGGTGATGAAATTTTGGGCAACAGAGTGAGAGTTAAAGTTGTTAAAAATAAAGTTGCAGCCCCTTTTAAACAGGCGGAATTTGAAATAATGTTCGGCGTTGGCGTAGATAAAATGGGATATCTTGTAGATATGGCGGTAAACGATAATATCGTTGAAAAAGCAGGCGCTTTTTACAGCTATAACGGCGAAAAAATCGGACAGGGAAGAGATAACGCGAAAATATTTTTGAAGGAAAATCCTGCTATTGCCGATGAAATTGAAGCAAAAATCCGCGCAAAAGCATTTGGCAACGGTTCCGAAGAAGTTAAAGACATAAAAGAAGAAAAAAAAGACGCTCCGGTAAAAGAAAAAGCGTCAAAATCGAAGAAAGCATAGTTTTTTGAAAATAAAGCAGAAGCTACACCGCGCAAACAGCAAGATCTGCATAATTAACGGGAGAAGTTTATGAAGAAAATGTTTGTTATGTTATTTGTTTTTTTTGCGTTTGCGGCTGTGACTATGGCTTATGCCGAAGTACCAAATGAAATACGTTATAACGGAAGGCTGAAATCTTACCAGACTCCGGTAAGCGGCACAAGGCAGATGAACTTTAAAATTTATGATTCCGCAAACAGCGGAACCGCGCTTTGGGAATCAGGAACGCAAAATGTTGATGTTTCCAGCGGTATATTTTCTTACACGATGATTGTGGATTCAAAAGTTGATTTCAGAAAAAAAGATTTGTGGCTGCAGCTTGTTGTTGACGGTAAAGAGTTAACTCCAAGAGAAAAACTTATGACACAACCTTATGCGTTACACTCTAGAGATGCGGAAGGTTTATCATCCAATAGCGAAATGAAAGTGCAGGTTGCGGCAAGTACGGCGGTTATTGGCGTAAACAGCAGCGGGGAAATATATTCAAAGTCTGCTGCTGCGGGAAATACGGAGTTTTACATGGTGCCAAAAGGGGCAATTATTATGTGGTCTGGCTCGAAAAACGATATTCCTGCCGGTTGGGCGCTTT
>JAVBLP010000025.1:0-40071 GCA_031553505.1 Endomicrobiaceae bacterium
TACTTTTCTTCCGTCGGATACAACGGAAGCGGAAGTTTCATCGCAGGATGTCTCAATAGCAAGTATATTCAATTACTTTCTCTCTTTATTTTTTGCTTTCGCCTGCGTTTTTGCTTTGGAAGGGACAAAAGTAATATTTGAATAGCTTCTGTTAGGGGCGTAAAATTTATAGGTAACCTCTCCTGAAGCTTCGGCGGTTTTACTTAAGCCTATTTTAAGAGAACGCGCGACAGACCTGAAGCCGGTTTCAAAGTTTTCGGCTTTTTTCACGCCCTTCAGCTGTATCTTTTTGTAAAATTCGTTCCATTCGGCAGCCCTTGTCTGCCTTTCCCTGGCATATTGTGATATTATATCCCCCTGCGTAATGCCGTTTGCAAGCAAAACGTCAACAATTTTCTGATCAAGCTCAACATCTATTGATATTTTTTGCTTGGGGGCGGACTGTACTGCAAGCCATATCCCCATACCCAAAAAAAATAGTATTATCAGGTATATTTTTACTATAGGGCTTTCTTTTTTTTGCTCTTTCGCTGACACTTTTATTCTCCGCTATTTCTTCTTTTCTTTCTTTGTTTCTTTAACTTCTTTTGAGTCTTTGGCTTCAAGCGCGTTTGACTGCGCGATCATTTCTGAAACTTTATCCTCTTTTATAACTTCCAAAGCTTTATCTAAAACCAAATCCGATACTTTGTCTTTTTCTTCAACCGCGGATTTAGGGGCTTCGTCTTTAGAAAAAATCATTTCAGACTGCGAATAAAGCTTAATTTCATCTTCAACCGTAACTTTTATTTCGATATCCGGCGTTATGCCGTTTTTTGCGTTTCTCTCTTCAGAATGGTTTATTGGCCTTCCGGAAGGAAGATAATACTTGGCTATCGTAAGCCTTAAAGCCGTACCGTCAGATAAAGGTATAACCGTCTGTACGCTGCCTTTGCCAAAAGTGTTGCCACCGATTACAAGCGCCCTTTTATAATCCTGCAAAGCGCCAGAAACAATTTCGGAAGCGGACGCGGAACCCCTGTTTACCAAAACAACCAAAGGAATATCGGCAAACTCGCCGCTTCCTTTAGTAAAGTACTCCCTTTTCATCTCTTCAACCCTTCCTTTCGTTGAAAGGGCAAGCGTTTTATCTTTTGTAAACATGCTTATAACGTCTATGGCGGAATCCAAAAGCCCGCCCGGGTTATTTCTCAAATCCAAAACCGCCGCTTTCATCCCGTTTTTAGAAAATTCAAGCAAAGCTTTCTGCAAATCCGCCGCGCTCTGCGCGTTAAACTCCGACAACCTTATATAAGCGATGCCGCCTTCAAGCATAGTGCTTTTGACGGTTTCTATTTTAATTTTTTCTCTTGTAAGATTAAATACGATTTCCTCTAAAACATTATCTCTCGACATAGTAATTTTTACTTTAGTGCCGGCTTTTCCCCTCATTAAATCAACAGCTTCATCGCTGGACATATTAACGGCGGACTTATCATCTATTTTGATAATTCTGTCCTCAGGGAGAATCCCCGCTTTATACGCCGGCGTGCCGGGTATAGGCGAGACGATCGTTATAAAACCGTTTTTTACCATTATCCTTAAACCTATTCCGCTGTAAGCGCCTTCGGTTTCATTTTTCATGTCTTTATAGGCTTTTTCTTCCATATACTGCGAAAATGGGTCTAATGTGCGCACAACGCCGTTTATCGCGCCTACAGCAAGAGTTTTAGAGTCAACTTCTGAAACGTAGCTTGTATTTATTATTTCCATCACGTCGACCATAAGTTTCAGCTTGTCATAAGTTTCATCGGATGCCGCCGCCGCGAATGAACCGGTGGAAAGAATAAGCAGCGCCAAAGTAAAAAACAACAACTTCCTTAAAAAAATCATTTTCTTCTCCATTATATTTATTTAATTTATTTTACAATTAAGCGACAATATGCCCCGCGCCAAACGCCGGATTACAAAAGAAATGGTATAAAACCTGCCTATGTCACTTTGCTTTGAGCCACAGCAACGGGTCATCAGGAGAGTTATCCTGCCTTATTTCAAAATAGAGGATGCTTTCACCGCTTTTTCCAAGCTTTGCAAGTACAGTACCCCTGGAAACTTTTTGGTCATCTTTCACTAATATCTGCCCAAGCTGTCCGTAAACGCTGAAATAAGAATCCCTGTGGTCTATTATAACAACTTTTCCGTAAGAACGGAACTCTCCGGTAAACACAACCTGTCCGGAATCAACGCTTTTAACTTCGCTGAAATCAGCAGCTTTGATCTTTATGCCGTTGCTTATTACATAAGTATCAAGCTCCGGATGTTTGCTCTTTCCGAATTTAACGGCAACTTTGCCCTCAACGGGCCACGGAAGCGATTTTTTTCTTTTTGCTCCGGAAGACGGCGTGCGTATTACCGTTTCTTTCGGCTTTTGTTTATTGGTTTCCGAAAGCTTTTTTATAAGATTTTGCATCGCTTTCGCGCTTTCGTTTAATGTTTTTATCTCTTCTTCCGCCGCAGCTCTTCTGCCGGAAGTGCTTTTAAGCAGTTTATTCTTTTCCGCCATCAGCTTTTTTCTTTCCTGCATATACTTATTTTCCTGCTGTCTTAAAGAAAGCAGTTCGCTTTTCGCTTTTTCCCATTTTTTTATATCGGAAGCGGAAATGTCAACGGCTTTGCTTTCTTTATCAAAATTTTCTTTTTTATATTGCAGCGCGGCTTCCCTTATTTTATACTCAACAGGGTCTTTTTCATAAGAAACTTCAAAAGTTTTCTTATTATAGAGTTCAATTTCATCTAAAACGGACTGATTCCAGTCATTCTGCTTTTGATATGCGGTATTATATTGATTTGAAGCTTTAGAGAGGTTTTTTTCCGCGGTTTTTATATCATTTGCTATCTTTGATATATTTTTTTCGTTTTTTTCTATGGATTCGTTTAAAGTTTTCAGCTCTCTTTTGAAAACTTTTTCCTGCATAACAAGCCTATCTTTTTCAATTTGCTTCTGCTGGATCGACTTTTTCACATCAGAAAGCTGCTTTGACTGCTGTTTTATTTCGGCGCTTTTATCCTGCGCGAAAGTAAAAGAAGCGCATAACACTATAACATAAGTAAAAGTCAAAACTGATTTAATTTTCATATTAATCTTTAAAAATTATCCCAAGCGCGGCTGTAATGGAAAGTATCAAAAATATCGATTTTTCGCCCACTAAAAGAGGATATTGGATATACTGGCAAACACACCATACGGCTAAAAAACCTCCAGCGGCAGCCAGCAAATACGCTAATACGTTTGTTATCAGCTTTCTGTAATTCTGCTCTTTTTCAGCTATAAAAAGCGCGGACTGCACTATAAATAAAAAGAATATGGCCAACGCAAATATTAACGCAAAATCCCTGTAAAATGTTAAAAAGTTTTTTGCCTGCACATACTGCCGGAAGCCGTCTTTATCAAAGACAATTTCGTCAACATCTTTAACTTCCGCCATAGCGTTTCTTGCTATAACCAGATATTCGTCAGTAGGCAGCTTTGAAGGAAAGGCTTTTACATAAGACTGAAAGTAACCGGTATCGCCGGGGACAGAAATTTCTTTGAGAAAAGGGTTCTTTTCAATCGCTTTGGTGTAGGCGCTTTCCGCGCTTACATATTCGCCGACAGATACAAGCCCCAAAGAATTAAGGGCGTCACATACCTGTTCGCCGTCCTGGCAGGCTTTATCTATAAAAACCGTAATGCTAAGCTGCGATGACATCTGTTTTTCGTATTCATAAATTTCATAATAATGGTTGGCAAGCAAAACCGCCGCGGCGCTTACAACAGCAAGCGCAACAAATTTTAAAGATTTTGAAAACGGCTTAAGCGAAACTTTTTCCATAAATCAACTCCGTATAAAAACTGCTTCATACTGCTTTTTATTTATAACGTCTTTATACATCTGTTCATATTCTAAAACGGATTTATCCCATGAAAAATTGCTGTCAAAAGCATTTTGCATCAAATTTGCCCAATCCCGCTTGTCTCTAAACACTTTTTCAGATTTTAAAATTGTTTCCACAAAATTTTCACCGTAGGTTATATTAAACCTGAAACCGTTTCCTTTTCCCATATAATAATACTCTATCGTATCAGATAAACCGCCGGTCCTGTTTACTACAGGTATAGTGCCGTAAGAAAGGGCTATCATCTGGCTTAAACCGCAGGGCTCAAAACGGGAAGGCATCATATATGCGTCACAAGCCGCGTAAATTTTATGGGAAAGAGGCTCGTTATAATCAAAAAAAGCAGCTACGTTTTTAGGCATTTTTTCAATTGCCTCGTTTAAATACCACTGTATTGTCTGGTCTCCTGAACCTAGTATCACAAATTGCATATTGCGCCCGCTTAAGCGGTACAAAGCGTCTATTATAATGTCAAAGCCTTTTTGGTTATCAAGCCTTGAAACGCATCCGAATAAATATGCGTCTTCATCCACTTCAAAACCGCACATTTTCTGCAAATCAGCTTTGCATATCTTTTTTCCGGAAGTGTCATCTTTAGAAAAATTTGCCGGTATATTAGAGTCTGTTTCCGGATTCCAGTATGAGTAATCTATGCCGTTTAGTATGCCGTAAATATCATCCTGCCTTGAGTTTAACACTACTTCCATTCCTCTTCCGTTAAACTCTTTTATTTCTTTGGCATACGTAGGGCTTACGGTAGAAACTGCGTCCGCCATATCTATAGCCGTTTTCATAAAGTTCACATTGTTATAGAATTCAAGCTTATCAACGGTAAAATCTTCCCATGAAAAACCCGCCAGCTCAACTGTATCCGCAGGAAAAGAACCCTGATACGCTATATTATGAATAGTATAAACCGAGGAAGTATTCCAGAAAAAACCGTCATTTTTCATAACAGTTTTAAGATAAGCCGGGATTAAGCCTGTCTGCCAGTCGTGGCAGTGCACAATATCGGGCCTGAACATTACAGCTTTTGCAGCTTCTAAAGCAGCGCGGCAGAAAAAGATGTACCTTTCCCTGTTATCGCCGTAATCCATATTATTAACGCCGTATATGCCGGGACGGTTAAAATAGCGCATATTTTCAATAAAATACACGGTAATGCCGTCTTCCGTAACGCAGTATTTTATCCTGAAACTTTCCGTGTCTTTTCCGACATTTACCTGTAGCCTGTAAGGAAGCGTCTGAAGGTTAAATTTTTTTCCGTCTATTGAGCGGTATTTCGGAATTATAACCCTTACGTCATGCCCTAATTTTTTTAAATATTTCGGCAAAACGCCTACAACGTCGGCAAGCCCGCCGACTTTTACGAAAGGGACGCATTCCGAAGCGACCATCAAAATGTTCATTCGCTCTCCCTGAGGTATTTTGCAGCTTCTTCAGGCGCGACAGGGTTTACGTAAAGACCGGTACCCCATTCAAAACCCGCGGGACGGGCAAGCCTCGGCGAAATTTCCATATGCCAGTGATAGTATGGAAGGTCTTTTTCTTTCAAAGGCCCTGTATGTATCATTACATTATAAGCGGGGTTATCCAAAACATTGCCTAGTTTTGAAAAAACCGTCTGAGATATTTTAGAAAAAGAAATTATATCTTTGCCGGGAACGGCGTCAAAATCCGAACCGTGGTTTTTTGGAATTATCCATGTCTCAAAAGGATATCTTGAGGCGTAAGGGCAAACGGCTATAAACAAATCATTTTCCGCGACAAGCCTCGTTTCATCGGAAATTTCCTGTGAAACTATATCACAGAAAACGCACCTTTCTTTGTAAGTAAAGTAGTTTTTTCCGCCGTTAATTTCTTCCCTTATCCTTTTAGGGACTATAGGCGTAGCAAGAAGCTGAGAATGGGGATGTTCAAAAACCGCGTTTGCCGCGGCGCCTCGGTTTTGGAAAAAAAGGATATATTCAAGCCTTGTGTCGTTTCTTAAATCTTTGATTCTTTCCATAGCGGCTTTATAAACGGTTTCGTAGTTTTCAGGGGTTCTGGTTTTTACTTCGTGTTCGGCGGTTTCAATAATTATTTCATGGGCACCAATGCCGTCCATCCTGTCATACATGCCTTCGGCGCGTTTTTTTAAAATTCCTTCTATGGCAAAAATAGGCTGGTTGTTCGGTATTACCCTTAAGTTCCAGCCGGGTGTATTGGGAAGACGTTTAGGATTGCTGCTGTAGGCAAGAATTTCAGGCCTTGTCATAGATTCATTCCCGGGGCAAAACGGGCACCCGGAATGGTCTTTGGGATAAACGTCTGAATCGGAAACAGCTATTTTATTAAAATTTCTGGAAGGGTCTATCACAACCCACCTTCCGATTATAGGATCTCTTCTTAACTCAGACATTTAGCCTCCCAAGGCTTTTATTCTGTCTATCGCCTTTTTGGTTTCAACTTTATTGGGGTTGTATTCCAGAGATTTGTTTAGGAGTTCCAAAGCTTTTTTACGGTTGCCGGAAGCATACGCTTTTATAGCGGCATCGTAATTTCTCTGCGCGAGGGTATTCATAACATTTTCTCTTTCTTTTATTGCCGGCTGGTAGTTTTCAGTATAATCAAGAGATCTTTTAAATTTATCAAGAGATTCTTCAAGCCTGTCATTTTTCACGAGTGCAGTGCCTTCTTTGTAATATCTGTCGGAAAGCGCTTCTCTTGCTTTTGCCGAGTACTCCCTTATTGACTGGTTGAGGTCATAATAATTATTTCTTACGGCTTTTTCCCTTAAGCTTGAGAAAGCTTTTAACGCGTCTTCATATTTTCCGTCATTGAAATAATCAATAGCCTGGTTATAATAAATTTCCATTTCTTTTTGTACTTTTTGGGTGGATGACAATACCGAGTCATCTTTACCCGCAAGGCGGGTTTTGCGCTGCGCCTGTAAATTTTCCTGCCTGGAAATTTCGGTATAAGTCATATTGAGCGCTTTTCTTGAAAGCTCATAATAATCTTTGGCGTCTTTTCTGCTGGGGTCTGACGCATAAACGGCGTTAAAATACTTTGCAGCCCTTTCATAATCTCCGATATTGTAGTATTCCATGCCTTGCGTAAACAGCTGGTCAGACTGCATTGAAGTAACTTTTGATACCTGCGTGTCTATTATGCCAAGATATTTAAGAGCGCCGGCATTTTCGGGGTCAAGAACAAGAAGTTCTTTAAACTTATCTTTGGCAAAAACGAAGTTTCCGTCATTGTAGTAGTTCATGCCTTCGTTCCATAGCTGTATAATCTGTTTCTCGTTCTTTTTTCTGTTTTCCTGCAGTTCAACCCGCGCTAACCTTTCGTTAACTTTTGCAAGGCCGGCTTCCGCTTCCTGATTCTGCGGATCTATGCCTAAAACTTTATAATAGTAACTTCTTGCTTTGATAAGGTTATTCCTGTGAAGCTCCAAATCGGCGCGCCTCAACCATTTGCTTATATCTATCTCCAAAGATCTTTCATACATATCCATGTCATATATAATTTTCGTCAAATATTCCTTTGAAGCGGCGTGGTCAGGATATATTGCGAGGATTTCTTCAAACTGTTGGCGGGCGGAAATGTAATCTTTTTTCTTATACGCTTCTTTAGCCATATTGAAGTTGTAACCGAGGTAGTAATCAAAAGCCTTATTTTGGTCAGATATGCCGCCAAACATAAAACCGAAATTGAAAGTATGCTTCGCCTTATAGTCATCGGTCATCGCGGCAAATGAATAACCTATATTAAATGAGTCAAAATTCAAAAATATTCCGCACGTTCCGCCGGTATTTGCGCCGTCCGCATAATTTCTCCAACCTGCTTTAAACGTAACGGGAAAAACAGGCGAAATTTCAGCGCCTACGGCAACCCCTGTACCTTCCGAAAAAAACTGTATTATGTCGCCTGTAAACGCAAGCCCCAATGCCGCGGGTATCTCGTATCTTAAAGCCACATTGAAGTTTCCGGGAATATCAAAAGTACCGTCATCATCCATTTCAACATTACCGCCTAAATTCCTGAAAGCGGCAAAAGCCCATAAATTTTCTAAAAGCATATCTAAATAATAATGTCCGCCAAAATCCGCAGCCAATGAAATTTTAGAAGCGTCTTCTGAAGCAAATTGATAACCTTTTAAGGTTAAACCAAGTCCGCCTTTATCGGTATAAACAGGAATTTCGCTTGAAAGAGGAAACACATAATTTAAATAAAATGCGGCATTGTGTTTTAAGGTTGTGCCGTTTGAAGTATAAATTTCCGCGTCACCGAAATCATTATACGCGGCAGCAACGGATATATTTCCATAATCTGTAGGAAACATGAAAGCGGCCGCGCCGCCGTACAAGCCGTCAAAAGCCGAAATGACTGAAAAATCTATCCTGCTTGATAATACGTTAAAGTTTGCGGAGGGGCTGTTAATAAAAGCCAGAGGGTTTTTTGAAAAAGAAGCGATAGTCCCTCCCATCGCTTCTGAATTGGGGTCATAGTTAAACAAAAATATTTTAGACGCGGAAACTCTGTCGGCTGCAAACATTATATTCGTGGCCGAAAGCATCAAAGTAAAAACCAATAATGTTTTACAGAAGTTTTTTGTCATTTCAAAAGCCTGTTGATGCTTGCAACAAGTTTTTCCATGTTTATTGGCTTAAATATGCAATCATCCGCGCCTTCGGAAAAACCCTTATCAATCTGCACGGTCATATCTCCGGTAATAAGTATAACCGGCGTATTCATGAAATTTTTACTCTTTTTCATGGCGCGCAAAACTTCAAAACCGTTTTTATCCGGAAGATTAACGTCAAGCAAAACCAAATCCGGTTTTTCTGTCGATAATGCTTCAAAAGCCGTTTCGGCGTTTGCAGCTTTTGCGACATCAAAACCTTTCGTTTTCAAAATCGTTTCCGAAGAATCCACAAAAGAACTGTCATCATCCACAATAAGAATCTTTCTGTTTTTTTGGTTAGTCACGGCTATCCCCCACTTTTTCCGGCAACATTAATATTGTTTTATGTCCTATAGCCCCTGACAATTCCAGGGACAGTTTTACCGAATCCACAAAATCATAATTATCATTCAAAATCTTATATTCCGGATAAGACAATGTCATTGTGTATTCGCCTTTTGGCAGTTTTACTTCCACCGGCTCTGTTGAAGAAATCCCTACAAATTTGTTAGGTCCTGCTTTTTCTTCAATAAAAATTTGAACATTAGCAAGAGGAATCGTGTAAATATCTTTTTCTTTTAAAGTGTCTCTCAAAACTTCAAGCCTTGATATTTTATCCTTTGTAGCTAAAATAAAATCAGTACGGTCATCCCCTGTAGTGCGTATATCAAGGTATACTCCGGAAGTATTGCCGGTAAACTCGTGAAATTCCTTTGAAGGCATTTTTTCAAAATAAGAGACCAGAAATATGCATCCCGCAATAACAGCCACAGCTAAAACAGCCACGACAAACGGATTTTTAATATAGTTTACTTCTCTTGCGGATTTAGGAACGGTAAAATCAAAGTATCTGGAAAACTTCGATAAAAGCTTATCTTCTGCATTTGTCTGCAGCGCGGTATCATCGCTAAAAGTCATTACATTGTATACATAAGATTCCGGAACCTCATAATAAGCGTCATCTTCGTCAACTTTAAGGGCTATTACCGTAGTATTATCCCTTCCGCCTGAATTGTTTGCCGCTATAATTAACTCATTAGCTATGGCGGTAAGATTGCCTTTATGTATGTCAACTATGCCTTTAATAACCGCATCTTCAATTTCGCCGTTTAATCCGTCAGTACACATTATGTAATAATCGCCTGGTTTTACGGCAACCGCCTTATAGTCTACCTTAACGGTAGAACCGGTTCCCAAAGCTCTTGTTATCATGCTTTGCATTTCGGCGGTTTTAACGTCTTCTTCGCGCATCTTGCCTTCATCTATAAGCTCATTTACCTTTGAATGATCTTTCGTAAGAAGCTCAATTACGCCGCCTCTGATTCTGTATATTCTGCTGTCTCCAGTATGATACATATGGAGAAGCGAAGTTTCGCTTTCAAACCTTGCAGCAGCGGCAGTAGTGCCCATTCCGGCAAGTTTCGGATATTTTTGCGTAAGGTTATGGAGCATTCTGTTGGCAAGCATTATTGACGCGACAGGGCGCATAATTTCAGTATCCACATACCCGCCGGTCACTTCATTGATTTGTTTTTCATTTAAATGGTCAAAAGATTTTAATATGACTTCAACAGCGCATTTACTCGCAAAGTCACCTGCGGCGCCGCCGCCCATACCGTCGCATACGACATAGAAATCCTTTTCAGGATTTACGCCGAAAGCGTCCTGATTTTCTTTCCTGATAATTCCGGTATCGGTTTTGGCAAAATAAGAAATCCTCATAAAAACTGAACCTTAACCCTTTTCGAATTTCTGGATACGGCAAGCCTGATCCTGACGGCAAGAAAAACCGCCAGCAGTATAATGCCGATAAACAACATTTTTTGGTATTTTGACTTATACGCCCCGAGCCCGTCAAAGCCGTCATGCGCTGGGCTTCCTAAAAACATAGGCCAGACTGCAAGATTTTTAACAATTTTTGCGTTTGTATCAACTATCTGAAGCGCATCCATTGAATTAGCAAACATAATCTGCAATCTGCCGGTGCCAAATATATCTCCGATCACTGGAGATGACGTTATAGGCATATTGCTCGCCCTTGCTTCCGCCATGATTTCAAACTCTTTGCGCCTTGTATTGCTTTTTACTACAAGTATCCTGCCGTCTTCTGTCGGAACCACAAACTCCATAAGGCCGTCTTTGTCAAAATCATACATTGCGGGCGAACCTATCATTCTTTTAGCTTCGGGAAGAGACATTTTCCATAAAAGTTCCCCGGAAGGATACCCCGTATTTCCTTTTAAACCCAAAATTGAACCGTTTGCCGAAACAACAAAAACGTCACCGCCGGTTTTGGCGCCTGTAAGATTTGCTACCAAAGGCGAAGCATTATGTTTAGGGCCGGAAGGCGGCGTAGGTTCAACAAAATATGTCCATCTGACGGATAAATTTTTAACATCTATAGCTGAAACGTACTGCGGAACATTTGATTGTACCACAATATCAGGAATATCGTCGCCGTTTACATCACCCACTGCAGGCGCTCCTGCAATAAGATGAGGTTTCCCTGTCTTTTCTACCAAATCAATTGTCTTTTTAGATCTTGATTTTCCGTCAATTAAATATACTTTGCCCGCATTGCTTGCGACAACAACCATCACAGGCATATCTTTTGCTCTATATAAAACAGGGCTTGCGTATAAAGGCCCTTCAACAAACTCGGTATACCTTTCATAATCAGACTCAAAGCCGACATTGTAAAGAAAGTGTACCGCTCCGTCTTCCGAGCACACCACAACATCCATTTTACCGTTTCCGGTAAGGTCCGCGACTAAAGGCGTCATTGCTGAAATAACTCCGCCGAGGATTTCTCTCCTAATCTGTCCGCCGGTTTGGCCGTCATATATAAACAGCATAGACGAATCTGAAAGCGTAATAATATCTTTAATGCCGTCATTATTTACATCAACAAGCATCGGAGAAGTTTGTCCTGAATTAAATATTTCAACCTGTCTCCACAAAGGTTCGCCAGACTTGCCGTCCCACGCGTAAAGAAAACCCGCTGAAGCAAGCATAACTATATCATTCTTGCCGTCACCGTTCACATCACCGATTGCGGGAGTAGACGTAATATCGTAATCTTCAGGGCTTTTAAGAGGCGTATCTTTTCTGAAAGAGTTGTTAATTTCAAGGCTTAATTTTTGCGGTTTGCTGTTTAAAAGTGAAATACCGGACCATCCGAACCATATCAAAAGGATTGAAACAACCAATGCAGCCGCGGTAACGCCTATAGCAAGAGGTTTAAGAAGTTTAAGCAAAAATATCTGCTGTCTGGAAGGAAGAGAATAATCTTCGTCTTTCGCATTAACAAACCTAAAGATAGATCTTCCGATTGAAATTTCATCGCCTGGCTCTATATTCATGCTGTTAAGCTGCCCTACTTTTTGCCCGTTTACAGCGACTCCACCGGTACTCCCGACATCTGTAACCGTAAAAACGCCGTTATTTACTGAAATTTTAGCATGCCCTTTGGAAACGGTCATATCGCCGGCAAGTACTATATCGTTTTCAATGCCTCTGGGCGAGTACTGCTCTCTGCCTATAAAAGTATCCGTGTCTTTTAATGAATATTTCTTTCCGAGAAATTTGCCGTATATGCCCAGAAGTAAAAATTCCGGTTTTTGAGCGATATCAGGAAGAACGTCTATTGAATAGTTGGCTATTCCAATTTCATCGCCGCTTTCAAGTTCTTTTTCAGAAACTGTTTTACCGTTAACTTTTGTGCCAGTAATGGTGTTCTGGTCTTTAACAAAATATCTGCCGTCTGCAAATATAATGCTGCAATGATGCTCTGAAACGTTTTTATCTTTTATAAGGATATCATTGCCTTTTTTGCTGCCGATAAAAATTCTCTGTTTGCGTCTTAAAATGTATTCGCCCAGTATTTCTTCTTTACGTTTCAATAACAGTCTTGGCATTAGAATGCTCCTTTTACCTGGCTACAAAAAGCGCAGCTATCATTGTTATTCCTAAACTAATCGTCGCAATTGTAGCGCCGCTCATAGATGATGATTTTTCTTCCGAACTAACACCAGCATTTGAATCAAGTTTTTTTGAGAGCATATCAACTCTTTCATTTAAATCAACTATTTCTTTATTAATGGAAGCATAGTTACCGCTTCCGCCGGTGCCGGTGCCTCTGCCGCCGCCCGTTGAAACCTGCGACTGAAGCTCCCTGAAAACTTTAGAATTTTTCAAACTGTTGTCCAAAAGCGTAGGCATGTTAGGTTCCAATTCGGAAATGAGTTTTACGGTATCAATAGAACCGCCGGACGCTTTTCCCTGTGCCGTACTTGACGATTTTTCCAACAAAGTTACTTTATTTTTCAATGCGTCAAAGTCCTGTTTTGAAACAGTGGCTGAAACGTCCAAAGGTGATGTTTTCAATCTTTTATCATACTCGTAAAATGCCGACAAAAGAGATCCCCTTGTTACAGGCTCATCCGCAACAAAAACCGTTTCACCGTATTTATCGATAAATTTCGGCATTTTTTTGCTGAATTCATTTATCATTTCCCTTAAAACAGGGTCTGTCACATCGCGTTTTGCAGCCGCAAAAACAGCCGAGGCATTGAAAATTAAAAATGCCGATACAGCCAAAGATAATAGTTTATTAATTTTCATCATTTACCCCTAAAAATAAAAATTTAGCGAAAATTTATTTTGCTGGTCAAAAAGGTTACCCATAGAAAGCGCATAATCAAGCTGCAGGAACTTTCCGAACACTATAACATCTATACCAAAACCTACATTATATGTTACATTTTCGTTTATCTCACTCTTCACGTCGTAACGGTCTTCCAATGCATATCCGTTTATGCCGCCTCTTAAATGGAAAGCACTAAAACCGAGAGTATAACCTTCAAATCCCGGAAGATAACTGAATTCAACACCCAAATTTGTGCTGAGCGGTTCTCTTTGCGCCTGCACTATATCCAAAGCGCCCAGAAGCTGAAAGCCTTCGCCAAGCCCGAAAGTGTTTGAAACGCCGAATTTTGACGTAAGAGGCGCGGAATCATCACCGCCTTCCCACTTCATGGTAGCGCCTTTATTTATAAACAAGCCGAAATTCAAAGTCTCAAAAATATTGTATATAACGCCCGCGTCCACATCGTAACCTGACGCCGTTTCACCGTTAATGCTGTCCATTTTTTCACTTATATACTTTACTGAAGCGCCTATATAAAGGTTTGTATTCTGCTGCCAAAGCGGCATACCCCATGAAAGGTAAAAAGCGTTTTGAGTGTCGCCGAATGTGCCTAAATAATTTTCGTCTTCATCGGATTGTATGACATTATCCATATGTGAGTTTATAAGACCTAATGCAAAAACGGAATCACCGAAAAAGTTCGTAAACTTATTCATAGGCACGGAAAGAGCAAAGAAATTATGCGTAGGCACCACGTCTTCGAGGCCAGGCCATTCGCTTGAAGCGCCCGCTGACCCCATCATGGTTATGCTGTAATCCTGAATTTGTGCCAAACCTGCGGGATTCCAGTACATCGCGCTTGTATCATTGCTTACCGACGTAAAAGCGCCGCCCATACCCAAGGCTCTCGCGCCGACTCCTTTTTTTAAAAATGCCGCACCGCCGTATTCCGCATAAGATACGGAGGACATTGCCGCTAACAGACAAAAGGGAATAATTGTTTTTAATATTTTTTTCATGTTATTTCCTTAATATCGCAAAAGATGTATACCGTCTGTTTTCTTTGCTGCCCTTTGCTATAATCTCGCAAATATACACGCCATTGGCTAAACCGTCATTGGAATAGCTTTTTCCATACCAGTCCGCATAGTTCACCCCCGCGGAGTATCTCTGGGAATCAACAACTTTGCTTACGAATTTCCCAGCTCTGTCATATATATTTATCGTTATATTTGAATCTTCATCTAAAACAAACCTTATGCGCATCTTGCCTTTTTTAGGGTTATACGGCGAAGGGAACGGCAAAAGGTCTGAAATTGCCTCGGAGTTAACTTTAAACGTTTCTGAACTTGATACCGGCACCAAGTCACTGCCTGTATAAGTAATAGTCATTTTATAACTGCTGCCTGAAGAAAGCGGACTGCCGTCATATGTATAATTTAATACGCCTTCATTGTTAAAAATTCCGCTGTCTGAAGGACTTACGGTAGTTGAGTAGAAAACCGATAAATAAGAAGGCCCCTGCGCTATCTCTACTTTCAAGGTATCTGTCGGCGAAAATCCTACTTTAGAGCGCACGTTAGCAGTTATCTGCGGTTTGGCCGAAGCAACAGCTTTAGGCTGTAATATAGTCACAGAACTTGCAAGGTCTGTGGCTATATAAATTATATATGTAGCGGTATTACCGGTTGATGTTCCCGGATCAGTCCCTGAAACCTGCGCATACTGGGCATACCATTGTATATAGTTAATGCTTGAATTAAAAACAACATTATCATGTGAAACCGTAACAGTCTGCAATTTTTGCGACTCGGCAGTAGTTGACGTATATATAATATTAAACGGCCCGTTTTCATCTGTAGGAGGCGTGGATGAAATTTTATAACCTACCTGCCTTATGTATGCTGACGGTATTCCGACATTAGCTGTTACGCCTATGGTAGCATTAGTTACATTAAGAGGAGTTGTTGACGTAGTTTGTGGAGTTTCATTATAAAAAACTATATTGGGGTTTGAAGGAGCTTCCATATAAGCCAAATGGCCTGAATCTAAAATATAATCCAAATTCTGCGCGCTTACAGTAATCCCGTCATTTATAGAACTGGAGTGCGTAAACTGCGAATTAGACGAAGGCGCGTTCATCACGCTGCCGTTTGTAAAATTAATTTCATTGCTCTGCGCAAACACCTGACAGGCAAACAAAGACATTATAAATGTAATGAAAATAAATAATATTTTTCTCATTGCAGGTTCACCAATGCCATAATAGTATTATTTGAAGACGCGTCTTCAAGGGCTTTGCCTATGATTGTACCGGGTTTCGGGTCCTTGGCTTTCATCGCGTATCCTGGTTTTGAAGAAGCAACTAAAATATCGCCGCGTTTTATCTGGCCGCCTTCATTTGTAATTTTTACCGGAACCTTGCCAACCAAGGCAAGTTTATAACCTTTTTCTGCCGCGTTTAAAACTATTCCCGGCTCAGTAGAAATAACTCCGGCTACCCTGTTATCATTGGCTTTTTTAGATTTTTCAATATAACCGTCTTTTGAAGTTGAAATAACCACGACATCTCCGGGTTCAAGCATATCATCCGATGGATAGATTTCGGCAAGGTCGGCATTTGTCTGCAGTATTCCGTCAGTAGAGGAAATAATACCTTCAACTTTCATACTGGAACCTACAACAAGCCCTGTATAGCTTGTATTAAAAGAGCCAAAACTTAAACCTACACCGCTTATATTTAAACTTTTTCCGGATGCTATGGTTACATTATCGTTAAGAGTCGATACTCCGGTAACAGTTAATGTCTGGAACGTAGGACTGCTTACGGAGGGTGCGTTTAATGCATACGTAGAAGTTGAAGAATATGCGGCAGTAGAAACAACTATAGGAAATGGGTTTGACATAGAATTTGAAGCTATTTTACTTGATGTTATCGCCCCGTTAACAACGGTTAACGCGTACGGGCTTACAGTTATAGGCGTTCTTGTGCCTATCGTGCTGCCGTTATATCTGACTTCAATATAAAGCGCTTTATCAGCATTTGCCGTACTTACTGATGAAAAATCTAATGTCGTAGTATATATCCCCCCTACAACATCCAGAGTCTGCGGAACGGTAAGAATGGTGTTTCCTAACGAAGGAGCATCGTAAACTGTAAAAACAAAACTCTGGGCTGTTCCTGAAATCGGGTATCCGGTGCTGTCAGTCAGCCTTCCCTGAAAAGACATAATTTTGTTGATGTCGGCGGCAAAAGTTGCCGCGTTAAAAAACAAAATTCCCGCAAATAGTACAACTAACAATTTAGCAAATTTTTTCATAATACCTCTTACCTTAAAGGTCTTGCGCAATTTACGCAGAATCTTAATCTTCTTCCAGCCGGCACAGTATTTATATACCCGCAGTTAGGACATACTATAACCGTAAGATTTTCCTGCTCGTTTTTCGGCTTTTCGGCAGGTTTCGGAGTTTGGTCAGGCGTTGCCGGAATCCTTGACGGCCTGGCAGCTGCCGCAGGAGTTGATATAACAGGCAAGTCGCCAATTGTTTCTAACGGTTCAATAGGCGCTTCAGGAACGAGAATAACTTTATGGTTAAAACTCTTGCCTGGATTTACAACCACTTCAAAAGATTCACTCAAATAACCTTTTGCATTTATTTTTCCTTTAATAGTCCCAACATCGCGCTTCTCTACTAATAAGCCTTTTGCATCTGTTTTCCCTACAATTTTTTCTTTATCTTCAGCTTTATCATACATATGTACATATGCATTTTCTACAGGCACTTCTTTGTCCATATCCATATAAACTACTGAAAGGTTAAACGCGACCTGCGCATACTCCATATCGGCAGTCACGGAAGTTATATTTGCAATATCCATATTTTTGAGCACAAAAGGCTTAAATTCATCAGCGGTAAACGTAAAATTATACTTTCCGCTAGGAAGAGGCACTATAACAGGTTTGCCTGTACCGACATTTCTGGAGGTATTAAACTCTTTGCCCTGTATCGTTACCTTGGAAATAAATGATTCAGCAGGATTGTTTTTTGCCCTGACTCTGAAAGATATAAGCTTGTTCATAAGCACATAGAGTTCGGAAGGAGCTTCGGCGGATACTGAAATTTGCTTTAAAGCTTCGCCGTAACGCCCTTCAGGGTCCATCATTCTGACTTTATAATTACCCGCTTTTATATTGGCGTTTAAAGGAGTAAGCCCTCTCGGCTGACCTTCTCCTTCAATATGCACCATCATCCCTTGCGGTACAGACGTAAATTTAAACTGCTTAAACATATGGCCGCTTATGGCAAAAACATTTTCGCCGTTAACGTTTTTCATATCAGTTTCCCAATAACGCTTGTCAACTCCGCCAAACATATCTTCTTTATTGGGTTTTGAAAAATCTATATTGCACTGCCCTTCTCTTGATTCTTTTGCTTTTGAACCTAAATCCTCATATCCCGTAAGAGCAAGCCTTACGGTATGCTCCCCTGCCTGAAGCTGTATTTTGCAAGGCGTAACGCCAAATTTATTGCCGTCAACATAAACATCCGCGCCTTCAGGAACGGAATTGACATCAAGCATAAAATCAAATATTAAAGTAATGGGTTCATGTGCCGATTTTTTTGATCTGCTGCTTCTTTCTTCTATCCTTACGACCTTTTGTACCGGAGCAAAGCCTTCTTTCAAAGCAGTAACTATATATGTCTGCGGCTGTACTTTTCTTAATGCTATAGGAGATTGTGAACTTGCATTTTGAAGTATAATGTCGCCGTCTTTGGTTTTCATACCGACAGTCGCCCCGGAAGGAACTGTAGTGATGACAACATCCGGCGGGTATAATCTTGCATAGACGCTCTTTCCAAAAGGCGTTATCTGCACAAAAACATCAAGCACCAAAAATAAGAGCAAAGCGACAACGACCGCAATCGCAATTTTTATTAATTTGCCTTTCAATTCTTTAAATTTATTTACAAGCCAGTCACCTACTTCTTCAAAAACTGTTTTCCCTTTGGCTTCGGCCGACTGCGGTGGCGGAGGAACAGCTCTTTGCGGCTGGGGTCTTGCAGGCGTACTGCCTAAACCAACGGATAAAGGCACGCCTGCCATCACTGGCTGCTGGCTGTTTTCCGCAGATTGCACTGCATTGTCCGGTGACGAGCCCGTAGCCTGCGTAGAGTCTGATAAATCTCCTACAATAAAATCGGAACAAACTATTCTTGGTATTGCTCCGTTATTTTTGATTTCCTGTCTGTCAAGAGTTTTTACAAGGTTTAATATATTTTCAGAGTTTTCATGTTCTTTGTGCATTGCTTTCGTAACAAAAGACGCAAGCTCTACCGCCAAATCTTCAGTTTCAACGCCTTTTAAAAGCCTTCTGAGATCTCGGTACATCTCAATCGCCCTGTCATATCTTATTTCCCTGTCTTTTTCGAGAGCTTTAGAAATAATTTCCCCTATTTCATAAGGAAGGCCGAGACCCGCAAGGACTGCAGAGTCAAACTTCGCGCTTAAAACTTTATTTTTTACTTCGGAAGGTTCTCCGGTAAAAAGCTGCTGGCCTGTAAGCATTTCATAAAAAACAACGCCGATAGAAAAAATGTCGGAGCGGTGGTCTATATCAGGAAGGCCTTTTATCTGCTCCGGAGACATATAAGGAAATTTTCCGGTAACAACTTTCTGCTGCATGCCTTCTTCTATTTCTTCGGCGGTTTTGGCAATACCAAAATCGCTGAGTTTAACATTACCGTCAAATGAAATTAAAACGTTCCCGGGGGAGATGTCGCGGTATACTATTCCGTAAGGTTTGCCGGTGATTGAATCTCTTGCCACGCGGTTTGCGTAATCTATGGCTTTGAGCATGCTGATACATATTAAAACAGATAATTCCCATGGTATTTTTATATTAAGTTCATTGCATCTTTTGACTAAATCTTCTAAATCAATACCCCTGACAAAGTCCATCGATATATAGTACGACCCGTTGCTGCCTTTCCAAAAATGTTGTACGCGGACTATATTGTCGTGAATAATATTTTTTGCTATTAAAGCTTCTTTATAAAACATTTCGACAAACTTCGGCTCGGAATACTCGCTTAAAAGTTCTTTTATAGCGATAAAATTTCTTAAACTGAAATCATAAGCCTGCCAGACAACGCCGAAACCGCCTTGCCCTATCTTTTTGACTGTTACGTACTGATCATTAATAAATAATCCTAAATCTAAGCCGTTTTGAGATTGATTTTCATCCATTAATTCTCACCTTTTCCGTAAAAATCTTTTCGCATATTATATATAATTATCAACTGACAAACAATAATTATTCTGTTTTTATCTCTTCGGCAGTTTCATCCGTATTATCAGCTTCGTTATTATTTCGAACCGTTTCATTATCTGCGGCAGCTGACGGCTCATTAACAATTCCCGATTCTTCTGCACTGATTTCATTAACGGTACCATCAGGCGCGCCGACACTTACATCCGAATTATTTTCCGTATTTTCAATATTTCCGTCAAACGGAAGCTCGGGCTCCGGAACATTTTCCGTCTGCTGCGCTTCTTTGGGCACATCTTCAATTAAAGGAAGTTCGCTTAAATGGGCCAACCCGAAATGTTTTAAAAACTCCTGCGTCGTACCGTACAAAAGCGGCCTGCCAAGGGCTTCCTTCCTGCCTACTATTTTTATAAGTTTTCTTTCAAGGAGCGTATCCAAAACGCCTGAAGATTCCACGCCTCTTATTTCATCAATTTCGGCTCTCGTTATCGGCTGCTTATACGCAACCATGGCAAGCGTTTCCAAAGCGGAAGGAGAAAGCTTTAAAACATTTTTTTCTTTATATAGCTTTTTTATCCATGGGGAAAAGTTAGTTTTTGTCGCAAAGGTCCACCCGTCAGCCACAAATTTTATTTCGTAGGGTTTATTAAGACTGTCATACTCTGTTTTAAGCTCGTTAAGAAGATTTTCTATATTGGCAGTATCGGCATAATCTTCTTTTACAATGTCTTTAAGCTCTTTTAAACTCAAAGGCCTTTCTGAGACGAAAAGAAGAGCCTCTAAAACCTGTTTTACTTCAGAAATTTCCATCTTGATCCTCTCGGTTTTCATCTATTATATCAGAATTATCTTCAGAAACAAGCTCTAAATCCGGCGCGGGCGCTTCCTGACTTTCATTATAAGTTTTATTCTCTTGTGCAAAATCAAAAACTTCTTCAGTTTCTTTTGCTTCGGGCTTTATTTCATTATAAACCCTGTAAATCCTGATTTCTGAAAATAATTCAGACTGCTTCGCGGCAATCTGCCTGCTTTTTATTAGCTCAAGAACAGCCATAAAACACACAATAAGCGCCATTCTCGTATTTTGCATCTTCAAAATTTCGCTAAAAGATATATACTGTTTGCCTTCAAGTATATCGAGAATTTCCCTTATCTTTGTTTCAATAGGTATTTCTTTGTACATAATCTCTTTGACGCTTTCCGGAAGAGCGGTTAACGCGTCGCGGAAACTTCCCATAAGATCAAAAATCGAAGCGTCAAGAACATAATCATGTTTATTTATTACGGGCGCGGGCCTGTAATAAATCTGCGAGTTTTCAATAGCTTTATATGACAACAGTTTGCCGATTTCTTTATACTTCTGGTACTCCGCAAGCCTGTTTTTCAGCTGGTCAAACGGATCTTCTTCATCGCCGTCTTTACCGCCGTCAGACGGCAGCAGAGTCTTGGCTTTTATCTGCATAAGCGTCGAAGCCATAACAAGAAATTCGCCAGCAATGTCAATATTGAGATCTTTCATCATATCGATATACGATAAATACTCCGATGTAATATCGGCGATTTTTATCTCGCTTATTTCCAAATCATTTTTCTTTATTAAATGCAAAAGAAGGTCTAGAGGGCCTTCAAACGCGTCAAGATGAATATCATAAACCATAATAATCCCGTGTTAAAATTTTAAAGCTTCCCTGACTTCTTTCATAGTTTGGGAAGCTGTTTCTTTTGCTTTTTCCGTACCGTCTTTTATAATTTTTTCAAGGTTTGCCCTGTCGCCGGCTATTTCTGTTCTCTTTTCCGCGAACGGTTTCATAAACGCCGACAACATTTCCATAAGCTGCTTTTTGCACGCCACGCAGCCTATGCTGCCTGCTTTACATTCGGCTTCCCTTAACCCGTAGTTTTCATTAAAAATTTTATGAAAAGCAAAAACAACGCAGCCGTCCGGATGACCGGGATCGTCTTTTTTTATCTTTAAAGGGTCTGTGAACATATCCTTTACTTTAGTTTTCATGGAGTCGTCATCTTCGCCCATAAAAATCGAGTTTCCGTAAGATTTTGACATCTTTCTGCCGTCAAGCCCCGGAACTCTGGCGGATTTGGTAAGCTTTGCCTGCGGCTCGGTTAAAATACCGCCGTAAAAATTATTAAAACGCCTTGTTATTTCCCTTGTTAATTCCAAGTGTGAAAGCTGGTCTTCCCCTACAGGCACTTCATTAGCCTTATAAAGCAAAATATCCGCCGCCTGCAAAACGGGATAGCCTAAAAAACCGTAGTTGTTTAAATCTTTATTTTTTATTTCATTAAGCTGTTCTTTGTAAGTCGGGCATCTGTAAAGCCACCCCAGCGGGGTTATCATAGATAAAATTAAAAACAGTTCACTGTGCTGCGGTACCGCGGATTGTTTGAATATAATGCTTTTTTTAGGATCGATGCCGACCGTAAGCCAGTCGGTAACCATTTCAAATGTATTTTCATCGATTTTTGAAGTATCGGCATAATCGGTCGTAAGGGCGTGCCAATCGGCTGACATATAATAGCAGTCATATTCATTTTGCATATCAACCCAGTTTTTTAAAGCGCCGAAATAATGGCCTAAATGCAATCTGCCAGTAGGGCGCATACCCGACAAAACTTTTTTACGCATTTTTCCTCTTAATATTTATGCCGCCGGAACGCCAACCAAAACAGCGACGCAAAAGTTTATTATTGGAGCTATCAGTTTCCAAATAACCCCGGACCACAGCAAAATAAGCAACACCACAAAGCATAAGTACGGATTTATATTTAAGTATTTGTAAGCAAGCTCTCTTGGCATGAAGTATGTTACTACCTTTGAACCGTCAAGAGGGGGTATTGGTATAAGGTTAATGATAGGCAAAACTATGTTTACCACTACCATCATATACAGCAAAGCTTCAAAGGATTTTGCAAATTCTAAAGCATAAAGCCCCGGGAAAAAGTTTATTACCCTTATTAACATAGCGGAAATAACAGCAAGCAGTATATTGGATAAAGGCCCTGCCACTGAAACAAGAGGCACATCCACGCGCGGATTTTTAAGCCTTGCAAAGTTCACGGGAACGGGCTTTGCCCAGCCGAAAAGTACCGGAGCGTGCATTATGGCAAGCGACGCCGGAAGTAAAATGCTGCCGAACAAATCTATGTGCGGTATTGGGTTTAAGGTAATGCGGCCGGATCTTTTGGCGGTGTCATCGCCTCTTATATAGGCAACATAGCCGTGCGCGACTTCGTGGATTATTACTGAAAAGAGAAGAACTACTATATATACTAAAATCGTCATTTTTATTCCTTAAATTAAATTGAAATATCAAATAAGATTTCAAAAAAATATTAAGGTAATTTTACATTTTTTGTATTTTTTTGTCAATTGAGGGCTTTTTCATTGATTTTTGAATGGCTTTTCAATAAATAACGGCTTAATATGACAGCCGCTGCTGCTGTGGTAATGGTAATCAATAATATATGTGTGTGAAATTTGCTGCATAAGAGGCTCGCATATTCCTTTCCGCACAAGAATACCCCTGCAAAAAACACAATCCAGGAAAATGCGTAAACAGCTATTCCTAAAAAACAAAAGACCTTTTTGCCTGTTTTTTTAGCAAGGTGCATAAATCCCGCAAGCCCTGCCCAGCCTAAAGGAAAGTTAATCAGGATAAGTATTACCCCTATCAACATATATGGAGATATTTCTGTTAAAAGTTCCGGCATTATTTAACCTTTGTTTTGGGATTTACCGCGTCAACTACGGATTTATTTTTGGAGAGCCTTTCCTGAAGCTTCGCGTAATGCAGCAAATTACTGTTATATTTAACCAGAATTTTTAGAGCCGCGGATATATTTTTGGCATTAATCTCTTTTTCGCCTTTTGGAACCGGAAGTATTTTAGGCATTCCGAGTTTTCTGGCAAGATTTGGCGGCACCGGAACGGTATCAAGAGACAGTTTTCCGGCTATATACTTTAAAATACTTTCCTCATCTTCAATTTCCTGCTCGTTTTTCAAAAGAAGCACTAAATCTTCTATACCGAAAATCAAAAGGGGTTCGTAGTTAATCTTTTGCTTTTCACTGAAATTTTCAAGCGCGGAGTGAAACTCGCCAAGCATCTTCTTTCTGCATTGCGCCGCCTGGTTTTGAAAAGACAAAGGATACACAAAAGCTATAAGCTCGTTTTCGCTGTCATGATACAGAATAAAACATTCGGCGTAAAACATCTCTCCGCATTTGGGGCAGCAGACAAGATTGATTTCGCCGGCAATTAAAGCTTCTTTGAGTTCAGGATTGTCAGCAACGCTTATAGCGGAAAGGAGTTCCGCTTCAAATACGTTACCGCACGGGCAAGTTATCTCTTCTAAATTTGAAATAGACATGGAAAAATTTTACATTTTTTTAATTAAATTATCAATTTTCGGAGGATTTTTAAATGGAGCGGGCAATGGGAATCGAACCCACATCTAAAGCTTGGGAAGCTTTCATTCTACCACTGAACTATGCCCGCATAAAAGCAATTAATAATTAACAAGTAAAATAACACCTATTACTGACCACTCAAAGACTTACAAACAATTTCAACACAGCCAAAGCGCAAACTTTTTACTTGTTATTTATTTGCTGTTTACTTGCCGTTAATATTATACTTTTTTTTGATTTGTGTCAATTTTTTGGAAACAGCGGTCAAAGCGGCTTTTGTGTCAGTAATTTTTCCTTCTTTTTGACCTAAAAGCGCCGTATTAAGCAATTCTCCAACCCAAGGGCCGGGCTTTAAACCGAATTCTTTCATTATAATATTGCCGTCAATAATTTTAGGAAGCGGTTTCGCGTTTGCCTGCTCAAAATACATACCCATAAGCCAGCGCGCCGCTTTTTCCTGTTTTTTCAACTCTGCGGGAGAAAATACTTTAAGCCTTTTATAGGAATGCCAGTCTGCCATTGCCAATATCAAATCTTCCGGAGTCCTGCTGCCCAAGTCCCTGAAAAGCTTTAAAGCGGCTTTTTTAGTTATTACTTTATTTTTTGTAAGGGTGGAAGGGCGCATATGGTTTTCCGTAAGGCAAACTGCGGCGGAAATATCTTTTTTTCCCATTTTAAGGTTTTTCATCATACTTTCTAATTTTTTGCCGCCTTCTTTTTCATGGCCGAAAAAGCGTATTTTATCCCCTTCTTTTTTAGCCGTTTCAGGTTTTGCGTTATCGTGGAAAAGAGCTACAAACTTCAATATTCCTGCCCTTGTAACGTTTTCGGAAAAATGTTCATTATTTGCAAAATGTTTTTGTAAATCATCAGCGCTGTCGGGAAAATATTTTTTAAAATTACCCGTTATTTGTTCTGCCGCAGAAAGGGTCTCAAAAGAATGCTCGAACAAACCGCCGGGATGGTAATAAAACTTTTTCTTCGCGGCTTTCATATTTTTTACTTCCGGAAAAATTGCCGCAAGCAAACCAAACTTATCCATAAGCGCAAGTAAGCTGGCAGCATTACTTGATGACAAAACCCTGAAAAATTCATTTTTAACCATTTCTGGCGCTGCTTTTTTAATAAGAGGAACGTCTTTTTTTATCTGTTTTAATGTTTCGGGTGAAATTTTAAAACCCAGCTCCGCCGCAAACCTGAAAGCCCTGAGCATACGCAAAGGGTCTTTTTTAAAAGAATTCCGCGACACTGTTTTTATGATTTTAGCTTTAAAGTCTTTCAGCCAGGCTTTATCAGGCATTATAAGGTGTTTTAAGAAATTGTCAAAGTTATTTAGCTTGAAAGCGACGGCATTAACCGTAAAATCCCTTTTCAGCAAGTCTTCTTCAATATTTTTGCCTTCAATAAGCGAAATATCTATATTTTTAATATCGCAGTCTCCAAGCATTATTCTATAAGTTTCATTTGCGTCATCAATAGAAATGGCTTTTGATTTAAAAGTTTTGGCAACTTTCTGCGCGAAACGAAAAGCATTCTTATCAACGGCTAAATCGATATCGCCGCATTTGCGTTTCAGTATAAGGTCGCGCGCAAATCCGCCTACGGCAAAAACCTCAATATTGTCCGGCAGTTTATTAATTATCCGTATCAGCGTTTCCATTTTAAAGCTCCATCGATGATATCAAATCGACAATGTATTTATTTTCTTTTTCATTAAATATATTTTTACTTGTGTCATCTTTTAAAATTTTACCCTGCTCCATAATTATCATCCTTTCAGCAAACTTTGCCGCCGCCGCGATGTCATGGGTTATCAGGATTATTGACGCGGAAGTATTTTGTTTAATACTTTCAAAAATACGCATAATCTGGTTTTGTGAATACATATCAAGCGATGCAAACGGTTCGTCGGCTACTATAAGTTTAGGCTTTTTAAGCAATGCCCTGGCAACCGCTATCCTCTGCCTTTGACCGCCCGAAAACTGATGAGGGTAATTATCCAATATTTTAGGTTCAAGCCCTACCTGCTCAAGCGCGGATTTAACAGTATCTTCAACTTCATCGTACTTTTTGCCTTTAAGAGCCTCCATCAAAGAAGACTTTATCCTCATTTTAGGGTCAAGCGAAGCATAAGGATTTTGAAATACCATCTGCGAAATGGATGAAAACTCATTTATGCCGTATTCTTTTAACGGTTTGCCGTAATACTCAACTGTGCCGCCGTCATAATCCAATATATCAGCGATAATTCTGCCCAAAGTGGTTTTTCCGGAGCCCGAGCTGCCTATAACAGAAAGAAATTCCCCTTCTTTAACGGAAAAGCTGACATTATCCAGTGCAAGAAATTTCTTTTCCCCGAAAAACTCTTTCGTTGTGTATGTTTTAGATAAATTTTTGACTTCCAAAAAACTCATTCTTTGCCTTTTTCTTCGTTTTTAAATGCCTAAAAGAAGCTTTGTATATTCATGCCTGGGGTTTTCAAGCACTTCTTTCGTTTTTCCGGATTCTACTATCTCGCCATCATGCATTACCGCCGCCCTGTCGGCATATTTTGCGGCAATTTTAATATTATGCGTTATCATTATAAGAGTTAAACCGAGGCTTGTTTTAAGTTCTTCAAGCAAATCTAAAATCTGCTTTTGCACCGCCGCGTCAAGACCTGTTGTGGGCTCATCCGCGATTAATATTTCCGGAGAATTCATTATAGCCATAGCAATTAAAATTCTTTGTTTTTGCCCGCCGGAAAGCTGGTGCGGGTAAGAGTTATAAATCCTGTCAAAATCTTCAAGGTGCACTTTTTCAAGCACTTCTTTTGTCTTTTTCCTGACTTCTTCTTTGCCCGCGCGCGGATTGTGAACGGAAAAAGCTTCATCAATCTGCCTGCCTGCTTTTATTACAGGGTTGAGATAAGATTGGGGGTCCTGAAAAATCATCGATATTTTTTTTCCTTTTATGGCGCGCTTTTCATCAAAAGTCATCTTTGTCATATCAGCACCGCCGTAGATGATGCTGCCGGAATTTATATATCCTCCGTCAATTTCCGTCAAATCCATCAAAGCTGAAGCAACCGTGCTTTTGCCGCTGCCGGAACGCCCCACAATAACAAAAGTTTCGCCTTTTTCTATGTCAAAGCTGACGTTTTTAACGGCTTTAACTATCCCGAAAGCCGCTTTATACTCTATGTTTAAATTTTTTACGCTTAAAACAGCCATTAATTCCTCGCATCTTTAGGGTCTAAAATATCGCGCAGCGATTCCCCTATCAAATTAAAAGACAGTACCGTCAAAAGTATCACAATGCCCGGAAATACGGAGAGCCACCAGGCAACATATATATAATCTTTCCCCTGCATCAGTATCTGCCCCCAGGATGACATCGGCGGTTGAACCCCCAAACCTAAAAAAGATAATCCCGATTCCGTTAAAATCGCGCTGCCTATGCCTATCGCGGCATAAACTATTATCGGAGAGATGACATTTGGCAGAATATGCATAAAAAACAATCTGCGTTTTCTTACCGCAAGCATCTTTGACGCAAGCACAAACTCTCTTTCCCTTATAGACAAAACTTCCGCGCGGACAATTCTCGCAAGGCCCGTCCAGGAAGTTAAACCTATAACTATCATCACGTTGTAAATGTTCGGCTCAAAAAACGCTATAACGATTAAAATTAAAAAGAACGTTGGAAAACAAAGCATAATATCCGTAAAACGCATCAAAATACTGTCAGTCCACCCGCCGAAATAACCGGAAACCATACCTATAATAGAACCTATAAAAATAGTGATAAGGACTGCGAAAAAACCCACTGACATCGATATTCTCGCGCCGTAAATCATACGGGAAAACACGTCCCTGCCCAAATCATCGGTGCCGAGCCAATGCTGCGCGGAAGGAGCGGCAAGGCGCTGCGTTAAATCCTGGCTTGACGGATCATATGCGGTCAAAAAAGGCGCGAACACAGCAATAAAAATAACTGTCACAATGAAAGAAAGACTTATAAATGCCGCTTTGTTTTTAAATATTTTTTCCATGATTTTAATTATTATTCTATATTACCTGCCTTTATTTATACCTAATCCTCGGGTCTGCGGCGGAATACATAACATCCGCTATTATATTTCCAAGAAGCGTTAAAAACGCCGAGATCACGCCTATGCCCATAATTACCGGGTAATCCCTTGCCATAATCGCTTCATAACCAAGCCTCCCCATGCCGGGATAAGAAAAAACCGTTTCAATTATAAAACTTCCGCCTATAAGCCCCGGAATAGATAAACCTATAATTGTTATAAGCGGCAATAAAGCATTCTTTAAAGCGTGATGAAAAATTACCTGTTTTTTGCTTAAGCCTTTGGCATAAGCCGTTTTTATGTAATCCTGCTTTAAAACATCAAGCATTCCAGAGCGTATATACCTTGAAAGCACGGCAAAAGAACCGAGAGTTGAAACAAAAACAGGAAGGATTAAATGCCTGCCAAGGTCCAAAACTTTATGAAAGAAAGACATATCCCAGAAGTTAAAAGATACAATTCCCGAAATAGGCAACCATCCCAGCCATAAACCAAAAACTATCATCATCATAAGCGCAACCCAAAAAGCCGGCACGGAAAAACATATAAACACAATAACAGTTAAAACCCTGTCAAAAGAAGAGTATTTCCGCACGGCAGAATACACGCCGATAGGTATTGCCACGACAATCATAACTATTATAGATAAAATATTTAAGAGTATGGTCGCCGGAAGCCTTTCCGCTATTTTTTGTATAGCCGGCCTGCCGTCTTTAAACGAATTGCCGAAATCAAGTACGGCAACCCTTTTTAGCCAGTTCCAATACTGTTCATGAAGCGGTTTATCCAAACCGTAAAGCTTAAAAAGCCTTTCTTTCGCTTCTGAACTTACTTTAGTATTTAAATCCGTCATTACATCGGTAGGGCGTCCCGGAGTAAAATACATAACGGAAAACGTAATTATGGTTATGCCTATTATTATAGGTATTGAATAAAGTAATCGTTTGACTAAATACTGAAACACATAAACCCCTTAATCCTGAAAAGAATACTTAATCCGGCTTTTCGGCACCCACCACCTGATAAAATTATGCCCTATGCCCGCGGGCGCTTCTTCTATGCCTTTAAACCTTTTATGCAAAGCCGACATACCTTCCGGATAATACAGAAAAATACACGGAATGTCTTTATACATTATTTCCTGTATTTCAAAATACATCTTTTTTCTCTCTTCCTGGTTAAATGTTCTTCTGGCGTTTTCGTACAATTCGTCTATTTTTGGATTATTGTACGACATAAAGTTGTACTCTCTCGGAGCCGTTTGTTTTGAATGCCATAAAGCGTACTGGTCCGGGTCGAGAGTCAGGCTCCAGCCCATAATCAAAGCGTCAAAATCGCGTTTTGCTATATATTGGTTTATAAATGTCGAAAACTCTATAATCCGTATGCTCGTTTTAATGCCGATTTTTTTAAGCTGTTCCTGTATAACCTGCGCGGCAAGTTCTCTTTGTTTGCCTCCCTGATTAGTCGTAATCGTAAACTCAAAAGGTTTGCCGTTATGCTCAAGATAACCGTCTTTGTTAATATCTTCAAAACCGAGTTCTTTTAGTATTTCCAAAGCTTTTTGAGGATTATATTCCGCAAACGGTATGTTTGTATTATATGCCCAGCTTTGCGGAGGATACGGGCCGATTGCCTCTTTGCCCGTTCCTAAAAGCACTCCGTCTATTATATCGTTTTTATTGATTGCGTATTGGATTGCCCTGCGGAAATCGACATTATCAAACGGTTTTCTAAGCATATTCATACCGAAGAAAGTGAAAGCAAAAGACGGTTCTCTGTATTTATTATAGTGTTTGAAAAAGCTGTCATAAGCGCCCCACTGGTCAGGAGTAAGCCCTACTAAATCCAAAGATTCATTGCGCAGTTCCAAAAACTGCACGGCAGAATCCGGCACAACCTGAATTATATATCTTTCAATATACGGTTTGCCTTCATGGTAATACGGATTTGCGGCAAGTACGATTTTTTGGTCTGTCTGCCATGAGACAAATTTATACGGCCCTGTGCCGATGGGATTTCTGTTTGCAGGAGCGTTATTAATATCCAGGCCTCTGAAGATGTGTTCCGGTATTATAGACATCATCCAGTTTTGCAGGTTAGGGGCAAAAGGAGTATCATAGGTAACCTTAACCGTATAATCGTCAATAACAATAAACTCTTTTACAATTAAGAAATCCGCGGAGTAAGACGTTCTGGTATTGCTGTCAATTAAAATTTTATATGTAAATTCAACGTCTTTTGCCGTAAACGGTTCGCCGTCATGCCATAAAACGTCTTTGCGGAGTTTGAAAACAATAGATAACCCGTCTTTTGCGACTTCATAGCTTTCCGCCAAATCACCTACAATATTTAAATTTTTATCAAACTTTAGCATTCCGTTAAAAAGCTGCGCTATAGCAGTACCTGAAGCCGTATCGTTTGCAAGGATGGGGTTGAGGTATGACGCGTCGCTTAAACTGCCTACGACATAAGCGTCGCCGTATGCCGGAATATTATCTTCCGCAAGAGAATCTAGTTCGGTTTTTTGCGCATTATCCGAACAGGAAAATAAAAACAATAAAAGAAACAACACCGCTTTACTTTTCATCAGGGTTGACAATAACCGTCAGGGAAGATTTGCCAAACACCCTGTTCGCGGTTTCGTGTATATCCTTTGGAGTAATTTTTTCGATATCATTAATGTATTCTTCATCATATTTATAACCCTGTCCTACTATCTCTCTCCAGCCGTAATAGTATGAAAGCCTGCCTGTTGTCTGCCTGTCCATAACGTACAAGCCTTTTATATACGTTTTTGTATCTTTTAACTCCTGCGCTCCAACTTCTTTTGAGCAAAAATCTTTTAATATTTCATCTATCCTTTTTAACGTTAAATCTATGTTTTTTTTATCAAGCCCGATATAAATCGCAAAAAAACTTTCTTCTATTCTTGAAGGATATACCGCGTTTACTTCATAAGCAAGCCCTAGTTTTTCCCTCAGCTCCACAAAAAGCGTGCTTGTCATCCTTCCGCCTAAAAGAGCGCCTATAACTTTAAGCGCGACAAAATCTTTACCGGTCAAATCCGGCGCCGGATAGCCCTGCATTATATAGGCCTGGTTAAACTTTCCTTTTATGGTTTTAGTTTCGGCTTTTTTAGCAGCCGGGGCAAAAACTGGTTTTTCATACTTTTTTCCGGAATTTATGCTTCCGAAATGCTTTTCAAGAGATTTTTTAACTGTTTGCTCATCTATATTGCCTGCTACGGAAATTAAAATATTTGAAGCGTTGTAAGCGTAACCGTGCCAGTTTTCCATATCTTCGGCTGTTATTTTCCCAACTGTTTCAATTGAACCAGCTTCCGGAACTGAATACGGCATATCGCCGTAAAAAAGTTTTATAAACTTATCGGAAGCAGTCCTTCCTATGCTGTCTTTTCTTGAAACCAATCCCGCTTTGATATTCTGTTTTTCAAAAACAATATCCCTTTCTTCAAAAGCCGGGTTTGATACGACATCCGCGCAAATTTCCACGGCGCGGTCAAAATACTCGGACAAAAAACTCATATTTACGGATGACATATCGTAATCCGTATCACAAGATAAATCCGCGCCGATATTTTCAACATCGTCCGCAAGCTGTACGCTCGGGCGGTTTTTTGTAGCTTTGACCATAAGAGATGATGTCAAATTTGAAATCCCAGCGTTTTTTGCGTTTTCGCTGAGAACCGATACGGGCGTAAACACCCTTAAAGATACCACTTCTACCCCGTTAGTTTTTGCAAATATAACTTTTATGCCGTTATTAAGTTTAAAATCGCTCACTGTTGCGCCTCCCGCGGACTGTGCCGTAAACATCAGAATAAAAAACAATAAAAGCTTCTTCATTTATTTTGCCTTCGGCTTAAGAGCCATGGTTGTAAACTTATCCGCCGAATAATACTTGGCAAAAAAAGCCTGTATATCTTTGCCGCTTAAGGCTTCTATCTGCGGAAGATAATTTTTTACCGCGCCGGGTTTGCCTAAAAGATTCCAAAAACCGTAATCATAGGCAACATCGGACGGCGTTTCGTGAGAGAAATTCCAGCCTGTTTTAATCGCAAGTTTTGCCCTTGCAAGCTCATCTTCTGTTATGCCTTCATTTATTATGCTTTCGATCTGTTTTTTGATTTCAGTTTTTATTTCTTCAAGATTTTTAGCGTCAAAAACCGAAATAACATACGCAAGACCCGTGCCTTTAGTTGTCATAAAAGAAGAACCTATAGAATATGCAAGCTGTTTTTCTTCTTTTATAACCCTGTAAAGCCTTGAGGATTTTCCGCCGCCTAAAACCGTCAAAGCAAGGTCTGCGGCATATATGTCATCGGAGCTGATATCCGGCCCCAAAAAGCCGCCAAGCATATAGCTTACTTCCACGTTGCCGTCTTTTACCGTATCGGCTCCTGCAACTGCGCCTTCTTTCAGCAAAGGATCCTGAGTTGCCGCTTTTTTTTCAAACTTTCCGAAAGTTTCATCCACCAGCTTTTCCGTTTTATTTTTGTCAAAGTTTCCGGAAATGACAACAATCATCTTTGCTGGTACATAGTGCGTACTGTAATAGTCATATATTTCGTCTCTTGATACGCTGCCTATAACATCCGCGGTGCCCAAAACGCTGTTTTTTAAAGCGCTATGCTTGTAAACCGTTTCAAAAAAACTTTCATACAAAACGGATACGGGTTTATCGGAATGCCTTTGTATTTCTTCTATAACAACCTTTCTTTCCATATCAATTTCATTTTGCGGAAACAAAGGGCTTTGCATAACGTCCGCGAGCATTTTCAACGCTTCTTCAACACCGTCTTTTTGTATATTTATATAATACATCGTGAACTCTTTTGAAGTCGCGGCATTTATATAACCGCCCATATTTTCAACGCGCCTGCTGAGCTCGTCTCCCGTATAGTTTTTGCTTCCTTTAAACATAAGATGTTCAAGAAAATGCGACAAACCGGCCTGCGAAGGTTTTTCATCAACAGATCCTGCCCTTATATAAACATTTACGGAAGCCGTAAGGCTGTCGTCATTATGGACAAAGATTGAAGTGAGCCCGTTTTCGTATTGTGTCATTCCTGCTCCTTTAGAAGCGCACCCGTACGCCGAAATCATAAGCGCACATGCAAATGCTGCCGCCGTCATTAAATTTTTATTTTTCATTTCATTATTTCCCCGATTGCAGCTTTTGGCACGCCTATATCCGCGACTATAATCTTTCCCGTATATTCTTTTACGTAAGCGTATTTAAAAGCTTTTTTAAGCAGAGCAAATGTAACCGTCAAATCCGTCTTAACGGCAATACCGGCAACTGCGCCTGTATCGCTGTCAATTCCGGAAGGAATATCGGCAGAAACCACAAATGCTTTAGAGTTGTTTATTAACTCTATTGCGTTTTTGACATTGCCCGACACTTCACCTTTAATGCCGGTGCCAAGCAAAGCGTCAATTACTACGCCGGCTTTAATAATTTTATTAATATTATCAGATATTTCGGCTTTCAGTTTTTTTAAAATTTCAAAATTTGCTTTACAGATACCTTTAAAAGAACTTTGCGGTTTTGTAAGTATTACTGATACTTTTATTCCCATGTTTATAAGATATCTTGCCGCGACAAACCCGTCACCCGCATTATTGCCGCTGCCGCACACTACGGCAACTTTTTTACCGTTTGTAATTTTAGCGGCTTCGCGCGCTAAAGCCTGCCCGGCGTTTTCCATAAGTATAAGCGCGGGTATTTTATACTTTTTCTCAGCCAGCGCGTCTATTTTGCGCATATCTTGCGCTGAAGCAAACAATTTATTTTTCAGTTTGTTCATTTTTTTTATGCGTTTTATACTCAGTAGCCATCGCAAAAACTATATCGGCAAAAGCATACGCCCATATTGCGGCGAGAGGCACATCAACTATCATCATTTTGCCGGCATTTTGCGCCAAAGCATTTTTGAGATACTCTCTCATAGCGTTATAAGTCTGTGGAAGCGTGCTTATGTCTATAGATGACAAAAGGATTACCGCGCTTAACAAAACTGTCGTCAAAGCAAGCCCGATAAGAATAAACGCTTTCTTGTACTTTTTCAAAAACAAGTGGCCTATTCCCGGACCGATAAAAAGCGTTGCGAATAAAGCTAAAAAATATTTTCCAAACATTTATTTTTCCCGATTAATATATTATTATCCCGGTATATCCAACGACTTCGCTGAAGTCTCCGGTAATTTCTCCGGAGTTTGAATACCTTAAAAGTTCCGCCTTTTTCGCGCCTGCCTTTTTCGCGTACATTACTGCGGTTGCCACCGGGGCAACGCCGCACATACTTATATTCTTTTCTTCAACAGTTTCAAGCAGAGATTTACCGTCAAGAGCAAGAATCTGAAATATAGCCATATCATCGCATATCTTTGCCACGGAAGCGTTTGTGTAGTGGCTCATATCGCTTGAAGCGATTACAATGCACTTTTTTTTGCTTTCAGTTAAAGCCTCAAAAATTGCTTTTGCCAAATCAGCACATTTTTCATATTCCTGAGTCATAAGGCATATCGGAACAATTTTTGCTTCCGGATTAATCGCTTTTATGAAAGGAAGCTGCACTTCTATCGAATGTTCCGCCAAATGCGCGGTAAAATCAGCTTCGGCATACTTTGATTTCTGTATTATAAGCTTTGCGGTTTCCGCGTCCACTTTTAAACTGCCTATAGGCGTTTCCCAACTGCCGGAAGGGTAAACCGAAATTTCAGAACCGAGCCCCGTATGGCTGGGGCAAAGTATTATATATGTGTCGCAAACTTCTGCGTTTGAATAAACTATGCCGGCTGTTTTTCCCGAATAAAGCCATCCGGCGTGCGGCACAACCGCGGCAACAGCGTCTTTTTTGTTTTTTACGTTTGCAATGTAGTTTTTTATCTCTTTTTCGTTGTTTGGGTACCAATTGTTAAAACGCATTTCCCTGTTCATTTAAAACTCCTGTAAACTTTGTTTCCAGCCGTTTTCTATGTTCAGATTATCTAAATGCTCCAAAGCTTCATTATACTCTTCTTCCGTAAGGCCTCTTGAAAGCTCTTCAAAAGCGCCGGATTTATATGCCGTATGATATTGCGCCATAAGGCTGACAAAAGTATCTTTTGAAAGTTCATTTGCTATAAAATCTAAAGATTTCTTTGTATTATCAATGTTTCCCGGCAAAACCATATGCCTGATTATAATGCCTTTTTGCGCTATTAAATCTTCCGACACGTGCAAATTTCCGACCTGCCTTTGCATCTCTTTTAGCGCAGTCCTGTTTGCTTCCACATAATTTTTGACCCCGGAATACTTAAAAGCCGTCTCATTGTCGGCATATTTTATATCAGGAAGATATATATCAACAATTCCTTCAAGAAGTTTTAAAACCTCAACATTTTCATAACCGCTGCAATTATAAACTATTGGAATATTCAATCCTTGCTTTCTTGCGTTGCAAACCGCTTCCGCAATATGGGCGCTGTAATGCGTGGGAGTCACAAAATTGATGTTATGTGCGCCCCTGCTTTGCAGATCCAGCATTATTTCAATAAGTTCTTCAAGAGTAATTTCTTTTCCGTTGCCGAGCTGGCTTATCGGATAATTTTGGCAGAATACGCAGTTCATGGTGCAGTTTGAAAAAAATATCGTGCCGGAACCGTTTTCACCTGTTATAGGAGGTTCTTCCCCCATATGCACATTGTGGCTGGCAATAAAAATTTTACCTGAGGTTTTGCAAAGACCTTTTTGCCCTTTATTTCTGTTAACGCCGCACTTTCTGGGGCAAATTTCGCATTTTTCCATCATCGCGTAAAGTTTTTTGATATTTTCTTCAAAATTCATATATTATCCGAATCGATAACTATTGTTACGGGCCCGTCATTTTGCAGTTCTACAAGCATATCCGCGCCAAACTCGCCGCTTGTAATCGATAAGCCCGATGTTTTTGCATATGCTAAAAACTCTGCATACAGTTTTTTGCCGGATTCATAAGGCGCCGCTGACATAAAATCAGGACGGTTGCCTTTTTTACATTCGCCGTAAAGCGTAAACTGCGAAATAATCAAAATAGCGCCTTTTATATCTTCAACTGATGTATCAAATTTACCGTTTTCATTTGAAAAAATACGCATTTTCTTTATTTTATCAAAAACTTTTCTGCCTGTTTCAACGGTATCGTCTTTCCCGAAACCAGCAAAAACAACCAATCCTGTGGAAATATCTCTTTTTTCCGCAGAATTTATAACAACAGACGCTTTTTTTACTCTCTGTATAACCGCTTTCATAATACTCTATTCGCACCCGTCCGGACTTAAAGATATCTCATTACAACCTCTCCCGGCTAACAACAGCATTTGTCCGTTTTTTCCTCTACCTTGCCAGGGATAGGATCACATCGAATAACGCCTATCCGGATTTATACTTTCAAATATCACAATTATTCTATTCGCATCCATCCGGACTTGAACCGGAATCACCGGCTTCGGAGGCCAGTGCTCTATCCAATTAAGCTATGGACGCTTTATAAATTGGCAGGTCAACGATATTACTTTGCCATACCTATTTTAATGATTTTTAATTTTATCAAATACGGTAACGAATTACTATAATATCCCTGATTTTTGAAGTAAAATGCCAAAAAAATAAGAGCCGGCATTTGTCACAAAGGAAAGGAAAAATAGTTTTAAAGGTTTCTTTTTGTAGAAAGCAAGGTAAAAAAGCCACTCAACTACAACAACGGCCGCTTCAAGCAAAAAAATAGCTGCGGTATTATAATAAAGCTCCGGAAAACTCTGAATTAAAAAATTTAACGCGGGATTTGTGATTATTTGCGCTATTATCACAAGCAGAAGAAGTTGTTTCTCTCTTGTAAAAATAAGTGCAACTAAAGTTTCAATTACTATTGTTAATATGAGAACTGTGAAATAAAGTCCTATAGACATAAAATCTCTTTAATACAAAACTGTATTACTTGGCATTAAAAACAGCATTATTTCAATCCATTCCTATCTCAGGAGCATCATCTTTACCGTTTTTAAGTATAAAATCTCTTTTATTATTGTCTTTGAAAATAAACAATTCACTATCCATAGACGGATAAAATATTTCAGTATATTCATCATCTGAGTAGCCTGTTATAACTTCAAAGCGGTAAAATTTACAATGGTCTCTAATAGATTCACTTCCATAGTAATCAGGGAGTGCGTATATTACACACTTTCTGCCTTTATAATCATATACAAATTCATTCGGTACAAGCATAATTCTTGCAGATTTAGGCGTTAAAGTAACATCGACTGCCTTGAGAGCCTTGAGCATTTTTATTTCCTCTTTAGAAAGAGAATCCAATACTAATGCTACATAGCAATTAATTGTGTCGCCTACAAACGTAAAGATGATACCTCTGCCTCCTCTGCTAGTAGCCTCTTTAGTTTCCTCTACGAATACAAATTCATCGTCATAATCTTTTGAGTCTTTATCATAAAACAAAACTTTGCTCTGAAACTCCATCTTAGGTCGTCCCGGAAGCTCAATATCGATTTTTGCCATTCCCTTGGCATATTTTAGATCTTTATACTCAAGTTTAAATTTAAACAATAATCCTTGCTGATCGATAAAATCCGGCATTCCAAAAATCCCTGCGGGGGCAGGTTTCGCGTAAGTGCTTTCATAGGTCTTGCCGGTTGCAACAGCTTTTACAGTTTTTTGATCATTTGAATAATCTTTCAAAGATCCTTTTTTAGGTTTAGCAGTCTTCGCAACATCTTTAATATAAACATCAGAATATACGGGCTGTAACATCATATCCGCATAAACAAAATTGCCAAAAAACAGCATAAAAAATAAAGACAGTAAAACCTGTAAAAATTTATTTTTCATAATATTCCCCATTTTTAATTATACAGCCTGTTACAAATACTATGCTTAAGCTTAAAAAGTATCACATCCCACAGGTAATATCTTATCTTCTGAACACGTCCGTTTTAAGCGACGTAACCCTGTCTAAAAAAACTTTCCCGTCCAGATGATCTATCTCATGCTGTATTACGACAGCTTCAAAACCGTCGGTTTTTAAAAATTGTTTTTTGCTATGCACATCCAGATATTCAACTTCTATTTTCTTTTTGCGGGTAACATACCCTGTAAAATCAGGGACGCTTAAGCAGCCTTCCCTGGAACCGGTTTTGCCCGAAGAGTAAGTTATTACGGGATTTATCATAATTAAAAGACCGTTATTCCTGTGCGGTTTTACGGTTAATGATGCGTCAATAACTATAATTCTCGACAATATCCCTACTTGCACGGCGGCAATGCCTACGCAGCTTTTGTGAAAATAAACCGTCTGGCGCATATCTTCAATTAATTTGCGCACTTCATGGTTAATACCATTAACAGGTTTGGATATTTCTTTAAGCAAAGGATCCGGAATTGTCCTTATCGGCAATATAGCCATTTTAAATATCTGCCGATTCGGCCCGGTTTACCGATATTGCGACGTTTAAAGTTTTTGAAAGGGAAGCGAGTTCTTTAGAAATTTTATCCAAAGAAAGTTTTTTAGGAAAATCCGCTTCGATAATCATTATATATGTTTTCTTTCCTTTGCTTTTGGAAATAGTTGTCTGGACATCCGTAATATTTATTTTTTTTTCAGCCAGAAAAGAACTTATCTGATAAACAATGCCCGTTTTATCCACTCCGTAAACCGAAATTATATACGGATTCAAAACCGCATGCTTTTTTGGCGCAAAAGAAGGCAGATTACTGCAAGAAAAAGACATACCTAATGATTTTGACGATTTTTGGAGTTTTAAACACAGCGTTTTTGGGTTAACTTTTGCGGGAAGGCTTAGCACCAGTATCATGGCGAACTGGCCGTGCAGTATTGTCATAGTGGAATTTTCTATATTACAGTTATATTCGTACAAAACTTTCGTTATCGCGCTTACGAGCCCTGGTTTATCTTTACCTATCGCGGTTAAAGAAATATATGGCATTTAAAACTCCTGTTTTAAATGCAGTTTGAAGCGAAGAGTTAGGTTACTGTATTTCGGTAAATCCGAAACGTATTTTAAGTTTTCGCCAAGCGAAAACACACCTACTCCAAACTCCTCATTCCTAACTGCCTTTATAAGTATTTTTGCGCGTTTTTCACTGCTTCATCTAATTTTGAAACATCTTTTGAGCCGCCCTGCGCCGAATCCGGCTTGCCGCCTCCGGAACCCGCAATATCCGCGGCAATAGCTTTAGCTATTTTGCCGGCATTAATTCCTTTTTGCACATAATCCGGTGTTACGGAAACAATAAATGATGCTTTACCGTCGCTTTTTGAAGCTACTAGAATAACCGCCGAGCCTAATTTTGCTTTAAGCTGGTCGGAAATATCCCTCATTGCCTTTATATCGGCTCCGTCTTCAATAAGCGATATAAACTTTATGCCGTTTACTTCTTTTACTTCTTTGGCGTATGAATCTATTTCGCCGGAAATCATTTTGCTCTTAAGAGCGGAAAACTCCTGCTCAAGTTTTTTATGGTCAGCAATGTATTTTTTAGCCTTGATTAAAAGTTCGTCTTTTGAAGAATTAAGCGCTTCAGCCGCCTGCTGCATCGAATTTTCTTCGCTCAATATATAATTTTCCGCGGCTTCTCCGGCAACCGCTTCTATCCTTCTTACGCCTGCCGCAACGGAATATTCGGAAACGATTTTGAATATGCCGATATCGCCCGTTCTGTCAATATGCGTGCCGCCGCATAATTCCATGGAGTAGTTTATTTCATCATCTTCATTTTTAACGGAAACCGTCCTTACGACATCGCCGTACTTTTCGCCAAATAATGCCATCGCACCGGCGTTTCTTGCTTCCGCTATACCCATGCTTTCAACGCATACGGGCATATTTTCCCTTACGACGGCATTTACTTTTCTTTCGATTTTAACCAGATCTTCTTTATTTATAGCCGTCAAATGCGTAAAGTCAAAACGCAGATAACCCCTTGAGACCAAATAGCCTGCATGGTTCATATGTTCCCAAAACTGATCTCTTAATCCTGTATG
>JAVBLP010000013.1:0-14640 GCA_031553505.1 Endomicrobiaceae bacterium
AAAAATATTACGTCGCCGCCGCTTATTGTAAACCCGCTGTTGATTACACTATCGCCTCCAAACGTTAAACTTCCCGTCCCGGTCTTGTTTATCATTCCCGATCCGTCCGCCCTTATCCCGTTTGTCAACAACATACCTAAACTCCCCGTGTTGAAGTTTACTATCGATGCATCATCAACATATATATCATCAGGCAAGCCGTTTACTTCATTGGCGTTAAATGTCATTGTTAATAAGCCTGATAGAGCGTTAAAATTGACCTGACTGTCTATGACACCGACTGCTCCGCCCCACACTTCACCCGTATTTGAATCAAATATAATATTGTTGGCAGTTAAGTTAACAGTTGAACCATTCACAGCGTATATTGCGCCGCCTGAACTGGAATCAGATTTATTCGCGTTGAACACTATATTTGCAGCTGTTAACGTAATTGATGACGCTTCAGAATATAATGCTCCGCCATAAGAGAAAGCGCTATTCGAACTGAATGTTATATTATCATTAGCCTTAAAACCCATTATTGAATTAATAGAATGTATTCCTCCTCCGCGGTTGCCGGAGCTCTTGGAATTCAATATTGAAATATTATCCGCGGCAAGATCAGCGTTTGAACGGAAAGCGTATATTGACCCTCCGACTCCGGTAGATGTATTTGAACTAAATATTATATTATTGTTAGCAGCAATGCTCATTGCCGAATATGACAAATCTATAGCCCCGGCAATAGCTCCGATATTCGAACTAATCATTACATTATCAGCCGAAAAGGTAACCGATGAAGCGTTAACAAACATCACGCCGCCTGTGTTTGTTGCCGTATTTAAATTACCCTGTATATCTCCGCTTGACACAAAACTCATCGTTGAGTTGTTCGCATATATTGCTCCGCCATAACCTGCCGCGTTATTTACAAATGAAACATTACCTGAAAATGCCGCCGAGCTGTTTTGCATATATATTGCGCCGCCGCTGCTTAGTGCCGTGTTCCAGCCAAACACAATATTTTTTGCACCAAAATTTAACGCGCTGCCGGTAAAAATATAAAAAGCGCCGCCATTACCGCCGGAACTATTTGAATTAAAAATGATATCATTGCCGGCAGTAAAATTTGCTTTTGATACGATTGGCAAAAATATGGCGCCCCCGTTATTTGAAGCGCTATTTGAACTAAATATTATATCTCCGCTAACAGCATAAAAATCCGATTGGCTTGTATATACTGCGCCGCTAAAGCCTCCAATTGCATTGTTTAAAGTAAATATTATATTCTTAGCTGCGGTAAAACTCATTGCAGACTGAGCGCCGTTTATAGCACCATGAGAGAACGCACTATTCGAACTAAATATTATATCACCGTTAAGAGCAGAAAAAACTAAATTAGAATAGCTAGCGTTTATAGCGCCGCCAGTCCACTCAGAAGACGCCACATTAGCCGTATTATAAATAAACTCTATGTTATTGTTAGCGCTAAAACTTGCTGATGATCTGGTCATATCTATAGCGCCTCCGTCTCTGTAAGCGGTATTTGATGTAAATGTTATATTATTGCCTGAACTAAAACTTACGGTTGAATACTGCACATACGCCGCTCCGCCGTTAGCCGATGATAAATTATTTGTAAACGATGTATTCGCGCCAAAAGTCGCCGAACTTCTGTCTAAATACATCGCGCCACCGCTGCTAACTGCCACATTGCCCGTGAATGCTGCATTACCGTTGAAAGTTAATGTCGAACCGGTTAAATATAACGCGCCACCATTTCCGCCTGCCGTATTGCTTGTCATTATTACATTGTTAAACTTCATATTCCTGCCCTGCAAATACATAAAGCCGCCGCTGTACGCACCGTTTGCCTTGTTGCCTACAGCAATCAGGTTTGCCACCTGCGAAAAATCAATCGTAGCGGCTGTATCCAAATATATCGCACCGCCGTCAGAATAATTCGAAGTATTGTAGTTAAACGAAGTATTTACCCCGGTAAAAACCAAGTCGGCACCCGCATCGGCATATATCGCACCGCCGCCGGAAAGCGAAGCAGTATTTGAACTAAATATTATATCCGACGCCGCTAAAGTTACCCGCGAATTAGTAAGATATACAGCTCCTCCGAAATATTGAGCCCCATTTCTATCAAAAACTATGCTGTTGGATGCTCGAATACTTGCGGTTGAACCTGAAAGAAATAATGTGCCGCCCAGAGTATTTACCGAGTTTTCAGTAAAACTTATATTTTCCGCGTTAAATAACATTATTGAATTTATTGCATTAAATGCCCCTCCGCCGCCAAAACCTCCTGAACCTCCTACCTTTTGGTTACCGCTAATTTTTATCTCTTGGCTGTCAAAAGATATATATGAAACATCTATATTTGCTGCGCCTCCTGCAGAATCTTCTCCAGAGATTTCATTACCAACAAACTCTAAATAATCTGCTGTAAAGGTAACAGAACTGTTTGCCAAATATAAAGCCCCGCCGCTGCTGGCTGCCACATTGCCTGCAAATGATACGTTTGACGCACCGTTAAAATTGAGATTTGCCTGGCTGGCATATATTGCTCCGCCTGCTGATGAGGATATATTATTGACAAATGATACACTTCCACTAAAAGTTCCAGAACTTTGATTTAAATATATGGCACCGCCGCTGCTGGCTGCCACATTGCCTGTAAATGATATGCTTGACACGCCGCTGAAATCAAGGTTTGACTGGCTGGAGTATAATGCTCCGCCTGTATATATTGCGGAATTGCTTGAAAATACTACTGAAGAATTTCCGGTAAGAGCAAAAACAGAATTAACAACTTCTACCGCTCCGCCAAAACCGTTAAAATTCGCATTATTATTCATAAATGAAACAGTCGTGTTATCAAAAGAAAGCATTGAATTTTCAGCGTAAATAGCGCCGCCGCCATATCCGTATGCCGGAGGGGTTACGGCGCCGCTTGAAAACTCAACCTGGCTGTTTTTAAAGCTTACCGTAGAATTAAATAAGGATAAAGAACCGCCTTCATCCGCACTATTCGCAATAAATTTTATAATACTGCCGTCAAAGCCGGCATTTGACTGGACAAGAAGCATTGCCTGGCTATTATTTATAAAGTTTAACATACCGCCGTTAAATGTAAATGTTGATTCCAGCGCGCTAATACCCAGGTTATTTGAAAAAGTAGTTGTTCCTCCCAAAAACACAAAAAGAGAGTTTTGCGAGTTGATTATATAATCGCCGATAGTGTTTGCAAAAGCTGTATTGCTGTTTATAAAGCTAAAAGTTGATTTGGAAGCATTAATAGCATTATTTAAAAAAGTTGTGGAAGTGTTTTCAAACTTAAAAACAGACTGGTCAGCATAAACTGCCTCTTTGCCTGTAGACGCATTTGTATTGCCAAAAAAATCAACCCTTCCGTTAGAAAAAGTAAAATTCGACAACGTAGAATATATGGCACCCCCGGACTTTGCGGCATAATTATTTGCAAAAATAGTATTATCTGCGTTGAATATTAAGATTGAGTTTTCCGCATATATAGCTCCGCCGCCGTTGGCAAATCCGCTCCTGGCAGTATTAGAGCTGAAAAATATAATACCGGCATCTACATTCAATGAAGAATCGCGTGATGATATCGCGCCGCCCCACAGCCCTGCATTTGAAGTAAATGATATATTATTGCCTGCAATCAAACTGACAGATGAAGCGCTATTCAAATACAAAGCTCCGCCGTCATATGTAACAGCAGTGTTCGAGCTAAATATTATATCAGTGACAGCATTGAGCCGCATCATTGAAGAACTCATATCTATTGCGCCGCCTGTATAGTCTGCAGTATTTGAACTAAATACGATATTATTAGCTGTAAAACTCATTGTTGATAAATTAACTCTTATCACACCACCGCCTGCTCCTGAATTATTTGACGTAAATAAAATACTATTAACAGCATTAAAAATCATATTATTAAAAGAATCAGCATATATTGCCCCGCCATTACCGGTAACAGCGTTATTATTTAAAAAATTTATATCTGTTCCATTAAATGTCATATATGAATTAGTCAAGTATGCAGCCCCGCCATTATATGATGATGTATTACTTGAAAAAGTTATTGCCCCGGTTGCCGTCATTGAAGAATTAACCAAAGATACCGCAGATCCGCTTGAAGTATTTGTATACATATTGCCTAGTGTAATGTCTTTCAAGTTTAAAATTTGGTTGCTGTTTACAAGATTAAAGCCGGAATAATTTGAAAAACCGTTGAGTGTATAATTCGCGCCGTCTATCGTTAAATTTAAAGGATTTCCCGCTGTGCCAAGATTGCCTCCAAATAATATACTGTTGCCAAGCGTTACGGAGCGGGTACCTGCAGCTGTATACGAAGACTGCAGCGCGCTGAATGTTGTTACCTGCGCGAATGATAAAGCTGTAAAAAGGCATAATAAAAGCAAAGATAACGGAAACAGAACGGTTTTTTTCATTTTTTCCCCTGAAATTTATTAATTTTTCAATACATTTTAATATCGAGTATTATAATACTAATGCTTTTTTTTGTCAATCAATAATGCATAGTATTTTCAATGATATTTTATACTTAAATTTGACACAATTACACGTTTTTTGTTTAATGTCTGCTATGGAAAATACAAAAAGACCGTCATGGGATGAATATTTTATGAAACTTGCCTGGCTGGTAGCCGAAAGGTCTACCTGCGTAAGGCATCATGTGGGGGCGGTCATAGCAAGAGACAAAAGAATACTTACTACTGGCTACAACGGCGCCGCGGCAGGCGTAAAAGACTGTGAAGAACTGGGCTGCCTTAGAAATGAGATGAATATACCTTCCGGAACAAGGCATGAGATATGCAGAGCCATACACGCGGAACAAAACGCCATAATACAAGGCGGGTTTCACGGAATTAATATTAAAGGTTCAACACTTTACTGCACGCACTCCCCATGCATACTTTGCGCCAAAATGATAGTAAACGCAGGCATTAAAAGAGTAGTTATGAGCATAGTATATCCCGATGAATCATATAAAGAGCTTTTCAACCAGGCAGGAATAGAGTACTCTTCCCTTCAGATACATAACCTAACTATCACCCAAAAAATATAAAAATCCTTGCAATAAAAGCAAAAGGAGATTCGTTAATCAATCATGAAACATTTAAACGACTCTGAACTTGTCACCCTTTTTAAAAATGGCAGCAACGAAGCGTTTGAGGAGATAGTAATGCGCTATCAGGCACACGTTTACACCTACGTACTGTCAATAACAAAAAGCCCGGAAAACTCAAATGACATTATCCAGGATGTTTTTATAAGGGCTTTCAGAAAAATGCCGGGCTACAATGATGAAAACAAGCTTAAAAACTGGCTTTTTACATTAGCAAGGAACATAACTATGGATTTTTACAGAAAAAACAACAAAAAGACGCTTCCTTTAGAAGTGCAGGATGATGACGAACTCTCAATCCTTGACACTTTGGCTGAAAAAGAGCCGCAGCCTATAGATATCGCGATAACAAACAGTAAAGTCAGCTCTATTACAAGCGCCTTAAATATGCTGAATGCGGATGAAAGAGAGCTTATATACTTAAAAGACTCGCTGACATTCAAAGAGATAGCCCAAATGCAGAATAAACCCATAGGGACGCTTCTCTCTAAGTTTAACAGGGCTTTATGCAAACTTAAAAAAATTTTACAGGAAAATGAACCGGAGGTATATTATGAATACATGCGATAATGTCTCACTCTACCTCTACAATGAAATGACCGAGGCGGAGAAAACAGAGTTCCAAAAACACTTGCAGCGGTGTGCACAGTGCAGTGAGGCAGTAAAAATATTCAACGCGGCAACAAACGCGAAAGAACTCAAAAGCGCGCCTTTGCAGGTAATAAATGCCATTTTTGAGAAAACCACAAGAAAAAGACACATTTTTGCTTTCACAAAAACCATGAAGCTTACATTTGCGGCGGCGTGTTTGTTAATCGGCGTAGGATACTTTACATTCAACAAACCCGTGCCAAACGCAGGTTTTTTGTTTTATGACAGCTCCGCGGAAAGCTTTGAAGAGATCGCAAGCATAAGTTCCGAGCTGGATGAATATGAAAGCATATTTTTTGCCTAAATGAGGAGGCTATTATGATGAAAAAAGCAGCGGTAGTTTTATGCAGCATGTTTGTAATGAGCAGTTTGTCTTTCGCGGGAATGCACGGTACGGATAAAGGCGTGAAATGCCATATGCCTGATTGCGCGGTAACCGACTGCAAAGGCGAGTGCAAAATGCCTAAAATGTCAAAAGAAGAAAGAACAGCTAAAATGGAAGCTATGAAAAAAGAACATGCCGAATTCCAGCAGAAGCTTGATAAGCTTGTTGAAAAATACAATAAAGCTTCCGATAAGAAAAAAGACGGCGTAAAACAGGAAATCAAAGCATTGCTTGCCACACAGACCGATAAAGAAGTTGCGATGAAAAAAGAAATGCTTGCCGTCCAAAAAGACAGAATAGCGAAGTTTGAAAAAGAAATTGCTGACATTGAAGCCGACAAAGACGCTTATTTAAACAAAAAGACTGATTTTGTAGTAAGCGCGGAAGGGCAGAAAAAGATGCAGGAAATGAAAGAAAAAATGAAAAAAATAGATAAATCTTTCAAAAAGAAAGGCGGAGACAAAGGCGGTATGCCTATGCCTCCTCCCCCGATGGAATAATAAAATCATTCAACGCAAAAACAGCAGCCTTGGCAAAATGCCAAGGCTGCTGTTTTTGCGTTTATACTAAATTTATTTTCCAAATGAAGGTATCAAAGAAGAAACGGACTGTTTCTTGATGTCTGCTTCTTTTTGGGAAGCAAGCTTTTTAATCTCATCAACTTGCTGCTGAACGTCCTTAAGTTTAGGCTCAAGTTCTTTTTGTATCTGCGCTTTATACTTATCCGCTTCACCCTGCAATACATTTTTCTGCATCTCAACATACTGGGTAACTTCTTTCTTTATTTTTACTTTTATGTCCCCGATAGCGGCATTGAGTATATTGCTAAACCTCTGGGTTAACAGCTTATCAAGGTCAGAAGTAAAATCAAACTTAAGGCCAGCGTCTTTTAATACGGAAATCTGCGCGTCAACATTTACCGTATTTATCCCCTGCCACAACATACCTACATATTTGACTATATTAAGATCAACACCTTCGAAGTTTTTTCCTTCGGTTTCATAGGTTAATCCTTTTATATGGAGACCAGCTTTTGTGATAAAATCGCTGCCTCTTAATATAAATTCTCCTGTAAATTTGGCTTTAGCGTCATTAAAGGAAGGAGTATAGTCCGTGGAAGGTATTCCAAGGCGAACCGCGTCGACTCCGTCCATCATGAAAGCAATTTTATCTTCGGCAATATCTTTAAGCCTGTCAAACACGCCTGAAAGCGCTATAGTCTGGTTTGTATCATCGCCTTTTACTTCAAAAGTGAGATTTCTGCCGATAATCCTCTGGTCAGATGTTATATTCTTTATATATCCGCTGAAAGAAATCGGAGTCCCTTCTTTGCCTTCACCTCCGGAAGTTCCGGAAACAGCAACGTTTGCAATCCAGAATTTTGGAAGTTTATTTTTTACGGGGTAGGCAATATCCTCGCCTTTAACCCTTTCTTTGGGTTCAGGCTTCTGTTGTTCTTCAGGCGATTTTTCGGGAATGTATTTTCTTACAAGGTTCATATAATAAAGCACTTTATCTGCCTTTGCAACCCACGCTTCCCCGAAAAGCATTGAACTTATGTTTTTAAAATCCAAAGAAGGTATGGAAAGTTTTGAAGCTATGTTGTCCACATCCTGATTTATAAGGTTTGTAACGTTTTTAAGCGCGGCTTTTTGGGCGCTTGCGTCTTTTACGATATTGTCTTTTATGGTTTTAATGTCATTATATGTCTGTTCAAGCTTTTTTCTCTGCGCGTCAAGCTGCGTAAGATTTTCTTTCAAGGTAACAATATCCGCTGGAGTTTTAATATTTGTCTTTGAAATCTTGTCCACAAGCGCGGAAATTTCGTCCGACTGGCTCTTGATATCTATTGAATTGATAGTCTTATTATAAGAATCATACTTCCCCATCGCATCAACGTAAAAGCTTTGTATTTCCGTGACTGATTTTATGCCTGCCATGTCTATAACGCTCTGCGGAGAAAAATCTTTTATCTGGTTTTGTATTTCGCCAAATTTTTGCACGCTCGGGAACGCGTTAAATTCGCTTACAGCCTTGGTTTTAAGTTCCTTCATAGTTTTTTCGGCAAAACTCTCTTCGCCCGGTTTAGATTTTTTTACTTTTTTGGGAGGAAGTTTATTGGAGGTTTTACGCGCCGTGCCCCACTTTAAACCGCCAAGCGTCATATCGTCAATAATAAACTTTTTTGAAAGCAGCGGCACTATTCTTGTTTTAAACCTGACATTATCTATGTCCAAAAGGTTTTTAAATTCTTCATCTTTATCGCCAATTTTAATATTTCTGACATCCACCGTAAAGTTGCTGAATTTTGTTTTAAGGCTGCCTATTTCAACTTTGGCGCCAAACATAAGCTCACCGGCGGAAATAATGCCTTTTTTCAGATAAATATCAAAGTAAAACGTGAAGAAAATAAACACTAAAGCTAATATTATTATCGTTGGTACGACAAAAGCGGTTCTGAAAATTTTCATTTTGTCTCCGGAATTACTTTAAAATTTTATATGAAAGATTGCCCGCCGTAAGAAGCTTTACGACTTTCCACTTGGCAACTTTATCGCGCCAGTTTTCCCTGTAATACACAATAAATTTTTTGGAAGCAAAATATACGGGAGCGATAAGAATAAACGACATAATTATATTGCCCATAACGATTGTATTGTTAAACTTAGTAAACGGCACGATAGGCATATTGTAAAAAGAGGTCCAAAGAGGGACAAGCAGGTTAAGATTTAAAATAAAGTATCCGATTTTTCCCGCAAGAGGATCTAGCCCGAAAGCCAAAATCGCAAAAACAGCCGAGGATATAAAAGCGGCGCCGATATTAACGCGCAAAACCATTATCAGAATAAAGATGATACACTTCATTAAAAGGCCCGGAACTAAACCGAAAAAAACGCCCATCACGGCGCCAAAGGCGATTTGAACGGGCGAAATGTCTGTCTGCAGAATTTTAAGGATTTTTCTTATTATGTTTACGATAAACACAATTCCTCCACAAATAAAAATTTATTTTACTATTTCAATAATATCCTGAGGCGTTTTGACTATATAGTCGGGATTAAAACTTTTGAGCTGTTCAAACCCCGTATAACCGTATAAAACGGCGACGGAAGCAACGCCGGCAGCCTGTGCCGCCCTTATATCGTTTTCACTGTCTCCGATCATTACGGTCTTTTTTATATCCGATTCCGTAACATCTATTAAATCAAGAATAGGTTTCGGATCAGGTTTTTTCACGCCGGCGGTATCGCCGCCCCATATTTCCACAAAATATTTTGATAAGTTTAATCTTTTAAGTATTTCGCACGAAAAAATTTCTGTTTTGTTTGAGAGAACCGCTTTTTTCTTTGAAGGCAAAGCTTTTAAAAGCTCTTCTATGCCGCGGTAAGGCACAGTGGTATCGGTAAGGCACTGCGAGTAATGTACTTTGAAGCGTTCAAAAGCGGCTCTATGTATTTCTTCACTTTTTTCAGGAACGACTTTATCAACTAAGGCCTTTACGCCGCTTCCCAGAAAAGAACGTACTTTCTCTATCGTTAACGGCTCAAAACCAAATTCTTCCCTTACGAGGTTGACCGCAGAAGTTATATCCTTCTGCGAATCAACAATCGTGCCGTCCAAATCAAAAATTAAAAAATCGTAGCCCATTTTTTATTCTATTGCCATTTTATAAGTTCAGGCACATATTGGACTTCGCCCATATACTGCGGCAAAACCCTTATGGTATATCCGCACTGCCCGACTTTATCAATAACTATCTTCCCTTCATATATAAACGTATCGCCTTCTTTGGAAACAAGCCTCATTTCATCTATTTCCTGATCGCTCATAACATTTTTTGAGTCAAGGTAACCGCTGTAAATTTGCACGCTTACATCTTCAGGCGCCAGTGAACCCAAATGTACTTTAGCCTGAACTGTCATTGAATTTGATATTTTTATCTCGTCTTTAATATTATCATCCGAAGATATGATTCTTATCGCGTTAAAATGATTTTTAACGTTGGTAAACCAAACCGCTTTCTTTTTTGCGGCTTCAAAATTATCTTTTTTCATTCTGTCATGTTCAACGGCAGACGGAATGTAAAACTTTTTAGTATATTCTTCAATCATCCTGTTTGTATTAAAAACGGGACCTAAAGTCTGCATCGAGGTTTTCATTTTTTTAATCCAGCCGCGCGGCAAACCGTCCTGGCCTCTTGTAAAGTACAAAGGAATAATTTCTTTTTCCAATGTTTCGTAAATTGCCTTGCTTTCAACTTCATCCTGGTAATCCCTGTCCGGATACTGGTCTATAGAGCCGATTATCCAACCGTTTTCACCGTTGTAACCTTCGCACCACCAACCGTCCAAAACGCTGAAATTAATAACGCCGTTTACAGCGGCTTTCATCCCGCTGGTACCTGACGCCTCTTCAGGCCTTAACGGATTGTTAAGCCATATATCGGTACCCTGCACGAGATAATGCGCGACGTTCATATCATAATCTTCTAAAAATACTACTTTGTGCCTTAATTCCGGGTCATTTGAAAGGGCAATAATTTCTTTTATAATTTCTTTTCCGTTATTATCCTGCGGATGGGCTTTTCCGGCAATGATTATCTGTACCGGATGTTCTTTATTTGTAAGTATCTTTTTAATTCTGTCCAAATCCCTGAATATAAGGTTTCCCCTTTTATATGAAGCAAATCTTCTGGCAAAGCCTATGGTCAATGCTTCGGGGTCCAACACTTCATCGGCATAACTAATCATCTTTTGAGAAGCGCCGCGCCTTTCAAGCTGGTGTCTTAACCTTGCTCTTGCAAAGGATACAAGCCTTTCTCTTCTTCTTTCATGGCTTCTCCATAATTCAGAATCAGGAATATGGGCAACCCTGTTCCAAATAGTATGGTCTGCAGGCTCATCTTTCCACGAAGCGCCCAAATATCTGTCAAAAAGCCCGGCAAATTCATAAGAAATCCATGTATTTGTATGTATCCCGTTTGTGATATGCGTTATAGGAACTTCTTTTTTTGGAAGACCCGGCCACATGCCTGACCACATAGCCCTGGAAACCGTAGAATGAAGCCTGCTTACGCCGTTTGCTTTATTTGACATTCTGAGGGCAAGAAGCGTCATTGAGAAATTTGCAGGTTCGCTAGCTTTTATGTCTTTAACAGGGAACGATCCTAAAGCGAGAAACTGCTCTTTTGTAAGTCCGAGTTTTTTATACATCGAATCAAAATATTTTAAAACAAGTTCCGTGGAAAACATTTCATTTCCGGCAGGCACAGGCGTATGCGTAGTAAAAACACAACCCGACCTTACAATCTGGAACGCAGCTTCCGGGGAAAGCCCTTCTTCTTCTATATACTGCCTTACTTTTTCAAAAAGCAAAAATGCCGAGTGCCCTTCGTTTATATGAATTACGCTAGGGTCTATTTTTAACGCTTTAAGAAGTTTTACGCCGCCCATCCCAAGCACTATCTCCTGGCGTATTCTCATTTCTCTGTCACCGCCGTAAAGCTGGCCGGTAATTTCCCTTACGTCTTCGGGATTTTTATTAAAATCGGTATCCAAAAGATAAAGAGGTACCCTTCCAACCTGCAGTTTCCACACCCTTGCGAAAATTTTCTGTTTGGGCATATCAATTTCTACGATAAGGAAAGTGCCGTCTTCATTTTTAACGGGCTGCAAAGGCATGCGGACAAAAAAGTTTTCGCTGTATTCTTCCTGCTGCCATCCGTCAAAACTCAAAAACTGCTTAAAATAGCCGTATCTGTACAGAAGGCCCACGCCAACCAACGGAAGACCCATATCGCTCGCAGATTTCAGATGGTCTCCCGACAAAACGCCAAGGCCGCCGGAATAAATAGGAATGCTTTCGTGAATGGCAAATTCGGTTGAAAAGTACGCAAACTGCATATTTGAATAATCAGAGCATGAATCATGGTACCACGTATTCATGGTCATATATTTTTCAAGATCGTTTTTAACCCTTTCCATATGCGAAACAAAACTGTCGTCTTCGGCAAGAACTTCAAGCCTTTCCTGGCTTATCATGCCGAGCATATTCTTAGGGCTGTGGTAAGTTTCTTCCCACAAATCCCGCTCCATTCTGCGGAAAAGCTCAACAGCGTCGCTGTTCCAGCACCACCACATATTATTTGCAATTGTCAGTAAGGGGCTTAAAACTTCAGGCAAGTTCGGGACTGCTACGAAGGTTTTCGCGTCTTTGGAAATATAGGTCTCTTGATTCTCGTTAAACAAATCCTGATTCATATATGCTCCTTGTTTTTTGATTTGACTAATATGATATTAAACTTTAGTTTTCTTGTCAAAAAATAATTACAAAATTTATTGATTTTTATATTAATTTTGTTTATCGCAATCAAGCCGCTTCGGTACCGTTTCTAAAGCTTTGTATATAACCTCTAAAACCTCATCAAACTCTTTAACGCTGTATATTTTATTAAACATTGCCCTGACTTTTGCGGCATCCGGCAAGTCTTTTATGTAATAATGCGCCACTTTGCGCATAAGCACAAAACCGCGCTCTTCTCCGTAATGCGCTACAGAATACTGCGCGTGAAGCTTAAACCACTCTATTCTTTGCCGCAGGGAAGGCGGCGGAAGAATAATGCCGTTTTCCATATAACTGTTTATTCTTTTGAAAATAGAATAATTCCCGATTGCTCCCCGGCCTATCATTATGCCGCCGCAGCCGGGAATTTTTAAATACTTTTCCGCTGTAATTTCATCAACTATTCCGCCGTTTCCGATTATCGGGATTGTTGCGTTTTCACAGGCCTTTGCAAAAGCTTCCATATCAGGCTCTCCTGAATGTCCCTGCGAAGCAGGGCGCGCGTGTACAGCAGCCATCATTATACCTGAATTTTCAGCTATTTTTATTATTTCCGGCGCGACGTTTTGGCCGGGCAAAAGCCCTATTCTTATTTTAACCGTAACAGGCACTTTAACGCTCTTGACAACTGTTTCAAGAATATTTGCGACCAGTTTTTCATTCGCAAGGAGCTTTGCCCCCGCGCCGGCTTTAGCTATCTTGCGTACGGGACAGCCGAGATTTATATCTATAATATCCGTGCCAAGCCCCTCAACTATCTTTGCCGCTTCACCCATACTGAAAGCTTCACCGCCAAAAATCTGCGCCGATACAGGTCTTTCTTTTTCATCTGTTTTTAAAAGCAGCGGCGTTTTTTTATCGCTGTAAACAAGCCCTTTTGCGGAAACCATTTCCGTATATACAAGCCCCGCGCCGCCTTCTTTCGCAAGAAGCCTTCCGGGTAAATCGCTGATTCCCGCCATAGGGGCAAGAAGCATATTATTGTCTAATTCAATTTTTCCAATTTTAAATTTTCTGATTTTCGACATTTTTATTCCAATTAACAAACAATAACTGTTGTTATCTGCAAGCTTTGTTTGTGAAAACCATTACCAAGCTCGACTATGGCAAACCCCGATATTATTTATTATTTTCACCAGTTTTCCAAAGGAAGAGACGGAGACGGTTTTAATTCTTTTTCAGAGTATTCTAATCCGCAAACCCGCTGTTTAAGGTATGCCGCGCATCCTATCATTGCCGCATTATCCGTGCAATATAATAATGAAGGTATAAACACTTTGATTTTGTTTTTTTTGCCGGATTCCAGAAACATTTTTCTTATCAGTGAATTAGCGGAAACTCCCCCGCCAAGCGCAATCTGCTTTAAATGAAACTGTTCTGCCGCTTCAAAAGCTTTAAAGCATAAAGTTTCCGCTACGGCCTGCCTGAAAGAAGCGCATATATCATTTAGATGCTTATCGTTTTTAACGGGGTTTTGCTTCAAATAGTTAAGCAGCGCCGTTTTGATGCCCGAAAAAGAAAAATCCCAGCTGCCTTTAAGGTAGGGGCGCGTAAAGTTTATTGCCGCCTGATTGCCTTTTTCGGCTCTTTTATCTATGACAGGCCCTCCCGGATACGAAAGCCCGAGCATTTTGGCGGCTTTATCAAACGCTTCGCCCGCCGCGTCATCCCTTGTCGCGCCGAGAAGCTTATATTTGCCTAAAGCTTCAACAATAATCAGCTCGGTATGCCCGCCGGAAATTATAACGCTTAAAAAAGGCGTTTTTACGGTTTTATTTTCAATAAAAGAAGAGTACAAATGGCCTTCCAGATGGTTAACGGGTATTAAAGGTTTATTGTAAACTGAAGCAAGAGTTTTAGCGGCAATAGCGCCTACAAGCAGCGCTCCGGCAAGGCCGGGCCCGGAAGTAAAAGCCACCGCGTCAATTTTTTTTTCAAAATCCTCAAAAGACATTCCTGCTTCTTTTAAAGCCTGCTCTATAACGGGGTTTATATTTTCTATGTGAGCACGGCTTGCAAGCTCCGGCACCACGCCGAAAAATTTAGAATGTATGTTAATTTGGGAAGATATGACTACAGACTTTACTTTTCTTCC
>JAVBLP010000005.1:0-155694 GCA_031553505.1 Endomicrobiaceae bacterium
AGGGGTAACGCTCGAAATTTTTATTGAACTTGCCATATCGTTGAACCCGATATTTTTAAAGTTGGCGACATCCTCATAAATCTCGATTGATTTTCCCTGATAATTGCTGTGCTCGTATAATACTGCTTTCATGCCCGCAGGGACATTAATAGAAGATATGCTGTCGTTAATGCCGTGAGCCCTGAAATCAGGGATATCTCCGGAAACAAAAAAAGGTCCTTTTTTATAGTCGGCATCAATCCACAATTGGACGCGCGGGATATCAGCAGGGGTAACGCTCGAAATTTTTATTGAACTTGCCATATCGTTGAACCCGATATTTTTAAAGTTGGCGACATCCTCATAAATCTCGATTGATTTTCCCTGATAATTGCTGTGCTCGTACAATACCGCTTTCATACCCGCAGGGACATTGATGGAAGATATGTTGTCGTTAATGCCATAGTCCTTGAAGTTGGAAATGTTTTCGGAAACAAAAAAAGGTCCTTTTTTATAGTCGGCGTCAATCCACAATTTGACGTGCGGAACGTCAATAGAGCCGCCGTGAAAAGTAATAAAGGTGCCTTCTTTGAATTTGTTATCATCAAAAAAAGGAATGTTGCTGGCAATAAAATTCACGAATTTGGCGCCTGGTCCAAAAGATGTGTCAATTTTATTCAACTTGGATTCATTCCAGTTGTTATGGACATAATAAATGCTGCCTTGGTATCCGACGACTGAAATATAATGATAGCCTTTATCGACTAAGGCTATTAAGGGAAATCCGGATTTAAGCATGTTAAGCACAAAATTTTTGTCATTGTGTTTGCCTTCGTGCCTTATAACCGTAATAACGCCATTGTAACCTTTGTCATTAAGTATTTTCTGAAGTTTTGACACCATTTCGTCGGGATAAGACCAAATACTGTCAGTGCCCGGCAGAGAATGAGTCGGTATATATTTTTTAAGTTCATCTTGTGTCATAAAAATATCAAAATATCTTAATACGTTCTGGGCGGATTTTATACCGCACCCCTTATAAGAAGTTTCTGAGGCTTCGACTGGAAAAGATATATTGTTGTCAAAATCAGACAGGCTTTTATAGAGACGTGAATCTGTTCCGTTTCTATAAATGAACCGTTCAATCGTTGAATTACCCTTTTTGAATGTAAGCCTGGATAAAAATTTTCTGTCCATAATGCCCCCTTTTTTTTAACGGCTAATAGTAAATCTCTTCATGGCGTTCAGAGTGCCGCCTGATGCGTTACCCCGGGCTTATTTCAGGGTCTGTTGTTAAAACCGGGTAATAATTAACAAGTAGCAACGATGAGATTCATAAAAACTGTGCTTTCAGACGGCTTTTGCATAGGGTTGCTTTTTTACTTTTTTCGATTTATAATTTTCTACGCTTACATTTTGTATTATTTATAATGAAAATGCAATGCAAAAGTACTTTCTTTTTAAGTTTATGCAGTTCATCTTTTTGTCTTTAGCATTTTCTAAAAAATAAAATAGGATTGCCGCGTTATAACTTATTAAAAAGTATATCATCAGGACAAATTGGATTATGATTTATAGAAGGCTAACTTAATATGGTTCCGTTTCTCAACGCTGCTTTCCGGTAAATTTTATTTTTTATTTGCTATTTCTCAAAGCTTATCAATGGCTTCGGATATTTGCTGAAATTCAGGGATATCATTTGTTTTATTTAGCCGAATTATATATGGCAAGGTCAGTTTGTGAATAAAAACAATCTGAAAAATCAGCTTGTTTTTTGTTTTGGATATATGGTAGAATTTTTTACATTTTTAAAAACACTTACAAATTTATTCTTATCCGGGAAAATATTATGCAGATACACATTTACAAAGAAGAATCCCAAATCGGAAAAGCCGCGGCTTTGCTTGTCGCTGCCGAAGTCATTAGAAATCCAAATTGTGTTTTAGGGCTTGCAACGGGTTCTACGCCGTTGTCAGCGTATAATTCTCTTGTAGAGCTTAATAAACAGGGCATTATAGATTTTACCTCTGTCCGCACGTTTAATTTGGACGAATACGTCGGAATCGGCCGCTCACACGAGCAGAGTTACTACAAATTCATGTTTGATAATCTTTTTTATAAAATCAATATAAAGCCCGAAAACGTGAAAATTCCAAATCCTGAAGAAAGCTGCGCGTTATATGATGAGGCGATTGATGCCGCAGGCGGGATTGATTTACAAATTCTTGGTATAGGCAATAACGGCCATATCGCTTTTAATGAACCTTGCGGTATTTTTTCCGAAGGAACGCATATTGTTAATCTTACGGAAAGCACGATAGAAGCAAATAAAAGGTTTTTTAACAGCATTGAAGAGGTGCCGAAAAAAGCCATTACCATGGGCGTCGGTTCGATTATGAAAGCAAAAGAAATTATCCTTATCGCTATAGGCAAGTCAAAAGCGGAAGCGGTTAGGAGTATGATTAACGGCAAAATTAATCCTATGTGCCCTGCGTCTGTTTTACAGCGCCATCCTAACGTAACGGTACTGCTTGATACGCAAGCAGCGGCGCTGCTTTAGATCAAAGTTTGTAATATCATATGATTTTTTAGACTGTTTTTTTCTTTTTACAAAACCGGTTGATTTTTATATACTTGGGCTGTTAGTATGAAAGGAGAGGTTTGTGCTGCGGATAAAGAGAGCATATGAAGCGCCTTCAAAAGATGACGGATACAGAATACTTGTCGATAAGCTCTGGCCCAGGGGAATGAACAAGGAAAAAGAACATTTATATTCATGGGCAAAAGAAATTACGCCTTCTGCGGAGCTCCGGCAGTCATTCGGGCATAAAAAAGAAAAGTTTACATGGTTTAAAAAAGAATATATCAAAGAATTGGACAATAATCCCGCCGCCCGCGATTTTATCTCTGAAATAAAGAGTTTGTTGTCAAAGAAAAACGTCACGCTTATATACGCCGCTAAAGACCCGAAAATAAATCATGCCGTCATATTAAAGGAATACATAGAAAAAAAGATGTAAACTATATCAAGGCAAAGGAGGAGTGTATGGGTTATAAAAAATTAAGGGATATGTTAAGCCCCGAGGAAATTGAAAAAGTCGCAGGCAAAATCTACACTTTTGAAAATTATATTGAAAACAATATCGATGATTTTAACGCTGATGACCAGGCGGCTTTGGGCGATGACGGACTTTGGGATATACACGGCGAAGATTATTTGGAGTTTTGCAAGGAACACGGGTACCAGCCTGACAGGTATGAAGTTTAAGTTGTGCTTTAAATACATCATGAAACTGCTTGTGTTTTGTCGGTAAAGCTTGCCTTTAAATTAAACATAAGGAGCGCATAATGAAGAAGATTGTTTTTGCAGTATTGCCTTTTTTGGTTTTTGCGGCATGTTCCGTAAAACAGCAGAATGTACAAAGCCAGACGAAAGAGTATGTTTCAGATTATAAATTTGCAGATGGTTATCCTTCGGATGAATCGGCCCAAAAAGCTTACGATGACGCGGATTTAAACCGCGCGATACAGGTTTATAAGTTTTTCTATCCTACAGTTTCAGGCCAGTCAATAATTAACGGAAATAAAGCCATAGGAGTTATTCCAAATAAAAAATTCGGTATTTTAGACGCAAAACCCAGACACGTGGGTTTCACGCTTAATTCCGATACTCCTTATGCTCCGGTAGCTCTTGATTTGGCTGCGGGGCCTTATGTGGTGGAACTTCCGGCAGGCCCGCTTATAGTCGTTTCAATGGATGTTAACCAGCGCTGGGTGGCCGATATGGGCATCCCCGGGCCTGATGCCGGAAAGGGCGGAAAGCATCTTATTTTACCGCCGGATTATAAGGGGAATATCCCTAAAGGGTATCATGCGTGGAAAACAACATCAAACAATCTTATAGTAGGCGTGCGTTCTTTGCCTGTAGGGGGGGATGTTAAAGCCGCTTTTGAGCTTATAAAAAAGATAAAAATATATCCTTTAAATAGTCCGGAGGCATGGAAAGAGATAGAGTGGCCGGATTTAACCCTTGTTGCGCAGGATACAACTCCTTTAACATACGAAAAGACTTTTAAATTTTGGGAAGTATTGAATGAATCGATCCAGATAGAGCCGCCTTTTGAACAATACCGCCCTTATTACGGCGACCTTGCAGTGCTTGGTATAGCCAAAGGAAAACCGTTTAACCCTGACGCCAGAATGAAAAATATTCTTGAAAAAGCGGCAGTAATTGCAAATGAACAGATGCGCGTGCAATCGTTTGCCGACCGCAGGCCGGACGCTGTTGTCTGGCAGGACCGTCAGTGGCAATGGGTAGGATTGCGTTATGAAAACGGAAATTTTGAAACGCCCGCATATACGGATTTAGATGCGAGGGAGGTATGGTTTTATCAGGCTATAGGCGCTTCTCCTGCAATGTTCCGCAGGCAGGCCGGTTCCGGTTCGCTTTACTGGCTGGGGATAAAGGATAAAGACGGCAAATATTTAGACGGCGCAAAAACATATAAACTTGTTATTCCGCAGCCTGTGCCTTGCAAATTGTTTTGGTCCGCGACGGTGTATGATACTGATACGCGCAGCCAGATTGCCACTGACCAGGGATATGCCGCCTTGCGTTCATTATTTGAATTGAAAGATATGTCTGCCGATAATTCCGCAGAGCTTTATTTCGGGCCTGAAGCTCCGGAAGGAAAAGAAAAGCAGTGGATAAAAACAATTCCCGGCAAAGGATGGTTTATGTATATAAGGCTTTATGGCCCTGAAGCCGCCGCTTTTGACGGAAGCTGGAAACCCGGAGATTTTGAAGAAGTGAAATAATCGCACATTACATATAAAATGCGGCGGCATTAAATTATTTTGAATGCCGCCGCATTTATTTAAGTTAGGTTGATTCAATTTTACTGTTTTTTCTTGTTTTTGCTGTTTCCGCAGTTTTTTACCCAGCCTACTTTAATGTCTTTGCAGCATTTGCTGCCTTTATTTGCGGCTTCGATGCCTTTGGACAGAGCGGTTTCATAGTACCAGATTTTATAATCTATTTTTTCCATGTATTTGTTTAAAACCGTAATTTGATCCTCAACTTTTTTCTTCTGGATAAGAAATAAATTTAAGCGTTTTTTAAAGGTTTTATTGCCTTCCATGCACAAATCAATAAAATTCTTAATTTCCTTTACGGGCATTCCGGTTTCTTTTAAGCAGTTAATAACGGCAAGCCACTCCAAATCCTTTTCTTGAAACAGGCGTATTCCCGAATCTGAGCGGTCTATAAAAGGCAAGAGTCCTTCTTTATCGTAATAACGCAGCGTGTGCGCCGTCAGGCCCATTTTTTCGGCAATTTCGGATATCGTATAGTTCATAATAAATCTCCTTATCGTTTTTTTTATTGTAAAATAAAACTTGACTTCGAGTCAACTCTAAATGATATAAAATAATAAAAAGGAGATTGAATGAACAAGCAAATATTTTTATACCTATCAGCTTCATTTTTAGTTATTGCGTTAGCGGCATTTGGATGTTCAGCTAAAAAAAGCCAAATATCTTTAAATGATATAAAGGAACTTTCAAAAAACCATGCTTTGGTAGTTGCTTATGATGATGGCAGGGTGGAAACTTATGATGATAACGGCATAAAACCTTTATTTAAACACTTGGAAAGCGGTAGCTTTAAAGACGCTTATGTATTTGATAAGGTGACCGGTAAAGCGTCAGCGTTAATATTGGCTTACGGCGGCGCGGCAAATCTTTATACGGGAGTACTTTCAAAAGAAGCTGTTCCGGTTCTGGATAAATACAATATTAACTATTCAGCTGACAATATAGCAGATTACATAGTAAACAGAGCAGGTGATGATAAATGCCCGATGGAAAAAACCGTTGCGGATGTAAATGATCCTGTGGAAGCGTATAAAGTACTAAAAGAGAAGTTTGGAAATTAAATTAAAATTGTAGGAGTATGGAAATCCGGGCTTATGCTTCAGCCCGGATTTCTTCTTTTGCGGTTACAATTTCAGGTTTTTTAACTCTGCGGGCAAATAAAAGCCCCATTTCAAACAGTAAATAAGTAGGGGCGGCAAGCATAAGCTGGCTTACAATGTCGGGAGGGGTGAGTATTGCCGCGATAATCAAAACGCCTACAAAAACATACGATCTTTTTGATTTTATGCTGTCATAAGAGATTATTCCGGATTTGATTAGCGAATATGTAACAAGCGGAAACTGGAACATTATCCCGAATACTATAGAGAGGTTTAGCGACAGCGTAATTACGTTCGATACACCGAAAACGGCGGTCATGTTCGGCGAAGAAAAGCTTACGCCAAATTTTATTATAAGCGGTAATATCGTGAAAAAGCAAAAAACTACTCCGAAGCAAAACAACAAACTTGAAGATAACGCTATGGATTTAATAAATTTCTTTTCATTGCTGTACAAAGCCGGCAGTATAAAGCCCCATATGTTTTTTACCAGATAAGGAAACGCAAGAATGATATCCAAAAACAGCGCAATTTTAAGCTGCAGTATAAACACTTCCATCGGCGCGAAGTAATTTAGCGATATGGTTGAATCCGCTATGATGATTTTTGTGATAAAATCCAACGCTTTTGGCGCCGCCCAGAAACACAAAGGAAGAAGTATGCCTATACAAATAAAGCAGCGTATAAGCATCTTCCTCAGTGCGTCCAAATGCCGGGATAAGCTTTCGTCTTTGTCTTGCATTGTTATTTTTTGAGCTGTTTAACTTCTTCTTCCGCGGTTTCTTTCATTTCGTTTACTTCGTCTTCAATGCTTTCTTTGGCTTTTTTAAACTCGTGGGATGCTTTTCCAAAAGCTCTTGCGAGTTCAGGTATTTTTTTACCGCCGAACAAAATTACGATAGCCAGTACGATTAAAATAATTTCCGTGATTCCTAAAGACATAATTGCCTCCGTTTTTACTTACAGGGTTTATAACCCTTATTTTGTCTGCGCAAACAAAGTTTCGCGCAGAAGCTGTACCAATATAAATTCCGCAACAAGCGCGGGATGGCAAAAGAAAGGATTTAAAACTTGCTTTTGTCATTTTATAACATTTTTTGCCTGTTAACAGCATAAATCTGTATATTTGCTTCGGGGTTTTTAGTTTTACATATCGCGCAGCCTATGCATTTTGAGGCTGAAAAAAACGGCTTCCCGTCGCCTTCCTGTACAAGCGCGCCTGTCGGGCAAGCGGCGGCGCCTTCAGGACATTTTATTTCCGGCGGCGCTATCATCGCGATTCTTGTCCTTTGTTTTTCTTCTAATGTAAGCTTTTTCAATGCGCCCGCAGGGCAAACGATGGCGCAGGCATTGCAGGTGTAGTCGCAAAAACCTTTGCTGTAATCTATGCTTACCGCGCCGTATTTGCGGTCGGTTTTTTTAATTATTTGCGTAGGGCAGATTTTTACGCAAAGGTTGCAGTTCAGGCATTTGTTTGCAAAGCGCCCTTCGTTCATCGCGCCGGGGGGAAGGATTACATCTGTAAATTTTTCAGATATTACTTTTTTTATAACTGCGCCGGCTTTAGCAGCTGCGGCAAAAACGGCGATGGTTGATGCGGCAAGTATTAGCGTGCGCCTTTTCTGGCTGAAGGCAGCATCTTCTTTATTTTCTGCAGGCGGCTTGCCGTATTTGACCGCCTTCACATTGCATACGTTAAGGCATTTTAAACACTTTACGCAGGTTTCGTTTATGACGGTCTTTTCTTTTGAATCTATACAGCCTGAAGGGCATATATTTTCGCATATCCCGCATGAAATACAGTTTTCTTTCTCCAAATATATTTTTTTGCGGAACTTTTGGATATTAAACCGAGTACCGTGCCCACAGGGCATATCTTTGTACAGAAAAACCTGTCTTTGAACAACACGATGAATACTAATATAAATACCGCGGCTATGCCCAACGCGGACAATGTGAATGCAGAAGCAAAATATGTGTAAGGCTCAGCCAGCCGCAAAAGATATACCGTGCCTCCCGCAAGCGCGCCGAACAGTGTCGCGGCGATTATGTATTTGAAAAAATAGTTTTTTTGCTTTCCGGAATTCTTTTTCTTGAAAATTCCCAAAATTTCCTGCAAAAGCCCCAAAGGACAAAGCGTTGAACAGTAAATTCTTCCGAAAAGCAAAGTGGCTGTCAATATAAACAGCAGCAAAACCAACGCAGCCGCTGAAAAGTCTATAAATATCCTTTGCAGCAATGCGCCAAGCTGCAAATCAAAGATGTTTACCGGATAAACCGCGCCTATAAAAACGCCTAAAAATAAAAGCCCCGCACAGACTGCTATTATTACTCTTATGCGGTAATAAATATTTGTTTTTTTAGGCATTTTATCCCGCCTTTTCTGTTTTTAGTTTTTTTACTGTGTCATTGACCATTTCTAAAAGCGGAGGGATATCCAGCAACTGGGGACAGTGTTCGCTGCAAAGCCCGCATTTTATACATTTGTCCGCTTTTGTCCGGTCATTTAAATTGTCATATTTTCTGATAAAAGTTTCAGTGTCGCTTGTTGCCTTATAATCGTTGTAAAGAAGAAAAATCGCAGGTATCGCAATACCTCTTGGACAGTCCTGGCAGTAGTTGCAGTTGGTGCAGTTTATGTCGCCGGTTTTTTGCAGTACGGAAGCTATTTTAACGATAGTGTTTTCCTCTTCTTCCGTAATCGGCCTGTAATTTGTAAAAGTTTCAACATTTTCTTCCAATTGCTGTAAGCTGCTCATTCCGCTCAAAACCGTAAAAACGTTTTCTTTGCCTGCTACCCAGCGCAGCGCCAAAGAGGCCTGTGTGTCTTCAGGGGCTTCGTCTTCAATAATAGCTTTTGCCGAACCCGTAAGGTTTGTTAAAGCGCCGCCTCTTAAAGGGGTCATCGGAAGCACCGGTATTTTTGCTTTCGTTAAGATGTCATAGTTTTTGTAAACGTTTCTCGCGGACCATATCGGAGCATCCGGATCTGTTGTTTCCTCAAAAGTTTCCCAGTCCAGGTAATTAAGCTGTATCTGGCAGAACTCCCAGTCGTACGCGTTTACCACTTCCTGCAAAAGTTCGTCCTGACCGTGATAGGAAAATCCGAGGTGTCTTATTTTACCTTCTTCTTTCAGTTTTAGCAGTTCTTCATAAACGCCAAAATCGCGAAAATTGTCTATTGTTAAAACCGAGATATTGTGGGCGAGATAAAAATCGAAATAGTCTGTCTGGCACTTTTTTAGCTGCTCGTCAAAAATCGTTCTTACGTCTTCTTTTGACATGAGCGAGCGCAACGGATTTTTTGTCGCTAGAAAAAAACTGTCCCTTTTATAGTTGCGCAGTATCTTTCCTACTGCATTTTCAGATTCTCCGCCGTGATACATATAAGCTGTGTCAAAATAATTTACTCCGTGGCGCATCGCGTAATCAACCATCTTTTCAAAATGAGGCATATCAATTCCGTCATCTGTCGTTGGAAGGCGCATGCAGCCCATTGACAGCAGCGGAATATCCAGGTTCTGAAACTTTCTTGTTACAACCATGCTGCCGTTTTTTGAACGTTTTGCAGAACCGATATCGCAGCCGTTCAGCAAAGCCGTGCCCCCTATGGTAAGCAAAGAGTTAACGATAAATTCACGTCTTTTCATTTGTACCCTCCGTATAAAGCGCAATTACTGTTTTGTTATAGCATTTAAAGTTAACTCGAAGTCAAGCATTTTTTTACGGCGGAAAATTTTACTTGACTTGGAGTCCGCTCTAGGTTGTATAACAGTAAATCAATATGCCTTAATGAGGAAATATGAAAAAAACGTCAGTAATGCCGGCTATATTTATGCTTTCGGCAGTCTCAGGCGTTTATGCCGCGCAGGCGACACCGGCTAAAAAGGTAAAAAAATAAAGGAGGGACAGATGAAAGTTTTTTTTAAAATTATTCCGGCAGCGCTCATCTTGCTTATGGCAGCTTTGTTAGTTTTGCCGGCAAATGCGCAAAGCGCGGACAAAAAGGAGAAAAAAATGCTGGTAGTATACTATTCACATTCCGGAAATACCCGCGAGATAGCAAATTTGATACAAAAAGAAACAGAGGCGGATACTTTTGAGATTCAAACCGAAAAGCCGTATCCAAAAGAATATAATGATGTTGTAAACCAGGCCAAAGAAGAGATTAACAAAGGTTGTAAACCCGCACTGAAAAGTAAAGTAAATAATTTAAAGGATTATGACGTGATTTTTGTAGGTTCTCCTAACTGGTGGAGTACAATAGCGCCTCCGGTTACGGCATTCTTATCGGAAAACGACTTATCCGGTAAAACCGTTGTGCCTTTTTGCACGCATGGCGGCGGCGGAATGGCAGGATGCGCTGCCGATATCGCGAAGCTTACGCCGAAATCGGTTGTTTTGGAAGGGGCCGCTTTTTCAGGCAGCAGGGCAGGCGGAGCGCAGAAAGACGTAGCAGCCTGGCTGAAAAAAATAGGTATGTAGTTTGCATTCATAAATAGAAAAACCGCTTCTGTATTCACGCAGGAGCGGTTTTTTTATTGTTTAAGTATTCTCTTTATGCTTTAAAAAAGTTTTAAAATAATTCATCCGCTTGGGCGGAGTATTTCCGTGATGCAATATCATGCGTGCCAGTGATGCATATCCATTCGGAATACGGCTCGAAGCAAAACAAGTTGCAAATTTGCCGTAAACCTCGTTGTATTTCCACGGCGCGCAGCCCAAGCGGACTAAGCTAAAGCAAGCTTTAGCTGTTAAAGTATATGTATTTACACCGGTTTTGTCGGTTGCCGCGGCAACATTGTTAAAAAAATGATTATTTGTATATAATACGGATGATATATAAGGAGGCTTTAATGCACCGCTATTATGAAGAATTGAAAAAAAATCATTTGTTTGACGGCATTAATAAAGACGAGATGAAGTATATGGGCGAGTGTTTTAAGACTAAAATAAACAATTACCCGAAAAATGCCTATATTTTTTCGGACGGCGATATTTATGAAAATTTAGGAATTATTGCCAAAGGGATAGTCAATATAATAAAAGATGATTCTAAAGGAAATACGGTTATTCTTGAACAGGCCGAGTCCGGAGCTGTGTTAGATGAATCTATTAACGTAAAAAATGATTATAAAGTAAATGTTTCCGCCAAAGCCGTTGTAAACTGCGATGTAGTGTCCATTCCTTTTGAAAAACTTCTCGTTGTATGCAAACAAAACTGCCCTTTTCATGTCAGGCTTGTAGGCAATATAGTAAGAATGATTGCCAGTAACCACAATGCCCTTACTCAAAAAATGGACTATTTGAGCAAAAAGGGTGTCCGGGATAAAATAGTATCGTTTTTAGGTTTTCAGAAAGAAAAACATAAAAGCAATGAATTTGCAATCAATTTTGACAGAAAGGAGCTTTCAGAATTTTTATTTGTCGAAAGAAGCGCATTGTCCAGAGAGTTAAGCAGGATGCGGAAAGAGAAACTGATAACTTTCAAAAAAAACCGCTTTAAAATTATAAAAACATTAACTTAGCGGCAGCTATATTAAAAACACTTTGTTTCTTAAGGAGCATTTTATGCCGGAAAAACTTTTACAGTTATTCGCAGTAGCAATTTTTGTTTCTTTTTCTTTTTGTTTCTTTACAGTAAATGTTTTTGCCGTAGATTTGACTGTAAAAGCAGGCATAGACATGCAAAGCATTTTTGTGTCAAAATTTGAAGCCGGTGATATTAAAGGAAATGAAGGCGCTACGGTTGGCGCCGAAGTAACTATACAGAGGATGAAGGGTTTTTTTTACGGCGCAGGCGCTAAATATATAATAGACAGGTACATGGCGGGCAAGTACGGCAGCTTTAAAATAGGGGGTATGCCTATTTACGGCTATGCGGCAATCACGCCTGAATTATTCAAAATAGAGACCTCGAAAGACGTAATTCCGTATTTGAAAGTCGATATCGGGTATTTTCTTACGGCGATAAAACTTGCAAACGAAATAGATACAACAGGCAAAGCTTATTACGGCTTTGCTTTCGGCACGTCGATAAAACATTTTATATTGGAAGTTTCATATAATTTGTATAACTTTGCCAATAAAACAGTTAAAGAAGACGTTAACAGTTTATACACGGTTACAAATATTACGGTCGGGTACAGATTTAACTTATAAGGCGGAATATTATGAAAAAAGCTTTACTCTCAGTTGTTTGTTTAATTATTTTTGCCGTCTCCGCATTTGCGGATAAAATTACAATAGATATTCATCTGGTATCTGTTGAAGAAAAAGGCGCGAAAATAGGAACTGTTGTTGCCGAAGATTCTGATAAGGGGCTTGTGTTGAAAGTTAGGCTGAAAGGATTGACGCCGGGGGAACACGGATTTCATATCCATCAAAACCCTTCATGCGCTCCCGCGGACAATGCCGAAGGCAAAACTGTCGCGGCTCTTGCTGCCGGCGGGCATTATGACCCTGATAATACGGGGAAACATTTAGGCCCTTACGGTTTAGGACATAAAGGCGACCTCCCCTTTATTACGGCAGATAAAAACGGCAAAGTAAAGGAAACGGTTATCGCGCCAAGGCTTAAAGTTGCCGATATAAAAAACCACTCATTGATGATACACGCCGGAGGCGATAATTATTCAGATGATCCAAAGCCTCTCGGGGGAGGCGGGGACAGAATAGCCTGCGGTATTATAGAGTAGATCGCTTGCGTTTGAAATATATACGGTTTGGCGGTTTTGTATCAGCTTACCAATGCATCTAATATTTCTCTAAGTTCTTTTATTGAAGACACATTGATGTCAGCGCCGTCAAAATCATTCTTTTCCCCGTAGCCGTAAACGGCGCCGATTGCGGTCATTCCGACGGCTTTGGCGCTTTCAATATCGCTTTTAGCATCGCCAACCATCGCTGAACTTTCCGGATCCACGCCCCATTTTGACACTAAAAAATTGAGGATATCCGTTTTTGTATTGGTAAGGCCGAAATTTTTCACTTCGGTAGGCGTTGCTATGTCTTTGTATAAACCTTTGAAATACTTATCCAATGTTTCATCTGCCATGTGCTTTGGTTTGTAGGTTGCTATAAAAACGTCTATTTCTTTTGATTTTAAATTTTTGAGCAATTCGATGATTCCGGCAAAAGGTGCGGTTTTTTCAAGATTGTCTTCAGCGTATACAGTCCTGTAATCTTCAACTATTTTATGAACAGTAGTATCTTGAGCGGACGGCAATGTGTTTTTAATCATATTATATAGCGGCGGTCCGATTTTAATTTTGGTGTCGGCGTTTAAATTGTAGCCGTTTTTATTTATTGAGCTGATTAAAATTCTTGTAACGTCATACGCGGAGTCAACAAGCGTTCCGTCAAAATCAAAAAATATATTTTTAATTTTTTTCATTTTCCACCGTTTTTTCTAGTTATTTTAATTTCAGCTAATCTAACATATTTTGCATTTTGATGCAATTTGAAAGTGCGGGACAATTTTATATAATACTGGAAATGGACAATTTTACGAATTTTATCATTATGCATTATCACGCCGTAATATCAGCTTTTATTGTCGTTTTGTATGTTTCTATGGCGATCGGTACCGTAATACATATACTATTGCGCAAAGAAGATATAAAAAGTTCAATAAGCTGGATAGCGCTTGTTATTTTATCGCCGATTGTCGGCAGCGTGATATATCTGTTTTTAGGAATTAACAGGGTCAAACGCAAAGCTGTTAAATTAAGAAAAAAAGGAAGCATTCTGAGTAAATATACCGTCGAAGAGATAAAACAAAGATTTGTCGATGTGCCCGTGCATACAAAACAGTTCATGGTTTACGGGTACAGCGTGTACCCTCAGAGTTTTGCGTACGGAAACGGCGTAAAACCGCTGCAAAACGGCACGGAAGCGTATCCTGAAATGATAGAAGCGATTAAAAACGCCAAAAAAGAAGTGCTAGTCGAAAGTTACATTTTTGACAGCGATAGAGAAACTGATAAATTTATTGATGCGTTTAAACAGGCGATTAAAAACGGCGCATCTGTAAAAGTATTGGTTGACGGTATAGGGACGCTTCGTTTTTTCACAAGATCGATTGAGCGAAAACTTGGCGCCGTAAAAGGTCTTGAGTACGGCGTTTTTTTGCCGCCGCAGATACCGATTTCGCTTCCGTTTGTAAATTTGAGAAATCACAGAAAAATAATGATTATTGACGGTCAAATCGCATTTTTCGGAGGGATGAACCTTTCCGAACAAAATGTTCTGGTAAATGACAAAAAAAACGGCGTTATCGATATAACTTTCAGGGTGGAGGGCCCGGTGATTGACCATCTTGCCCAAATATTTGAAGATGATTGGGAATTTACTACCGGAAAACATATGCATTCTTGCTCAAAAGATATGCCTGATGTCGAAAAAGGAAATATTTCCGCGAGAGTCATTCCTGACGGTCCTGACAGCGATCAGGGTAAGATTGAACTGCTTGTGCAGGGGGCGATTAATACCGCGACAAAGAAAATAACCATAGTAACTCCGTACTTTCTTCCTGAAAGCAATATTTTAACGGCATTGGAAATGGCAGCTATGAAAGGTGTGCCGGTTGAAATTATTATTCCTGAAGTAAGCGATCATAAAATTATGAGCTGGGCGGAAAAACCTAATTTCAAAAGGCTTGTTGAAAAGGGAGTAAAAATTTACAGGACGCCGCCTCCTTTTGACCATAGTAAAATATTTATTGTGGATGAAGAGTGGTCTTTTGTGGGCTCCGCAAATTGGGATGTGCGCAGCTTTAAACTTCTTTTTGAGTCAAACATGGAGCTTTTGAGCAAAGAATTTGCCCAAGAGCTTTCTGCGATAGTTGATAAAAAGAAAAAGACGGCAAGAACCGTGACTCTTAAAGAAATTAACGCGCTTTCTTTATTTAAACGCATAAGAAATAACGCTTTCCGCCTTCTTACTCCTTATTATTAAATCGCATTGACTAAAACAGGCCATTAAGCTAAAATGTCAGATATGAAAAAAACAATCATTTTATTATTATTTTTTTGTTTTACGCCTCTTGCGGGGTGCATTTCAAAAACACAATATAATGATGCTTTGTTTAAGGCTGAACAAAGCAGCGCTGCTTTGTCGCAGTCCCGTCAGGATAACGATAAGCTTAAAGAAGAGATAAAAAACCTTGAGTACCGAAATGAATATTTGAATACGACCATACAGGGATATGAAGAAAGTATAAAGACGCTTGATGACTTTATAAAGTCATCAAAAAAGATACAAGCCAAAGCTATTGTTGAAGTCGTTGAGCTTAGGCAGCAGATGAGAGAGAAGCTTGATGTTAAAGATTTGGAAATGAGGGCATTGAAAGAACAGAACGATAAGCTTAAAGAAGCTCTTGAAGCGCAACAGACCGAAAAAGCTAAAAACGACGTTTTGCCTAAATAATACGGGGAAAATAAATGGAAGCGCTTGTTTCGTCGTTTCTTTTAATATTCGTAGCAGAAATGGGTGATAAAACGCAGCTTTTGTCGATGGCGTTTACCACAAGATTTAAAGCCTATCAGGTAATTGCGGCAATTTCCGCCGCCACACTCCTTAATAATTTAATAGCTGTTGTCGCGGGCAGCCTTTTATCCGGAGCTTTGCCGGTTTCCGCGATAAAAACAGCTTCATGCGTGCTTTTCATACTTTTTGGTCTTTGGACAGTATGGGGCGCAGACAATGAAAACGGCGAAAAGAAACCGGATAAATTTATAATAAACCCGTTTTTTACTGTTGCAATCATGTTTTTTATTTCAGAGTTTGGCGATAAAACGCAGATTGCGGCTATGACACTTGCGATGAATGAATCTCCTTTATACGTTTTTATCGGCGCTTCTTTGGGTATGATTTGCGCTAACCTGATAGGGATAACGGCAGGCGTTCTTGTTGCTAAAAAAATTCCTCCGCATATAATCAAATGGTGCTCCGCGATACTGTTTATAGTAATAGGTTTTATAGGTTTTTGGACGGTTTTACATTCTTCCATGGCTTTAGGAAACGCTGTTTTGCTTGAATCGGCAATAGTAATACTTACTTTGTTAATAATATTATTGAGAGAAAAAAGGAAAAAAAGAAAATGAGAAGATTTTTGGCAGTATTGGCGGCGGCAGTTTTTTTTGCGGGATGCGGTTCCGTGCCTATAACGGGAAGGAGCCAGCTGTCTTTGGTTTCAGACTCGGAGCTGGCGCAGTTAAGCCTTCAAAGTTACAATGAGCTTATAAACCAGTCGCAGATTGTTAAAACAGGCGCGCAAGCCGAACTTGTAAAAAAAGTCGGCAGGCAGATTGCCGATTCAGCCGAAGCGTTTTTGAAAGAAAACGGGCTTGAAGCGGAGCTTGCCAACTATTCTTGGGAATTCAACCTTATAAAAGAAGATAATACAGCGAACGCTTTTTGTATGTCGGGAGGCAAAATTGCCGTTTATACCGGCATACTGCCGTATACTAAAAATGCGGAAGGGCTGGCCGTTGTTTTGGGGCATGAAGTCGCCCACGCGATAGCAAAACACGGAGCGGAAAGAATGAGCCAGGAGCTTGTCACGCAGTACGGCAGCAATATATTAGCAGCTTTTACATCGCAGAAATCCGCCGCGACACAGCAGATCGTTATGACGGCTTACGGGGTAGGCACGCAGGTGGGCGTTATGCTGCCATTTAGCAGAAAGCATGAACTTGAAGCTGACAGAATAGGCCTTATTCTTATGGCGAGAGCCGGATATAACCCGAACTCCGCGATAACTTTCTGGCAGTCAATGTCTTCCGGTTCTTCCGGATCCACGCTCGAAATTTTCTCAACGCATCCTTCCGATTCGAAAAGAATATCGGAAATTCAGGCATTAATCCCGGAAGCGATGAAATATTATAAAAAATGAACGAAATAAAAAGATTTCCATACACTGATATTTTAGGATGGTCGGTTTCCAGATACGACAGGTTTTCTAACTGTAAGAGGCAGTATTTTCACGATTATTACGCTAAATACGATAAAGAAATCCCGCTTGAAAAGATACAGTTTTTAAAATCGCTGACTTCTAAAGCACTTGAAACCGGAAATATCGTGCATGATATTATCAGGGATATGCTCAAACGCTATCAAAAGAGCTCAAAAGCCGTCAATATGGATAAGTTTTTTAAATATTCTTACGATATGACCGAGCGTTACTGCAATGCCAAGACTTTTTTCGAGAGTTACTACGGCAACCAGGTAATATCAGTTCAGGAAATATACGATAAGGTGAAAGTAATCCTTGAAAATTTTTTGTTCAGCAAGCGTTTTAAATGGATAGAAGAAAATGCCGTGCCCGCAAGCTCCGAATGGGTTATAGAACCGGATGGTTTCGGCGAAACCCGCATCAACGGCATGAAAGCGTTTTGCAAGGTAGACTTTTTATTTCCGGTTAAAGATAAAATATATATTCTTGACTGGAAAACAGGCAAGCCGGATGAAAAGAAACATTCAAAGCAGCTTACCGGATACTCTTTATGGGCGAATTACCACTTTGGAAAAAAGGCGGAAGATATAGTGCCTATGCTTGTTTACTTGTTTCCTGCTTACAGCGAAAAAAGCGTTCAAGTTGATGAAGAAGCAATCTCTTCTTTTGCATTGGGCGTAAAAAACGAGAGCGAAGAGATGTATTCATATTTAGCCGATATCGAAAAAAATATTCCTGTTGATAAAAAAGAGTTCCATACAACTGCAAATAGTTTTTTTTGCAAATACTGCAATTACAGGGAAATTTGTAAAAACTGTTGATTATTAAGTATTTACTGGACGGCCGATGGATTTTTTTGTCCAAAATTTCTACTACATAAATTTTTTTAGCGGCTGGGCGTATCTTCTTCTTGCCGTTGCCTGCCTTATTTCCTGGCGTTTAAAACAAGGTAAATTTTCGTACATCTGGATGATGTTGTTCGGGTTGGCTATGTCCGCGCATAAATTTGTTTCTGTGTTCTATCCGGGAAACTTTGCGTTTTCAGGCGCTTTCAGCTTATTTCATTCGCTTATGCTGTTTTGCGCCGCTTTTTTCTTATTTATCAGCGCACAAATAACATTTAATAAACTCTACAAGCGCAAAACGCTTAAATACTTAATTATTCCACTGTCTTTTTTAGGGCTTTTAGGGCTGTTGTTCGGCTTAAGAGCGTTTAGCGTAGCCATGCTTGTTTTTATGTGGATTCCGGCAGGGATATTGATATCCTGTTCTGTTTTTAAAATTTCTAAAACTGCCCTTTATGAAAAAAGAAACATTTTTTACATATTTATATTTTATGTGGCTTATGCGGTAATTTATATTTTGTGCGACATGTTAAAAGTTTTTGGCAGCGGCAGCATATATCTGCACTTTATGTGCCAAATGCTGATGTGCGTTATAGTATTTATGGCGGCAAGCCTGATATTCAGGTATTTTAAGGTCTCGCATGAAAAGAATGTAAGAATTTATGATTATATTCCGCTTTACTGGCGGCATGTCCCCATAGGCGCCATATTGTTTGCCGTGCTTTTTGTAGGTATGTTTTTTTCTATGTATCTTGAGAATAATTCAAAGAGTGCTATAGCGAAAAACAGCGATGCTGTCGTAACAAGCATAGCCGAAAACGTAATTTCAAGGCTTTCCAAGGCTGACCAGCTTGGCTATTCCCTGAGCATATCTCCTTATATACAGGAAATTTTGACTTATCCGGAACGCATTAATAAAACCCCTATAAATACCATGCTTGAGAGCTATGCCAGAAGTTTTAACGTGTCCCTTATTTTTATACTCAATAATAAAGGCGATATGGTGCTGCATTCAAACCTCGGGGGAGGCGTAAGCTCGTATGAAGTAAATTTTAAAAACAGGCCGTATTTTGCGGAAGCAAAGCGCGCAGGCAAATCAAAAGTATTTACAAAAGGTTTTTTTGGCGCGAAGGAAGGGTATTACGCGTCAAATATAATACTTAATACGCATGCAAGCCCGGCAGGCGTTTTGGTTGTGAAAGATGATCTTGAAGATGTCAGCAAAAAGATGAGAAAGTATGACAATATTTACGTTGTGGATAAAAACGGCATTGTTCTGCTGTCTGATAAAGACAGCGGTTTTTTCAGCAGTTTGTGGCCGTTTTACGATACTTCTGAAGGGAGCAAAAAAGATATGCTCTCTAAAGAAGTTTTTGATAAAGATATTATTATTTTTAATGATGAATCTTACTATGTTGCAAGGCAGTTTATAAATGAAGAAGGCTGGTCCGTAGTATACTTTAACTCACTGAAGCCGGTAAGACAGTTTAAAATTCTCAGCATGTTTGTCATCAGCGGTATTTTGGTAATAGTGCTGCTGGTTTTTTGGACTATCACGCAGTCCACAAGAATTTTTGCGCTGGCGCTGCAGCACAAGGCTATATTGAGTTCTGCCAAGGCGATAATCATAATATCTGTGGATACGCAGGGCGAAATTATAGTTTACGGGCAGGGCGCGGAAGATATAATCGGTTACAATAAAAACCAGATATCCAGAAAAAGGTTTGATGAAGTTTTTTTTAATAAAAACGGCATCCCTATTACTTTTGAAGAAGCAATTGACTGGCATTCAAATACCGATAATGAGTGGCTGTGCAGAAAAAGCGACGGAAGTTATATCAACATATTAATGAGCGTAGTGCCGCAGTATTCGGTCGGAAAAAAGCTGATAGGCTATATTTTGTCCGGTGTTGATATTACTGCCACAAAAAAAGTTGAAACTGAATTAGAACAACAGCTAAAGTTTCTTCAAACCCTTATCGACAGTATGCCTATAGCGGTTTATTACAAAAATAAAGATATGCACCTGATAGGCTGTAATAAGGCATTTGAAGATATAATGGAAAAGACGAAAGATGAAATGATCGGAAAAACTTCTAAAATTATTTATTTTGATAAAGACGCCGCTGAATATTCCACAAAGACCGATATACGGGTTGCGCGCGAAATGTCTTCTACTTCATATGAAAGAATCGTAAAATTTAAAAGCGGGATTAAAAGAAACCTTGTGTTTTATAAATCTTCATACAGGAAACTGGACGGAAAATTCGGCGGGATTATCGGCGTTATGATTGACGCGACTAAAGAAAGGCGTATGCAGGCTGAAAGAGACGCGTTGCAGTCAAATCTCATACAGCAGAACAAACTTGCTTCTTTGGGAGAGCTTGCCGGCAGCATAGCGCATGAACTGAATAACCCTTTAAGCATCATAACGGGTTTTGCCCAGGTGCTTATGAAAGATAAGTCGCTCGGAGAAGATGCGCGCAGCGCCGCAAAAAATATTTTTGAAGCCTCAAATAGGAGCAAAAGCATTATTACCAATATGCTGGAATTTGCCAGGGCGGATTCTTCTAAAATACAGGTGTTCAACGTAAATGACGTTATTGAATCCACTCTTTTGATAGTTGAAAAGGATTTCCATAAAGCAAATATAGAAATCAAAAAGGATTTGACCGCGGAAAAGAAGAGTATTTCCGCTAATGCCATGCAGCTGCAGCAGGTGCTGCTCAATATAATACTGAACGCGAAAGACGCCATGCCGGCAGGCGGAAAGATGAATATAAAGACATTTACGGAAGATTCTAAGTTTGTGATAACTATTGCAGATACCGGAGTAGGTATCCCCGGAGAAAACTTTGAAAAACTGTTTGACCCGTTCTATACTACTAAAGATGTGGGCAAAGGCACCGGTCTAGGGCTTTCTATATGTTACGGAATAGTCAATGCGTATAAAGGTGAAATTTCCGTAAAAAGCAAAGTAGGCAAAGGCACAACCTTCTCAATCAAATTTCCTTTAGTTTAAAAATACTCATATACAACCAGAACAAAGCTGCAAATAAAAAAGCCGTGGATTTATTCATCCGCGGCTTTTGGTTTGTTTCGTAAAAGTTATAGTTATTCTGTTTTGGCGGTTTCTATTGTTGCGGCTGGTGCAGCAGATGCATCCATTTTTGCGTATGCTGCGGCGCAGGCCGTGTAAATTAAGGGTACGGCTATAAGCAATCCGATTCCAAGCGGAATAGCACCTGCAAAAGCGATAAGAATACAAACCAGAGCAAAAACCAAACAGGTCCCGAATTGTTTGGTTGTCATACTCCAGCTTTGCTGGAAAGCTTCAATAATTGGCGCGTTTTTATCAATAATTATATATGTTACAGGAAAAAATACGGCAAACGCAAGCAATGCCGGAATGATAAGTAAAAAGAAAGCTACCATAAATATTACTGAAAGGATTACTAATACTGCTAAAAATTTCAAATACATATTTAAGTCATTTTTCAATACATTCCAGGTAATCGTTTCATTTTTAGCGGCAATTATGCCTGCTTTGGTGACAGACATCATAAAATATGCGCTGACAACCGCATTTAGCACTAATGAAATAATATAAGGAAGGGCGCCAAACAAAATATTTGCCAAAAAAACCGCGAAAAAAGAAATAAGCGCAAGCAGTATAAATATGATTGCGTTCTTTGTAAAACCTTTCCAACCGGTGCTTAAAACCTCTTCAATTTTGAAAGCCGCCTCTGCCATTTTTACTCTCCTTGGAAATTAGTTTATAAATTCTACACAATAACATTTACGCGGTCAAATGATTTTGGCATATAAAATTGGTATAATTACGCATAAATGTGCATATTAAAGAGGTATAAATGAATGTTTTAATATTTTTTACGGGTTTAATAGCAGGCGCGGCTGTTGCTGGGGTGCTGTTTATGGCTAAATATATAAATGCTGCCAAAGATAACTCCGCAAGGGAACAAAAGATAAAAGATTTGACCGATGAGCTTGCGAAGCAGGAGAGCGTCCGCGAAGCGCTAAAAACCGAGTTTGAAAACATAGCTTCAAAGGTTTTGGAGGAAAAAAATTCTAAAATTTCCGAAATGAACAGGCAAACGCTTGAAACCGTAGTTTCTCCGTTTAAAGAAAAGATGGATGAGTTTAAGAATAAAGTCGAAAGCATGCATGTTTATGAAACCCAGCAGCGTGCGGTGTTAAGTACGGAGCTTAAAAGGCTTATGGAATTAAATATGCAGGTCAGCCAGGAAGCCAATAACCTTGCCGGTGCGTTAAAAGGCGAAAACAAACTGCAGGGCATATGGGGAGAGCTCAATATTGAAAGAATTTTTGAGTCAGCGGGCATGATAAGCGGAACTCATTATACCGCGCAGCAGTCAATCGGAACCGAAGACGGCAGAAAAATGCCCGATTATATAGTAAACCTTCCCGAAAACAAACATATAATTATTGATTCTAAAACTTCGCTTACGGCTTATGAAAAATACTATAACGCTGAAAATGAAGAAGATAAAAAACTTTTTTTGAAAGAGCACATAACAAGCATAAAAAAGCACATAGACGAATTATCCAAAAAAAACTATCAGGATCTACCAACTTTAAACCAGCCGGATTATGTTTTGATGTTTATCCCTGTTGACGCGGCAAGCGCGCTTGCCGTTAAAAGTTCTCCCGATATCCTTGAATATGCTTTTTCTAAAAACGTAGTAATAATTACGCCGTCAACTCTTCTTGCCACCATGAAAACGGTCGGTTATATGTGGCGGCAGGAAAACCAGAAGAAAAACGTCTTAGAGATAGCTAAACAGGGCGGAATGCTTTACGATAAATTCGTATCTTTTACGGAAGCTCTTGTTGACGCGGATAAAAAGCTTTCGGAAGCTAAAGATAAGACGGAAGAAGCCATAAAAAGGCTTTCTTCATCTGATAAAAAAGGCGACAGCCTTATTGAAAGGGTGCAGAAGCTTAAAGAACTGGGCGCCTCAGTAAAAAAAGATATGCCCACAGAACTTTTGGAAAAAAATGACACTTTTTAGAAACGAACTTCAAAACAAAGCTGAAGAAATCAAAAATAACCTTAAAAACCTGAACATCGACGCAGCATATGATGAAGAGAGTTTCCGGGATTATCTTGTCATGCTTGATATAAACGTAGACGGCAATAAGTACGGGAAGGTTTCAGTATACTATAAACCCTCCAAGGAAACATATTCGTTAAAAAACAAAATAAGTGATGAAACAGTATCCAAAAAAGTGGATGAAGCGTGGGCTAAGCTTAACGGGGCGGAAAACTACGGGGCGGAAAGCGGTATTTACGAGGCTTTTGTTGACGGTTCGTATATTTCCGGCGTTACCGGGTATGGCGCGGTAATATATCTCGGGGATGAGTTAAAAGAACAGATTTCCGGCACTATTTTGGATGTGGAATTCAGGCAATTCGGCGGAGAGCTAAAATCCGTAATAGAGGCTTTGAAATGGTGCGATAAAAACGGCGTAAAAAAAGTACGGGTAAATTATGATTATCAGGGTATAGAAAAATTTGCAACGGGCGAATGGAAAGGCAAAAATAACCTGTCAAAAGAGTACGCCGGTTTCGTAAAAAATATAAAGACCCAAATTGAGTGGCGCCATATAAAGAGCCATACGGGAAACCCCAAAAACGATGAAGCCGACGCTTTGGCTAAAAAAGCCGCGACTGAGACATCAAGTACCGTAAGCAAGCATTTTATTACGCTTGAAAAAAAAGCTTTGGCTTTTATAGATTTTATAAATACGAAAGAAAATTTTTACGCGGAGTATGTAAGCGCCCAGAACGGCGAGTTTGCGAGAATGAGAATAACCGATAAAAAATCAAATGAAAGCGGCATAGCGGAAGTAATTTACGCTAAAGCGAACAATATAACAATAAGGCAGCACAAAAATCATATAGAAACTGAAATTTACGGCCTCTGGCAGGAGTTTCTGTTTTTGCAGGATTTTGGAAAATAGTAAAGCAGGAAATAGTGAATAGTTAACAGTTAATAGTTTTGGTGTTTTTGCATAGCAAAAACAAATTTAATCTATTTCGGCAGCGCCGAAATTCAATAATTATTCATATTCACTATTAATTATTACTTGCCGTTAAAGGAGCTAAAATGACAGAACAATTACAAGAAATAGGCCGCCGTTTATCGGCTTTACGCGGTATCGCGGAGATGTCGCCGGAAACATTCTGTGAAAAAACGGGCGTAAGCATGCAGGAATTAGCAGCGTATGAAAAAGGAGAGAAAGATTTTTCATTTTCTTTCCTGTATAATGCCGCGCGCATTCTCGGCGTGGACGTAATTGACCTTATGAGCGGCGATAGCCCGCATTTGTCGGATTGGTGCATTGTGCGCAAAGGGGAGGGGTATGTTATAGACCGCCGCGCCGCGTATAAGTATAACCATCTGGCGTTTACGTTTCGTAACAAAAAAGCCGAGCCGTTTATGGTAACGGTTGAACCGAAACAGGAAAAACCCGTTTTGCAGTCTCATGAAGGGCAGGAGTTTAACTGGCTCGTTTCGGGGCGTATAAAGTTTTATATAGCAGACGTTGAATATATTTTGGAGCCGGGCGACAGCGTTTATTTTAACTCTTCGATTCCGCACGCTATGCAGGCGCTGGATAATAGGCCTGCCCAGTTTTTGGCAATAGTTATAGGATAATTAAAAGACAGATGAAAAGCAGAGCGTGGGGAGTGCAGTTGTTGCGTTTTGGCAAATCCGAAACAGTACTCTTCATACTGTTAACGCCATAATATAAGGAAGGGAAATATGCCTTTATACGAAAAATACACCAACCGCCACCGTGACGATTTTGTTACGCTGGATGATTTGCAGAAAAACTATAAATTGACCGTTCCCGATAACTTTAATTTTGCTTTTGACTGCCTGGACGTAATGGCAGCGGAAACGCCTGATGCTTTGGCGCTTTTATGGGTTTCAAATGAAGGCGAAGAAAAACGCTTTACGTATGAAGACATACGCCGCTTTTCCGTTAAAGCCGCGAATTTTTTTATTTCGCACGGCATTGAAAAAGGCGATATGGTAATGCTTACAATGTCGCGCGACTGGCGTTACTGGCCCGTGCTTATGGGGCTCCACAGGATGGGCGCCGTTGCCGTTCCGGCGACTTACCTGCTTACAAAAAAAGATATAGAGTACAGGATGAACGCCGCTTCAATAAAAATGCTTTTGACTACTCCGCGCTTCGGTGTGGTACAGGCTATGGAGGAATCTCTTCCGGTTTGCCCTACGGTTAAAAAACTTGCGGTTTTCGGAGGTAAAACGCCAAACAGCCGCTGGATAAACTTTGACGCGGAACTTGAAGCCGCTTCGGAAACTCCCGTTGCCAGAAATAATTTAAAAAGCGATATGATGCTTATGGCTTTTTCGTCAGGTACTACGGGTTACCCTAAAATGGTCTGGCACGATTACACATATCCGTTAGGGCATATTATAACAGGCTGTTTTTGGCATCGCTGCGAGCCCGGCGGGCTGCATTTTACGATTTCGGATACGGGCTGGCTAAAAAGCCTTTGGGGAAAAATGTACAGCCAGTGGCTTGCCGGCAGCGCTATTTTTGCTTATGACTTTGATAAATTCTCCGCGCCGGATATATTAGAGAAAATAGAAAAATATAAAATTACCACTTTTTGCGCGCCTCCCACTATGTACCGCTATTTAATCAAAGAAGATTTGAAAAAATATAACCTTTCCGCTTTGCACCATTGTACAACCGCGGGCGAAGCGTTAAATCCCGAAGTTTATAAAGTCTGGCTGGAAGGGACCGGACATAAAATATTTGAAGGTTTCGGGCAGAGCGAAAGCACGCTCAGTTGTTGGACCGGGTTTCCGTGGATGCAGCCCAGGCTTGGTTCGATGGGGCTTCCGGCGCCAAGCTACCGTATGATAATTGCCGATGAAAACGGCAAAGAAGTAAGCCCGGGCGTAACAGGGGAAATTTGCATACGTACCGATGAGGCCGGAGGCGGAAAGCCTTACGGAATGTTTTCCGGTTATTACCGCGATGAAGAAATGACAAAAAGCGTCTGGCATGACGATTTGTACCATACCGGCGATACGGCGTATAAAGATGAAATGGGGTTTTTATGGTATGTAGGCCGCACGGATGACGTTATAAAATCTTCAGGGTATCGTATCGGGCCTTTTGAAGTGGAAAGCGTTTTAATGGAACATCCCGCTGTTACGGAATGCGCCGTAACCGGCGTGCCGGATCCTGAAAGAGGTTTTGCGGTTAAAGCTACCATAGTGCTCTCAAAGGGATATCACGGTTCTCCTGAATTGACTCGCGAATTGCAAAACCATGTTAAAAAGCTGACGGCGCCTTATAAATATCCGCGCATTATCGAATATGTTGAATCGCTTCCGAAAACGATATCCGGCAAAATACGCCGCGTGGAAATACGCGATAAAGACAACGACAAAAGGCAGAGTGAAGTCGAAAAGTGAAGAGTGAAAACGGCGTGTTTCGTTAAAGGCGAAACCAAAAGTATGTTTTTATAAAGCGAAAAATCTTTATCTTTATTCCCGGCTCTCGGCTCTTTTGATCAATTGAAGTTTTTTGTGGTTTTTTAGTAAAATTAACGAAATTTGTTTTTTGGGCATAGACTGCCCCGCGGAGGAAAGATGACACAGCATACAACAGAAACGTTAAAACAGATAGGCACGCGAATTAAAGCAATGAGGGAAATTTCAGATCTCTCAACCGCAGACTTCGCAAAAAGCATCAATCTTGATACTGAAACATATTTGAAGTATGAAAACGGCGAAGCGGATATTCCTATAAGCGTGCTTTCCGCGATTTCTACTACGTATAAGGTGGAAATGACCGCGCTTCTTACCGGCGGAGAGCCGAGGCTTACGCGCATTAATGTCGTAAGAAGAGGCAAAGGGCTGAATATTGAAAGAAGAAAAGAGTATAAATACCAGGATTTGGCGTTTAACTTTATAAATAAGAAAGCGGAAGTGTTTTTGGTTACCGCGGAAGTTGCGAAAGAAGCGCCGAAACACGCCTACTCACATCCCGGGCAGGAATTTAATTATATTCTTGAAGGCTCGCTTAAAGTAGTTTTTGAAGGCAAGGAATATATTCTTGAAGAGGGTGATTCTGTTTATTTTGATTCGGGATTTAATCATACAATGTCGGCGGTTGGCGATAAGCCCGCAAAATTTATTGCGGTAGTGCTTTAACAGCTTAATGCGCCTTTATGCCGAACTTGTTTCGGCATCATGTTTTAAAAATATCAGACTCTGAAACAAGTGCAGAGTGACAAAAAAGCAGGGGAAAACAATGTTAGTAGATAAATATACAAAATCAACATACAAATCTTATGAAGATTTTATAGAAAACTGCAAAATACAAGTGCCGGAAGGCTTTAACTTCGGGTTTGACATAGTGGATGCCACCGCAAACGCCACCCCCGATAAAAAAGCAATGATCTGGTGCAATGAAGAAGGCGAAGAAAAAACTTTTACGTTTGGCGACATAAAAAAGTACAGCAATAAAACAGCCAACTTTTTTAAATCTCTGGGCATAAAAAAAGGCGATTTTGTAATGCTTATGCTTAAAAGGCGTTATGAATACTGGTTTTGTTCAGTCGCGCTGCATAAAATCGGCGCGGTGCTTATACCGGCTACGCATCTTTTAACCGTAAAAGATGTAGTATACAGGGTGCAGGCGGCGGATATAAAAATGATAGTTTCGGCCGCGGACAAAAGGATAACGGATATTGTTGACGAAGCAAGGAAAGAACTTCCCGAACTTAAAAATATAGTTTCGGTAAACGGCAAAGTTGACGGCTGGCTTGAATATTCAAAGGAAATTGAAAAGTTTTCAGATGTTTTTGAAAGGCCGGCAGGCGAAGCGGCTTCAAAAAACAATGATATTTTTCTGATGTATTTTACTTCAGGAACAACCGGTTTGCCTAAAATGGCTTATCACGATAACACATATCCGCTCGGACATATACTCACTGCCAGATTTTGGCAGAACTTGAGCGATGACAGCGTGCATATAACCGTTGCCGATACGGGCTGGGCAAAAGCTTCGTGGGGAAAAATATACGGCCAGTGGATAAGCGGAGCGTGCCTGTTTACTTATGACTACGAAAGATTCCACCCGAAAGATCTAATTGAAAAGATATCAAAGTACGGCGTCACTTCTTTTTGCGCGCCGCCTACTATTTACAGGCATATAATAAAAGAAGATATATCAAAATACGACTTATCCAGACTTAAATATGCCGAAACTGCAGGCGAGCCTCTAAATCCGGAAGTTTTCCACCAGTTTAAAAAGATGACCGGCCTTGAAATTAAAGAAGGCTTCGGGCAGACCGAAACCGTCGTTTTTGCCGCGTCATTTCCGTGGATAAAAGCAAAGCCCGGCTCTATGGGCAGGCCTGCCGCGGGCTGGGACGTTGATATTGTTGATGATGATAATAACCCTTGTGAAGCGGGCCAGGAAGGTCATCTTGTTATAAGGACGGATAAAGGCAAACCAACGGGCTTATTCTGCGGGTACTATAAAGATGAAGCTCTGACGAAAAGGTCCTGGAGCAACGGAATATATGATACCGGCGATATGGCGTACAAAGATGAAGACGGTTATCTTTGGTTTGTCGGCCGTTCTGACGATGTTATAAAAAGCTCGGGTTACAGAATCGGGCCTTTTGAAGTAGAAAGCGCTTTGATTGAACATCCCTGCGTTTTGGAATGCGCCATTACCGGCGTGCCTGATGCTGAAAGAGGCGCGATTGTAAAAGCAACGGTTATTTTGGCAAAAGGCTATGAGCCCAGCCAGGAGCTTATTATAGAATTGCAGGAGCACGTTAAAAGGACTACAGCTCCTTATAAATATCCCAGAATTATAGAATTTGTCAAAGAACTTCCCAAAACCATAAGCGGAAAAATCCGCCGGGTTGAAATCAGAGAAACCGATAAAAACAAATAATAATCAGTAAGTAATAAATAAAACTGCCCTTAAATCATTTTTTGCTGAAGATTGAGGGCAGTTTTATTTTATTTTCTGGTATTAACGCATTATGCGTATGCGTTCTCTTGCAAAAAAACAATAATTTGATAGAATAAAACCCTCTTCATAAATAATCATAAACAAGGAGTATCAAATGGACATTAGAAACCATATTCTCGGTCTTGCAAAAAAGGTTAAAGGAAAAGTAATTCTTCCTGAAAGCGGAGACGTAAGAGTATTAAAAGCCGCCCAGATGCTTGTTACTGACGGCATAGCCGGAGTTGTTTTGCCCTCTGATGACACGGAAGCCGTAAAAAAAATGGCTGCCGAACACGGCGTAAATTTAGACGGAGTTGAAATTATACAAATCGACAGGGCGCTGCTTGATGATAAAAAAATTGCGGAATTCGTAACGGCAAGAGAAAAGAAGGGGATGAATCCTGAAGATGCCTTAAATCTTTTAAAACAGCCGTTATATTTTTCTATGATGTACTTGAAAAGCGGAAAATGCGACGCCTGCGTTTGCGGCGCGGTAGCTGATACCGCTGACGTTTTGAGGTCAAGCATACATGTTGTAGGCACGGCAGAAGGGATAAAGATTGTTTCTTCCTACTTTTTGATGATTCCGCCGGAAGGCCACAAAGTCGCCAAAGACGCCGTTTTGTTTGCGGACTGCGGCGTAAATCCGGATCCGCACGCGCTCGGATTAAAAGATATCGCAGTAGCTACCGTAGGAAACTTTCAAAAGCTTTTCCCCGGGAGGGAAGCGAACGCGGCGTTTTTGTCTTTCTCAACTAAAGGAAGCGCGAAAGATAAGACTCTGGAAAAAATAACCGAAGCGACCGAACTTACAAAACAGCACTTTGAAGGCAAAAAAAATATAAATATTGACGGCGAACTTCAGTTTGACGCGGCAGTCATGCCGGAAATAGGCAAAAGGAAAGCGCCCGATTCAAAAGTTGCCGGAAACGCAAATATCTTTATATTCCCTGATTTAAACGCGGGAAATATCGGCTATAAAATGGCGGAAAGGTATGGTGGTTTTCAGGCAATAGGGCCGCTAATTCAGGGTTTGGCTCTGCCCGTAAGCGATTTGAGCAGGGGATGCAATGCGGATGACATATATTTGGCGTCTGCGATTATGTTACTACAGAAATAACTTTTATAGCGGCTTCGTTACGTGCCGGCTTATGTACCCAACGCTTCGCTCTACTGTGGTACACTTTGCCGCCGCAAGCCTCGCCTCGCTTCAAAACTTAAAGCCTTTAAAGACACTGGATGTTGAAAAAAACTATGGATAAAAAATGCAGATAATAGATTCCCACAACCACATCTGGCCGGAAAAAGTTGCGCAAAAAGCGCAAGATTTTCTCGAACAGTCGTTCAATCACAAAATGATTGCGCTGCCTGTTGCCGAAAACCTTTTAAGCTATATGGATGACGCGGAAATAAGCAAAAGCGTCATATCTTCGGTGGCTTCTCGCCCCGATCAGGTAATATCAATAAATAACTGGCTGTTTTCCATAAAGCAGGAAAGGTTTATAGTTTTTGCTTCGATGCATCCGTTTTTCGCGGATTTTGCTGGCACCGCGGCTTTTAACGATGAGATGAAAAGAATACGCGATAACTCTTTGGGCGTAAAACTGCAGGCGGAGTTCCAGAAGTTTTATGTTGATGATGAAAAAGTTTTTCCTCTTTATGAAAAACTGCAGAAGCTGGACCTTCCCGTTATTTTCCATTGCGGCGTTGAGCTCAGCTCTCCCGGTGAAGTGCGTTCTTCTCCGGACAGGCTTTTAAAAGTTATCGAGAAGTTTGCCGGAATGAAAATAATAGGCGCCCATATGGGCGGTTTTTTGATGTGGGAAGAAGTTTTTGAGAAGCTTGCCGGAAAAAACATATATTTTGATACTTCTGACAGTATAAGGGTTATGAAACCGGAACTTTTAAACGCGTTTTTTGAAAAACACGGTTTTGACAAAATAATTTACGGTTCAGACTTCCCTATGCAGGTGCCGAAAGAGGAAGTAGATTTCATAAAATCGCTTGAATTTTCAGATGAAAATAAACTTAAAATTCTCTCCGGAAACTTAAAAAAACTCCTGAAGATCAGCTGACAGATTATTAATTATTGCCTATTGCTTATTCCCTGCCGTTTGATTTTGTAATCCTAAAATAATACACTATAAAACATAAAAACTATTGGTTAATCAATAAATTTTGCAAAAGGAAAGAAAATGTCATACAAAGGTTTGATTGAGAAGTACAGAAAAATTTTGCCGGTTACTGAAAAAACGCCGGTAATATCGTTAAATGAGGGCAATACGCCGCTTATTCCAGCTAAAAACCTTCCTAAAAAACTTGGTTTCAACGGCGAAATATATTTTAAGTTTGAAGGGATGAACCCTACAGGGTCATTTAAAGACAGGGGTATGACGATGGCTGTTTCAAAAGCCGTTGAAGAAGGAAGCAAAGCCGTAATCTGCGCTTCAACAGGTAACACTTCCGCCTCCGCCGCGGCTTATGCGGCAAGAGCCGGCATAAAATGCGTGGTTTTGATTCCGGAAGGAAAAATCGCTCTCGGCAAACTTTCGCAGGCGGTAATGCACGGCGCGGAAGTTTTAGAAATAGACGGAAATTTTGACGAAGCTTTGAATCTTGTTAAAGAGTTAAGCAGCAAATATCCGCTTACGCTTGTAAATTCAATAAACCCTTTCAGAATAGAAGGTCAGAAAACCGCTTCTTATGAAATATGCGAAACGCTTGAAGGCACGCCGGATTACCAGTTTATGCCTGTAGGCAATGCCGGAAATATTACGGCATATTGGAAAGGTTATAAAGAATGCAATGAAAAAGACTCTGAGGCTTATCCTCTTCCGAAGATGATGGGCTTTCAGGCTGCAGGTTCCGCTCCGATAGTTTTGGGGCATCCCGTTGATAAACCGGAAACGATTGCAACAGCTATCAGAATCGGCAATCCCGCGTCATGGAAAAACGCCGAAGACGCAAGAGACGAATCGGGCGGTGTTATAGATATGGTAACCGATGGCGAAATACTTGAAGCTTACAGAATGGTAGCTGCTAACGAAGGTATTTTTTGTGAGCCTGCTTCAGCCGCCTCGCTTGCGGGATTGATTAAATATATAAAGAAAGGTTATTTCAAAAATGAAAAACCTGTAAAAGTCGTGTGCATTTTAACTGGAAACGGTTTAAAGGACCCTGATACCGCGGTAAAAAACGCGGTAAGGCCTAAAAAAGTTAAAGCAAAAATTAAAGATATTATTGATGCTATAGGACTGACAACAGTAAATACAAAACAGCAGTGAGGGGTTGGAAGTTGGGAGTGAATGAGTGCGCAAGGCGCACGTAAAAATAAGTGAGGCAAAGACTCACACATTAAATCCTAATTTCACATTCCTAACTCTTAACTAAATATTATGCGAAGCCGGCGGAATGAGAGTCAATATTAAATAATAGTGAAGAGCAGAGAATGGAGACAGTTAAAAAGGGAGGCTCAAATGCAGGAAGAAAAAAAACAAAACGAAATAAAGATAGAAATTGATGACCAGATTTCAAACGGTATATATTCGAACCTTGCTTTAATAACGCACTCGGAAAGCGAATTTGTTCTTGATTTTATATTTTTCCAGCCGCAAAGCGGCAAAGCAAAAGTAAGGACAAGGGTAATTACTTCGCCTTCGCACGCAAAGAGAATGGTTGCGGCATTGAAAGACAATATCGCAAAATTTGAAGCAAAATTCGGAGAAATCAAAGAACCTGCTTTGCAAATGCCTAATGAAAAATCCGGATATTACAATTAATGAAAATTGAACTTATCTGCACGGGAAGCGAACTGCTTTCCGGCAAAGTCAACACCAATGCCGCGTATATCGGCTCAAAGCTTGCTTCAACGGGGCTTGAGCTCGGAGCGGTTACTGATATCGGCGACAGAAAGCAGGAGCTTGCCGCTGAGCTTAAGAGGGCATTTGAAAGAAGCGGCGTTATAATCACGACGGGCGGGCTCGGCCCGACTTTTGACGATATTACGGTTGAAACCGTAGCGGAATGCCTGGGACTTGAAGTATACACGGATGAAAAAGTATTAAACGCCATAAATGAGTTTTTTGCGCGCCGGGGAATTACAACAATACCCAAAGTAAACGAAAGGCAGGCTAATGTCATAAAAGGCGCTAAAGTTTTGGAAAACCGCTTTGGCACCGCTCCGGGCCAGATGATACACTTTGAATACGAACATGGCGGAAAGAAGTTAAGAAAAACGCTGTTTCTGCTTCCCGGGCCGCCAAGAGAGATGCAGCCGATGTTTGATGAAAACGTCGAACCTTACCTTAAAAGCTACTTTTCTGGCATCCGCAAAAATGAAGTTTTACATATATTCGGCCTCCCTGAATCCGCTGTTGAAGAACTTATAAAACCTGTTATTGAAGCCGCCGTGTTTGGCGATTCAAAAGCCGTGGAGTTTGGCATTTTGGCGAGTGACGCGCTCATAGACGTAAAATTTTCCGTTTCCGGTACAGATGAACTTCTTGTGGACGAAACGGTAAGTAATCTCAAGCTTGAGCTTGAAAATGTTTTAAAAACGCATATTTTCGGCTACGGCAACGAAACTCTTTCAAGCATTGTAGGCAGGCTTTTAACCGAAAACAAAAAGAGCGTAACGTGCGCGGAATCCTGCACGGGCGGTATGCTCGCGTCCAAAATAACGGATATTGCGGGCAGTTCGGTGTATTTTAAAAGTTCCGTTGTTACCTATTCAAATGAGTCGAAAATTAAACTTCTCGGAGTTAATGAAGATACCCTTATTAATTTCGGCGCGGTAAGCCAGGAGACTGCAAAAGAAATGGCTCAAGGGGCGTTAACTCTTGCCGAAAGCGATTACGCGGTTTCTGTTACAGGCGTTGCCGGCCCCGGAGGCGGTTCAAAAGAAAAACCCGTAGGTTTGGTTTACATCGGCATAGCTTCAAAGAAAAGCACGGAAGTTTTCAGGTATATGTTTTCCGGAACAAGAAAAGACATAAGAAAAAGAACCGTAAACACCGCTTTGGATTTGCTCAGAAGAAAAATAAATGAAGACGCGCAGTCTAAACCCGCAAAAACGGCAAAAGGCAAGAAAAAATGAAACTTTTTGACGGCAGCAATGAGTAATACAAGGTCTTTGTGTGTACTTTCCGGAGCGCCTTTATCAAAAAATGATGATGAGCGTATTGTAAATAAATTTCTTTCTTTTGAAGGCAAGAAAGCTGTTTGCGGCTCAACAACCACTGCACTTTTTTGCCGCGTTACAGGCCAAAAAGCCGCAATCAGCCCCGAACTTTACACGGATTTTAATCCGCCGGAATATAAAATTGAAGGTATTGATTTTGCTTCGGAAGGCGCGATTACGCTTAACCGCTGTTTTGGCGCGCTGAACGGGGACAAGCCGGACAATGTGTCCGCAAAACTTGCTGGTTTGATGCTGTATTCGCAAAACATACATTTTATTATAGGAAGATCCGTAAACAAAGGGCATGATAAACAACTTTTTAAGAGCATGGAAGTGTTGCCCAGAAGCGAAATAATAGGTAAAATAATGCGTAAACTTATTGAATATAAAAAAAATGTTACAAAAGAAGAAATATAAGGGGTCAATTTAAAATGAAGAAGATTGCTGTTTGTTTGTTTTGTTTGTTAGCAGGAGCGGCAGCCGCGTTCGCGCAGGAAGATAATACGCCCCAAAAACCCACAACATGGAAAACATCCGGAATTTTAACTTGGGGTTATAACCAGACGGCGGTAAGCAATAATTGGACCGGCAAAGAAGAATTCGCAAGGGCATGGCAGACAAGGCTTGCCTTGACTCTTGAAAGAGACTCCCAGAGAACTAACTGGTTTACGTCTTTCAGGGAAGAATACGGCGAAACCGATTCCAAAGACACAAACTCAATAAATCTCGATATGATAGAGTTTAACACCGTTTGGACATACAAAATATATAAATATCTCCAGCCTTACGCCTCTTTTTACGTTCTGTCGCAGAACAATAAGTTTTGGGATCCGGTCACATATATGGAATCTGCCGGTTTAAACTTTACAATTCTTGATAATGCCATCAATACATTAAAACTCAGGGCCGGCGGCGCCCTGCGCCAGGTTGACGATTCTGAAAAAGGAAATGAAAGGGATGCCGGCATGGAAGCTATCGCCAACTACAGCCTTTTGTTCCACAAGAGCGCGAAATTCACTTCGGAAGCAAGATTTTTTGAAACGTTTAAAGACGGCGAAAACCTTAAATGGGATAACAGATTGTTCTTGAAAACCGGGCCTTGGTTTACTACCGAATTCGGTTATATAGTTTATTACGATTTATCCAGAATTCCCGCGCACAACTGGCCTGAAGACATAGAAACCATGGTCTATGTGGCGATCGGTTTTTCTTTCAATATTTTCCAAAACTAAAATAAGGCAAAGGTATGCTGAAAGAGTTTTCGTACGGTGCCGTAATTTATAAGATGTTTAACGCAGAGCCCGTATTTCTTCTTGTAAAATCCAACAGGAGCGGAAGGTGGGGGTTCCCAAAAGGGCATACGGAAAAAGGCGAAAACGGCATAGAAACCGCAAAAAGAGAAATATTTGAAGAAACCGGCATAAAAGATATTGTTTTTATTGAAGGTTTCCGCGAAGAAGATATATATATGATAGAAGGCACGCTTCCTGAAACGAAGGGGAAAGAGACCGAAAAACACTCAATTTACTTTCTTGCAAACGCTCTTTCGGAGCCGTCAGGCAGTGACCAAAGCGAAATAAGCGAAATTAAGTGGTGCTCCATAGAAGAAGCTGTCAATATTCTGCCTTTTAATAACCAGCAAAAAGTTATAAAATCAGCCTATAAAATAATAAAGAAAATCGGAGGCGAAAATGTCTAACCCGCTTTTAAAAGACAGCGTATTTACTTCAACCGGCACGCAGGACGTTATGACGGTTTCCGGCACTATAAACAAAAGCCTTATTTTGTGGCTTATCCTTACGATAAGCGCGATTTTCGCGTGGACGCACCCTTCAATTTCTATGGGTTTAATGGCTCCGGCGCTTATTATAGGTTTTGTGCTGGCGATGATTACTATTTTTAAGAAAGCGGCGGCGCCGGTAATATCGCCGTTCTACGCGCTTTGCGAAGGATTTGTTTTGGGCGCGATATCTTTGATGTTTGAAAAAAGTTATAACGGAATAGTGCTTAACGCCATTCTGTTAACCGTAACCATTCTTTTCTGTATGCTTGCCGCGTATAAAAGCGGGCTGTTAAGGGCAACGCCCGCGTTTAAAAAAGGCGTTATAATTGCCACTTTTTCCATATTTCTTGTGTATATTGTAGATATAGTTTTAAATTTTGCCTTTTCCTCTTCGGTTCCTTACCTTCACAGCACAGGCTTTTGGGGTATGCTGATAAGCGTGGCAATAGTTTCGATAGCCGCATTTAACCTTATCATAGATTTTGACATAATAGAACAAGGCGCAAGGTCCGGAGCGCCTAAATATATGGAATGGTACGGCGCTTTCGCGCTTATGGTTACTCTTATATGGCTTTATCTTGAAGTTTTAAGACTTTTGGCTAAATCGAGGAATTGATGCTGGAAAAAGCAGAATTTTTTATGGCTACAAACGATGCTTTTTCGCTTCCTAAAAACATTTCGGAAGTGATACTGTCAGGAAGGTCTAACGTGGGCAAAAGCAGCGTTATAAACGCCCTGTGCGCCAGAAAAAACCTTGCGCGCACTTCAAAGACGCCCGGCAGGACAAGAAGCATAAACGTTTACAGCATAGGTATCGGCAGATGGATTATAGATGTTCCTGGATACGGTTTCGCAAGAGTAAAACCGGAAGAAAAAGCGCAATGGCAGCAAATGATGCAGGAATGTATCGTTGAAAGAAAAAGCAAAAAAACGGTTTATATAATAGTTGACGCTTTTGTGGGCCCTACGGAGCTGGACTTGAATATGGCGCAATGGCTGAAGGAAAATAGTGTCCCTTTTAAAATTGTTGCCAATAAGTTTGATAAACTTCCCATAGGCGTAAAACCTGAAGAAGTAACCGGGAAAATTGCCGAATTGTTTAAAATAAGCGAAAACGCGGTGTTTACAGTCAGCGCGAAAAAACGCGCCGGCTTTGAAAAGCTAAAAGCAGATATCGTTAATTTTTTAAAATAACGGTGTGTGTTAATAAAAAGGAGGCAGTAAAATGAGAAAAGTACTGTTGGCAGTGTGCGCAGTTGCGATGTTTGCAGGTGTTTCGGTAGCGGCAACTCCTATCCAGCTTTCGTTGTGGGATACGATTGCTATTCCAAAAAATGACGCGGTTTACGGTCTTGAAATCGGTATCGGCAACAGCTTGTCGGAAGCAAAAGGCGTTCAGTGGAATTTTATCTATTCAAAAGTAGGCAGCGGCTGGGGCTGGCAGACAGGCCTTGTCACGCAGCTGACAGGAAGCTACACAGGTCTTCAGACTGGCTTTGTAGCGTTAAATGACGGAGCTTCTTTTACCGGCGTGCAGTTCAGCGCTGTAAATTACGGCGGTGATTTTACCGGCTTGGGATTGGGCTTTATTAACTATACAAAAAGCTTAACCGGAGTTCAGTTCGGACTTTTTAACTATGCGGAACAGGCAGGTTCTTTTGCTTTGCAGATAGGATTGGTCAACTATCTTGGAAATTCGTCTATTTATAAATGGTTTCCTTTCATAAACATTAAAGTTTAATTTTTAATGAAAACGATAGCGACAATTATAATCGGCTTCATTGCGGGTCTTGCGATCTCCGGAGTTCTGGGAGATATGATAGTCGCGGTAAATAATTCCGCCGGCAAAGTTTCTGCGGCCTGGAGCGTATCCAGGGCAGAAAAACACGTTGCCGGCGGAAATTTTTCTTCGGCAATAACCGAGTACGAAAAAGCGCTTAAAAAAATAAAGCCGCAAAATAAAAAGCTTATGGCAAAAGTTAAAAACAACCTTGCCATGTGCCTGTTTGCGGTCGCGGATGACGCGAAAGACGTAAAAGGCATAGAAAATTCGCTGACAGTGTTTTCCGAATCTCTTGAGATTTACAAAGAAATGAGCGATACGGAAAGCATTAAACAGGTTGAAAACAATATCAGCGAGGCGCAGTCAGCGCTTTACAGCATAGAGCAGACTTCCGAATGACGCAGAGAGAAACTTACCCATGAAAATGATTTCCTGGAACGTTAACGGCATAAGGGCGATACACAAAAAAGGTTTTCTTGACTGGTTCGAAAAAGAAAGCGCCGATATAGTGTGCGTTCAGGAAACCAAGGCCGATGACGGGCAATTTCCCAAAGATTTGACGGACATTAAAGGTTATGAATTTTTTTACGCTAGCGCTGAAAAGAAAGGCTACAGCGGCGTTGCCGTATGGACAAAGCAAAAACCGGTAAAAGTATCAAAGAGCATAGAAAATAAGAAATTTGATTGCGAAGGCAGGGTTTTAGAGCTGGAATTTGATGAGTTTATTTTTTTTAACGTTTACTTTCCTAACGGCGGAGCTTCCGCTGAAAGACTGAAATATAAATTAGATTTTTACGACTATTTTACGGACTATCTTAAAAAAATCAAAAAAAAGCATATTATTATATGCGGCGATTATAATACTGCCCACTTCCCTATAGACCTTGCAAGGCCTAAGGAAAATGAGAAAACTTCCGGTTTTATGCCTGAAGAAAGAAAAAAACTTGATGATCTTGTTGAAGCGGGTTTTGTTGATACTTTCAGGCATTTTAATAAAGAATCTGCCAATTACACATGGTGGGATTATAAAACAGCGGCGCGTTCAAGAAACGTGGGCTGGAGAATCGATTACTTTTTTATATCAAAAAACGCCGTGAAAAGTTTAAAAGCGGCAGCCATAATGAGCGATGTTACGGGTTCCGACCATTGCCCCGTAAGCATAGATATATTTTAGGCGTTCACCCAATTATGAAAAAAATTACTACCCTTTTGCTGTCCTTCTCTTTAGCTGCCGCGCTTATTCTTCCTGCATGCCTAGGAAATGATAAAAAGCAAGAGGCGCAGCGCCACCAGAAAATACAAAAAATTAAAGACGCTTATATGTACGGTTTTCCGATAGTGCTTATGCACTTATGCGAGCGTGTTATGACAAATGCGTCAGAGCGTTCCGTGCGTATGCCTTTAAACCAGTTTACGAATGTAAATTGGTACGCGACCGGAGAATTTAAGACGTATTTGAAACCGAGGGCTGATGTTTTCTGCTCGTTTGCGTGGGTTGAACTCGGCAGGGAGCCGGTTATTATAATTGTGCCCGGCACTGAACGCGCAGCCGTGTTTACGGTTTTTGACGCATGGACAAACATAATCGCAAAAGATGCCGTAAACGGACAAGGCAATAAATATATGCTCGCAAACGCGCAGTGGATAGGTGAAACTCCCCATGGCGTTACAAAACTTGTTTCTTTGGGAAATATGACTTTGGTGTCCGCTTATTTCTGGGTTAACAGCCTAAAAGACGGCGTTAAAAACGCGTTACCTTTACAAAAGTCTTTAAAAATTATCCCGTTGAGCAGGTATGAAGATAAAGATTACGTTCCCGCTAAAAAAAGGTTTGACGCTACTATAGATATGAGTTCTCCGCTTAAGCAGATTTTTAATATGGGTATAGAAGACTATTTTAACCTGCTTAATAATCTTATAGAAGATAACCCTCCGCCGGAAACCGATGCGCCGTTTTTAGATAAAATTAAAGATATGCATATCGCCCCCGGCGAAGATTTTGCGCTTGGTTATTTGCCTGCCGATACGCATGAAGAAATAAAGTCAGTGCCTTTATGGGCGAGTGGTTATTTTAGCGATGTGGACAGGGTGCAGGTTGCCGAAAACGGGTGGGTTTCCGCGTCTTTTTCAACTAAAGAAAAAGATTTTTATGAAAGGGCGTATAACGCTTTTAAAAATATTTGCGGTTTATCATTTCCCGACACTTACCGCTCGGAGTGCAGAACCGGGAATGACGGTTTGGCGTTAACCGGTAAAAACAATTATGTGTTCCGTTTCGGCAAAGATGATTTGGACGCTATGGGCGGCTCGTGGAGTTTGTCTATGTACAATCCAAGGTATTCGTTCGTGAAAAATACTTTGAAAAAGTACGCTGTAAACGGCAAAGATACCATGGTTTATAATGAGGACGGCTCTCTTGATATATACATACAGCGCAAAAAACCCGCCAAAACAAAAGAAAAAAACTGGCTGCCTTCCCCGGCAGGAAGTTTCATTCTTGTTTTAAATGTTTTCGGATTAAAAGATCAAACTATTCAAATAGAACTTCCAAGCGTTAACCGGTAAAAAACAGCATATTTTTCTTTAAACGGTCTCGCAGTTAACATTATTAAAATAAAAAAGCCTCTGCATATTAACTTATGCAGAGGCTTTTTTTTGAAATATATTTACTCTCTGTAACCGTCCATTGTCATCAAGGCTTTTATTCTTTCTTCTATGGGCGGATGCGTTGCAAATAAGCCTGAAATCTTTGAAAAAAAGGTGTTTCTTTTTTCGGGTTTTAAGGGTGTTTCTATGCATAGAGGAGCCATGCTTTCTTTGTCATTAAGCCTTTCTACTACGGAGTTGCCCGATATTTTTTGCAGGGCGCTGATCAGCCCTTGCGGGTTTCTTGTTATCAGGGCCGCGGTCGCGTCAGCCTGAAACTCCCTTGTCCTTGAAACTGCCAGTTTTATAAGCGGCGCGACAAGGTACCCGTAAAGGTAAAACGCCAGCGCGAGTATGATAAGCAGCAGCTGCAAGCCTCCGCTGTTTTTAGAATTGCCTCTGCTTCTTGTAGACAGCGCAAGCCTGAGAAGCACTTCAGCTACTATCGTGGCGACGCTTATGCAGGCAACCATAATAAGCATGGTCCGTATGTCCCTGTTGCCGATATGCGCCATTTCGTGCGCTATAACGCCTTCAAGTTCTGGTTTTTCAAGTTTATTGATTATTCCTTTTGTTAAAACAACGTAAGAATGTTCGGGATCTCTTCCTGTAGCAAATGCGTTTAGCGCTTCATCGTTTATCGCGTAAACTTTCGGCATCGGAAGCCCTGCCGTAATAGCGATATTTTCAACGATTCTTATTATTTCCGGCGCGCTTTCTCTGGAGAGCTCAACCGCTCCCGCCGTTGCTAAAATAAAGTTTTGGCCGAAAAAGTAGCTTATAATCACCCATAAGATTGCTATAACCGAAACCACCGGGAGAACTGATATCGCGATATGGTTTGCAGCGGTAAGGGGCGAAAACTGGCTGTATTCCTGACCGTTTCCTGATGAGCCCGTAAAGCTGAAAAGCAAAATTGCCAGATAAACTAAAATCACCAGCGTTGCCGGAAAAAGCGCCATCAGCAGTACCGTTTTGCGTTTGTTTGAATCTATAAAATCATAAGTTGTTATTTTTGCCATTTAAATTTCCGTTAGAATGAAACTTTAACCGGCTGCCTTGCAGCCTGTTCGCTTTCGTCAAGTTTAAAGAATTCCTGCTTTTCAAAATTGAACATTCTGCCTACTATGTTGCTGGGAAACATTTCAAGTTTTGTATTGATAGCCAAAACGTTTGAATTGTAAAACCTTCTGCTCGCCTGTATCTTATTTTCAGTGTCGGTAAGCTCTCTCTGGAGTTCTAAAAAGTTTTCGTTTGCTTTAAGGTTAGGGTAGTTTTCGGACAATGCAAAAAGGGATTTTAAAGTTCCGCTGAGCATATTTTCCGCTTTCGCTTTCTCTTCAACAGTTCCGTTGCTTGCCATAGCGGCGTTTCTCGCCTGTATGACAGCTTCAAGCGTGCCTTTTTCGTGCGCCGCGTAACCTTTAACCGTTTCAACGAGGTTCGGGATAAGGTCATAACGGCGTTTCATCTGCACTTCTATGTCACTCCAGGCTTCCTTAACCCTGTTTTTTAAAGTTACAAAAGCGTTGTAGGTGGCAAGAACGTAAAGCCCGGCTACCAGGATCACAAAAACCAGCAGGCATACTAAAACTAAAAGTATCGTTATCATATTTTCTCCTTTTTTGCCGCTTCGCCTTTCAGGTAGATGTCGGCTTCGGCAAGGTTTTTTTTGTAGTATTCAAGCATTTCAAGGTGTTCCTGAGTTTCTTCCGTTTTGGAAAGCATTCCTGTTTTTTGGTCGAAATCAAAACATTCGTATGAGTTATTGTTAATATTATACAAAACGGCTTTGCTGCCGGACAAGATAAAACCGTCACTGTTATAAGCAGTGTGTTTTCCTCCGGCAAAAATGCTTTTCCCTGCGGCTTTATAGTTTACATTTGAAAGCGACAGGTCATAAAGGGTCGGCATAATATCCATGTGGCTCGCAGCAACGTTTTTATTTATGCTTTTTTGCAGTTTTTTCGGCACGTACATATACAGCGGTACGGAGTATTTTTTAAACAAATCTTCATGGACCGAAGCCGTTATCTCCCTTAAACTGTGGTCGCCGGTTATTACAACAATCGTATTGTTAGCAAGTTTGGAATTTTTGACTGCTTGTAAAAATTTAGCAGCTTCCCTGTTGGCAAACTGGTAGCTTTCAAATATTTTTTTGCCGTATTTGTTTTCGCCGGGCATCATTTGCGAAAGCTCTTTAGGGATATTTACGGGAAGCGGATTATAATACGGCGGCGTTTCATAGGGCGGATGCGTTCCCGTTGACATTGCGTATATAAGTTTAGGTTTTTCGGGGTTTTCTTTAAGCTCCCTTAAAACAAGTTCGAAAAACTGCGCGTCGTTTATGCCCCATTCGTGGCGGTGTTCATTTTTAATGTCGCCTTCGCCGTAGGTGTTGTCAAAACCCTGCGCTTTAAAGAAAGTATCTATTCCTCTCCACATAAGGCTTCCGCCGTATATTGCTTTTGCCTCATATCCGGCGTCTTTGTAAGGCAGAGTCATCGCGCTTGAGAATTGTTTGTAAGCCGCGGGGCTTTGCGTTATCTGCATTGCCAGCGGCCTTTGCGGCATATTTAATATGGTGCTTTCAAGGCAGTGCACGGTAATTCTTCCGGCCGGTAAAAAATTATAAAGTACGGTGTCTTCGTCAAAATGCTTTTTAAGTTCTCCCAAAACGTCAAAATCCGGGCTGTTATAAAGCAGCGGCAGTTCTCCAAAGCTTTCCAAAACTATAAAAACGACATTAGGTTTTACTTTTTTCGCTTCTTCATTTTCAGGGGTTATTTTATCGAAAGCCGACAAATCAAGCATGTTTTTATCTATGCCGAGCTTTTGGGCAAGATCAACATTGTTTTTGCTTTGTTCCATTTTTGCCTGTATTGCGTCTGTCAAAGCATGCGTGCTTGAGATCGATATTTTATTTACAAATGAGTTTGATGAAATCTGCGTGTAAAATGTGCCAAGCGGAAACATTGAAAGCGTTCCGCGCGCTAAAAGTATTATTCCGCATATAACAAATAATACAATAAATATTTTTGTAAACGGGCTCCAGAAATCCGCAGCGATAAAAGATCTCATATCCGATAGCTTTTTTGCGGTCCATTTGCTGATTTTGAAGAAAAACGCGTAAAAAATGATAAAGATTACTGATGCTGCCGGAAATCTCCAGTCTGTTATTATTGTTTTTGTAAGCGCTCTTTTATCATCAGAAAAAGCTTCAAAAATCAATAAGTTTATGTGTTCGTCGAAGTAGGTATAGAAGCCGAAATCTATTATTGTAATAAGCACTAATGCGCTGAAAATATGCCAGTAATACACCTTTATTATAAAAACCGAAAATTTAAACAGCCTGAGGCTTCTAAAAAGCAAAAGAAGCGTAAATATAAGTACCGGCAGCATGTTTACGTATGCCAAAACGGATAAATCAAACCTGAAACCAAGGAAAAACGCCTTAAAAACATCGCCGTAATAGCCGTGAAGAGTTGAAAAATCAGCAAAATGTAAGAAAAAGAAAACCCTGTAAAGCGTCATTGCTGTTAAAGCTGCAAGATTAATAGGGATAATTTTAACAAGAGAGTCGAAGTATTTTTCAAAGTTATATGTTTTCGCCATAGTGAACGTATTATATCATTTTTTTGGAAAACCAATATTATTATTACTTTAACTTGTGAAAATATTGCAAAATATGTAAAAAAATGAGAGAATCTTACTTATAAAAGAAGAGCGAAAAAATAAAAAAGCCAAAGGGCTGAGAAATTATGGACAAATCGCCGTTCAGTTTTCATATAACCGCAAAACCTATAGGCTCAGTATGCAATATGAAATGCTCTTACTGCTACTATCTGCCAAAAGCTGCTCTTCTAAACAGCACGTCAAAAATCGCTGAAAAAACGCTAGAAAAATTTATACAGGGATACATAAACTCACAAAACGCCGATACAATTTTTTTTACATGGCATGGCGGCGAGCCTACCCTTTTGGGCATAGATTTTTTTAAAACGGTTTTAAATCTCCAGAAAAAGCATTGCCCTGAAGGAAAACACATTGAAAATGATTTGCAGACCAACGGTTTGCTGATTGATGAAGAGTGGTGCAAGTTTTTGAAAGAAAACCGTTTTTTTGTCGGTTTAAGCGTTGATGGCGATGAAGAAGGCAACAACTGCAGGGTGGATAATGCGGGAAATGCAGTTTTGGATAAAGTAGTCAAAGCCGCAAAACTGCTCAATTCTTATAATGTGCCTTTTAACACGCTTACAGTAGTAAACAGCAAAAATTCAAAAAAACCTTTAGAAACATATAATTTTTTAAAAAATGTAATCGGCAGCAACTATATGCAGTTTATCCCGCTTACGGAAGTAAAAGGCCACCAGACAACGGCTCCTCTGTACTGGGATGAAAATTCTTTGCCTGAAATTGAAAGTAAAAACGCTTTGCCCGGCAACGGTTTTGTCGAAGGCTTTTCGGTATCGCCCGCTGAGTGGGGAAATTTTTTGCTGGCAATATTTAACGAATGGTACGAAAAAGACCAGGGTAAAGTTTTTGTTTACCTTTTTGAGAATTTTTTATCCATATGGCTTGGCAGGGGCGCACAAAGCTGTTTGTTTGACAAGGCGTGTTCGCACGCTATGGCTTTAGACCGCGACGGCAGTGTTTACGCCTGCGACCATTTTTCTTACCCGCAGTATAAATACGGCAATATAAATGAATCTTCAATGCTTGAAATAATCAGCTCAAAAGAAAAGGAAAAATTTGCTTCTTTAAAACCGGCTTTGCCGCAGGAGTGCGAAAAATGCAGGTGGCTTTTTGCCTGTAACGGCGAATGCCCGAAAAAAAGATTTTTAAAATCAAAAAACGGGGAAAGAGGGCTTAATTACCTTTGCGAAGGATATAAAAGCTTTTTTGAAGGGATTAATGAGCGCATGCTCGGATTATCATTAAAATACGGCAACATAAAATAAAAAGTCGGCTACTCGCACGTTCTGCTATTTGCAAAGGGGGAAGTTGTAAGGGTATTTTTACGGAATAAAAAAGGAGGATTCGCAATGAAGGAAATACACATGAAAAGATGTAAAAAAAGCGCGGCAATGCTTGTTGCTGCCGGGCTTGTAACCGGCACTTGCGGTTATTCATTCGGTGATTCTCAGCTCCCAAAACCCGATAAAGGTTTTAAAGGTGAAATGAACACTACTATTTTAAACTCCAAACCTTACTGGCCCCCGCGTTATGAGGCGCCAAAAGGCGCGCCGAATGTCGTAATTATTATGACAGATGATGTAGGTTTTTCAGCAGGCAGCGTATGGGGCGGCCCGGTAAATACCCCGGTGCAGGAACGCCTTGCAAAAGAAGGATTGAGGTACAACCAGTTTCATACTACGGCTATATCCTCTCCGACCCGCGCGGCTTTACTTACGGGAAGAAACCATCACATGGTTCACACCGGAAACATTATGGAAACGTCTTTAGGTTACCCGGGATATAACACTCTCCTCGGCAAAGATACGGCGACTATCGCCGAAATGCTTCGTTTAAGCGGATACAATACCGCGTGGATAGGAAAAAATCACAACTTACCTGATTTTGAAGCAAACTCCGTAATAGGGCCTTTGGACCGCTGGCCTACAAGCCTCGGATTTGAAAAATTTTACGGTTTTATGGGTGGTGAGTCAGACCAGTACCATCCGTATTCCCTTTATGACGGCACGACTCCGATAGCGCCTTACATAGGAAATAAAGACTACTTTCTCAATAAAGATTTATCGGACCAAGCTATAAACTGGGTCAAACAGCAGAAAACTTTGGCGCCGGATAAACCGTTCCTTCTTTACTATACTCCGGGCGGAACGCACGCTCCGCACCAGGTCGCGAAAGAATGGAGCGACAAGTATAAAGGAAAGTTTGACCAGGGATGGGACAAAGTCCGCGAGGAAACTCTTGCCCGCCAGAAAAAACTCGGCATAGCGCCGCAGAATACGCAGCTTACTGAACGCCCGAAAGAAATACCCGCGTGGGATTCTTTAAGCGCGGATGAAAAGAAAGTTTACGCGCGCCAGATGGAAGTGTATGCCGGTTACCTGGAACAAACCGACTATTACATCGGTGAAGTGCTTAAAGCCATCGAAGAAATCGGGCAGAAGGAAAATACGCTTGTCATCTATATAATGGGTGATAACGGCGCGAGCGGCGAAGGCGCGATTACGGGTTCGATAAATGAAAACTACTTTTTTAACGGGCAGACTGAAGACATCGAAACCATTTTAAAAAGAATCGACCTTCTCGGCACGCCGGACGCTTACAATCATTATTCCGCGGGCTGGGCGCACGCGATGGACACGCCTTTCCAGTGGACAAAACAGGTCGCGTCTTACTACGGCGGCACACGCAACGGGCTTGTTGTATCATGGCCTAAAGGCATAAAATCAAAAGGCCAGATACGCAGCCAGTGGCACCATATAATAGATATTGCTCCCACAATACTAGAAGTGGTCGGCATAGAGCAACCGCAGAAAGTCAATGAAATTCCGCAGCAGCCTATACAGGGCGTCAGCATGATGTACAGCTTTAATAACGCAAAAGCAAAATCAACGCATACGACGCAGTATTTTGAAATGATGGGTTATAAAGCGATGTACCAGGACGGCTGGATTGCCGCCGCAAAACCCGTAACGGCTCCGTGGATGCAGGGTAAATCCGACGGCCCTACGACAGAAGGCTGGGAATTATACCACGTTGACGAAGATTTCTCGCAGGCGCACGATTTATCCGCGCAGTATCCGGAAAAGTTAGAAGCGCTTAAACAGCTTTTTGAAATTCAGGCCGTGCAGAACAATGTTTTCCCTGAATACGTTAACAGTACGACTTTCTACATCATAGATTCCAGCAACCGTCCTAATGTTAACGAAGGCAAAACAAAGTTTACGTATTACACGCAGACAGGCCACATACAGGAATCCGCGGCTCCTAACTTTAGAAACACGTCCTTCTCAATTGAAGCGGACATTGATTTCGGGCAGGCAGTACCTAACGGAATGATAGTTACCATGGGCGGGCAGTTTGGCGGATTCGGTTTCTGGATCAAAGACGGTGTCGCAAAGTTCGGGTACCAAAATCCTAATCCAGACGAATATTACGAAGTAGCCGCCAAAGAAGCTATGAAGCCGGGCAAACATAAAATAAAATTGGTTTTTGAGTCAGAAATCGCGAAAACTAAAAAACCCGGAGCAGGCGGAACCGCGACAATATATGTTGACGGCAAGAAAGCCGCAAGCGGAAAAATCGATAAAACGATTCCTTTCCGTTTCAGTCTTTCGGAATATTACGATATAGCCTGCGATTACGGAACGACTATATCCAAAGAATACGCAGTTCCTTTTATGCTTAACGGAAAAATCAATAAAATTGAAGTAAATTTAATTAAATAATTTCGCAAAGAGAAGCCCCCTCTCTATTTTTTACTGAGGGGGCTTTTTTACGAATAAACATTTGGGCAAATGTTCACAAAATACAAATTTTAATGTGTCGGAAATAAAAAAGTCGGCTGCTTGCACAGATTACCGTTAAAAAGGGGATTGTGTTTTGTTGTTGTTCGGTAAAAATAACAATGGAGAATAAATAATGAAAAGCAATAAAGCGGTCAGATTTAAAAAAAGCGCTGCACTAGCTATAGCAGCGGGGCTTATGACAAGCAGCGGAGGATATTCTTTTGGCGATTCTCAACTCCCAAAACCCGATGCGGGTTTCAAAGGGGAAATCAACACTAATATTTTAAATTCAAAACCTTACTGGCCGCCACAGCCGAAAGCTCCGGCGGGCGCTCCGAACATCGTTCTTATAATGACCGACGACACAGGTTTTGCGGCCGGCAGCCCTTTCGGCGGCCCTGTCAATATGCCGAATTATGAAAGGCTTGCGAAAGCCGGTTTGAAGTATAACCAGTTCCATACCACAGCTGTTTCTTCAGCTTCAAGAGCGGCTCTCCTGACTGGCAGAAATCACCATATGGCCCACAGCGGTACCATTATGGAAACCTCTTTGGGATACCCGGGATATGACACTTTACTCGGCAAAGATATGGCTACAGTTGCGGAAATGCTAAGGCTTAGCGGATATAACACGTCATGGTTTGGCAAAAACCATAATATACCGGATTTTGAATCTAACACAACCGTCGGCCCTTTAGACAGATGGCCAACGAGTTTAGGGTTTGAAAGATTTTACGGGTTTATAGGTGGCGAATCAGACCAGTATTCCCCTTATGCTCTTTATGACGGTACATTATCGGTATCGCCTTACGTGGGAAATCCGAAATATAACTTAAACGAAGACTTGGCAGACCATGCCGTGCAGTGGATAAAAGAGCAGAAATCCATAGCCCCCGACAAACCGTTCTTTGTTTATTATACTCCCGGAGCGACGCACGCGCCTCATCAGGTGCCTAAGGAGTGGTCGGACAAGTACAAAGGCAAATTTGACCAGGGCTGGGACAAGTTAAGAGAAGAAACGCTTGAAAGGCAGAAAAAAATGGGCATAGTTCCGAAAAGCACAAAGCTGACTCCCAGGCCCAAAGAAATACCCGCATGGGACTCTTTAACGCCTGACCAGAAAAAAGTTTACGCACGGCAGATGGAAGTATATGCCGGATATCTTGAACAGACCGATCATGAGATCGGCCGTGTTTTAGACGCGGTTGAAAAAGTAGGGCAGAAAGAGAACACTTTGTTCATATATATAGTAGGCGATAACGGGGCAAGCCTTGAAGGCGCGCTTACGGGTTCCGTAAATGAAAACTATTTGTTCAACGCACAGGTCGAAGATTTTGAAACCGTTTTGAAAAATATTGACAAACTTGGAACTAAAGATGCCTACAACCATTATTCCGCCGGCTGGGCGCACGCGATGGACACTCCTTTCCAGTGGGGCAAGCAGGTTGCTTCCCATTATGGAGGAACGCGCAACAGCATGGTAATTTCATGGGCTAAAGGTATAAAAGAAAAAGGCGGCTTAAGATCGCAGTGGCACCATATAATAGATATCGCTCCCACTTTGCTTGATGTTGCGGGCATAGAAGAGCCTTCAAGGGTCAACGGAATAGAGCAGGTGCCTATGCAGGGCGTGAGCATGAAATACAGTTTTAGCGACGCCAAAGCAAAATCTACCCACACAACTCAGTATTTTGAAATACTCGGTTATCATGGAATATACCATGACGGCTGGGTTTTGGCGGCAACGCCTACAAGCGCGCCGTGGATGCAGGGTAAAACAGACGGGCCTACGGCAAAAGGCTGGGAGCTTTACCACGTTGACGAAGATTTTTCTGAAGCCGAAAATATCGCTGCGCAAAATCCTGATAAAGTCGCGGAACTTGCCAAGCTTTTTGAAATTGAAGCGGCGAAAAATAATGTTTACCCTATGTGGGTCAACAGCTCGATTTTCCTTGTCATTGACAGTAAAAACCGCCCTAATATAAATGAAGGGAAAACAAAGTTCATTTATTATACTCATGTAGGGCATATGTCTGAATCATACGCTCCGCCTTTTAAGAATGCTTCATTCTCAATTGAAGCGGATGTGGATTTCGGCAGTGAAACGCCGAACGGTATGATAGCCACTATGGGCGGACAATTCGGCGGGTTCGGTTTCTGGCTTGATAAAGGAATTCCTGTTTTCGGATATCAAAACCCGAATCCTGACGAGTTCTATGAAGTAAAATCCGATAAAGCCGTATCATCCGGCAAACATAAAATCAAACTCGAATTCAGATCCGACTTTGCCAAAACGAAAAAACCCGGGGCAGGCGGAACCGCGACCATATATGTTGACGGTAAAAAAGTGGCAAGCGGAAAAATAAACAAGACTATACCTTTCCGTTATAGCCTTACGGAATACTTTGATATCGGTTGCGATTACGGGACAACTATAAGACCGACATACGCGCCGCCATTTAAGCCTAACGGCGAGACTAATACAGTTGCAATAACTTTAATTAAGTGAACCTAAAATAAAGAAAAGCCCCCTTCAAAAACAGGGGGCTTTTCTATTGTTTAAATTAATCGCGCCAGGTGTTTTGGGCAACAAAGTTTCTTATTGCCTGCCGGTCTTCTTCGGTAAGGTTTTCTGTATATTTTATCGCGTATCCCGTAACCGCAGTATTTGTTTTATGCACTAAAACCGCATCCGCTCCGTTTTTAACGGCTTCCTTTTTAATCGCTTTTATGGCGCTATCGGAAATATCATTAAAATTCGTATTTATCCTGCCGAAATATCCAAAAGGCTGCGTTATTTCATTCTCTTCAAAGAAAACTTCGATATTTGCGGTTTTTCCTGAAAAGGAAGGGCCTGTCTGCATCCACGAAACCGCGTTTTTTGCGTGTGCGGCGCAAGATGACATCAAAACGAACATAAGTAAAAATACAATATGCCTTTTCATTGAAACATTATATTATTTTGTCTGTAAAAATCAAAAATATATAGAAAAATGCCGTTAATTAATATATAATTTTTATGGTTATAAACTTTTCTGAAAGGTATAATAAATGAAAAAATTTTTTTTAGCCTTGTTTTTTACGACAATTTGCACAAATGCCGCTTTTGCCCTGTCGGAACAGGCGGTTATTGATAAGCTGTACGCTTATTTACATGGTGTGGCTACCCCGCCTAACGGGGAAATAGACATAAGGCTGGGGATAGATCCGCTGTCCGGGGTTTCTTACAGCGGCGGTAACGGCGGCGGATGGGATTACTCCTCAGTTCCGAATATAGGGTTTTCTTTAGGCGCGGAGTATATTATTCCTGTCAGCAAAACTTTCAGGATCGGCGGCGGCGCGCAGTACATAACCCCGAGGCAGGCGGACGGCCACCAGTCTTTTGACGGCACTATATCGTATGCTCCTATCTATGCGGTGCTGCAGGCAAATCCTGTGTGGATTATGCCCGGAATATTTTTAAAACTTAACGCGGGTTACGCTTTTATGTTTTTGCAGGGTACCGATACCGAATATGTAAAAGTTAAAGTGAAAGAAAACGGCTTTACCTGGGGGCTTGCCGCGGGCGTAAACATTACGAAGGACTGGAGCGTTGAGGTGTCTTATAATAAGTACTATTCAAAAATAAATATCGACTGGCTTGACGACTACACTAACGGAAGCAAAGATATGTCTTTCAGTAAATTGGGCGTCGCTTTAATGTACAGGATCCGCCTGTGAGGTTTTTGCTTTCTTCCTGGTTTTTCCGGAGTTTTCTTCAATCATCTTTCGCAAAATAACCGGTTTATCGGTGGTTATAAAATCCACATTATGATCTATGCACCATTTCATTTTTTCGGTATCGTTTACTGTCCAAACCGCGCTTTTTAATCCCATTTTTTTTGCCTGTATAATCCATTCAGGATTTAACATCACTATTTCGGCAAGGTAATCAAAGCCGGTAATTCCGTATTTGGCAAGCTGTTTGGGCGCTAAATCTCCGGAAAGATACAATATTGTCGTTCCTTTCGGGGTTTTTTCGGAAATACGTTTGCATATTCCCTGCCCGAAAGAGACGTATTCAACTTTATCTTCCAATCCGTGTTTTTTTACCAAATCAAGGGTAGCATCCACTACCCTGTCATTATTTTTTTTGCTTTCGTGGGGTTTAACTTCAATTATAAGTTTTGTATCGCCGCCCAAGTTTTTGTGGGCAATAAGGTATTCTTCAAAAGAGGGCAGGTTTTCGCCGTTTGGCAGGCGTACCTGCTTGAGGTTTTCCCATGTGTTGTTTTCTATTGATACGCCCCAGAGAGCCGCTTCGTGGTTTACCACCACAATGCCGTCAGTTGTAATGTAAACATCCATTTCCGAACCGTAAAAATTTTGTTCATGGGCATTCTTAAGCGAATCCATGGAATTTTGTACTGAATTTTCCTTATCCCAATAACCTCTGTGAGCTATTATTTCTGTCGCATTTGCATTTACGGATGTAAAAACCGCCGCAAGTAAAAAAAATAATATTTTTTTCATCATATTCTATTGCCCCTGTCCGGTAATATTATTTATCCATGCGGCTATTTTATTGTCAACCGCTGAATCGTACTTTTCGGAGAGATTATTAAACTTTTCGTCCTTTATGATAACAGCGTTTTTTGCTTTTGCCTTAAAATCTTCTATATATGTGCCGATATTACTTCCCTGCGTTGAAAATGGCGCTACTCTTTTGCCTTTAAAATCCGCCTGCTCTAAAAATGATAAAACAGGCGTTGCCGCTGTGTACCACCATATAGGCGCGCCGACAAAAATCAAATCATAAGAAGCGAAATCCGGCATATCGCCAGCCAATTCGGGATATTTGCCGTCTTTAATCTGCTTCTTGGATGCCATATACAGTTTAGGTCCGGAAGGCATTTTTTCTTTTGTCTTGATTTCATATATGTCCGCGTCGGTTTTTTCTTTTATTATTTCGGCGATTTTTTTTGTATTTCCGCTTAAAGAGTAGTAAACGACCAATACTTTTCCCGGGCTTTTCGCAATTTCGGTTTTTTCGGAGTATTTTTCCATCTCTTTTTTGTTTTTAAAGTAATTTTTGCATAGGTGTATTCCGCCGGCTATAAGGCAAATAAGAATGATACATGCTGCCGCGTATAAAACGTATTTAAGCATAACAGCCTCCTTGTTTTTATAGTTTACATTATAGCATTAAAATAAAACTGCAAAAACAGCGTGTTTTTGTTGTTTTTGGCAAAAAATAACCCAAAACTTAAATATTGGATAAACAATAATAAAAAAATATAATAAACGCAGAAAGGAGTTGAATATGGCCGCGGAACTTTCTGTCGGTTTAAATAAAAAACCGAAAACGCATTGGGGTAAAGTATTTACAAGACTGATTCTTTTCTTTGTAATTTATTCCGTAATGGGCTGGGCATGGGAAACTTTGTATTGTTCGATAAGCGAAGGGCGCTACGCGGCGCGCGGTTTTTTGTATGGCCCGTACTGCCCCGTATACGGTTTCGGCGTTCTTCTTATATTGTATATTGTCCACCCTTATATAACCAAAAATAAATTTATCCTTTTTTTGATTTCTTCTTTTGTGGCAACGGTTTTAGAGTATTTTGTAGGGCTTAACCTTGAAAAGGTATTTCATGAGCGGTTATGGGATTACAGCGGCTATTTTTTAAATATTGAAGGTTTGGTGTGCCTGCCGGTTTCAGTATTTTGGGGTGTCGGCTGCGTTATTATAGTCAAATATATACATCCTAAAGTAGAAAAAGCCGTTGATTATCTTTACGCGCATTTTGGTTATACCCTTTCCCTGTTTATCTTTATAATACTTATTACCGATACAATATATAGTATCCTGAAAAGCCTGAAATAAACAATTAAAAACCTGCCGGAATGATTTCAAAGGACCAATTTTTATTGATTTTTGAGATAAGCGATATATTTGTAAAAGGCTTAAATAGTCAATAGGTAGGCGTAAATGGTTAATATCTTTCAATATATTGTGTTTTAAGTTTGACTTTACAGGTTTTTTTTATTAACATAAACAAGCTTAAGCATTTAAAAACGCAAAAAGCAAAATATTTTCTAAGGGAAGTAAGGGTGAAAGTCCCTCGCTGGTCCGCAACCGTAAAGCCGGAGCGCTTGGAAAGTATTAAATCTTACGAGACTAGGGAGTGTATTATGGAACAAATTGTAAAAAGAGACGGTTCTGTCATTGGTTTTAACGAAGCAAAGATCACCGCCGCAATCATCAAAGCCTCAGAAGTCACCAAAGAATTTGACTCTAAAACCGCAGAAGAGCTTACCCAAAAAACAGTATCGCTTCTCAAAGCAAAGCACGGAGCTTTCCACAGTCCAAAGGTTGAAGAAATCCAGGACGCGGTGGAAGATGTGCTAATGTCGTCCGAATACAGAAAAACAGCTAAAGCCTATATTCTCTACAGAGAACACCACTCCAGGATAAGGGATTTTGTGTCCGCTTCCAACAATAGTATGGTTGACGAATACCTTTCCCAGCTTGACTGGCAGATTAAAGAAAATTCAAATATGTCGTACTCAATACAGGGGCTAAACAACTACATATCTTCGAACATAAGCAAAAACTACTGGCTTAACAAAATTTATCCTGACGGTGTAAAAAAAGCGCATCTTTCCGGCGATTTACATATACACGATTTGAACATAATATCCGTTTACTGCGTTGGCTGGGATTTAAAAGATTTGCTTTTGGAAGGCTTCAAAGGCGTGAAAGGTAAAGTTGAAAGTTCCCCTGCGAAGCATTTCAGGACGGCTTTAGGGCAGATAGTTAACTTTTTATATACAATGCAGGGTGAATCGGCGGGTGCACAGGCTTTTTCCAACTTTGATACGCTGCTTGCGCCGTTTATCAGGTATGATAATCTCAACTTTGAACAGGTAAAACAGTGTCTGCAGGAGTTTATTTTCAATATGAATGTCCCTACAAGGGTTGGCTTTCAGACGCCTTTTTCAAATATAACGATGGATTTGACCGTCCCGAGCTACTACGCAGACGAACACGTGATAATCGGCGGGCAGTTTCAGGATAAAACTTACGGCGACTTTCAGACTGAAATAGATATGATAAATAAAGCATTTTTTGAAGTTATGATGAAAGGGGACAGTTCCGGCAGAGTGTTTACTTTTCCGATACCTACATATAATATAACGAAAGATTTTGACTGGGATAATAAAAATATTGAAGGACTTTGGGAGATGAGCGCGAAGTACGGCATTCCGTATTTTTCAAACTTTATAAATTCCGATATGAATCCGGAAGACGCGCGTTCAATGTGCTGCAGGCTCAGGATAGACAACCGCGAGCTTGAATATAGGGGCGGCGGGCTTTTCGGCTCAAATCCGCTTACCGGTTCAATCGGCGTTGTTACGGTAAATCTGCCTAAAATCGGTTTTCTTGCCAAAAGCAAAGAAGAGTTTTTTGAACTTTTAAAAGAACGTATGGTGCTTGCCAAAGAATCGCTTGAAATAAAGAGAAAACTGCTTGAAAAATCAACGGATGACAATCTTTACCCGTACACAAAGTTTTACTTGAGGGGCATAAAAGAGCGTTTCGGTGTTTATTGGAAAAATCATTTTTCAACTATAGGCCTTGTAGGTATGAACGAAGCCTGCCTCAACTTTTTAGGGGAAGACATATCAAGCGCCGAAGGCTATAAGTTTTCAATAGAAGTTATGGATTTTATGAGAAAACAGATGATTGAATTCCAGAAAGAAACAGGCAACAACTACAACCTGGAAGCTACTCCCGCGGAAGGTACCAGCTACCGCTTGGCTAAACTTGATAAAGAAAAACTTCAGGGCATTAAATGCGCCAATGAGTTTGATTATGTCAATAAAAAAGCTTATCCGTATTACAGCAACTCGTCGCAGCTTCCAGTAAACCATACCGATGACATATTTGAAGTTTTGGACCATCAGGACGAATTACAGACAAAATACACGGGCGGCACCGTTGTGCATATTTTCGCGGGAGAACGCATCCGCGAAAAAGAAACGATGAAAAACCTCGTAAAAAAAGTTTGCTGCGGTTATAAACTGCCTTACTTTACGTTTTCACCTACATTCAGCACGTGTCCAAACCACGGCTACGTTACCGGAGAACATTTTAAGTGCCCGCATTGCGGCGAATCCTGCGAAGTTTACTCAAGGGTTGTAGGATATATCCGCCCCGTAAACCAATGGAATGAAGGCAAACAAAGCGAATTTCAGTCAAGAAAAACATTTAATTTGGAGCAGGCGCAAGCCGTCCTTATATGATGTCTTTTATGATAGGGGGACTCCAAAAAGCTTCCCTTTTAGACTATCCCGGTAAATTATCCGCTATAGTTTTTACGCAAGGGTGCAACTTCCGATGCGGCTACTGCCACAATCCCGAACTAAATAAACTTAATTCCCAAAGGCCGGTATATACCGTACCGGCTTTTTTTGAGTTTTTGCAGACAAGGCGCGGCAAACTTGACGGCGTTGTCATTACTGGCGGCGAAACGTGCCTGCAAAAAGACTTAAAAAAATTCATTATTAAGATAAAAGAAATGGGTTTTTTAGTAAAACTTGATACAAACGGCTCAAAACCTGAAGTTTTGGAAGAACTAGTAAAAGAAAAGGTTATAGATTACATAGCTATGGATATAAAAGCGCCGCTTAATAAGTACTGCAGGGTAACAAAAACCAATATTGATACTAAAAAGATACGAAAAAGCGTTAATATTATTATGAACTCTGGAATTGAATATGAGTTCCGCACAACAGTTATTAAAGGCCAGCTTGAAACTGAAGATTTTGCTGAAATAGGCGATTTAATTTGCGGCGCGAAGAAGTATTTTTTACAAAAGTTTGTTCCATCTAAAATATTGGATGAAAATTTTTCTAACAGGCAGACTCTGACCGATACAGAATTTGGCTGCTTAGTAAACTCCCTAAAAGAAAAAGTAGCTTTGGTTGCCGTAAGATAAAATATTGACAAAAATTAATAAATAATGTTATATTACTCTAACTTATTATATGATTCTTAAGCCATATTTGTTCAAAATATGTTCTTTTTGAGAAAATATGGTATTTTTTAAAAGTTTTAAGTTAGTTAAATCTAAAATATTTAATTATAGCTAAATGGAAGAGCAACATGATGAAAATGATTACAAATAAACTTATAAGCTGTTTTATAGCAATATGTTTTATACTTTCTTTTGTTTTTGCGGATTTTGTGTTTGCTGAAACGGATAAAAAGTTAAATCATATTGAAAAATCAGATATTAATTCAATTATTACAGATAGCGGTTACTATAATAATGATATTCTTGTTATTCATATATTAGATTTACACAGCAATCCGGACGCCCAGAAAGAAATTGTAAAAATAATGGCTTTTTATGACAGCAAAAAAAGCATAGAAAAGATATTCGCGGAAGGTGCGCCTTTAGGTAGAGTGTCGCTTGAACTGTTTAGCGGGATAGGCGCAAACATAAAAAAAGACATTTTGGATAAAATGCTGGAAAAAGGCCAAATAGGTGCCTGTGAGTATTACGCCTTGACGAATAAAAGGGATATTTTATACGGTATTGAAGATAAGGAACTTTACGATACAAATTTAAATCTGATACAGCGAATGCTCGCGCTCGCCAAAGAAAAAGAGTATTTTTTAAACAGTCTTTCAATAAGAAGTAAATCTTTAAAAAGGAAATACCTGGCAAAAGCATTTTTTGAAGTTGATGCCGCCATTGATGAGGAAAATCAAAATTCTTATTCAAAAATCATAAGTTTTTTAAAAAATGACAAAGCTTTTTACAAAGATAACTACAAAGAATTTCTCACATTCCTATCATTAAAAGAGTACCAGGAACAAGCAAACCTCAAAAATGCCGCAAAAGAAGTTCAGCCTCTTAATGATTATATGAAATCAAAGTTCGCGTATGGCGATTATACGCATATAAACAAGCTTTTGTCTGATGTGGGCAATAAAGCCGCGATGGCAAAAGCGTATGAAATTATCATAAAAAATGACTTTGATATTGAAAATAAATTTCCTGCAGTGATAGCCGGGCTGAAAATCAACCATATCAGCGAGAATCTAAATATCTTTGAAATTTACAGCCAAAAAGAGCTGCTGAAAAAATATATAAGGGAAAACTACGCCTCGGATAAAGAAAAAGAGGTGCTTGCGTTAACCGATATCATCGATGCAGTACAGCAAATTTACGCGCTTAATATAACGAGGCAGGGCCTGAGTGATTTTATAGAAAACAGGAAAAATATACGCTATCTGACTAAAAAATATATGGAAATCGGCGAGAGCAACACTTTGACTGCTTTGGCGGAAAATAAAGTAACCGACCTTATATACGCAAATAACCTCCAAAGAGACCAAATATTTTTTAACTCTTTTAAAAACACGATAGGCGTTATGCCTGCTAAACCAAGCGCAGGTGCCGCTTTTGGCGATGAAACGGTTCAAAATTTTGCAAAGGTGTATATTGTCGTAACTGGCGGATTTCATACGGATTTTATAGGTTTTCTTAAAGATAACAAAATATCTTATATAAATATTATGCCTAAAACAGGCAAAGCTGCGGACAGAAAGCACTACTTTGACGCTTTCAATGTTTCAACGATAAAACACTTTGTGCTGCCGGAAGATTCCGGCAAAGACGCCTTTGCACCGCCGCTTGTAAGCGCCATAAAAAGCCTGAATGACGACGGTGTAAAAAGCAGCATTGTAAGAAATTTGGTGACAGCGTGGGTTAATTCCGCCGCTGAACAAGGCATCACTGAAAAAGATATATATTTTGATATCGCGCAATGGCTTGTTAAAAGTAATATTTCAATTGAAGAAATAAAAAAAATAGAAAGCATATCATTTTTAGCCGCTTATGTTGATGAAGATGATGAATTTACGAAGAATTATGATGAAGCGGCGCTGTTTCTTGAATGGCAAGAGCAACAGGCAACTCAAAAAAATTCCGAAAGCCCTTTGGTGGTGGATGATATACCGGAAAATAAAAGCATATATAAAAGAATAAAAGACAAGCTCGGGCTTACTTCCCAGCATTGGAGTTTTCCTGATATAGCGGCCGGGGCAGGTTTTTTTAAATCAGCGATTTCTTATTCTGATTTTACGCAGAAAATTAAAACCGCTTCGAGAAAAAAAGTGAAAGGTATGGAATTTGCCGTCAAAAGCAATGAGGGCGGGCTTTATATCAAATGTTCCGATGGTTTTACTATTTCCCTGGACGAAGCTTTAAATATCACAGATGAGTTTTTGAGGCATAAAAAAAATATAATTCTGGATTTAACCTCTTTACCGCGCCAAAATCTTGAAAAAGTACTGTGTTCGTCCATTATAAAAAGAAAAAATGAGGTTACGCTGGTAAGCAAAGATAAAGAGTTTCTTAAATCTATAGATTCTAAGCACTATAAAAACGTGAATAGGGTTTACTCGCTTCCGGAAAATGTGGATGAACTTATGCTTTTGGATGAGATAAAAGAGATCTCGTCCAGCGGCATCTTTAATATCAGCACAAAAAAAGAAACTTTTTCCATTCTTGGCGCCTATCTTTTAGGTAAATTTAACGGAAAATATTTAAATATCTATATAAATGAAAGCGGCGAAGAACGACAGTACAGCGATTTTATTTTTGAGGGTAAAAGCAAAACGCTTCTTCTTTCTTCCGATTTAAAAGACAGCTTCGCGCAGCGCAAAACTTCTTTAACGGCTTACAGAAATGTCGCCGCTACGCCTTTTATACAGCTTGTTATAGGTTTTGAATTCTTTGCTTCTTTCAGCACCATATTTTTAAACGGGCAGGGTTATGATTTAGGTTTTTTAAGCAGTATGTTTGCGATATGCGGGCCTTTAAATATTATAGGTTCGATGATTTCAAGCTATTTAGGTAAAGTTTTTGGCAAGAGAAACGTGCTGGTGGTAAATCTTCTGCTTCACTGCGCGGGGGACGCGCTGCTGCTTGTTTCCGGTATCTCACCGGTCTTTCTCGGAGTGGCGCTCGGCGTTCCTGCGATTGCGGCTGCCGGCATATCAACGCTGCTGGTACCTTTCCTGCATTCTTCACTAAGCGCGATAGGGCAGGATAATAAATTTGAATCGGTTTACGGAAAGACGAGAAGCATATTCTGGATAGGGCTTGCCGTTTCTTCAATAATAGGCAGTTGGCTCGCACAGGCGGTCAGCCAGGGATTTGTTATAGCGCTATCCAGCGCTATTATTACGTCATTCAGTATTTACTCAATATTTAAAACAGGTACGCTTAAAAAAACCGAAAATAAAGAAGAACAAAGCGGAGAAGAGAAAGAGCTTTCAAATTTCAAAGAAGGAAAGAAAATATTTTCCGCGCTAAAAACTGTATTTACGACAAAAGACTTAAGCTCAACTGTAATAATTAACTTCGTGGTAGACAGCGGCTTGTTCGCGCTTCTCGCGCTCGGAATACAGCCGATGCTTATCGCTTCCGGCTTAAGTATGTCGTGGCTGGGCATCCTTGCTTTCGCGGTTAACATAATACAAAGCATATCGAGCAAATTCGCAAATAAAGTGTCATCTTTAATAAACAATGCGTTTAAACGTACCGTCTATTTCGGCACTTTGGCGGCGCTGGTATCGTGGTTCTTTATATTTAACAGCCCGGCCGCGCTTATAATTTTCTACGTACTCGCAAACTTCTGGCAGGGCGCCTCTTCAGTAATAGAGCCCGCCAAAGTTGAAGAATCTCTGTCTGATGACGTAAGCTCTTACTGGTTCTCAGTGAAAACAGTAATTAACAGCGCTCTCACGGCAGGCGTTCAGCTTCTGCTTGCATCGGCTTTAGCCGTGTTTCAGGTTGAAAGCATTCTTGTAGCGGCTGTCGCTGGCATAGCGGTTCTTTCAGGTTTTTTGGGTTTTGTATTTCAAAATAAATCCGTCAAAAAGAAAAACTTATATAAAAATCCTTCTTCAGAGATTAAAAACATCCGTCGCGTGCTTGCCGCGGCATAACAAATCTTTTCATAAACCGATACGAAATTAATAACATTTTAGATTGAAAAATGAGTGATATTTAATCATTTATTTGATAACCTTAATGCTGTATTTGTTTTAAAATGTGATACTTTTGCGGGCTGCGCATAGTATTTGTAGCAGGGCACCCGCAAAATAAGATGTTAAAGGAGAACTTAATGAACTTTATGCAAATAAATAAGGAGAGGAGCCGAAAATGAATTTTGAACAGGCATACCAAGAGTTCTTCAAAATAGTTTACTCCTATATTATTGCCCGCGTGCGGGAAGAAAACACGGCTAAAGACATTGCATCCCTGACATGGCAAAAAGCGCTTAATAAGTTTGATACTTTTGACGAAAACAAAGGCAATATGCGCCAATGGCTTTTTACCATAGCCAGAAACGAAATAAATATGCATTACCGTTTTTACTACGTTAAAAAAGTTTTTTCTCTTACGGGTTTTGAAGAGATCAGCGTACCAAACGAGAAAGGAGTAGAAGATACGCTTATATACGAGCAGGAAAAACACACTCTGCTTAAAGCTTTAGGCACGCTTAATAAAAGAGAAAGGGATATCGTTGCCTTGAAATTCTATTCGGGTTTAAACAACCGCCAGATAGCGGACGTTGTCGGAATAAGCGAATCGAACGCCGGCACGATAATCAGCCGGAGCATAGGCAAATTGAGAGATTTATTGGAGGTAAAATGAAAAATACAGAAAAAGAAATTATAGAACGTTTTCAAAAATTTGATTTTGACCCTAAAGAAAAAAATCAAAAACAAATTTTTAATAGAATAACATCCGCGGGAATAAAAAATAAAAGAAGATACTGGAAGTTCGCGCTTGTTACTGCTTTAGGCGTTTTTGTGGCTGTGGTTACGGTAAGCGATTATTATAAAGGTAAGTTTGCAATGCCGGACGCTCTATCTGATATTGAAGCGGATGTTTCTTACGTTGTAAAAGAAGAATCTGCCGCCGCTGCAAGCCGCCTGGAAGAAATCAAAGGTTCTGCGGCTAACCTTTTATCCAAAGCGGCAAAAGCAATGCCGGTTCGCGCTAATTACGGCTTCTCAATGGAATTTGCGCAAGAAGCAATGCCTGTGTCAGGCGGCTATAATCCGTACGATTATGATTATATGCAGGATGAAAGTTATAAGAAATATGATGAAAATTCTTTCAAATCAACGATTTCAGACCCGCTTTCTACTTTCTCCGCGGATGTGGATAACGCTTCATATAATATAGTAAGGCGCGTTATTATGTCAGGCAGCAAGGTAAATCCGGATTCGGTAAGAATTGAAGAGTTTCTTAACTACTTTGATTATACGTATCCGCAGCCGCAGGGAGCTGAGCCGGTCAGTATGAACTTTGAATATACGGATTCCCCATGGAATAAAGGCCTGAAAATCGTGAAAATCGGCGTAAAAGCCAAAGATATAGAAAAAGCAAATCTTCCTCCGAGCAATCTTGTATTTTTGATAGACGTTTCTGGCTCTATGTCATCGGAAAACAGGCTTCCTTTGGTCAAAAAATCGCTCAGGCTGCTTGTTAACGAACTGCGCCCGGAAGATAAAGTATCTATAGTAACTTACGCAAACGGCGTTGACGAGGTGATTTCCGGAGTAAAAGGCAGCGAAAAAGAGAAAATTATTAATACGATAGACAGCTTGGACGCGGCAGGCGGAACGAGCGGATCGGAAGGCTTGTCTCTTGCTTATGAAGTTGCCAAAAAGAATTTTATCAGAAAAGGAAATAACAGGGTGATTCTTGCTACTGACGGCGATTTTAATATCGGCCCCAATTCTGACAGCGAGCTTGAAAACCAGATAACCGAAGCGCGGGATTCCGGAGTGTTTTTAAGCGTGCTCGGTTACGGAATGGGCAATTATAAAGATTCAAAGATGCAGACAATTGCCAATAAAGGCAACGGTAACTACGCTTATATAAATGATTTATTTGAAGCAAATAAAACACTTGTAAAAGAATTTGGCGCCACGTTGTTTGCCGTCGCGAAAGACGTTAAACTGCAGGTTGAGTTTAATCCGGAATATGTCGCGGCGTACCGCCTTATCGGTTATGAAAAAAGAGCTCTCAATACGCAGGATTTTAACGATGACACGAAAGACGCGGGCGAAATCGGCGCAGGGCACACCGTTACGGTAATATATGAAGTTATTCCCGCGGGCGTTAAAAGCGAATTTATGCCTGATGTTGAAAAACTGAAATATACAAAAGCTGCGGCTTCTGACGGCAACGGCGACGTTTTGACGCTTAAACTAAGGTATAAAGAGCCGGATTCCGACACAAGCAGGCTTATGGAAAAAGCTTTGAAGCAGAACTTGTATATTTCTTTTGAAAAAAGCTCTGATGATATGCGTTTTGCCGCAAGCGTAGCACAGTTTGGACAGATAGCCAAGGACAGCCAATATAAAGGCAGCATGACGATAGACGAAGTGATACAAACTGCAAAAAAAGCCAAGGGCAGCGATGAAGAAGGCTACAGGGCGGACTTTATCAAAATGCTTGAGATGTATAAAATAAACAATAAGTAAAATGCGTAAAAATAAAAAGCCGCCGGTATAATCTGCCGGCGGCTTTTACATTTGTCTGTCAAAATTGATTTGCCGCTAATATTATTGTAATAAGCTGCAATAAGGAGCGGGTTTATGAAACTTAATGACATAATTAAATACTGTCTGTCTTTTGAGGGAGCATTTAAAAGATATCCTTTTCCCCGCAGCGGAAATCCGCTTATAATGAGCGTGGACGGCACAAAGATGTTTTGCATTATTTACGAAAATACTAAACCTTTGCATATAAGCTTAAAGTGTGAACCTGTAGAAGCGGATATTTTGCGCCAGATGTACAATAGCGTTAAATCCGGTTATCATTTAAATAAATCACACTGGAATTCAGTATATATTGACGGTTCTGTTCCGCCTAAAGAAATCAAACGAATGATTTTCAACTCTTATCATCTCGTAAAAAACAAAAGAAAACACAAGAAAAAAGAATGAATTCTGTTTATTTGGCGTTGCCATGCAAATAATAAACATTAAAAAGCAAAAATATATTGTAAAATAAACGTAAATTGAGTATAATTATGACAAGTTTGAATAGATATTTTATTAACATTTCCGCATATGTGACATTGATTCTGAGATATTATGAAAATAACAAAAAAACAACTTTATTTTTCAGTAATTTTATTAACCGCGCTGTTAATCCCGTCAATTGCCCCGGCTCTTACGCCGCCATTGTCTAACGGGGAATATCAGCTGTTTTTTAATTTATCAACTCCGATGGATTATGATTTTATATATTATGAACGACAAAACAATGATACTGTCTCCGCGCCCATTTACTATAAGATTTCTTACCTTCCCCAAACTTTAACTAATAACAGACTGCTTAACTATCAAAACGCTTCCGCGATTACGATAAATTATGATTTTGTAGGAGTGTCGCATGAGAGCACTTCCAGCCTTTTTACTTACAGCGAGGATTACGGGGGAGCGATTAATAATTACGGCAGCACAATTGACTCCATAACCGGTGATTTTATAGGAAATGCGAGTATTTCTCCGGATATAAACCGTGCTGTTGCCGCGGCGATTTGCAATATTAACGATACTTCTTCAATCGGAATTTCAAGTATAGGCAGCATAAAAAGTAATTTTATAGGAAATTATGCCGCTGGCACAGACGGCCAGTCTTACGGCGGAGCAATTGTTAATCTTTCAATAAGTACTACTACTGCCGTTGGTATTGTTGCGCAGGCTAAAATCGGCAGCATAACGGGAAGTTTTATAGGAAATCGCGCAACATCGGTTGATAAATTTGCCATAGGCGGAGCTATATATAATTATGCGTGGTATGTAGGCGCGGAAACGACAATTGGTGATATTACAGGCGATTTTATCGGAAACTATGCTATATGCGGCGGGCCTGCTGCTGACGGGTATGCCCAGGGCGGCGCTATTTATCAGCACGGAAGAGGCAGCGCAAACGCGTCAATAGGAAATATAACGGGTGATTTTATCGGGAATTTTGTAGTTTCCGAGATAGATTACGCGGGCGGCGGCGCCATAGCGAATATGACAATCAGCGAAGCCGCAACGGGAAATAAACAGACTGCGAAGATAGGCAATATTACCGGAAATTTTATAGGTAATTCTGCGTCTGCTCTAAACGGGCTAAATGCGTATGGCGGCGCCATTTACAATAGCGCGGGCGCGGCGACCAGTTCTTCCACGATAGGAACGATTGACGGAAGCTTTATCGGCAATTATGTAATGACGTCAAACACGCGTAATGCTTTAGGCGGAGCCGTGTACGCGAATGCCGACTTAACGTTTGGCGCGGACGGCAGGGACAATCTGTTTTCCGGAAATTACATAGATGATAAAAGAGGCAAGGTATATATTGCGATAGCCGTATTCGGCAATACGATGAGGACTTTGTCTTTTAAAATGACTAATGGCGGTTCGTTTACTTTAAATGACCAGATTGAAACAGGCAGCGCGACGAGTAACAGCGCGGTAAACATAGGCTATACCGTGGCGCATACTATAGCAATTACAGGTGAGCGTGATGTTAACGGAAACCCTGATGGCAGCATTGCTTTCAACAATATTCTTCACAATATAGGAAAAGTAAATGTTATTGATGCGGTTATTAAGTTTGGGTCATATAAACACGCGGATGCGGAAATGTCGCACGGTAATTTCACAAATATCAATAAAACGGAGTTAAATTTAAATAATTCGCTTTTATATCTTAACTACAATTCTTTCCAGAATCTTAACTTAGGGAAAATTTCATCAACAAACAATTCTTCCGTGATATTCAGCGCAAATTTTGAAAGCGGAGAATCGGATTCGGTTACCGTTAGCACTGCAGGCGCGTCCGGAAGCATCAATATAAGGTCAATTAATATAACCGGCGGAAGTACTATGTCAGTCGGAGGGTCAGTTGACCTGTTTAGAAACCACACCAACGGTTTTTTAAATATCGGCAATATCAATAATTACCGTTTGATTTACGCGGGGCGTTTATACGAGCTAAGCTATTCCAGCGGGATTTTATCCGTTGCTTCGGACGCGGGCGTAGCTTATCCGATATATGTGCCGGTAAGCGGGGCTTTTGATACGCTTGACTTTGGAAGTACAGAAATGGATGCCAAGAGCACAACAGGAATTTTAGTTAATGACGGCATAACGACAATTAATAACAGCACATTTTCCAATAATTCAAATGTTAACGGTGACGGAGGGGTAATTCTTAACGGCTCATCCGTTAACGGCGATTTGCTTATTGTAAATTCATCGTTTGATATGAACGAATCAAGCGGAAGCGGCGGCGCGATAGCTAACAGCGCCGGAAGCGTTATGGAGATAAAAAATACTTCATTTAGGCGCAACAGCGCGTCATCATTTGGCGGGGCTATATACAGCGCCGAGACATTTGTATTGTCCGCGGATGGGGAAGATGTTGTTTTTGCCGATAATGCCGACAGTACCGGCGCTAATGATATTTATGTTGCTGCGGGCAAAAGTTTACATTTAAGAGTTTTAAACGGCGGCGCAATAAGCTTTTTCAGCGGAATCAGCGGTGACGCCGCGGGGTACGATATTAATATTACGGGCGATGGAGACAGCATCGTAAATATAGACGCTCCGGTAATAAATGCTTCACAAATCTACCTTTCAAACGCGCAGCTCAATACTGCGAGCTACAGTCATTTAGATAATCTGGATTTTAGTATTGACCACGGCATTTTAAACCTGGCGGACGGCAGCTACGGCACTTTTAACATTAAGAACCTTACGTCGGCATCCGGCATGATAGCGCTTGATGTTAACCCCGCCGCGAACTCTTCAACTTTGCTGGACATTAGCGGGGATTTATCCGGCACCACAAAGCTTATACTGAATGTCGCAAGGCCCAATTCGCCCTCGTCAAAAATTTTATTTGCCAATACTCCGAATGATAATCCTTCCACGGAAGGAAGTTTCAGCGTTTACCGCGTAAACGGGAGCGCGCTGAACTGGTATGCGGAGCCTGACAGGATTAATAAACAGTGGTATTTAAACACCGGCAGCAGCGGTTTTGTCGTTCCTGAAATTATAGCTTACTCGGCATTGCATACCGCGTCTGTTGAACAGACCCGCGATATGTTTTCAGCAATTAAAACCAATACCGAGAGCTCTAATATTTACGGTTCAGGAAAACTTTCTGAATACCAAAACCGTTCCTTGTATGATATATGGGTCAGCCCGGTTTATACGGCTTCCGATATAAAGTTTCCGGTAGATATAGAAAGCCATGTTTACGGCTTTGAAGCGGGATTTGACGTTCAAAAGAGCGAATTTCACAGGCTTGGGCTATTTGTATCTTACCGCCAGGGCAGTTATGATATGGACGGCAAAGGAAAAACGATATATTCTAATTACGCGAGTAATATAAAAATAGACAGTTATTTGGGCGGATTGTATTACTCTTACGATAATAACAGCAATTGGATTTTCGCATCCGCTTACGGCGGCGTCCAAAAAGCAAATGTCAGTACGGATGACGGCGTTGAAGCTGAAACTGACGGCGAAAAATTCGGTTTAGGCATTGCGGCAGGTCACAATTTTGAAATCACCAAAACTTTTGATATTGTCCCCGAAGTCGGCGTTTACTATCAGGGAAACAGGTTTAAAGACATATCTGACCCTTACGGAAAAACCGCGCAGTTTGATGATTTGCAGCTAATCGAAGGCGAAGTCGGAGTTATATTTAAAAAGACTGTAAACATAGCAGGGCATGACGTTTATGTTCATTTAAAGCCGAGCATAAGCCGGGAGTTTGTATCAAATAACAATGTAAATATTACGGGCCTTGGCGATTTTAAAACTTATGATAATAAAACATTAGGCAACGGCGTTGTCGGGATTGATACGGATATTTCAAAAAAGATTAATATCGGCGCCGCCGGACTTTATACCGCGGGAGAAGATTACCGGTTTTACGGCACACGCCTTATGTTTACATACAGATTCTACGGTAAAAAGGTAAAAAAGGCCGATATAGTCACCGCGCCGGAACCGGAAACGGCTTCACGGCAGGATATTGTTACGATAAGCGTTGAAAATTTGGAAAAAGAAAGAGGCGGAATTGAAGCAGAACCTGCGGCCAAAGCAAATATTCCTGCAAAAATAGCGGAACCGAAATTTGCTTTTGACAGCTCCGCATTGAGTGATAAGTCAAAGGCGGAATTAAACGCAGCCGCGGAAAAAATAGCGGAAAATCCCAACATGAAGGTTAAGGTAGTAGGCCATACGGACAGTATAGGCACTGAACAGTATAATCTGCAGTTGTCCTTAAGAAGGGCAAAGTCGGCCTACAACTATATGCTAAATAAAGGCGTAAACAAAGAACGCGTAACTATAGAAGGTAAAGGTTTCAGCGAGCCCGTCGCTTCAAATAAAACTGCGGAAGGCAGGGCTAAAAACCGCCGCGTTGAAGTTTATGTGTATGAAGCCGAAGATTAAATTATAGCCAATACTATGTTAAAGCCGGCATTGATTATTTTCAATGTCGGCTTTTTTATTAAAATTATTTATAAAATAAATCTATTTTTTCTTGGGGAATGCGATAATAAGCTTGTCGCCCTGTTTGTCGGATTTCATTTTGGAAGTGTCGGCGTCTTTGGGCAGGGGGATTGTTCTCATAAAAGAGCTGAAGCTTTTGGATGCCGCGTAAGAGTTGTCGCTTTCCTGCTTTTTCTCCGTACTCTGCTCGCCTTTTACCGTCACGTACTGCTTGCTGACTTCAATTTTTGTTTTATCCTGGTCAAAACCTTTCATATCGACTTCAAGCACGTATTTATCTTTTTGGTCTTTCATTTCAAAGTTGGCTTCGTAGCTCATATTGTTGCTGAATGCCCCTTTGGCAATATCTTCGGTTTGTTTAAACGAATCCTGAAACACCTGGTTCATCTCTTCCTGCATTTTTTGCATCTCGTCAAACGCATTCCACGCTTTGTTCATTTCCGGCATCATAAAACCCAGAGGTTGCTTTTTTTCAGTTTCAAGCTCATCTACTCTTTTTTGCAGAATATCTATTTGTTTTTGTAATTCGGCGGTTGTTTTATCTTTTGCCAAAGCCGGGTTTGCAAAAATAAAAGATGCAGAAAAAGCAAAGACCGTAAACATCATTAGCATTTTTGTTTTTTTCATAATTCTGCCTCCGTAAAACAATATTTCAGCTTATGCGCTGCCATAAAATATATATAAAAAAACAAGAATATTTGTCAATTATCGTTGTAAGGCGGAAACATTTTTTAAAACCATGGAATATATAATCCGGAAAAGTATGTCCGAAAACAGCCGGATTTATTTTTTTAAGATGCTATAATCAAATCAGAATTAATAAAGGAGCGGGAAACATGCTGAAAAAAGACAAAGGTTTATATGCCGCGTTTAAAGCGAAAGATTCTCGTTTTGACGGACGCTTCTTTGTAGCCATATCATCAACCGGAATATATTGCCGCCCTGTATGCAAGGCAAAACAGCCTAAAGCCGAAAACTGTACTTTTTACGCCACCGCCGCGGAAGCCGAACATAACGGATACCGCCCTTGCCTTTTATGCAGGCCGGAACTTGCCCCGGGTAATTCTATAATGGACGCGTCCTGCAGTTTGGCAAAGCGCGCGGCAAGAATGCTGGAAGAAAACTGCGGCAACGGGCAAAGTTTAGATGAACTTGCCGTGCAACTTGGCTGCACGGACCGCCATTTAAGGCGCATATTTGCCGCGGAATATAATGTGACGCCTGTACAATATCTGCAAACCTGCAGGCTGCTGCTTGCAAAAAATCTGCTTACCGATACAGCGTTATCTGTTCTTGATGTTGCTATGTCCGCCGGTTTTGGCAGTTTACGCCGTTTCAATGATCTTTTTAAAAAGCATTATAAGCTTTCGCCTTCATCTTTACGCAAATACGTTTCGAAAGAAGATAAATATGGCAACGGTATTACAGTAACATTAGGCTATCGTCCGCCTTATCGTTGGGAAGCAATGCTAAAGTTTTTATCGGGGCGTGCAACTGCCGGCGTTGATATGGTAAAAAACGGAGAGTATTTGCGTACGGCATATTTCAAGAAAAGGAACGGCAAATATGTTGGCGGCTGGCTGCGCGTAAGCAATAATATGAATAAAAACTCATTAAGTGTAACAATCAGCGAGAGCTTGATGCCGGTATTGCCGCAAGTTTTATCGCGTGTACGCCGTCTTTTTGATTTACATTGTGATCCTCATGCGGTTTTTGAGACGCTTATGTCAATAAATAAAATCTGTAAAGGTGCTTTTGTTTTGGGGACGCGCCTGCCTGGCAGTTTTAACGCTTTTGAAATGGCGGTACGGGCGGTGCTTGGGCAGCAAATCAGCGTGAAAGCGGCAAGTACTCTGGCTGCAAGAATCGTAAATGCTTTTGGCAGGCAGGTTCAAACGGGAATAAGTGGTTTGACGCACGTATTTCCTCTACCGGAAGATATATTGGCTTTGGGTAAAGCCATAGAAGGCAGTTTTGGTTCTTTAGGCGTAACTTCTGCAAGGTCAAAAACTATTTTTGAACTGGCAAAAGTATTTGAAAACAAAAATATTGATTTTGGTTTTTGCGCCCTTCCGGAAGAAGAAATAAAGAAGCTTATGACAATTTGCGGTATAGGAAATTGGACGGCGCACTATATAGCCATGCGCGCAATGGGCTGGACGGACGCTTTTCTTGAAACAGATGCCGGAATCAAAAAAGCGCTTGAAGCGTATGCGCCAAAAGAGCTGCTTAAAATCGCGGAAGCCTGGCGCCCTTGGCGCAGCTACGCGACAGTCGGGCTATGGAATACATTATAAAAGAGAGGGCAAAGTGTATTATTCAACAACTTATGATTCTCCCGTAGGGATAATTACGTTTGCGTCTGACGGAGCCAGTCTTAACGGCTTATGGATGGAAGGGCAAAAATATTTTGGCGATACCATTTCCGAAGCAATGACTGAAAAAGATAATATTACGGTATTTAATGACGCTAAAAGATGGCTGGACAGTTATTTTGCGGGAAAAAATCCGGATATTTCCGCAATTCCGTTAGCACCTGCCGGCGGCAGTTTTCGCCAGGGAGTATGGAAAATTTTGACTGAAATCCCGTATGGCGAAGTTATTACGTATGGCAGTATCGCAAATAAAATGGCGGCAAAAATGAATAAGAAAAGCATGTCAAGCCAGGCGGTTGGCGGCGCGGTAGGACATAATCCGATATCAATTATAATACCCTGTCACAGGGTTGTAGGGGCAAACGGCAGTTTAACCGGTTTTTCAGGCGGCATTGACAAAAAAATAAAATTGCTCAAACTGGAAGGCGCTGATACTTCAAAATTATTTGTACCTGAAAAAGGCACCGCGCTTTAATGATTGCGCGGGAGTCCGGATTATAATTAGTAGCTTACAGTAACGGAGTAAGTTCCTGAATAATGCCCTGATTTTGTGTTGGCGGGAATTATCAAAGTGGCTCCGTTGCCGAATGTCATGGAGCCGGTTCCTAAATTATAAATCGTGCCGGATCCAGGCGTAAAGTTTTGAACTGTTATTGTTTCAGTGCCGCCCTGGCGCGTAAGTAAAACGGAATCAGGCATTGTAACCGAAAAAGCGGAGCCCGGCTGTCCGTCTACGCGGAAAGAGGCCGCAGATACGGTTCCCGGCAATGTTTCAACTCCGGAATAACTGATTTGTCCGTTTTGCGAAACAGTGACCGACCCTGCTCCGGATCCTGCCGCGGGGCTGATGATTTTTCCGAAACTCAAATCAGATAGTTTGGTGATGGAAATAGGCATTTGTATTGTTACATAAACTTCTAACGCTCTTGTGCGGGATGGATACAGCCCGTTTGTAGCGGCTGTAACGTTTATCATTCCGGAATAAGTGCCGGCGGAACAATTGGCGGGTATAGATATTGTGGAGCCCCAAAAAGAGTTTCTGCTGGTTGTACCACCGGATCCGAGCGTGTATTTTGCGGGTTCAAATGTTGATGAGTTAAGAAATGAAATGGAAAAAGAGGATGAGCCGCTTGTTAAGGAACCGGCCGCGGCTGAAAGCGTTATTTGTTCCTGAATTGATAATGCTGATTTTTCGACATAAAATTCGCCGGCTGTGTAACCTCCCCGGGAAGTTCCGTTGGTAACGCTTATGCTTCCGTTAGCGGAAACTATAACGGTTGTAATGGAGTTCGGGTTTTGGACAATCGTCCCAAAGTTCAGGGGCGTAACGGTAGAAGGAGTGCCGTCCAGTACCGCAAAAGCAGGCGCTGTTATCAGGCTAAACGTCACAAAAAAACAAATAAACCGGATGTAACGCATTAATTCCTCCAAGGATAATGTAATACTATATTTTATGCGTTTCAAATGCAAGATGATAAACACGGATCGCTGCAAAATATTTTTAAATAGCCAGCGGTTCCTGCATGGCAAAAATTATATCGTTTAGACTAATTTCCGCCTCTGCGGCGTCTTTGCCGTCTTTAACCACAACGACTTTGTAATTGCCGAACGGCGCCGGCTCTAAAATAAAATAACCCTCAGAATCGGTATATGTTTGCGTTATAATTTTTCCGTCCGTGCTGCGTAACTGTACTAAGTATCCTATAAGCAGCTTACGTCCGGATGTTGCCGCGGTTTTAAGCTTTATCTGCCCTTCAATTTCGCCTTTGTGCGTAAACGGGATTTCCAAAGGAAGTATGGTTCCGGGGCGCAAGACATATTTGTATTTTTCCTTTTCCGCGGAGAGGGCAATGTCTTCCGCTATCTCATTTTCAACCGATAAATAGGTTTTCGCGTAAGTTGGCATATCGGTTAAAATTGCAATGCCGTCGTCATTTGTTATTTCCGGTTTTAACTGCCCCGCTGCGCGTACGCCGATTCCTTTTACAGGCCTGCTTGATTCATCAACAGCTTTGACGGCTATGGCTCCGCTGTTGCTTAACTGTGTTTTTGCGTCCGTGAACACGGCTGTTTTATACGGATTTTTGGCAAAACTGATTTTATATGTAATCGTGGCGGACAGGCTATTATCGGAATCAACGCCGGTATCTAAAGTAAGCGCGCCAAAAAAGAATATCTTTCCGCAAGAGGCGCGTAAAGCGAGGAGGTTATCTAGAGATGAGTATGTGCGGTTGGTGGCGTATCCTCCAAAACTCAAAAATGTGTTTCTGTCTAAACGGTAATCGAGCCGCGCACTGGCTTCAGCCCAATCTAAACGCGGATAAGTTTCATAGGATGCCGACAGGTTTGTAGTGATAATGCCAAACATTTTTGCCATATTAAAAACAAGCGTGTTTGTGTCTCCGTCGCCAAAAAAAGAATTACGCTCCCATAAATTTTCCAGGCTGAAAAAATACCCGTAAAAGTTAGGAGACAGCCGGGCGCTTATAGTTTTGTAGTTGTTTCCGATATGGGAGTCCATGTCATTAAATGACAAATACCAAGGAATGCTGATAAAAGGAAAAATACCTGAAAGCCTGATTTCAAATAAATTTTTCAAATATTCGTTGTATTGGTAGGAAATAGGGCTTTTTAAATCCCCGTAATATTCGTATCTTGCCATTATATCCGCCACTTTGATGTTGCCTTGCGCGTCAAAATGATGCCCTATAGAATCATTTTCAAATCCGTATTGCGCGTTATATTGCAGCGATACTCCCTGCAGAACAAGCTGTCCTCCGAGCATTCCGTATTGGCGCAAAATGCCGGAATCTTCAACATCCGGCAAGCTGGTGAAGCCTGACATAACGGTAATATAATCGTCTATGCCGTAATAACCGATAGAATCAAATGACAAAGCAGAAGAATCATTGACAAAAGGTTCGTTTGACTCAAGAAGGTAGCGTCCCTGCTGGTACGCGGATATGTTGTATCCTAATTCTCCGGCTTTTACGGGAGAACGGCCTGAATAATATCGCTGTTCTTCAAATCTTATTTCGCCGGTAGGGCCGTAAAAAACTATTTTAAAATTGTTCAGCCCGTAAATTACGGGTATATTGGCAAATTCATAACGCCCAGCAAAGCTTGGCTGGCGGAAACTTATTAATTGATTGTTCAAATAAAGTTCGGCGTCCCAGCCTTCGGGCAAGGGACCGGACAAGGTAATTGTTTTATCTGCTGAAGTAACAAAATCTTTAAAAGAACTTGCCTGCGCGCCTCGGCCGTTTGTGGAAGCAGTAAAAAAACCGCCGCTTGTGCCTAAAATATCGCCTGCTTGAAAATTTCTGAGATTGATGAAATTGCCTGGTTCTTGTAAAAAAATACGCGAGAGTGTCGCCCTCATTCTGGGCGAGCGGTCATTTACGTACGAATTGCCGAAGATGTGAAAATCCGCATCCATTCCTAAAAGAAGCATTCCGGCATCAATTGCGTAAGAGTCGCTTTGTGAATAATGATCGCCGGATTTATTCCAATTTTTTGAAAGAGTGAAATCCAAAACCGGCCACGCAAATAATCTTTTGTCAAAAGAATATTCATTAAAACTGTCATATGACTGCGCAGCGTTTTTTGCGGAATTTTTACGCATGTCGCTTGCCTGAATGCGCGGTAAGGATTCATCGGAGTCAATTTTTATCAATAAGTTTCTTTGGTCAAAATCCAAATGAATTAAAAATAATTTTTGATAAAAGTCGGCGGTGAAAAAAAACTGTCCTCCGTATTCCATGAAATCGCGGCCATCTATCTTTATGTGCTTTCCGTTAAAGCCAGCCGTTCCGTTTTGAACGTCAATGTAAAATTTCTTTGAAGTATTTCCCCAGTATCCGCTCCTTTCATCGCTGCTGATAGTGATTCCTGTGGCTTGCGCAATTTGCTGCGGTGAGACATAAAATTCTCCGTCAAACATTAATACGTAAACATAGTCATCCGTGTAAGAACCCTGGATAACTGCTTCAAAAACCGTCAAGTCGTCATAAAAATCCTGCGCGCCTGGGTAAAGCCGGCAAATAGAAATTAAAAAAAAGCAGATTGGCAAAAGGCGCAAAAATTTAAAGAATAAAGTCGGCTTCACTTATATTCCCTTTCTCCTTCCCGGTGTCATCCGTATAAATAATTCTTATTTTTTTACCGGTTAAGTCAGCTTTTTCATTTAAAGGTATTGAAACATCTCTTTCTGCGGTTGAAGGGTAGATGCGTATATTTTTTACTTCGCTTAAAATCTTTTTGTTTTGCATAATGGTTATTTTTCCGCGGAAGTATTTGTTGCCTTCCGTCCTTTGCAATCTTACGTTAATATACGATTTATCATTTTTTTGTTCGGGTTTTGCCGATGAGATGATAAGGTTTCCTTCAGTTTTTCCCTTTTTGATATATATCGGAATTGTAAGGTTGTATTTAAGTTTTAGCTCCACTGAAAGATGATCCGATGCTATGGATTCAGCAGGAACAGGCGTGTCAATTTCCTGTAATTTTAAATGGGAAGTATAATCTCCGTCAGGTGCGTTCAAAAGAGGTTTGCGGCTGATATTTACGGTCTGGCGTTCTTTGCCGTCAAGGGTAAACTGTTTAGGGGAAAATGCTATATAAGGCGCGGCGGAATCGTCAGGTTTTTGGTCAGATGGAATTTCTTCATAACTTCCGTCGATATTTTGTTTCATGTCAACAACGCTTACCCTGTAAGTTTTTTTTTCGCTGGTAGGGTTCGTAACGATTATCGATGCCACGCGTTTGTTTGATGAGGCGTCAAAATCTATAGCGTAAGGATATATCGAGACATTGGCATAAATTTTTACCCAGCAGAAACACAATGCCGCCGAAACCAAAATCACTTTCCTTGTAATGTTCATCAAAGATATCCTCTTAATAAATTAAATTTGCCAGTCCGGCAAAAAATTAAAAAATGTTTTCATGCTTATACTGTAATAAAATATTTTACTGAATTATACAAAATTCAGGTGCGGCATATAATGCCGCACCTGAATAAGTAATGACAACGCATCGCATTAATAGCTTACAGTAACTTCAAGGCCATTGCTGTTTGTGTACGTTCCTGCCGATTGATCCGCGCCCACAGATAAAGTTGCCCCTACATTTATAGTCCCTTCTCCGGATGCGTCTAATGTTAATGTTGCGCCGCTGTCACTTGTAAAATTATCAACGCTCATTGGGTCGCCTGCTCCGGTAATGGTGTATGTATTGGGCAAAGCGACTGTTATTGTAGAATTAGGTTCTCCGTTAACGTCAAAGCTGGCATTCCGTATAAGTGAAGTGTCGGCCCAGTCAACTGTTCCTGAATTTCCGCCCGCGGGTGTTATTGTCGCAGTGCCATTTGCCGCAGGTTGTGCGATTTTACCGAAATGCAAATCCTGCGTGCCTGATATTGACAACGGCGCGACGATTATTGCGGTAGTTGTTACCGAGTCGGAAGCGGATGCACCTGCGGCAAGTACTTTGCCTGTACTAAACATTACCAACATTGCAATAACGGTTAATGAAATACTTTTTTTTAAAATGTTTTTCATAATATCCTCCCTTTCCTTTTGGCATTTATAAAACAAGTGCACTAATATAAAATTATTATAGGGGTATTTGCAAAAATTACAATAGTTTTTATAATTAATTGCATAACAGCACTCTTAGTTTAAAATATCATCTTGAGACGGAGCATAACCGGCTTCTTTTATGACAATGTTTATTTCTTAATTGTAGCATTAAGAAGCTGCAGAAGTATAAAACCCCCTGCCGCTTAATTTGTTGTGCAGTGGGGTGATATTACAAAGCTATTTTGTAACCGACGCTTAATGTTGTTGTCGCGAATTTTAAGGTATTGGTTTCGCCGGGACGGAACTCGTTGTCGTATTGATACATGCTGTAAGACACTTCTATAATAAAATCTTTTATTTCCGTTCCAAATCCGAAACCGTAATACCATGTTCCTGTTGTTTTGTCCATGGCGGTTAAATTGGGTGCGTAAACAATATATCCAAAGTCAGCCTTAAGGTAAGGAATTATTCCGTTACCTGTTTCAATACCAAATATTGCAGGCGTTACCGCGCCGTAGATGTACAAAGGAAGCGCGCCGTATGTTGCTGAATCTAATGTCGGTGACAACGGAGTGCCGTTAGTTTTTCTGTCAGCTGCATATTTTGCTCCCACGCCGCAGAAAAATTTTTCCATGTTAAAAATACTGTACTCTGCGGCAAATGTAAAGCCGCCCTGCGTTTCGTCTGACGGCATTGTGCCGGTATTGTAACCGTCAAGCGTGGATCTGCCCATAAAATCATAGCCTGCTTTCAAAGTCAAATCTCCCGAGGCGAAGGCATTTGTACAAATAGCCGCGCAAACGGCAACTGCTAATAACAGCGTTTTTTTCATAGATATCCTCCTGTTGGGTTAAATTGCAATTGAAATATACAATATATTAATTGGTATGTAAAATATTGAAATTTACTGTAAAGTATTTTTGAAGAGTTGTGCTGTTGATGGCAGAAAAAAATTGGATTAAGTAAGGTTTTATTTTTTATGAGAACATTAGGAAAGTAAATAATTATTTTTATCCTACGCTGCTGAAAAATAATGAACGGAGAAGGGGGGATTCGAACCCCCGATACGGTTTCCCGTATAGCAGTTTTCGAGACTGCCGCCTTAAACCAACTCGGCCACCTCTCCATGTCAAATTTATATTGAAATTATAAAGCATTTTGCCAAACCAGGCAAATTGTGTGCTTATGTCCGGCCAGGATGTTGGTTCCGGTGCGCTCACCAGATGCCTCGCATCCTCGCGCCCGCGGCAAACTTGTCCTCGTTATTCCTCGGACTGACGCTCAATTCGGTCGCTTCTTCAAATTTAACTTATGGATTATAGCATTGTAAAAACTATCTTTCAATATGTTATAATCGGGCTATCTTCTCACACAGGAGGCAGAAATGAAGAATTTAAAAGCGGCAAGAGTCTTGCTTTGCATCATGGGAATACTGATGATAGTTTTAGGTATTTTGATGCTTCTTCTTCCGGGAGTTACTTTGTTGACCGTCGCGCTTATCCTTGGAATCGGTTTTCTTATTACCGGAATTTTTTGCGTCATTGCGTTTTTTGCCGAAAGAGGCATTTTTGAATCGTCAGGGTGGACGCTTGTGCAGGGGATTTTGGATATTCTTATAGGCGTTTTGCTGCTTTACAATTTAAAGGCAACAGTTATTGCCATACCTTTTATAGTTGCTTTTTGGATGTTGTTTAGCGGGATCATGAGAATATCCGTTTCTATCGATTTAAAAAAGACAGGCCTTAAAAAATGGTGGGTCGTGTTAGTAAACGGGATTTTGGCTTTTCTTGTAGCTTTGATTATGTTCTTTTCGCCTGTTGCCGGCGCGATATTTGTCGTTGCTCTGTTGGGAGCGTACTTCATAGTCTACGGGATTATGGTTTTTGTGGAAACCGTATCCGTTAAATTGCCCAAAACCGTTTAAATTGTTTATGTAAAAAGGGGCGGAAGAGAAATCTTCCGTCCTTTTTTTAGTTATGGTTAAAACCCGCCGCCAAATAAAAACGAAAAATTATAACTTCCGTCAGTAACATTCTGCGTATAGTTTAGCCCGATAGGAAACGGTATGCGCCATAACCTGTAAGATATGCTTGCGCCGGCTCCCGTAAGATTACGCCTTTCTCCGCCGTCCCAGATTACAGCGGACTCAACAAACGGCACTAAAGTAAGTATTCCTGTAGTGTTTTTGATTAAGTAATAAGCAAAAGACGTCCCGAGGCCCAAGGCTTCTTCTCCCCTGAATTCTCTCGAGTACACGCCCTGCCCGCTTAAAACTTCCGGAGAACGCAGTTTGTCATAAAACGGCGCTTCAAAAACTTTTGCCGCAGAAAAATCCAAAGTTAATATATGGCGTTTTTTTAGTTCGGCGTTGCCCATGGTTTTTAAATAAAACTTGGATATTGAGAAGTCTGAACCTGTATAATCCCCGCCGTTTTCATAAACGGCGTTTATAAGGTATCCGTATTTTGTTTTTTCTAAATCGGAAAGCCTGTCCTTAATGTCAGAAAGCCCTATGCCGAATAAAGCGCCGAAATTGCCTCCCATGCTGCCGCCGGGTTTTGAATTTTTGTGTTTTTTAAAGCTGAATGAAAATTTATTATGGCTTCCGGCATCGCGAGGGGTGTCATTTCCGGAATATTTCACTTCAGCAAAATCAAAACTTGCCATCAATGAAGTTTTTTCCATAAACGATTTAGAAAATAAAAGCCTTTGGGAGTTAGATTTTACTTTGTATTGCTTTACCGGCGTGCCGAAATCATCCAGATTGTCCGCAGAAGAAAAGAAACCGGAAGTATTATAAGAACCGTTATCAAAAACTTTTTCTTCATACTCCATATTTTTTATAACCGCGCTGAAAAAATTATTATTAAGGCCTAAACCGCCCATAGCCATATAGCCGTCAGTGCTGACAAGCCCGAAAAGGTAAGCGACTTCGCCTGATTTAAAAAGATTTGCTTCCATCAAAGCGGCGGCAACCGTGTTTTTGGAGCCGCCCGAGCCGAATATAAGCGGAAAAACATAGTATGAATCTTTAGCGTCGATATTTATCGTTATAGTATTATCGCCATTATCCGTTATTGAGAAATCAATTGTTTTAAATACGCGCATATCATGAAGGCACTGTTTGGCAAAATCATAGTTATCCGCGTTAAAAACCTCGCCTTTTTCCATCAGAAATTTTTCGCGGACGATTTCGGGTGAAATTCTTGCTGTTTTTATATTAATTTCGCTTATTGTTTTTCCGTTGAACGCCGCTTCGGGCGCTGCGAAAGCAAAAACCGGGAAAAACGCCGATAGTAAAAATAAAATAATGGATTTTTTCATAAGAATGTTTATTTTTGCAAATAATGACTCAATTATCAATAATAGAATGTTTTTTTGCGGCAAATTTAGTAAAATTGCTGCGAGGAACTGTAATGCAAAAACGAAATATGGATTTTTACGTGGCTTCCGGAACCGGCAATACTCTTCTTTGTGCTGAGAAAATGGCGGATGTTTTTTGCCGGCATGGTTATTCGGTTGATATGAAGCCTCTTGAATCTGGGTATAAACAAACCGGTGCGGTTTTGGGCATAGCAATGCCTGTTATATGTTTCTCCGCGTTTCCTTATGTGTGGAAATTTATAGAATCTTTGCCGAAAACAACCGGAAAAGACGTTTTTTTAATGGCAACTTACGGGCTTTCCCACCATGATGTACAATCCGAAACAGGCAAAACATTAAAAAAGAAAGGTTATAATCTTCTTGGCGCTAAAAATATTTTTATGCCGCACAACCTTTTTGACAGAAATAAAAATGACGATTACTTTAAACCCATAATAAAACAAGGGCTTAAAGAAGCGCAGGGATTCGCCAAAGATATTATTGACGGTAAAGCAGAATGGAAATCCGGCGGGTTGTCTTCAAAAATAAAACCCGCCCTGAGCCGGACAGGCTTTTTTTGGAACCTTTTCAGAAAAAAGCTTTCTATATACTGCGATAAATCTAAATGCATTAAATGTTTGCAGTGCGGAGGGTGGTGTCCCGTTAAAAACATAAGCTATGTAAACAGGTATCCGGAATTTAAGGGGAAATGTGAAGTTTGTACGCGCTGCGTGGCTTTTTGCCCTTCGCATGCGCTTGATTTTAAAAAAAAAGAAGCAAACCAGTACAGGGCCGCTTCTTCAGATATGCTTGATTTCTTAAAAAGGGGAAGAAAATGTTAAATCTTGTTGTGTATTCAATTGTTTTTGGCATCTTTTATACGGTAATTTTTTTGCTTCTTCACAAAAGCAAGTTTTTAAAAATCACTTTTGCCGGATTGTTTTTGTTTACTGCGATAATGTACTTTGTGCTAACGCTGCTTTTGGGCAAGTACGTGCATATATGAAAAAGCAAAATAAATTGACATTAATTCCAAGCGTAGGCATAAGCACGGCAAGAGATTTAAATATGATAGGGATAAAAGATATTGAAGATTTAAAAGATCGTGATCCCGAAAAGCTGTATGAGAAACTTTGCAAAGTGACAGGCAAAAAACAGGACAGATGCGTTTTATATGTTTACAGGTGCGCTGTGTACTTTGCCGATGGCGGGAAAAATAAAGAAAAGTTTAAGTGGTGGAGCTGGAAAGATGAAGAAAAAACAAGAAAAAAGCTTAAAAGATAGCGTTTTAAAGGATTTAAAATCCAAAAAGAATGATAAATTCGCAAAACATCACGCAAAATTTTTCCAGACGCATAAGGGCGGATACGGCGAAGGCGATTTGTTTTTAGGGTTGACTGTTCCGCAGCAAAGGGAAACCGCAAAAAAATACTATAAAGAGATATCTCTCAAAGAAACCGAAGGGCTGCTTAAAAACCCCGTGCATGAAGTAAGGCTTACGGCTTTGATGATTCTTGCCGCTAAGTATGAAAAAGCTTCAAGGGAAGAAAAGAATAAAATAGCTAAAATATATTTAAGGAATACACAATACATTAACAACTGGGATTTAGTTGACCTTTCCGCGCCGCAGATAGCAGGCGAATATTGGCATAATTCCAAAAAAGATGAAATGTGGAAGTTTGCAAAATCAAAAAAACTCTGGAATGAAAGAATTGCGATGATTTCAACATTTTACTCCATAAAAAACGGCAGTTTTGATGATGCGATAAAGCTTGCGGAACACTTTTTAGGGCATAAACACGATTTAATGCATAAAGCGGCCGGATGGATGCTCAGGGAAGCCGGAAAGCGTGACATAAATATATTATACGCGTTTTTGGATAAGCACTATAAAGTTATGCCAAGGACCATGTTAAGGTACTCCATAGAAAAACTGTCCGATAAAGAGCGCAGGCAGTACATGGCAAAGTAGGAGATATATGTCGTTTCAAAAGCTGGATCTTCATCCGATTTTTAATGACAGTAAAGAAATAGATACCCGATTAAACGGCATATTTGCTGAAGCGCATTCAAAAAAACTTGATTTTATTGAGATAATACCGGGTAAAGGTTCCGGCCAGCTTAAAGCAAAGGTTTTAAGGTTTTTGAATCGTAAAGACATAAAGGCGAAGTATTCTAAATATGACGTTGATAATAAAAATTTTGGCAGAATATTTGTTCATTTTAACTGGAAAAAGCTTTTGTCGGATAAAAAATAAGGAGTGAGATTTGAGAAATATCATAGTAAGGGTAATTATAAACGTTGCCGCGCTGCTTGTTGTCGTAAACGTTGTTTCCGGGACGGAAATTACAGGTTGGGGCACGCTCATAGCGGCGGCTTTTGTGATAGGGGTTTTGAACGCCGTAATAAAACCATTTATTATGGTTTTAACTTTGCCGATAAATGTTTTGACGCTTGGCATTTTCACGCTTTTTATCAACGCTTTTTTGATGTATCTTACTTCCGTTTTGGTAAAAGGGTTTTATCTTCAGGATTTTTGGAGCGCGTTTTTCGGCGCTCTGGTGTTTAGCATAGTAAGCGTTGTATTAAATATGATAGCCGGTAGCGGCAGTCCGCGTGACAGCGGAGAAAACAGGTAGCCAGGAGGCGCGAGATGGAAAATTTTTTAATTATGATGGTAATAAATTCGGTAGCTTTAATCGTAGTGGCTGCTCTTTTTAAGGGAATAGTAATAAAAAACTGGTTCTCTTTAATACTGAGCGCGCTTTTTATGGGTATAGTAAACGCTTTTATAAAACCGTTCATTTTGATTTTGACTTTGCCGGTAAATATTCTTACTTTAGGGCTGCTGACTTTGTTTATAAACGGGCTTTTGCTTTATTTTGTGTCCAAAATAGTCAAAGGTTTTGACATAAAAAGCTACTGGGACGCGTTTTTCGGAGCCTTGATATTCAGCATAGTCAGCATAATTTTAAACTGGATGATAATATGATTACAAAAGAACTTATTTTAAGAATTTTTTCTGCGGCAAATATTTTAAGATGGAACGATCACATAAGGCCTTTTGATTTTTTTGAACTTGATAAACAGGCGCATAAAATGATTATCGCTTATATTGTGGCGAAATTTGAGGAAGAAGACGGCAAGCCCGTGGACTGGATTAAACTTATAGAAGGCGGGATTTTTGAGTTTTTTCAGAGAATTATGCTGACGGATTTGAAGCCTGAAGTATTTCACGAAATAATGTCTAAAAAAGAAAAAGAGCTCAATAAATGGGTTATGGAAAACCTTGAAGACGACCTGTCCGCTTTGCAGGGCGGCATTAAAGAAAGATTTGACGAGTATTTTTCAAACCCCGAATACGCAAAACATGAAAAAAGAATACTGAAAGCCGCGCACGCCATGGCGACAAAGTGGGAATTCGGCATAATTTACCCGTGGAACGCCATGATATACGGCATTGAAACCACGAAGAAAGAAATTGAGGAAAGCATAGCTACTTATGACGATTTATCCGGAATAAGAAAGCTTGTGATAAATAAAAAATATTACGGTTTTTTAGATTTGTGCGGGCAGCTGCGTTTTCAGCAGAGATGGGCGCAGTCGTTTAGAATACCGAAAACCACGGTATTGGGGCATATGCTTACGGTAGCGATATTCTCGTACATCTTCTCGCTTGAAATGAAAGCGTCAGAAACGAGAATATATAATAATTTTTATTCTTCGCTGTTTCACGACCTGCCGGAAATACTTACAAAGGACATAATAAGGCCGATAAAATCATCGATAAGCGGGCTTGAAGACATCATAAAAGTGTTTGAAAAAAAGCAGGTTGATGAAAGGATTCTTCCGCTTCTGCCGGAAAGCTGGCACGCCCAGATGCAGTATTTTATACAGGATGAATTTTCGGATAAAACCGCGGCAAACGGCAAAGTAAAAAGAGTGGAAAACGCTTCGGAATTTAACGATAAAAAATATGACGCGGTTGACGGCAGTATAATTGAAATGTCCGATAAGCTGTGCGCTTATATTGAAGCCTCGATGGCTTTGGAATACGGTATTAAATCCGAAACTTTGATGGTTTCCAAACAAGCGTTGTACGACACGTACGCCGCCGTAAAACGCAACGGAATAAACTTTAAGCTGTTGTACGATTATTTTATATGAAAGCTAAGAATATAGCCATTTGCGCTGTTATACTGCTGTTTTTTTCTTTTGCGGCGGGTTTTGTTTATTTAAAACATTTGCGCATAAAGATGAATTCTGAAGCAGGCATAGTAGCCGCCGTTATAGTAAATATGCAGATAGCGTATTTTGATTCCGAAGGGAAATTTCTTGATGTTTTGCCAAGCTCCGCGAGCAAAGATTTGGGCATAACGCTAACAAAGAATAAGTATTTTACTTCTATGCGCGTTGAAGCGGATAAAGATTCGTTTGAAATGTACGCCGCTTGCGAGAAAGGTTTTTTTAAAGGTACGCAAATATACGCAAGATACAGCAAAACCGAAGGAATGACAGATTATAGAGTGAACCAAAAGACAAAGATTTGGCTGCCTGAAATTTAAATCAGAAACCTTCCTCTTCAATAGTAAGATCCAGCCTTTGTGAATCCGGAAATACCTGGTCGTAATACTGTGAAGGCGCGGTGCCTTTTATAAAAGCTTCAAGAAAAGCGCCTGGCGTTTTGCTGAGCGCAAGCAGGCCTGTCTGCGGGTCTATAAGCGCCCACTCTATATTGTCAGGCTGCGTAAAATCTATCGTAGGTTTTCCGGCAAGAGCTTCTTTCATAAACTTTGTCCAGATGGGGCATGCTATATTTCCCCCGGTTGATTTTTCACCGAGCGAAATCGAGCGGTCATCGTAGCCTATCCATACGCCTGCCGCAAGCTGCGGCGTGTAACCTATAAACCATGCGTCGCTGTAATCGTTTGTAGTTCCCGTTTTACCGGCGCACGGCCTGCCTAAATTTTTAGCGTACCAGCCGCTGCCTCTTTCGATTACGGATTTAAGCATATTGGTCATTATATAACAGGTCTGCGGGGAAAGCACTTCTTTCTGCTGCGGTACGTTTTGTTCAAGTATTCTGCCGTCTTTGTTTGTGATTTTGTTGATAACGTAAGGGGCTGTTTTTACGCCTCCGGAGCCGAACGTCGCGTACGCGGAAACCATCTCCTGCAGCGTTACGTCGCTTGAGCCCAGTGATAGCGCTAAAGAGTTTGACATAGGCGTTGTTATGCCGAGCGTCCTTGCCGCCTGTATGACTTTGCGGGGCGTAACTTTCATTATTGTTTCAACCGCGCAGGTATTGATTGAAAGCGCGAGAGCAGTCCTTAATGTTACGGGCCCCCTGAATTTTCTGCTGTAGTTTACCGGAGTCCATATTTTTGTAGTATCTGTCAAATCGCTTTCCGGAACGGTTTCGGCTATATTTTCAAGCTCCGTTATATCCCTTGAAACCAAATCCCAGCTCGCGCCGTTATAAACAAAAATCATCGGTTCGTCTTCAAGAAGCGTCGCCGCGGTCATCCCGGCTTCTACGGCCGCAAGGTAAACAAAAGGTTTAAAAGACGACCCCGGCTGCCTTTTTGCCTGTATCGCCCTGTTAAACTGAGTTTCTTTAAAATCTCTTCCTCCGACCATTGCTCTTATCGCTCCGGTTTTAATATCCATAGCGATTAACCCGCCTTGCACTTTTACGGGTTCCCGCTCTTCTTTTTCAAAAACTTTTAATTTGTTTTCATCAAATTTTGAAAGCGATTCTTCAAGCACTTTTTCAGCGGCGTTTTGAGCCTGCATATCAAGAGTCGTATATATTGAAAGGCCGGACCTGAACAAAATGTTGGTGCCGTACTTCGGCTCAAGCATTATCCTTAAAAACTCTACGAAATAATGCCCTTTGTTTTGCGTAAGCGTTTCATCTTTTTCCGGCAAAGGTATCGCGAGCGCTTCCATTTCCTGTTCCTGCGTTATGTAGCCAAGCATACGCATCTTCGCCAAAACGAGGTTTCTCCTTGTAAGCGCCGCTTTTGCGTTTTTAAACGGGTTGTAATAATTCGGAGATTTCGGTATTGCGGCAAGCATCGCGCATTCCGCGAGGTTCAAATCTTCCACGTTTTTATTAAAGTAAATTCTCGCGGCCGCTTGCGCGCCGTACGCGCCGGTTCCGAAGTAAATCTGATTTATGTAAAACTGCAAAATTTCGTCTTTTGAATAATCTTTTTCAAGCTGTATGGTTAAAAGGAGCTCTTTTATTTTGCGGGTAAGCGTTTTTTCGGGAGTTAAAAATATCGTTTTTGCAAGCTGCTGCGTTATCGTTGAGCCGCCTTCGGCGACTTTTCTTTTCAATATTATTCTGGACAAGGCCCGCATTATGCCTTTCGTGGAAACGCCCCAATGGAGAAAAAAATCATTATCTTCTATGGAAATAAACGCGTTCTGCAAGTCTATCGGAATTTCATTGATAGGCACAAGAACCCTTCTTTCGGCAAAAAGTTCCGCAATAAGGTTATTATCTTTATCATATATTTTGGTGGTAAGGCTTGGCGTGTAGTTTTCAAGCTGGCTTATTGAAGGCAGCTCTTCCGTCATTTTTTCGGCAGCTTTGCCCGCCGCGATAATACACAATATAATAATGACGAATATTATGTAGAAAGGTTTTTTGTAAAAAGGCCTGGATTTTTTATTTTGGCTGTTTTGTTCCATTATGCTCTCCAATCGTTAATACGTGATTATATTTTAAATTTAAGATTGTGTCAAAAACGCTATTTTGCGATTTCGCGCCTTTTTGATTTTGAGAGTCAAATTTGATAAAATCCGTTTAGAATTCAATTAAATTTGCGCATTATAAATTGAGAGGTGCATTATGCAAGCTGTTATTATGGCAGGCGGCTTTGGTACAAGGCTCAGACCGATTACGTGCAGCATTCCTAAACCTATGGCACCCATGGCAAACAAACCTATGCTTTGCCATATCATCAACCTTCTTAAAAAGTACGATTTTAAAGATTTAACGATGATGCTTTATTACCAACCGGAGATAATATCAGACTACTTCGGAAACGGCAAAGATTTCGGAGTAAATATTAAATACCTCCGCCCCGAATCAGACCTCGGCACCGCCGGCAGCGTAAAATTCGCGCAAAAAAACATAAATGATACGTTTTTAGTTATTTCCGGAGACGTTTTAACGGATTTTGACTTATCTGCAGCCATTGAATACCATAAAAGGAAGAAAGCTGTCGCCACAATGGTTTTGACAAGGGTAAACAATCCTTTGCAGTTCGGCGTTGTTATAACCGATAAAGAAGGCAAAGTTGAAAGATTTTTAGAAAAACCTTCATGGGGCGAGGTATTTTCCGATACCATTAATACAGGCATATACATACTTGAGCCGGAAGTTTTTAAGTATATACAAGATGATAAATCATTTGATTTTTCAAAGGATTTATATCCATTGCTGCTAAAGGAAAAAAAGGCTTTGTACGGTTATATTGCCGAAGGTTACTGGAAAGACATAGGCAATCATGATGAATACAGGCTTGCCCACTATGATATTTTGGATGATAAAGTTAAGATTGAAATGGAAGGGAAAAAAATTACCGTTGGCGGAAAAGAAATATTTGCCGGCAAAAATCCGGTTATAGGCAAAAACGTCGAAGTTGACGGCCAGGTTATACTAGGCGATAATGTTATTATTGAAGATAACGCAAGAATCTCGCGTTCGGTTATTGGTTCAAATGTTAAAATAGGAGCCGGAGCGGACGTTTTAGGCACAATTATATGGGATAATGCCGTAATAGGCACTGAAGCAAGGCTTAAAGAAGACGTTATAGGGAATTCCACCGCAATCGGCGACAGGGCTGTTGTACAGGTGGGCACGATAATCGCGGATGAATGTAAAATCGGCGCGGACGCGATTATCAAAACAAATTTAAGAATATGGCCGCACAAAATAGTGGAAGCCGGAGCGATTCTTTCAAGCAGCCTCGTATGGGGAGAAAAATGGAATAAAGCGTTGTTCAACGCTTACGGCATTACGGGCCTTGGCAATATAGAAATAACTCCCGAGTTTGCGGCAAAAATAGGTTCCGCATACGGCGCATTTGTAGGCAGCGGCACGTATATACTAACGTCAAGAGATGATCACCGCGCCACAAGGATGATAAAAAGGGGAATAATTTCCGGCCTTTTGTCCGCAGGCGTAAAAGTAGGGGATTTAAGAAGCTCTCCCATACCGGTTGTGCGTTACGAAATCGGAAATGAAGGCGAAGCCGGGGGCATACACGTAAGACAGTCGCCGTATGACCCGCGCCTTGTTGACATAAAGTTTTTTAACGCGAATGGCGGCGACATATCGATAAACCAGGAAAAAGCCATTGAGCAGCTTTTTTTTCGGGAAGATTTTAAAAAAGCGGATATGGATGATGTCGGCGAAATTACCGTGCCCCCAAGGGCGGTTGAATATTATAAAACAGGATATCTTAATACGATACTTAAAGACAAAATAAAAAAATCCAAACAAAAAATAATTATAGACTACGCGTATTCTTCAGCATCCATGATATTTCCGGCAATACTCGGAGAACTTGATGTTGAAGTCGTCGCGTTAAACGCTTTTGTCAACTCGTCAAAGATAACTAAATCACCGGAAGAATTTAATAATTCCCTGCGACAGCTTTCCGATATTGTTACTACGCTTAAAAGCAATGCCGGTTTCCTTATAGACACGGGCGCGGAAAAAGTGTTTTTTGTCGATGAAAAGGGAAACATAGTTCCCGATGACCTTGCGATGCTTATCGCCGCTTACCTTGTAATGAAAAACAATAAAGATAAAAACGCAGTTATAGCCGTTCCGGTAAACACGTCTTCCGTTATAGATGAACTTGCCTCGAAATTCGGCGTTACCGTGAAAAGAACCGCCACAAGCCCCAGAAGCATAATGGACGCGGCTGATGACAAAGGCGTAATTTTTGTAGGAGACGGCCACGGCGGTTTTATTTTTCCGGAGTTTCAGAACGCTTTTGATGCGATGTACGCCATAGGCAAAATAATTGAAATGCTTGCCGAAGAAAATCTTTCTTTAAGCAAGATAAGCGGAGATATACCTTCTTTTGAAGTTTTACATAAAACTGTGCCCTGCTCATGGGATAAAAAAGGCCAGGCTATGCGCAAAGCCATAGAAGACATAGGAAATAAAAAAGTCGAGCTTATAGACGGCGTGAAAATATTTTTTAACAACGGGTGGGTGCTTCTTGTTCCGGATCCGGACGAAGCCTTTTTCCATATATGGGCGGAAGCTAAAGATAAAAGCACCGCCAAAGGCTTTATCGAAATATATACCGAAAAACTAAAAGAGTGGCAGGAATAGTAATTTAAGCTTATTCTTTTGCGCGTATGTTAAACCGTGCAAAGAAAAGATGGTTATTTAATGAAGCATCGCTTCTAAATTGAGGGAAAAGTATGATTAAATTTGGTACGTCCGGCTGGAGAGGCATAATTGCCGAAGAGTTTACTTATGATAACGTGAGGATTGTTTCCCAGGCTATAGCAAACCTGATAAATGAAGAAAGTAAAAAAGGTTCCGTAATCATCGGTTATGACACAAGGTTTATGTCGGAAGATTTTGCCGCTGCCGCCGCGGAAGTGCTCGCGGGAAACGGCATAAAAGCGCTTCTTTGCAAAAGAAACGCGCCTACTCCCGTAGTATCATACGAAATTATAAATTCAAAACTTGCCGGCGGAATTAATTTTACCGCCAGCCATAATCCGTACAAATACAACGGTTTAAAATACTCTCCCGCGTGGGGCGGCCCTGCTCTTCCCGAAACGACAAAAAAAATTGAAAAGTACAGCGCTTCAATGCAGAAAAAAGACATTAAAACGATGCCTTTGGAGCAGGGGCTGAAAAACAAGCTTATAGAGATGTACAATCCGCGCACGGCTTACTTGAAAAGAATTAAACAGCTCGTAGACTTTAAAGCATTGAAAAAAGCGAACATAAAAATCGCCGCCGACGTTTTACACGGAACGGGAGATGATTATTTGGACGCTTTACTCGATGATGCGGGAATAAGAAACAAAACTATCAATAAAAGCAGGGATACTATGTTCGGCGGAGGAGCTCCCGAGCCGAATGAAAAAAACCTTACGGAACTGTTCCAGATAGTTAAAAAAGAATCTTATAAGCTTGGCATAGCTACTGACGGCGACGCGGACCGTTTCGGAATAATAGACGCAAACGGCGAATTTATTACTCCCAACCAGGTTATTCCTGTTTTGCTGTATCATTTAAATAAAACAAGAGGCTGGACGGGAATAGCAGCAAGAAGCGTTATGACAAGCCATCTTCTTGACAGGCTTGCGGCAAAAATAGGCGTTAAAGTTTTGGAAACTCCTGTAGGTTTTAAATATATCGGAGATATTATGGTTAAAAATCCGAAAGAGTTTATAATCGGCGGCGAGGAGTCCGGCGGTTTAACGATAAGAGGGCATATTCCGGAAAAAGACGGCATTTTGGCGTGCCTTTTAATGGCGGAAGCGGTCGCAATGAACAAAAAATCCGTTACCGCGATGCTTAGAGACATTACAAAAATAACCGGAGAAGTGCTTACCTCAAGGTTGAATTTTCATCTTCCCGCTGAAACTATGGAATCTTTCAGAAATACGTTAAAAACAAAATCTCCAGGAGAAATAGCGGGTTTTAAAGTCCGAGAAAAAATAACTTTGGACGGCGATAAATTTATACTTGACGATAATACCTGGATAGGGTTCAGGCTTTCAGGAACGGAGCCGGTCGTGCGCGTTTACGCGGAATCAGACACGCAGGCGAAGCTCAATAAACTTTTAAAAGCGGGAAAGGCTTTTGTTTATGGAAAATAATGCGGCGGAAAAGAAGAAAAGGACCGTTAAAGCAAGAATCGGAATAATCTTTAAAAGATATTTTGTGACTGGGCTTATAATCATAATCCCCCTATGGCTGACTTTCTTTATAGGTATGATTCTTTTTAACTGGGTAACGAGTTTTACGTTTCCTATATTAAATACTTTTATGTCGGATAAAATGTGGATTCACATACTTACAAAGATAATCAGCTTTTTTGTTTCCGTGGCAAGCATATGTGTTTTAGGCTTTCTTACCAATAAAGTTTTGGGTAAAACGCTTTTAAACGCTTTTGAAAAGTTTATAGACAAAGTGCCACTGATAGGCACTGTTTATTCCGCGGCAAAACAGTTTGTAGGTTTTTTATTCGGCAAAGATAAAACAAAGAGTTTTAAAGAAGTCGTGTTTGTACCTTACCCGAACAAAGATTTTTACTCCACGGCTTTTAAAACAGGCGAGCAGTATATTAAAGGTGAAAAGTACGCTTGCGTTTTTATGCCTACTACGCCAAATCCTACTACAGGTTTTCTTCTTCTTACTAAAGAAAAAGACATAATTTATACTAACTATACTATAGATCAGGCTTTCCAATTTATAATTTCAATAGGCGTTATAAACATGGGCGGCGGCAATGAGGTTAACCAGCACGAATTACAGCAAAAAATTGAGGAAATGAAAAATGAACTTTAAAGCGCCCAGAGGCACGCACGATATTTTCGGCATAAACGCGAAAGGAATGGCCGAACTGGAAAGAAGGGCAAGGGAAATATTTAAAAAACACGGTTTTGAAGAAGTCGGCACGCCTGTTTTTGAAGATGCCGCCCTTTTTACGCGTTCAATTGGCGATACTACTGACATAGTAGAAAAAGAAATGTATGTTTTTGAAGACAGAAAAGGCAGAAAACTGGCTTTAAGGCCTGAGGGGACTGCTTCTCTCGTGAGAGCTTATATTGAGCACAGGCTTGATATAAGTGAGCCTTCCGGTAAGTTTTTTTACTGCGGGGAAATGTTCCGTTATGAAAGGCCGCAAGCCGGAAGGTACAGACAGTTTCACCAGATGGGCGTTGAATATTTAGGCAACCCTTCCCCTGCGGCTGACGCCGAAACTATAATAATAGCCGCTGATATACTTTCCGCCGCGGGCATTAAAGATATTAAAGTGCATATTAACTCTTTAGGATGCGAAAAATGCAGGCCGCTTTTTAGAAAAGCATTAGTTGAATATTTTAGCTCGGTCAAAGACCTTTGCGGCGACTGCGGCAAAAGACTTGAAAAAAATCCTTTGAGGCTGCTTGACTGCAAAGTTGATGCCCATAAATTTACTAATGTACCGAAAATGCAGGATCATCTTTGCGAAGAATGCGCCGTTAATTTTGATGAAGTTCAAAACCTTTTGAAAAGCGCCGGCTGTGATTTTATAGTTGATGACAGGCTTGTCAGAGGATTGGACTATTATACGCGTACCGTTTTCGAATTGAAATCCGATTTAGTAGGCTCGCAGGATACTTTAGCGGGCGGAGGCAGATACGATAATTTGGTCAAAGAGCTTGGCGGGCAGAATACGCCTGCGGTAGGTTTTGCTTTTGGTTCGGAAAGGGTGATGATGGCTGCCGAGAAAGCGGGCTTTTTAAATGAACTTAAAGAACCCGAAAAGATTTTTGTGGCTATTGCCGATCAGGAGCTTTTTGATAAAGCTTTTGCTTTCGCGGTTAAGCTTTCCCGCGGTAAAAAAGATATTTCCGTTTTTGGTCCTGTTAATGCGAAAAGCCTTACAAGCCAGCTTAAACTTGCCGATAAAACCGGCACGGATAAAACTATAGTGTTTGCAAAAACAGAGTTTGATAACGGTAAAGTGCTGGTTAAAGATATGAAAACTAAAACGCAGGAAGAGGCTGATATTTCAGATTTTTAACTATATGGCTTAACATAAAAGAGCCCGGGAGCGTACGCTCCGGGCTCTTTTTTGTGTTATTTAGAATTTATACGTATTGCGGTATGTATTTTTTCGCAAATTCAATCATTTCTTCACGCGTCATCGCGGTGCATCTGCCTTCTTTGAACAGCTTGTCTATATCTTCTTTAACCTGAACAATGGCGGCATTATTTTTGTCCAGTTTGTCTTCAGTGTCTCTTAGCTTTGGAAGCTGTGTGTTAAACCAGTACGCTATTCCGGCAAGTCCTGCCCTGTCTGTTATTTCGACTTCAGGCGGCCTGTTCAAAATTGCGGTCGTATCAAAAACATTATATATTTCCTGTTCTTTTAAAAGCCCGTCCGCGTGTATTCCGGCTTTTGTCATCGCAAAGTTGCTGCCGACAAAAGGCTGGTTTTTAGGAATGTCATATTTAAGCTCATTTTTAAAATATTCGGCAATTTCGGTTATGGCTGTTAAATCCATGCCGTTTGTTGTGCCCCTTAAAGCAACGTATTCTATTGCCAAGGCTTCAACGGGAGTGTTGCCTGTTCTTTCGCCGATTCCTAAAAGCGTCGCGTTGATGCCGGAGCATCCGTAAAGCCACGCGCTTGTCGCGTTGCTAAGCGCTCTGTAAAAATCGTTATGCCCGTGCCATTCGATATATTCCGACGGTACGCCCGCGTGGTGCGTCAAACCGTACATTATGCCGTTGACGTTTCTTGGCATTGCGGCACCCGGGTAGCTTATACCAAATCCGAGCGTGTCGCAAGCCCTTATTTTGATAGGCATTTTTGCTTCTTTTGAAAGTTTCATAAGCTCCATGGCGAACGGAACTACAAACCCGTAAAAATCCGCCCTTGTAATATCTTCAAAGTGGCAGCGCGGTATTATGCCTTCGGACAAAGCCGCCTTAACCACGTCCAAATACATGTCAAGCGCTTCCCTGCGTGTTTTTTTAAGCTTTAAAAATATGTGGTAATCGGAACAGGAAGTCAATATTCCAGTTTCTTTTAATCCTGCTTCTTTTACAAGTTTAAAGTCGCTTTTTGTCGCCCTTATCCAAGAAGTTATTTTTGGAAACTCAAAACCAAGTTCCTGGCACCTGCGCACCGCTTCCCTGTCTTTTTCAGAGTAAAGGAAAAATTCGGTCTGGCGTATTATTCCGTTAGGTCCGCCAAGCCTGTGCATAAGGTCAAAAAGATGCACAATCTGTTCTACCGTAAAAGGGTCCATAGCCTGCTGGCCGTCACGGAAAGTGGTATCCGTAATCCAGATTTCATCAGGCGGGTTCATGGGCACTACCTGATTGTTAAAACCGATTTTTGGAACTTCCGTATATTGGAAAGTCTCCCTGAAAAGATTAGGCTCTTTTACGTCCTGAAGCTCAAAATGATATTCTTCCGGTTCGAGCTTGTTGTTTTTTTTGTTGAATGTAAGCATATATAGCACCTCCAATAAAGTCATATGGGTAGTTAGTCACAAATTATAAGTTTTTTATAGAAATATTGCAATGATAAAATTGATTTAACGTCTTTATTTTAGTAAAATCTTTTTTTAGTCAAATACGTATGTAACAGAGAGAAATTATGGCAAAAAAAGATTTACTGTCTATTTATGATTTATCCGCCAAAGAGATAAAGGCTTTGCTTAACAAAGCTTTTGAACTTAAGGTTAAAAAGAAGCCTTTGACCGGTTTAAACGGAAAAACGCTCGGCCTTATATTTGAAAAACCTTCAACAAGGACTATGGTCTCTTTCGCAACCGCTATGGTGCAGCTTGGCGGTTTCCCTATACTTCTTAACGCGCAGAACCTCCAGCGCAAAAGGGGCGAATCAATACATGATACCGCGCTCGCGCTTTCCAGATACGTTAACGGCCTTATGATAAGGGCTTTTAAGCATGAAGACGTTCAGGAGTTTGCAAAATACTCAAGCGTACCTGTAATAAACGGTCTTACGGACTTTGAACACCCTTGCCAGATTCTTGCGGATATTATGACAATAATGGAGTTTCATAAAGCAAAGACCGTTGAATCGCTTAAAAAAATTAAAATAGTTTTTATAGGGGACAGCAATAATGTCGCAAACTCAATGCTTGCGGTTTCCGCGGTGTTAGGACTTGATTTTACGCTTATCTGCCCGGAAGAGTATGCCCCTAAAAAATCAATATTAAACAAAGCTTTAGAATATACCTCTTCAACCGGGGCGGAGATAAGGATTTCAAGCGATGTGAACGCCGCGAAGAACGCGGATGTCATATATACTGATGTCTGGACTTCAATGGGCGCTGAAAGTGAAGAAAAGAAAAGAAAAAAAGCATTTGCCCCTTACCAGGTAAACGCGGAACTTCTTAAAAAAGCTTCTTCAAAGTGCATAGTTTTGCATTGCCTGCCCGCAATACGCGGCGAAGAAATTACCGCGGATATAATGGATAAATATGAAAACAGCATATTTGCACAGGCCGAAAACAGGCTTCACGCTCAAAAAGCGGTATTGCTTCACCTTTTAAAATGAAAATTTCTGCAAAAGCGTTTATCAGCAAGCACTGCGTTATTACCGGAAATGTTGAAATAGAAGAGAATGTTTCAATATGGCCGATGGTTGTAATACGTGCGGATGTTGATTTAATAAAAATAGGTAAAAACTCCAATGTACAGGATGGAAGCGTAATACACCCTAATGTACACAAGCCTGTTATAATCGGCGAAAACGTAACCGTAGGGCACAGGGCGATAGTGCACGGATGCAAAGTCGGCAATAACTGCCTTATCGGCATGGGCGCTATTATTCTTGACGGCGCGGTTATTGAAGATAACTGCATAATTTCGGCTGGAGCCGTTGTGGCTCCCGGAAAAACAATTCCCGCCGGAAGCGTCGCTATGGGCATCCCGGCAAAACCCGTCAGGCAGGCTGCAAAAGAAGATTTAGAACATATCAGCAAAAACTCATCGGAATATGTCTGGCTTGCTTCAAAGACACGGGAAGAAAAGACGGATTTTTAGGGGGGGTGCCTGTGGAAAAAACAAAGTATATGATTGTTTTTGTGACAGTGCCGGATAAAAAAACCGCTAAAATAATTACGGAATCAATCCTAAACAAAAAACTTGCCGCTTGCGTTAATATCATAGATAATCTCAATTCAGTTTACTGGTGGAACAATAAGATTGAAAGCTCGAAAGAGCTTTTGCTTATTATGAAAAGCATTCAAAGCAAATACTGCGCCCTGGAAAAAGAAATTAAAAAACTGCACCCTTATGAAGTGCCGGAAGTGACAGCAGTTGATATAAAAGCCGGCAGCAGAGATTACCTTAAATGGATTTCCCAGTATGCGGGATAAAGAAGCTTTATACTGGTCAGGAAAAAACGGCAGAGTCCGCTGTGAGCTTTGTCCGCATATGTGCGTGTTGGAAGACTCACAGTTTGGCTTATGCAATGCAAGGCAGAATGTTAAAGGTTTGCTGGTTTCAAAATCTTACGGGTTAATATCTGCCATAAGCATAGATCCGGTAGAGAAAAAGCCGCTTTACCACTTTTATCCGGGTTCAAAAACTCTTTCTTTCGGCGGTTATGGCTGCAACTTCAAATGCGGCTTCTGCCAAAACTTTTCGGTTTCACAGATAAAACCCAAAAATGATCACTTTTTATTACCGGAAGACGCTTTATATTTTGCTTTAGAAAAAAATATAAGGCTTATTTCCTATACATATAATGAGCCGCTTATAAACTATGAGTGGATCTTTGAAATGTTTGTGCAAGCAAGAAAACGCAGTATGCAAAATATACTTGTAACAAACGGATATATAAATGAAGTGCCGTTAAAGCGCCTTGCGGAGTTTACGGATGCGGCAAATGTAGATTTGAAAGCGTTTAATAATGATTTTTATAAGAAAAACTGCGGCGGCACTCTTGAACCAGTTTTAAAAACTATTGAGCTTTTATATAAAGAAAAGGTGCATATTGAATTAACTAACCTGCTGATTGACGGGCAGAACACGGATATTAAAGAATTTGAAAAAATGATTGATTTTATAGCTAGTTTAAGTGATGCAATACCGCTGCATTTGAGCAGGTATTTTCCAAACTATAACTTTAAAGATACACGGACAAAAGAGGAAACGCTTAAAAACTTTTACAATCTTGCAAAGGAAAAACTCAAATATGTCTATTTAGGTAATTTTGATAATATTGTTTACGAATCGACTTTTTGCAAAAAGTGCGGTAACTGCCTTATAGCAAGAGACGGTTATGAGGTAACGGTAAACTGCAAAAATCCGGCAATTTGCCCGGAATGCGGCTCAAAAAATAACATAATACTATGAAAAAACAAATAATTTTAGCATCCGCTTCGCCAAGAAGAATATCATTGCTTAAAGAATGGGGGTTGGAGTTTTCCGTAATGCCCAGCGGCGTAAGCGAAGATATTTCGCTTGTAAGGCCTTCATATATCGTAAAAGAGCTTGCCTTCAGAAAAGGCGAAGATATAGCAAATAAACTATCCGGAGCTTTAGTGTTGTCCGCGGATACTATAGTAGTATTGAACGGCAAAATAGTTGGAAAGCCGAGGACTGTGGAAGAGTCAGAAAGTATTGTAAGGGAGCTTAATGGCAGCATGCATAAAGTATACACAGGCGTGTCTATTATTGATAATGTATTGGAAAAACAATCAGTTTTCTATGACTGTGCAAGCGTAAAAATGAAGAAGCTGCCGGAGAATGAACTCAGGCAGCTTTTTGGAAAACATATGGATAAAGCAGGCGCTTACGCAATACAGGATAGTGATGATAATTTTGTTGAAAAAATTTACGGCGACTATTATACAGTTGTCGGCTTACCTCATATCAAACTTATCAAAGAATTCAAGAAGTTCGGAATTTCCTTAAAATAAATTACTTGAAAATTGAATCATTTGTGCTGATTTTAGAACCTTTTACTATATTTGAATACCATTCATTTAATATGCTATTGATTTTGGACTGGGTCAGCTCATCCCTTGTTAATTTAGGATAATTTGCAGACAAAGAGTTGAATTCTGAATCGCTTAATTTTATTGCTGTGCCGAGAATCATTTTAAGCTTTTCTCCGGCAATCTGTTTTTTCCTCAGATGTTCATACTCTTTAGGCGTCATGCCCATTGCGCGTAAGAAAGCGTAATAAAGGCGCGAATCAAACTGGTTATTATTTCTGAACATCGCGGAAAACTGTATGTCATTTTTAAGTTCCGAATCGGAAACTACTATTCCGTATGCTTTAGACTGCTGGTAAAATATCTCCTCCTGAACCATAGCCTGCAATGTCCTTACTTTCAGTTCGTTTGCCTGCTCCGGGGTAAGGTCCGTTTTGGAAGATTCTTTATACATTTCAGAGGAGTTGGTATATAAAGCGCTAAAAAGCTTCATCGGTACTTTTTCGCCGTTTACAGTCGCGGCGGTTTTGTAGTCATTTTCCGGTCCGAACAAGTAGGAACCAAAGCCCATAAAGATGCCGCCGATAAATGCAAGTATCGTAATAAAGAATATTTTACGCATGTGTTTTCTTAAAAAATTCATCATATTGCCTGAACCTCGCTGTTTTCTTCCTGTTTCGCCGTCATTAATGACTTGCCTTCAAAAAAAGCGCCTTCGGATATTGTAAGAATCCCTGTTTTTATATCGCCGTTCACTTTTGCTTTAGGGAGAATTTCTATTGATTCGCCCGCGGTAATATTTCCTTTAACCGTTCCGGCTACCATTACGGCTTCCGCGGTGATATTTCCTTCAATAACCGCCTGCGCGCCCACTAAAACACCGAGCGCTTTTTCTACGTTTCCTACAAAATGCCCGTCGATTCTTACGGTTTTATCCGTGTTGATAGTGCCCTTAATAAAGACATCCTGGCCTATTATCGTATCAACGGCCTCAAGCAAATTTTTTGAACTTTTTTTGGTCATAGCGGTTCCTTTCAGATTGAGCGTAAAAATAATCTGTCAAATAAGATATGGGGTTTACTGTTTTTCCTTTGAAGTGTACTTCGTAGTGTACGTGGGAGCCAGTCGCTGAGCCGGTGCTGCCCATTTTTGCTATCAAATCTCCCCTGTTTACATAAGCTCCTGTGCTGACAAGGCGTTTTGAAAGATGGGCATAAGCCGTTCTGTAGTTATAACCGTGGTCTATTACTATTATGTTTCCGTATCCCGACTGCCATCCGGAAAATATCACTTTTCCGTTTGCCGTGCTGCGCACGGGAGTATCTTTAATGTTTGCTATATCAAGCCCCGAGTGGAAATCCCTGTTTTGAAAGAAAGGATGATATCTGAAACCGTAATGCGAGGATATTCTGCCTTCGCACGGCCAGCCTCTAGGAGTAGCCATAAAAAGCGACTGCTGTTGTTTTATATGCGACATTATTTCTGTATAACTTTTTTGCATGTATTGGTATTGTTCGTTCAGCTGGGAGGCTTGTTTAGCCACAAATTTATGGTCAATTAAGTTCATATTTCCGGAAAGTATGAGGGCAAAAGCATTTGCCTGGGCTGCGGTAGGTCCGCCTTCGCCAAGATTTTCTGCGCCAAGCCCTTCTTCAATTATTGATTTTTTTGTATCAAGGGCTAAAAGTACGCGGAGTTTTTCGTCATTCATTTGTACTTTTTCAAACATATCCTTGGTTTTTCCAAGCTGGTTTGCCACAAAAAGCAGCCTGACTTTCATTATTTTATTATCTGCTTTAATCTTTAGGTAATCTATATGCTGGCTTGCCAGATATCCGGACCATAAGGTAAGCGCGGTCCATGAAACCATGAAAACGCATACAAATAACAGTGAAATGCTTAACTTTAGCGGCTTAATTTTGCCGTGAGGGATAAGCATAATCGTTATTTTTCGCTTTAACTCTCTTTTAATTCTAGAAAAAATGCCCATAGGTGTAAAAATAATACCAATAAATATACGAGGTGTCAAGGGCAAAAATGATTAAAAATGCAATGATTTGTTGCATCGGTATTGATGCCTGTTGTTGACTTTGCCGGGTTTTTTTTATATTATAACCCCCATGCCGACGTAGCTCAGCTGGTAGAGCAGCGGTTTTGTAAACCGCAGGTCGTAGGTTCAAACCCTATCGTCGGCTTTCAAAAAACGAATAAAAAACCGGCAAAAACCGGTTTTTCTATTTTTTGCACGCCGCAGGCAAAAATCTCTTAAAATTTCAAATAAAAGTATTGATTTTTTAATCATTTTTTATTAATATAGTTTCATTATAACCGGACAGATAATAACATAATGAAAAAAAACTTTCGCTTCAGTTTAAGAGTCAAATTTACCGCTGTTATTATGCTTGTTGTCGTTTTTACGGCAACGGCGCTTACATCCTTCTTCCTTTATACACAGAAAACAAACCTCCGAAAAACGCTTGAAAAAAGAACCGAAGACATAGCAAGGCGTATCGCGAATTTAAATGACGTTAACATAGAATCAGAAACCAAAGAATTGCTCCAGCGCTCAACAGACAACACTATTATAGAAGAAGATGTTATTTATGTGACGATTTATAACAGAAATGTAATAGAGCTTGCCAACTCCGGCATTACAAATGTGGAAGTAAGGGACTTTTTGTTTCACAACCGGCCGGAAACAACGGATACGCTGCTCTTTAATAAAAAAGAGATAAGCAAAAACGCGTACAGAATCAAAAATCTGGGTGAAATTTATGAAGTTCTTGTGCCTGTAGTCAGCTATAACCGGCCCAATTACAATATAAGCGCAAGCGTTCCGGGCGTTTCTTTTGCCAATGACAACATAAGAGACAGCGATACCGGGGAAATTATAGGCATAGTAAGGGTCGGCGTTACCGTAGAAAACGTGAATGCCGCGATAGAAAAGATGTCAAGTATGATAGTCCTTATTACGCTTATTGTTATCATTCTTGTTGTTGCCATATCATTTCTTATAGTAAAAGTGATTTTAAACCCTATTAAAGAATTGTCGGTAGGTACTAAAAAGATAGCTTCCGGGGAACTCGCTTACAGGGTGCCGCTTACTTCGCGTGATGAACTTAGCGATTTGGCCGAGTCTTTTAACTCAATGGCACAGGATTTAAAAAGCTATGTTGACGAACTTACAAATGAAAAGCAGGATCTGATAAAGCTTAAAGTCATGCTTGAACAGAGAAGCTATGAACTTGAAGAAACGCTTGATAAAATGCAAAGCATGCAGGAAGAACTGCTTAAATCCGAAAAATTCGCTACTATCGGGCGACTTGCTTCTTCCGTCGCGCATGAATTAAGAAATCCGCTGGCAAGCCTTAAAAATATATCTTATTATCTTTCGAAGATGGATACTTTCAAAGATGATAAAGCGAAAAAAATGCTTGATATGCTTGCTTCGGATGTTTCCAGGGCAAATAAGATTATCACGGATTTGCTGGATTATTCAAGAGCAAAAAAACTCAATAAAATAGAAATGTGGATAGATGATTTTTTGGATAAAGCGATTGAAAACGTCGTTATTCCGAATAATATAGAACTTGTTAAGAATTTTGAGCATTTTCAGGCGGAAATCGATCCTGATAAGATGACGCAGGTTATTATCAATCTTATTACAAACGCTAAAGACGCTATGACTGCCGGCGGACAAATATCAGTTTCCACGGCGCAAAATAACAGCAAGACTTTTGAAATACGTATTGCCGACAACGGAATAGGCATGAGCAAAGATACGTTAAACCATATTTTTGATCCTCTTTATACGACAAAACTTAAAGGTATAGGCCTTGGCTTGTCTATTGTTAAGGAAATTATAGAATCCCATTTCGGAAGAATAGTCGTAAAAAGTACCGAAGGCACTGGTACTGAATTTATAATAGTAATACCGATGAGGTGAACATGAGTGAAGAGAAATTCAGCATTTTAATTGCGGATGATGAAGAAGGCTTGAGATTTTCGCTTGCGATGATTTTGGAACTGGAAGGTTACAGCGTTAAAACCGCACAAGACGGAAATGAGGCGCTTGCCCTTGCGCAGCAAAATGATTTTGACATCGCTTTTTTTGACATAAGAATGCCAGGCATCAACGGAGTTGACGCGTTTAAAAAGATGAAAGTTATAAGCCCGGAAACTATTGTTGTTATGATGACCGCTTACGCGATGAACGATTTAATAAAAGAATCCATATCAGAAGGCGCTTTTGCCTGTATAAGCAAACCTTTTGAAATTGATGACGTTTTGCGTACGGTGAAAGAAGTTAAAGAAAAACCGACCGTTCTCACATTGACCGATCCTGCGACTGTTGATTTTTTAAAAGCGGCGCTTCCTCCTTCAGGCTATTTGGTAATCAGCGAAAATAACGCGGAAAAAGCAAAAAAGTTCATTAAAAGAAGAAATCCCGCAGTGGTGTTTTTAGATGATACCGAAGCCAATATATCTTTGGCGGAAGGCGTTTCCGGAACGGAAAACAAGCCGGAAATTGTTGTTTTGAGTAATGATAAGCTTAGCATCGGTGATTTTAAAGTTATAAAAAAGCCTCTGACTAAAAACCTGATCTCGGAATTTTTAAAGGCAAACCACAAGAAAAAAATCGCAATCGTGTGGGACGATACCATAAGCTCAAACAATCTAAAACTTTCTATGGTTGCCAACGGCTTTGAGGTTACGTATTTCCCTTCCGAAGAACGCTTTTTAAAAGACAGCGTTCATGCAAATTTTGAATTTGTAATTGCCGACACTAGCACGGTTGCGGACTATGAAGAATTTTACGAAAAAGTGAATGCGGCCGATTCAGTTCAAAAAATAGTTTTCTTATCTGATTATGACAATGTTATAAGCGAAAATCTTAAAAACGATAAAGCTTTCTTTTTTCAAAAAACATTTGACCTTAATGAAATTCTTGGTGTTTTAAACAAATAAAGGCGGTAAATATGGCTATTCTTTTATTTCTTTCGTGCGTTTTTGCTGTTTTGTCGGCATTTTTTTCGGATATGCTGCAGCAGGTTTTTGCTTTTTCCGCCGCATTCTTTGCCTTGCTTGCGCTTTTTGTTTCGCTTGGCAGGAAAAACAATGTTAAAAGCGGCCCTGCCGTTAATGCTGCTGCCAAAACTGTCGCAGCGCCGGTATCATCATCCAGTAAATCCGACATGGTCTCATATGAAGAGTTGAGCAGGGATAAAATGGATGTTTTAAATAAGTTTGCCGCGGTCGCGTCGCACGATTTGAAAAACCCTCTTTCCAGTATGAAAAATATTGCGTATTATTTCTCAAACTCTTTTAAAGTAGAAGGAGAAGTGCCGAATAAAATGCTTTCCATGCTTTCAAGCGAAGTTGAAAGAATGAACAATATGATAGTGGACTTGCTTGACACCACAAGAGTAAAACAGCTTAGTATGGTGAAAACTAATTTAGGCGATTTCCTTAATAAAGAAATCGAGACAGCAAAAACGGACGGAATAGCTTTCGAAATTTTAGCGCCTCAGCAGGTTGATGCTTATGTGGACCCGCAAAGATTCAGCCAGGTTATATCAAGCATGCTTAAAAACGCAAAAGAAGCAATAAGCGACCAGCCAGACGGCAAAATTTCCGTAAAACTTTCCAGGGACCGTGAAAACATTATAATTGAGATATCAGATAACGGCAGGGGGATGAACGCCGAAACTCTTAAAAAATGTTTTGATCCGATGTTTACCACAAAAACCGCTAAAGCTTTGGGAATGTCGCTTGCCGTTTCCAAACAGATAATATTAATGTCTGACGGTAAAATCAGCGCTGAAAGCAAGGAAGGCAACGGTTCAAAGTTTAAAATCACACTTCCCGCGGCATAATACAAGATGGAAAAGAAAATATTAACTTCAAACAGAAAGGCTTTTCACGATTACGAAATTCTTGAAAAAACCGAAGCCGGAATAGTTTTATCCGGGCATGAAGTAAAATCAGCCAAGCGCTCCAATATAAGCCTTGCCGACAGTATTATACGCTTTTCAAACGGCGAAGCTTTTGCCGATAATATCTTTATCGCCCCTTACGAACAAATGTCAACCCATATTACCGATTACGACGCTAAACACAAAAGAAAGCTCCTTATGCATAAATCCGAAACGGCAAAACTTAACGCGAAAGTTAAAGAAAAAGGCTTAACGGTTATACCGCTGGAAGTTTATGTTTCGCCGAAAGGCAGGATAAAGGTGCTTATCGGGCTTGGAAAAGGCAAAAAAGCGTATGATAAAAAAGAATCAATTAAAAGAAAAGATATAAACCGGGAAATGGCAAAAGAAGGAATCAGGAAGATAAGGATATAGCTTGGAAATAGTATGTTAAAAAAAATAGTTTTAAGTTTTATTTTTGTTTTCACCGCTGCTTCGCTTATGTATGCGAGGGATTTGAATTTTACCGGCAGATTTGTTCCCAATGACGGTTCTACGCTTGTTTTTGCGGGCCAGAATAACCGCTCAAGCGACAATTACGTTAAGAGCGTTAAAAACATTCCGGCAGGATTTATGATTTATACGGCTTTGTCGGATCTTGCGGGCCTTGATGAGGCGGCTGACTTTGGCGCGGGGGAAACCTCCGGTGCTTATATATTGAAAAAATATCCTAAAGCGGCGCTTCAAATAGGTTTGTATCTTGTTAATTCGCTTGATGAAATTATAGACGGGTCTTTAGATGAAAATATAACAAAGCTCGGCAATTGGATAAAGAAGTCCAGGGTGCCGGTATATTTGAGGATAGGCTATGAGTTTGACTATCCTGAAAACGGCTATGAACCGGAAAAATACATAAAAGCGTACCGCCGTATAGTTGATAAGATGGACGAGGACGGCGTTAAAAATGCCGCTTATGTTTGGCATTCTTATGCCGCGCTAAACCCGAGAGGCATTGAAGCCTGGTATCCGGGCGACGAATATGTTGACTGGTGCGCGATATCATACTTTTCGAACCCTCAGTGGATTCCGATGGTAAAATTCGCGCAAAGGCATTCAAAACCCTTGATGATCGCCGAATGTGCCCCGATGCTCGGGCACGATTTAAGAGAAGACGGCAAGCTTAAGTGGTATGATAAGTTTTTCAGGTTTATAAATACAAATAATATTAAAGCGCTTTGCTATATAAACAATAATTGGGATGAATTGCCGATGTTTAAAGATTGTAAATGGGGAAACAGCACTATAAGCGATTCCAAACTCGTGCAGAAAATGTGGCTAAATAAGATTTCTGACAGGCGGTTTGTAAATCTTGAGAGTCTTTATGATTCAATATCTTTTTCTGAAGGTGAAAATGTGCTGATAGTTTTCTGCCACCCTGATAACGAAAACAGCTCAAGCGCCATGATTTTTGCGAAAGTTAAAGAAACGCTCGGGAAAAACGGCATACCTTATAAAATCAGAGACCTGTATGCTATGAAATTTAACCCGGTTTTAGATAAAGCAGGGCTGGAAGATATGAAAAACAAGAAAATATCTGATGCTGTCGCAAAAGAGCAAAAGTATTTTAAAGAGGCTGGCACCGTAGTTTTTATTTATCCTCTTTGGTGGAGCGGCGTACCCGCCATGTTAAAAGGGTATATCGACAGGGTGTTTTATCCCGGTTTTGCTTTTGAATTTGAAGAGGCTAAAGGAACAGCTTCAATAAAACACAAAAAAGCGGTTGTTTTTACCACTATGGCGATGTCTGAAAAAGATTTAGAAAATTCCGACTTAAAGAAAGCTTTGGATATTATATATGACGACAAAATTTTTGGGTTTTCAGGGCTCAAAGCGCGTTATCACGGATATTTCGGCTCTCTTCCGGCTACAGACGTAAAAGATATAGAAGCTTACCTTTCAGAAGTTGAAAAAATAATTAATTTGATAAACTAAAAGCAGATGAAAAAAGAAAATTGCCAAATAATTTCCGTGCAGGCATCCGCCGGTTCCGGAAAAACCTACAGCCTTGCCAAGCGTTACATAAGCCTTTTGTTTGATTCTTCTGAAAACGGAATCTCCCTTAAAAACGTCATTGCCGTTACTTTTGCAAATAAAGCGGCTGTCGAGATGAAATACAGGGTGGTTGAATATCTTAAAAAGGCGGCGCTGTCACTTGATACTGACGGGATTTTTGACGGTTTTAATATTTCCGGAAAAAATCTGCCTTTACAAAGCGTAAAAGTTTTGAACGGGATACTGGATAATTACGACAGCTTTAATATCAGCACGATAGACAGTTTTATAAACAGCATACTTAAAGCCTGCGCGATAAATATAAATATTTCTCCCAATTTTAAAGTTGAAAAAGATTATTCCGCCCATCTTGGTTTCGCGCTGGACTCGTTTCTCCGCAACGCTTCAACCTCCCCCGCGCTTAAAAATATGCTTTCCGACTACATAGACCAATATCTTCTTTCAGAAAAAACCGGATGGTTTCCGAGTAATGATATTTATAACAGGGCTGAAAAGGTTTTCCAAAAAAGTTCCGCAAGCGGGAAAGGCATAGGTTTTGCGAAAGTGAAATTTAAAGAACATATATACGCCGCTGCCTCCGCAATTTTTAAGAAAACGGAAAAATTTTATGAAATATGCGCTAAAAAAGACATCTATGCTAATACCCTTAAAGCCGTTGAGAAGGTTTTAAACGGAGGGATTAAATCATTTTTTAACCCCGATAAAATACCAAAAGCTTTTGCGGCTCCCGTGTTAAAATATAAAAAAAATTCTGAGCCGGAAACGGCTGTTTCCGAGCTATGGGAAGCAATATCCTTTGAAATTGCGGCTTTATGCGAGTACTATTCGGAAAATTATTATTCAGTATATTCTGAAATTTTTAGCGAAATAATAGCGGAATTTGACATTTACGCCGGCAAAGACGAACTCGTTTTTTTAAACGACATAAATAAAAAAGCCCTTAACTTGTTCAGCGAAGGGGGCTTAATAATGCCTGAAGTGTATTATCGCCTTTCTGAAAAATATAAATACTTTCTTATAGACGAATTTCAGGATACAAATGATGTGCAGTGGACTGTTTTAAAGAGGTTTCTGGAAGAAAGCCTTGCGGGCGGCGGCACGTTTTTTTATGTCGGCGACCCTAAACAGGCGATATATGATTTCCGCGGCGGAAATTCGGAGCTGTTTTATAAAGCCGCGGGGGATTTTTCCGGCGCGGAATGCGATGTATTGCTGCTTAAGGAAAATTACAGAAGCCATAAAACTATAGTGGATTTTAATAATGAGGTTTTTTCGCAAGAGAACATTGAAAGGTATCTGAAACAGGTTTATGAGGGTGAAAATGTGAGTGAAAAATTCAAAGACCTTTTGTCTGTTTATGCCTCTTCAAGGCAAAATGCAAGCTTGAAAAAAGATAAAGGCTATGTGGAAATAAATATTGTTCCGGAAGATTGTGAAGATGAGGAAGAATACGTAAAAGAACAGTTTCTCTCGCAGGTAACGCAAATTGCAAACAGGTTTAAGCAAAGCGATATAACAGTTTTATGCAGAAGCAATGACGAGGCGCAAAAAGCGAGCGGCTGGCTTATGGCGCAAAACTACGCGGTTGAATCGGCGCAGACTTTAAATATACGCAACAATATTTTTGTAAAAGAAATTTTCTCGTTAATTAAGTTTATAGATTTGCCGATAAATTCGCTTTTTTTCTCGTCGTTTATTTTAGGGGAAATTTTTTCAAAAGCTTCACGAATTAAAAGCTATGATTTTGAAAGGTTTCTTTTCGAACAAAAAAAAGACAATAAGTCCGAGGCGTTTTATAAAATTTTCCGCCAAAAGCATGAGCAGGCGTGGAATAATTTTTTTGAGGAATTTTTTGTAAAAGCGGGCTTTATACCTGTGTACGAACTGGCCCTTTCCATCCTTGAAAAATTTAAAATTGTTGAAAATTTTCCTGAGTCAAAACCTTTTGTAATGCGTTTTTTAGAACTCATTAAAGATTTTGAGCAGGAGAAAAGCGGAATTAAAGATTTTACGGAGTATTTTGAAACCCTTGATGACAAAGACGAATCTCTGTACATAAAAAGCGCTTCCGGCGCAGGAATTAAAGTTATGACGGTGCATAAAGCCAAGGGGCTTCAGTTTCCGGTTGTTATAGTGCCATTTCTGAAACTTTCCGAAACAAAAATAGATAAGCCGTTTTTTGCCCTGGACGGAAATATGATTAAACTTTTATATTTAACCAGGAATTCGTCGGCTTTTTCGGCAAAGTTGGAAGCTTTGTATGATAAAGAAAAGAGCAAGACTTTGATGTCGGAAATGAATATCCTTTATGTCTCTATGACAAGGGCAGAAAAAGAGTTTTACGCTTTAGTGCCGGGAAAGAGCGGCGGCTCTAAAAACACGGCGCAGATTTTATTTCAAGGTATGAATCTTACTGTCGGCAAAAAAGAAAAATATGAATCGATTCAGATAAAATTAAATGAAATTTTTGACGAATCGGCTTCAGGCTATAAAGACATAAGCGTTAATTTGGAAAGCAACAAGGTGGATATAAATTCCGATGACGCGAGAAGAAAGGGTTTAATGGCGCACTTTGCTCTTTCGCAAATATATACGCTAAAAAATAAAAATATTGAGGAAGAAATTTTAAAAGCCGCCGCCGTTACCAAAAGCAAGTATTTAGAGGATGATGTAAAGTGGCTTGAAGACGAAATGCGGGAACTCTTTTCATCGCCGGATATTTCAAAGGTATTCGGCTATGATTCTAAATCGGTAAGCAATGAAAAAGAAATTATAGACTCATCCGGAAATACTTTAAGGATAGATAAGCTCATAGAACTTGAAAAAGAGGTTTTAGTATTTGACTTCAAGAGTTCAAACGGTCTTGCTGCCCAAAATAAAGAACAGATTTTAAATTACGCCGACTGTCTGGCCGAAATATACCCGGGAAAAAGCATCTCCCCATATATAATTGATTTAAGCTTAAAGCAGGCGATTGAGGTAAAAGATGGCATCTGAAATAATACATATATCGCCGGAAAAAAATATTATTAACACGGTAAGCGGTTATCTGTCAGGCAAAGACGGTAAAACCGCCGTCATAAGCGGCGGAAAAAGGCCGTTTCTTTTTATTAAGAAGAGTCTTTCAGAAAAAAATAAAAAAAGCTTTTTTTCTCCTTACTTTACGGGCAATGATGATTTTATTGAAAATATTGGTTTTGAGCATAATGCATTTTCCAAAATACCGGATATTGAAGCGGCGTATATGCTTTATGGTTTGGCGTTTGCTATTGATCCGGGTCTGTTTAAGGGTAATAAAGACTTTGTGCATTTTATAGGTTGGGCAAAGGAAATTCTTTTGTTTATAGAGCAGCTTGACCTTGAAAATGTTTCTGAAGACGCCCTTAAAAATATTAAGGCAAACGCGGAGATAGGTTATGATGTGCCGGAACATATAAATAACCTTCTAAAAAACATTTTTACAATCCGCAAAGCTTTCCATAAAAAACTTGAAAATGAAAAGAAAACGACAAAAGGTTATTCTTTCCTTTCGGTTTCAAAACTCACCGCGGATATAACTGCGAAAAATTTTGATGAAATCGTTTTAATAGCGCCGTTTTTTCTGCATAAAACGGAGCTTGAAATTTATAAAAAGATATTTGACGCCGGTAAGTTAACAGTATTCGTACACGGCAGTCCTTGCGAATACCCGATACTCAAAAAAATATACACCGCTATGCGGTATCCAATGCCGGAATCAGAACCGAAAAGCAAACAATTTGATTTAAATGTTTACTGCGCTTATGACGGGCAGTCGCAGGCATTGCTGCTCAAAAACCTTATTTCCAAACTTCCTCAGGAACAGTACGATAAAACCGTTGTGGTTGTTCCAGACCAAAAACTTTTGCAGCCGGTTATAGCCGAAATGTCTTCGGTTACGGATAATTTTAATATTTCCGCAGGTTATCCCGCGGCTAAAACTTCCGTTTTCGGGCTTGTCCGGGCAATTGTTGACGCGCAACTTTCTAAAAAAGAATACGCATATTATTCAAAAGATGTCATAAAAGTTTTAGCTGACCCGCTGGTAAAAAATATGAGATTTATGGGAGACGCTTCCCTGTCCAGAATAGTTGTACATAAAATACAGGAAGCTTTAGACGTGTCTTCAAAAAGCAGCTTTGCCGGAAAACTTTTTGTAAAGCTTTCTGATATCTATTCCGATGAAACATTGTTGAAAGAGATAAGCTTATCCGTTACCGGGGCTTGGAGTTTTGTCAGCCCGGAAAGAGTTAAAGAAACGCTGAAAAGTATATTTGCGGAGTTGTTTTTTAACTGGGAGCAAAATAACACTCTTTACGGTTTTGCGGATGTTTTAGAGGCGTTCGTCAGAAAAACCGCTTCGCTAAGCACTGCGCAAAGCTATCCTTTGAACGGCCAGGTTCTTGAACTTTTGCTTCATGCCGCGCAGGAGCTGCGGTACGGAGAAGTTGCAAAAGTTCAACTCGGGCATGATGAAGTTTTAAATCTTTTTATCGATTCCGTAAAAGACAAAAAAATAGCTTTAAAAGGTTCGCCTTTAAACGGAATACAGGTTTTGGGGCTGTTGGAATCAAGAAATCTGGCGTTTGATAATGTCTATGTAACCGGTATGACTGATTCCGCAATACCGGCAATCCAAAAAGAAAGCCCGCTGATACCCAAAAGTATTATGTACGCTTTAGGTATAGAAACGGCAGGCAAAGAGCTTGAAATACAAAAATATCATTTTGACAGGCTTATAGCAGGTGCTAAATCCGTAAACCTGATTTATCCCGATAATGAAAGAGAAGAGAGAAGCAGATTTATAGAATCATTGGTCTGGGAAAAGCAGCTTGCCGCGAAAAACATTAAATCCGCCGCAGCGGCGGTTTTTTCTTTGCCTTTGACAAAGCTTGTCAATAAAACAAAGAGAAAATATGAAAAGACGCCGCAAATTAAAGATTTTCTTAAAAAAATGCCGTATTCATATAGTAAAATTGACACATATTTAAGATGTAAGCTTGAATTTTATTTTAAATATGTATTGTCCCTTGATGAAAGAATTGAAATAGGAAAGGAAGTTTCCGGCAGCGATATAGGGAGTTTTATCCATGAATTTTTGAAAAGCGTTTTTTATGAAGGGCTTTCCCGCAGCGATTTACAAGAAACCGGTTTTGAAAGAGAGTATATGGATAAACTTGAAAGACAGTTTGAAAATGCTTTTAATTTGAAATTCCGCGAAGATGCTTTTTTAATAAAGAAAGTTTTAATGCACAGGATGAAAGCTCTTTTGGCTTTTGAAACCGGCAGGCAATATAAAAATATATACTCCTGCGAAAAAAAGTATAAATCCAGTATTGAAACAGAGTCCGGAAATTATGTAACTGAATGTATAATTGACAGGATTGATATAATTGACGGCGGTTATTTGATTTTAGATTATAAAACCGGAAACGTTAACGCGCCGGTCGTATCAAGAAATTTTCAAGAGCTTTTACCGGGTTTTAAAAGGGAAAACATAAAAAAAGCGGTAAGATCGCTGCAGCTTCCGTTATACAAATATATTTTTGAGCAAAATGAGAGAAAAAAAGCTGAAAATTGCGGTATTTATGATATAAAAAAGGCAGAAATCATTGATTTTTACGGTAAAAATGATAATAAAGATGAAATATTTGACGGCTGCGTTGAAATAATAAAGCATATTCTGGATGATATCAATGCTGGCAGTTATTTTGAATTTGAAGAGAATGACGCCGTCAAGTGTGAAAACTGCAAATATTTTTATATATGCAGATAAAAGCAGTTGAAAGGCAAAAAATAATAAGGTAAAATCCATTAAGGGAGTTTTTATGAAAAAAATACAATTTTTAGCAGTTTTGTCTTTTTGTTTACTTATTTTTACCGCTGCAGCATTTGCCCAGAGTATAAAACCTCTTTTTAAAATAGAACGCAATAAAAATGCAAATATAGTTAAATACGATATAAGGATGGATGCCGAAGGCCGGATAGATAAAAAAAATCCTATGGATGCTTACTGGATGCTGTATGCGGACAAAGGGCAGAGGGCTGAAATCGGGACTTTTGAAAAAAAAGCTTACGGTTACAACATTAAATACAATGACGCCGGATACTATGATTTACGCCTGAAAGCGGTTGAAAACAGGGATTTAAAGGTATATCTTGTTGAAGAAACTCCGAAAGCTGAAATTGAAATTAACGGCAAACCGGCATATCTTTCAAATGTGTATGTTAACGCGAAAGACGGCGCGCTTGGCATACCTAAAGTGTCATATTACACTCTTTCGGGATATGATGTAGCTACCGGTGAAGAAGTTTCAGAGCAAATAGACGTTAAATAAAGGGAGGATAAATGAAGAAGATAAGTTTATTGGCTGTTTTTGCGGTAATGTTGGGAATTGGCGGAATTGCTTTTGCCCAGGAAACTGAAAAAAAAGATGTATTGACTGTTACGGATTCAGCAGTATGTACCGCAATAGCGGACAGAATGCCTGAAGGCAAAGCCGCGGAGTTTGGAAAAGACGTTACAAAACTTTATTATTGGACAAAAATTGAAGGCGCGAATGAAAGCACCGAAGTAAAACATATTTGGTACAGCGGAGACAAGGCTATTAGCGAAGTCCCTTTAAAGATTACAATGCCTTCTTTCAGGACTTGGAGCAGCAAAACCATATATCCGGGTCTTGAAGGAGATATGTCAGTTGAAGTGGTAGATGCTGACGGAAATGTTCTTAAAAAAGATACGTTTAAAATACAGTAAATAAGCTTTGAAAGGCGGAGCAAAATGAAAAAAAATTCAGGCTTTAGCTTGGTGGAATTAGCGGCTGTTTTAGCGATTGTTGCTATTCTTGCGGTAGTTTCCATACCTATATATAACGGTCACATTAAAAAATCTGTACTTACTGAAGCAGATGCTACTCTTGCGGAAATTTCTGCCACTCACGAAATATACCGTGCGCGTAACAATAAATGGTCTGCAGCGTCAAGAAGTGCTACAACTGCAGTCAATACTATTTTAGGAATTGATACAAGAAGAAATAAGTATTTCAATACATACTCATGGGCAGCTGCAAGCACCACTGCTCCGTTGATTGTTTATACTGTTACAGGAAAAACAACGGAAAAAAGAGCAAGCGGCGTTTCAAGAAATTATACTTACAGCGTAGGCGCGCCGGCTATAATAAGTTAATAATTATTCATACAATAAAAACCCCGTTGAAGATTATGTTATCTTCAACGGGGTTTTTTTGTAGTATTCAATTTTTTGCAGGCAATTATGACAGCTTCAAAGTCCAATAAGTAGCAAAAAAAATCGATAATGTTTTTTATTTGCCGAGGACGGGATTTGAACCCGTACCGCCCTTTCGGGGACAGGCTTCTGAGACCTGCGTGTCTGCCGTTCCACCACCTCGGCTTTTTTTAGCCGTCAACAATATCCATTTCAATGACGCGCATCTTTTTCCACTTCCCTGTTTTATATCTTAAATAGAAAGAAGTTGCAAGGACAACAGCGTAAACCAGCATCACACACCATCCGGCATAAAGCCCCATTTTAAACACGGAGGTGATAAGATACATGGGTATCGCAAGCACAAAGACCGATGTAATGATTAAAAGTTTCATGACAAATGCGGTATCTCCCGCGCCTTTTATCGCTGACGCAAAGACAATGTTTAGAGGGTCAAACAGAGAGTAGAGTGCGACAAATCTTAAAAGATTTATGGCAATAGGCCTTATTTGTTCGATAATCTCGGCCTCTGAACCTTTTGAAAACGGATATATAAACACGTTTGGTATAAAAATATACGCAAGTATGACAAGAGTTATGTAGGCGTATACTATATGCAAAGAAGTTTGTACCGAAAACTGTGCGATTGATGCTTTATTTCTGCCAAGATACTGCCCTACAAGTATTGATGTTGTAATTCCACACCCGACAAGCGGCATAAAAGCAAGGTAATTAATATTCATCGCAATGTTTGTCGCAGAAAGCTCCAAAGTGCCAAGAGTACCTATTATAAGTATGAAAAACGTAAACCCGGACATGTCAAAGAAAAATTGTACCCCGTTAGGAAAACCGAACTTTATCAGCCTTTTCAAAAAGCTAAAGTCAGGTTTTGCAATTTTAGTATTGTATATGCGCTTATTGTTTTTTGATAGTATTTTGACAATAAAAATTATAAGCATTGTAAACGCGCCGAAAATACTAGCAAACGCCGCGCCTTTAATACCCATTTCAGGAAAACCGCATTTTCCAAAAATCAGCAGATAGTCAAATACTACATTGACTGTTATACCTATTATATTTACAAGCAGGACAACTTTGGTTTTGCCTCTTCCCGCGTAAAAACCTGACAATGCGGATGCGGCAAGAGACGGGAAGGCTCCGTAACACAAAACCCTGAAATAATCGGATTCTTCCTTTGCGACAGACGGCGCGTGACCTATAAAATCAAATATGTTCTGCGAAAAAAATGATACTGAAAGCAGTGCAAATGCGCCTAAAAACGCAAGATAGAAGCTTTGCCATATTGAAGGGCCTATAAAACGGTACTGTTTTCTCCCATAGTATTGTGAAACAAAGACATCTATGTACGTTAAAGTGCCTACAAATATGCTCATTATCGAAAAATTAAGCGTTCCGGCAGGAAGTGAGGCGGCAAAAGCGTCCTGCGAGTGCCATGCAAGGAAAAACCTGTTAACAAAGCTCTGTATAGACCAGGCTCCGGTAGAAATAATAAGGGGAAACGCAATTTTAAGGAACTCCAGATAACCTGCCTTAGCGCTCCATTTGCGTTTTATGAATTTGAAAAGCTGCATTAAGTATCCTTTTTAGCCTTGAAATTGTATAATAAAAAGGCTAATATATAAAAAAATATCACTAATTATAGTATATTTTTGGGAAAAACGGAGAAAAATGATGAAAAAATCAGTGGTTTTTGCAGTATTCTTAGCTTTTTGCGCGTCTTTTGCTTACGCTGAAAATACAAGAAAAGTTATCGCAACGCATTATTACGAAGGCAACCCCAAAAAAGAAACGGTCTTCCATGATGACAGCGGCAAAGAGGTGGCAAGGGAATACTACCACATAGACGGCAGGGTTATGGGCGTTAAAGGCAGCATTCCTGACGGCGATATATTTGAATATTATTTGAGTGGCGGACTGAAAAGCAAAGCTAATTACCAGTCAAACCTTTTGCTTGAGGAAAGCGAATACTATGAAACTGGAATTAAAAGATCTTCAACTGAAAATGAATGGTCCGGCAGAAATTTAGTTAAAAGCAAATATGTGATATATTATCCCAACGGATCAAAACAGCAGCAGATTGAAATGGACGGCGACGGGAACGGCAAAAGCAGGCTTTACTACGATTCAGGCGAATTATTTGAAGACGCTACTCTTAAAGATGCATACAGAAGCGGACCGGTTACGCAGTATTATAAGAACGGAAAACAGATGCTTACGGGCTTTATGAAAGACGATATGCTTGACGGCCCAGCAAAAGAATACGACTCTTCCGGAAAGCTTACAAAAAAAGTTGTTTATAAAGAAAACCAAGTTGTTAAAAACGTGCAGTAACAAGAGGACATGATGAGGAAATTAGCGGTATTATTATTTGCTTTATTTTTTGCGGGTTATGCGTCGGCTGAATTCATATATTTGAAATCCGGGGAAGAAGTTAACGGAAAAATAATATCTGAAACAAATGATTCGGTTACGGTCAAAGTTTCCGGGAAAAACAGAAAAATATATTTTAAAGACATAAATGAAATTTCTTCCAAAAGAAAGGAAGTAGCGCAGAATGTCGCGCCTGTTTCAGCGGAAGAAGCAAAAACGCAGTTTACAAGCACGGCAAAACAGGAATTAGAAGATGCTGACACTTATGTAAACGATAACCAGTCCGGTATAATTGTTTACAGCGTAAAAGAAACTCCTATCACTGCTCTTGCCGCGGTTCCGGCGCAGGCAATATCGTCATCAGATAATAGTGAATTTGACGCTGCGGCCTATCTGCTTGACGGCGGTGAACCTGGAAAAGCCGTCCAGGGTAAAATTGCGACTACACCTCAGTCTGTTACAGATGACGATGAACAATTTGACGCAGCCGCGTATCTTCTTGGAGGCGGCGAGTCCGGCAAAGCCATAAAAGGCGCTTCGTCTTCAAAAAAAGAAAAAGCCAAACCTGTAAAAGTATCAAAAGATGAGGGTGATTTTGACGCTGCGGCTTATTTGCTTGCGGGCGAAAACCAGGCATCTCCCGTATCCGCAAAGAAAGCTAAAGTTGTTGACGACTCAGATTATGATCCTGCGCAGTATTTGCTGGATGAGTACGATTTTAGCGGTAAAACAGAAGAAACAAAAACTAAGGCGAAAAAAATAAAAACTGCAGTAAGCACCGGTAAACCTGCTGCCGAAACCTTACTTGCCATCGCTTTTGATTTGAAGGGAGTAAATATTTTTTCCGGAAGCGTTACTAATATGGGTGTGCAGTCGCGTGCGGATTTAACCGAAAATGCGGATTACGGCATCAGCATTGCCGCTGAACGCTACGGTTATATAAGCAGGTATGCCGCAGTTGGTTTGGGCATAGGCTATGAGTTTAGCAGATGCCTTGAAGAATCGCCTGGAAGATTTTCATTTATTCCTCTTTACGCGGCGTTTAAAATGCGCGTTTTTACGCAGGAAGATTATTATTTGTACGCAGTTGCGCATCTCGGCTATAACTTTATAACCGCAAACTCTGATTATTTAGGGATTGCAGACTCGGAAGGCGGCATATACTATGCCGGCGGCGTAGGCGCAAGTTATAACAGGTATGTTTTCCAGATTCTTTACTCCGTAAATAATGCCCATCTCTTTTCGGGTTCTTCATCGGTTAGCAGAGTTGATAAAGACGTTATGTATTCAAAAGTGGGTTTTTACATAGGTTATCTGCTGTAGTTTAAAAATAAAATTTAAAAGAAGGGGCCGGCTTCTTAATGAAGAAGCCGGCCCCTTCTTTTGTTAAAGTTTTTATTAAGATTTAAAAATTCGTTTTATTTAGTGTACTAATTCCATTTCTACGTTTTCGTCAGGCTGCTCCGAAACTTCCGGCGCTACCCATTGTTTGCCTTTCAGGTTTATCCGGCTTTCATCAACGCCATAGCTTTTTAATTTATCCGTTATATTTTTGGCTCTTTTTTTGCTTAAATCAACGCAATACGCCGGCGTGCCGTCATCGGCATTGTAACATGCCACATTAAGAGTGACTTCCGTGTTGTCTTTTAAGTAATTTGCCGTTTCCTGCAAAACGCCTTCGGAAGAATTAGACATCTTATCTGAATCTTTATCGAATTTAACATCTTTCATTATTATCCGGCCTTTATCATCTACGGAGCCTTGTATTACCGTATCCTGCTGGTCTGCCTGCGCATTGTCTGCCGGGATATTTTGGTTTTTAGACGCGCATGCTGCCAGCGGAAGAAGCAAAAATAAAACAAAAAGTGTTTTTTTCATTAATTTCTCCTTTTGAAATATGATTCATAATATAAAAACTGTAAATATTATTCAATTTTTAAATTTTTTATTGCAAAAAAAATACATTCGGCATATATTTAATATTATTAAAAATCGACAATTTATGAAAATACACAAAAAACTAACATTTTTTCTTTTCATTATGCTGTTTTGTGCAACTTATGCGTCTGCTTCCGTTAAAGAAGGCGGAGTATTTTCAATAAACCCATCTGTAAGAGCCGCATCCATGAAATTCGCCGCAACTGCCAATACTCAAAATGATGTGTTCGGATTTTATTCAAATCCCGCGTTCAGATCAAAAAACACAGTTTCAGGGGTTATGTTTTCAACAGCTTTTGAGGACGGCGATAACCTTTCGGAATTTTCATACGGGGCATTTTCTTTTGTTTGCTCGGAAATCATATGGGGAATAAACGCCGGAATTTCCGCCATAAGCAGTTTTGAAGGAAATTTGAGCAAAAACCAGGATACTGCGTATTATTTAAATATTTCCAAAAGCGTAAGCATTTTAAGCTTTGGCGCGAACATAAAATATATAAGTTCAAAATTTTATGAGGATTCTAACTCAGATTCGGTTACAGGAGACCTTGGTCTTCTTGCGGACTTCGGAATCATTTCTTTAGGCATTTCCGGCTTTAACCTTGCCGGAAATTTTTATGACTTATACGGCGAAAAGGTTCAGCCTTATTTAAGTGCGGGAGCTTCTTTAAATTTGTTTTCAAATAACGGTTTTTCGGTAATTGTGTCCGCGGACGCATTGCAAAAGAATATTGAAGACTATTGTTACGTGCCGAGATTCGGAGCCGAAATCTCTTATTCTTTCTTTTCTCTGCGCGGCGGTTATGAGTTTGATGAAAAATCTGCAAAAAAAGATAAGTTTTCGGCAGGTTTGGGCATAAATATATCAAAGGTATCTTTTGATTACGCTTATATTTCGGATTATGATGAAATTAACGAACACAAAGCCGCATTATCATATTTATTCGGAGCTCCCAAAGCAAAAACCGAAAAAAAGAAAGAAATATCAGTCAGAATAAGGGATTTGCCTCTCAAGCATAAAAACTACCTTGATGAAAATAAAGCGTTTAAAGCCGTTTTGGTGCATATAGGAGATTTACCGGAAGCGGAGAAAGAGTTTGACGCTGCGCAGTACTTGCTTGTTATGGAACAGAAAGACAATGTGTCAGTTCCTGCGGCACACGCTTTTGAAGCAAAACAAAATTATCACCAGCCAAGCGATTATGACAAAGACGGTTATGATCCGGCGAAAGAACTTATTGATGCCGATATTTCAGTAAAAACAGTTAAACCCTCTAAAAAAAGCAAGCCTGATTTGAAAATCGCATCCAGAATAAAAGAAGATGAGTTTGACGCCGCAAAGTATATTTTAGAAAATCCCGGAACCAGTAAAGTAAAACAGCACTATGCCGAGCCTACCAAACACTCAAAAAAAGATTTTGATGCCGCATTATACCTTCTTAAACAAAACTAACGCATTATTGACACTTTTCTTTTAATGTTTGTAAAATCACGAAAATAAGGGGGAATCATGAAAAAAATAATTGTTTTATCCGTTTTGTCTTTGTTTTGCCTGCCGTTTTTTGTTTTTGCTCAAAGTTCGGGAATTTCCAGGGAATATAAAATAGGCGATTTTAAACTCATCGCGGTAAAAGACCTTGATACAAATATGGGAAAAGAAATTTTGGTAAATCCTGAAGCCGACATCGTAAGAAAAGTCATGCCTGACAATCAAAATCCTTCCTCAATCAACACATTTTTTGTCACGCTTAAAGATAAAAAAATACTTTTTGACACTGGAGTCGGAGAAGGCGGCAATCTTGTTGCCAACCTTAAAGAAGCCGGAGTGTCTCCGGCGGAAATAGATATTGTGATTATTACTCACATGCACGGCGACCATATCGGCGGCTTATTAAACAGGGAAAAACAGAAAATATTTACGAAAGCAGACGTCTATATAGCTAATCCTGAACTTCAATACTGGGTCAACACGGTTGCCCAGGATGCCGGCACGGCAGGGCTTGCCAGAAGCGTAAAAGCCGTTTACGGTGACAAAGTAAAAATATTTAACTGGGGAGACGAAATTTTTCCTGGAATAAAAAACATAAAAGCTGTCGGCCATACCGCGGGGCATACTGCTTTTGAAATATCTTCGGGAAGCGATAAAATTCTTATAGTAGGTGATTTGATACACAGCCTTAAAGTGCAGATGGCAGACCCTTCAATGTCCGTAAAGTTTGACCTTAATCCCCGACAGGCGGCAGAAACAAGAAAACAGATGCTGAAGGATGCGGCAAGAAGCAAAACAATGATAGCCGGAATGCATATTCCTTTTCCGGGCATAGGAATGGTATCGGAAGCTTCCGGAGGGGCGTATTTCTTTAACCCGTCTGTAAAATAAAATATTTTTAACTAAACCATGCCTTAAGCTTATGCCCGAGGCATGGTTTTATTTTTGATTGAAAAATTAAGCTATTTATTATAAAATTGAGCCTAAAATTCAGGCGGTTTTATGGAAAATGATTTAGCGGATTTTATAGAATTAGAAAGAGTTTCGGTTTTACGCGGCGAAAGCAGGATATTAAATAATGTAAATCTGAAAATAAATTCAGGCGAAAATGTCGCGATAATAGGGCCTAACGGCTCGGGAAAATCCACCTTTATCAAGCTAATAACCGGGAAAATTTACCCTTCTTATACTGGCGACAATACCGTATGCAGGCTTTTTGGGCACGAACGCTGGAATATACATGATTTAAGAAATATGCTCGGGATAGTTACAAACGAGCTGCAGTATGATTTTCATAACGACATAACAGGTTTTGAAACGATTTTATCGGGTTTTTTTGCGAGTATAGGGCTGTTTAATAACCATATAGTCACAAAAGAGATGGAAAAAAAAGCCGCCGAAATGGCGGGTTTTATGGATGTGGGGCATCTTAAAAACCGTAGAATTGAAACGATGTCTTCCGGTGAAGCAAGACGTTTTTTAATAGCAAGGGCGCTTGTAAATAATCCCAAAGTTTTGGTTTTGGACGAACCTTCAAACAGCCTGGATATTGCGTCCGGCGCGAAGCTCCATAAAACCATGAGAAAAATTTCTGATTCCGGCACAAAGATTGTTTTGGTAACGCATCTTGCGTCCGATATCATTCCGGAAATAAACAGGTTTATATTTTTTAAAGACGGCAAAATTTTTGCGGACGGCATCAGAAAAGAAGTTTTCAACGATGAAAAATTATCAGCGCTTTTCGAGATGAATGTAGAACTTTATGAAAATAACGGCTTTTGCTGGCTGGGCGGGAAATAACACATGAAAAAATGGATAAAATATATTTTAGTGCCTTTGGGTTTTTTGGTTTTTTTGGGAGCGCTCGCTCTTCTTCATAACCAGCTTAAAGGTTTAAGCTATGCGGATATTATAAACGCGTTGAGGGCAATTCCTTCCTGGCGTATTTTTTTGGCTTTGTGCCTTGCTTTGTCGTATTATCTGCTTCTCGGAGGTTATGATATTGTCGCGTTTAAATACATAGACGCTAAAGTTCCGCTAAAACCGAAAGATATTCTTTTTACGTGTTTTGTCAGCAATGTTTTGGGCAGCAATACAGGCTATTCGATGCTTTTTGGCGGTTCGGTGCGCTACAGGTTATATTCAATCCATAATGTTTCGATGGTTGACGTGACGAAAGTGCTGCTTTTTTCTTCCGCTACGATTTGGCTGGGGCTTTTGACTGTCGGAGGGCTTGTTTTTACGATAGCGCCCGTTTCGCTGGCAGGGGTTACAAGTTTTAACTTTTCTACCCGCTGGCTCGGAATATTTTTTCTTGCAATACTTGCGGCATATATCCTTTTAAGCACTCTGCAGTCAAAACCCATAAAGATTTTTAAGTGGAGAGTCACATTTCCTAATATTAAGGTTGTTTCGGCGCAGATAATACTTGCAACCGGTGACTGGCTGATAGCGTCTCTTACGCTTTACACGCTTATGCCTGCCGGAGAAATTCCGTATTTTATTTTGCTTAAAGTATTTTTAGTTTCGCAGCTTTTAGGAATTATAAGCCAGGTTCCGGGAGGCATGGGAGTTTTTGAAGCGTCCATAGCGCTTTTGCTTCCGCACGCGATGGACAACCCAGGCGTTATCGGCGGCTTATTGGCTTACAGGGCCGTATTTTATTTTTTCCCTCTTTCCATAGCTCTTTTGATGTTAGGTTCTTATGAAGCCGTCAGGGCGGTTAAAAAAATCGACGAAAAAGCGAGAATTTTCGGCAAAACGGTTTCTTCGGTTATCGTGCAGGTGCTTTCAATTTCAACTTTTTTCGCGGGCATGATAACGATATTTGCCGCGTCAACGCCGTTTAACGTGGCGCAGCTAAAAAGCTTAATCAGCCTTATACCTGTATGGTTTGTAGATTTGTCACATTTTCTTTTAAGCACAACCGCTGCAGGGCTGCTTTTTATATCAAAGTCGCTGCAACTGAGGATAAAAAACGCTTACAATTGGGCTTGCTGCCTTTTGGCTTTTACAATACTTTTGATTCTTATAGTCGGCGAGCCGCCTATGGTGCTTATCGGCTTTATTATTTTATTTGTCGCTTTGGTATCTTCAAAAAAGTATTTTTACAGGGATATATCCATACTTAATACTGCTTTCAGCACTTGGTGGTTTTCCGCGATCGGCGGCGTTTTTGTCCTTTCCGTGTGGATCGGTTTTTTTGTAAACAGGCAGGATATTTTCTCATGGATACGGTTTGATATTTTCTTGGACAATCTGTTAAGCGCAAGCGATTCCGCAAGGTTCTTAAGGGCAACTTTGGGCATCTTTGTCATATTTGTAATTGTCGCTATCGAACAGATATTCAGAAATTTCTTCAAAAAACCCGTTGTGTTTGACGGAAAAGATATAAAAAGAATCGTTTACTCTTCAGACCACGAATATGCGTTTAATGCGCTTGCCGCAGATAAAAAATTTGTCGTTGACGATGATAAAGACACGTTTATAATGTACGCCCAGTCCGGCAACAGTTGGATTGCGTTGGGCGACCCTGTAGGAAAGTTCGGCCGTAAAAGCGAGCTGCTTTGGAAGTTTAAAGAGATTACCGATAAAGCGTCCGTAAAACCGGCATTTATAGGCATAGACCATAAATACGTGCAGATTTATGACGATATAGGCCTCGACGTTTTTAATATCGGGCAGGAAGCCAAAGTACCGCTTAGGACTTTTGATAAAGACGACAATGTAAAAGAATACTTTGCAAAGATTACGGAAAAAACCGAAAAAGAAGGCTATAGATATGAAGTCGTAAGGTTTGAAGAATTTGCTAAATATAAAGACATTTTTGCCGAAATCAATAAAGAATGGGAGAAAAATTCCAATTACATAGAAAGAAGCTTTATTCCGGGAAGATATGACGAATCTTATATGAAAGATTTGGATTTCAGCGTTTTGAAAAAGGACGGCAAAATTTGCGCTTTTTCCGTGCTTTTTGCCACGAAAAGCCATTATGAAATTTCTACGGGCGTCGTAAGGTACCTGGATTGTACGGAAGATATTTTTGAATATATGATATACAAAAATATCTTATGGGCAAAAGAAAACGGCTTTAAATGGTTCAGCCTCGGGCTTGCGTACTTCCCTTCGGAAGATAATGATAATGACGTTATCAAGCATTTTGCCAAAATGTTTATGTTTGCCGAACATTTCAATTATAATCTTACAAAGCTCAGGGAGTTTAAAAACAAATTCTGCCCTATGTGGCATACAAAATACGTCGCGGTTCATCCGGATAAATATATAATAATGTTCCTCAAAAACTTTACCGCGCTGATTTCTCCGCCAAAAACTGCAACTACGAAAAGACAGTTTTTTAAGAGGTTTTTTAAGCGATGAGGGCATGGGAAGTTTTTTATAAAAACGCTCTCCTGAATCATTTTATTAAAAGCGGCGATAAAATTATTTTAGCCGTTTCCGGAGGGCCGGACTCGGTCTGTATGCTGCATATGTTTTGGCGCGCCGCAAAAAAAACAGATATTGAACTTACCACGGTCAACTTTGACCACCAGCTAAGAAAAGAATCCGCAAATGAAAGCAAAATTGTCCAAAGCCTCTCAAGAATGCTGGGTATAGACAGCATTCTTGAGAAAATCGATGTTAAAAAGTATGCCAAAGAAAATAAGGTATCCGTTGAAACCGCAGGTCGGGAGTTAAGATATTTAAACCTGGTAAAACTTGCCAAAAAGCATAAATTTAACAAAATTGCCACTGCGCATAATGCAAATGATAATGCTGAAACCGTAATTATGAACCTTGCAAGGGGCAGCGGAAATCTTTCCGGCATCCCCCAAAAAAGAAAAATCGAAAAAAATATTGAAATAATCAGGCCGCTTATGCCCGTTAAAAGAAAAGAGATCGAATCATATGTCAAACGGCATAAACTGCCTTTTTGTATTGATAAATCAAATTTTTCAGATGAATACACAAGAAATAGGGTTAGGCGCGTATTAATCCCTGAGTTTGAAAAGCTAAATCCTATGGCGATTGAGCATATATTCTCCTTAAGCGGAATACAGGCAAGGGAAGACGCATATTTAGAAGAAATTTCAATCAGTTTTTTAAAAAAATGCATAAAAAAGCAAAAAAATGGCATTTTGCTTGATTTAACAATGTTTTTACGGTATAATGAAGCAATTCGGTATAGAATGCTTAAAAATGTACTGCCGGATAAAAAATACGTATCGCGCGTCAATCTCATAATGCAAAAGGTTTTGTCCGCCGATAAAACGCCTTACAGGCTTTCTTCAGAATGGGTTTTCTACATAAAAAACGGAAAAGCCGTGTTTAAGAAAGCGAAAAATGATGAAAAAAGAAAATAAATACAGCATAAAAACTCTTTTTTCTGAAAGCCTCATACAGAAAAAAGTTTCACAGACGGCAAAGCGTATTTCACGCGATTTTAAAGACAAAAAGCCGCTTGTTATAGCCGTACTTAACGGAAGTTTCATATTTTGTTCCGACCTTATCAGAAAACTCGATTCTAAATTTGCGGTAGATTTTATTTCCTTAAGCTCATACGAAGGCGTTATTTCCAAAGGAAAAGTCAAAGTAGTTTCAAATCTCAAAGAAAACATAAAAAACAGAGACGTAATAATAGTCGAAGATATAGTTGACAGCGGCGAGACTTTAGATTTTTTGCTGAAAGAGCTTAAGCCTAAAAAGCCTAAAAGCATCACCGTATGCGCTTTACTTGATAAAAAAGAAGCAAGAGTAAAAGAAATCCCAGTGAAGTACAGCTGTTTTGAAGTTGGCAATGAATTTGTAGTGGGCTACGGGCTAGACTACAACGGTTTTTTCAGGGGATTGCCGTATATCGGAATATTAAAAAAATAAATATATAGGTGCAGAGGGGCGCAAGTTATGAATCAAAAAAACCCGTGGTTTCTGTTTTTCTGGGCAACGCTTTTTATCATTATAATTATGTTTATAAGCTCTTCCAGGCAAAAAGTGCAGGAAGTGTCTTGGGAATATTCACAGTTCAGGCAGAATATTAAAGAAGGAAATGTTTCCAAAGTTGTTGTTTCCCCGGGCGTTATAAAGGGCGAGTTTAAAGGAAGCGACGGCGTTGTAAAAAAATTTAAAACAGTCCCTATGGATGATCCAAACCTTGTAAAAGATTTAGAAGAGTATAAGGTCGCGGAATTTTCAGGCATAGAGAAAAACGGATGGCTCGGGCCGCTGATTTTCAGCTGGGGCCCGATAATTCTTTTAATTTTGTTCTGGTTTTGGCTTATGCGCGGCATGGCAGGCGGAAACAAACAGGCTATGTCATTCGGAAAATCTAAGGCGAAACTTGCGAACGATACTGCGCCCGTAACGTTTAAAGATGTCGCGGGATGCGGCGAAGCAAAAGAAGAACTGCAGGAAATAATATCTTTCTTAAAAGATCCGGCAAAATTCCAAAAACTCGGAGGCAAAATTCCTAAAGGCGTATTGCTTGTAGGTTCTCCCGGAACGGGTAAAACCCTGCTTGCAAAAGCAGTCGCTGGCGAAGCGGGTGTGCCATTCTTTTCTTCAAGCGGCTCCGAATTTGTCGAAATGTTTGTCGGCGTCGGTGCTTCAAGGGTAAGAGATTTATTTGACCAGGGCAGGAAGTCAGCCCCGTGTCTTTTGTTTATAGATGAAATTGACGCTGTCGGAAGGCAGAGATTTGCCGGTTTTGGCGGCGGACATGATGAAAGGGAACAGACATTAAACCAGCTTTTGGTTGAAATGGACGGCTTTAATACGAAAGAAGGGATTGTACTTATAGCGGCAACCAACAGACCTGACGTTTTAGACCCCGCATTGCTGCGCCCCGGAAGATTTGACAGGCAAGTTGTAGTCCCTATGCCGGAACTTTTGGACAGGGAACAGATTTTGGCTGTTCACGCAAGAAAAGTTAAGTTAGATAAAAGTGTTGATTTAAAAGTTGTTGCAAGAAGAACGCCCGGTTTTGCCGGCGCGGACCTTGCAAACGTAATAAACGAAGCGGCTTTGCTTGCGGCAAGGCATAATCAGGACTCCGTAAATATGAAAAATCTTGAAGATGCGATAGACAGGGTTTATTCCGGTCCTGAAAGAAAGTCTATGATAAGGACAAAAGACGAACTTAAGAAAACTGCTTACCACGAAGTGGGGCACGCGCTTGTGGCAAAACTTTTGCCTGGCACCGACCCTGTTCATAAAGTTACGATAATTCCGAGAGGCGCTTCTTTAGGGCACACTCTTCAGTTGCCTGAAAATGAAAAATACCTTTATACGAAAGACGAAGTTTTATCAAACATAGCGATTGCGTTCGGCGGCAGGGCGGCGGAAGCTATAGTTTATAACGAGCTTTCCACCGGCGCGGCGCAGGATATAGCGCAGGCCACAAAACTTGCAAAAAGGATGGTTGTGGAATTTGGAATGAGCGATAAAATCGGTCCGATGGCTCTTGATGAAGGAAGCCGCGAAGAAGTATTTCTTGGGAGAGACATATCGAGAAATCCGCATCTTTCGGATAAAATGTCAGAAATGATAGACTCTGAAATTAAGAATATTCTTGACGCTTCGTTTGATAAGGCAAAAGGTCTTTTGACCAAAAACAGAAAAATTATGGATACTATGGTTGGTTATCTTGTAGCTAGGGAAACCCTTAACGGAGACGACATAAACAAAATAATGAAAGGTGAAGAACTAGAACCTTTGGAAAAAGAAACAATAAACGAAAATAAGGAAGAATCCGGCAAAAAAGAGGAATCTTCCGAAACAGCAGCGGTGAAATCCGATGAAGAAAACGAAAAAATTTAGTTTTGACGAAAAAAAAGTGCGTCACGCGGTAAAGCTTCTTCTTGAATCTTTTGGAGAAGATTTAAACAGGGAAGGCATACGCCGTACTCCTGAACGCGTGGCGGAATTTTATAAAGAAGCATTGTCGGGAAACGCTGTTGACCCTATGAAGCTTATTCCGGTACATTACGCGACTGAAGACCACGAAGAAATAGTTTTGGTAAAAGATATTCCTTTTTATTCGCTTTGCGAACACCATTTACTGCCTTTTTTCGGCAAGGCGCATATAGCGTATATTCCGAAAAAAGACAGGATTGTAGGCGTTTCAAAGCTTATAAGGCTTGTCGAAGTTTTTACTAACAGGCTGCAGCTTCAGGAAAGGCTTACAAAACAGGTAGCAGATACGGTTATGAAGTCTGTAAAACCACACGGCGTTATGGTTGTGTTAGAAGCGGAACATTTGTGCATGACAATGCGCGGCGTTAAAAAACCGGGTTCCGCTATGATAACTTCGGCAATGAGAGGGATATTTTTAAAAGATGTGCGCACGCGCTCGGAGGCAATGTCGCTTTTAAGAAGATGATAGTACGCAAAGCTGTCACCAACGGTTACGCTGATGTGTTAAGGCTTGTGAAAAATACAGGCAGCGATTCTTACGCGCACAACCTTTTGGCAAAAAAAGGTTTTTTTGGACCCCTAATAATTGAAAAGATAGATAACCGAGCCGCAAATATTTTAAAACAGGAAGCCCTTTCCTGCGGCGCAGAAGCTGCGGTAAACGAGAACGTCAGCAGATTTAAAAAAGGGTTTTCAAATGCGGTTGTTTTTGCAACGGCAAGACAAGCAGAGATTTTATCAGAAAAGCTTAAAAAACAGCCGTTCGGGCTTAAAGAAATTTCAGATAAATTTAAACAGATTACAAAAACTCTGAATACTCATAAAATATTAAGGTATAAAAATTCAAGAATAGATTTATCGCAGCCCGTAGTAATGGGGATAATCAATATGGACCCCGGTTCTTTTTCAGGAGACGGGCTTGTTGATGCGGATAAAGCGGCGGAACGCGCTGTTGAATTTGAAAGATTAGGTGCGGGCATAATAGATTTAGGCGCGGAGTCTTCTCGTCCGGGAACCGAGCGAATCGATGCTAAAACAGAGATTAAGAGGCTTATTCCTGCGCTTAAAAAAATACGCAAAGCCGTTAATATTCCTATTTCCATAGACACATACAAATTTGAGACTGCAAAGGCAGCGATATCGGAAGGCGCTGGTATTATTAATGATATATTTGCTCTTCGCGAAGGCAAAGCAAAACTGGCAAAGCTTATCGCGGATACGAAATCGGCCGTGATTCTTATGCACATGAAAGGCAGCCCAAAAAATATGCAGAAAGCGCCCAAATATAAAAACTGCGTTTCAGAAGTATTTGAGTTTCTTGAAACGCAAAAAGAATATGCTCAAGAGTTTGGCATAAAAGAAGAATTTATCGCGGTAGACCCCGGCATTGGCTTCGGAAAAAGCGTTATAAATAACATTGAACTCATAAAGAATATGAATACTTTTTGTTCTATCGGGCCTGTAGTTGCGGGCGTATCAAGAAAAAAATTTATCAGTTCATTATCCGGAGAAGATGTAACGTCTTATGTCGCTGCAAATGTTTTGTCTGTTTGCGGCGGAGCCGATATAGTGAGAGTACACGACGTAAAAGAAACAGTATCAGCTTTAAAACTAATTGAAAGTATCCGGAGCGTATAATGGAAGCATTAAGTAAAATCTATGACTCTTATATAGTAAATATTTTGGATATTCTTATCCTTGCCGTCATTTTTTACAGGGTAATACTTGTAATAAAAGGCACAAGGGCGATACAGATAATCATAGGTATTCTTTTTATTTTAGGGCTTACGATAATCGCAAGAGACGTTTTGCATTTAAAAGCATTATCTTGGATTTTGGAAAACTTCTGGCTTGCCGCGGTAATCATTTTTGCGGTTGTGTTTCAGATGGAAATACGCAATGTTTTAGCCCAGATAGGCGGGCAGATTTGGGGTACTAGTTCCAATATCAAAGAATCTTACGTTAACAATATAGTTGATGCCGTTGAAGATTTAAGTTCGTCAATGACAGGCGGGCTTATAGCGATCGAAAACGAAGTCGGCCTAAAAAATTTTACGGAGACCGGCGTTGTTTTGAACGCTACTATTTCCAAAGAACTTATTCTTTCAATTTTTAAAAATAAATCCGCGCCGCTTCATGACGGCGCAATAGTAATTTTTAACGATAAAATTTCGGCGGCCGGATGTTTGCTTCCGTTAAGCCACGATACGGACGTTAAAATATTCGGAACCCGCCACAGGGCGGCTTTGGGGCTTAGCGAAATTACCGACGCTTTAGTGATAGTTGTATCAGAAGAAACAGGGCAGATTTCAGTTGCGTTTAAAGGAAAACTGAAAGGCAATATTTCCGCTTCAAAACTCAAGGAAATTATCCATACTAACGGCGAGGTTTTGAAAATAAAATGAGAAAAATTTTTAATAAAATCAAGAAAAACTGGCAGCTTAAACTCCTTGCTTTAGGGCTTGCGATAGTTGTCTGGCTATACGCGGTATACAGGTAAAAGGTGAAACTATGAGACTTTTCGGCACTGACGGCATAAGAGGCAAATCTGCGGAGTTTCCTTTCGGTGATTACGAACTTTCCATTATCGGCAAGGCAATTGCCGAAACCGCTGTAAGAGACAAAGGCATTATTTTGATTATCCGGGACACAAGAGAATCCGGCTTAAGGATACAAAAAGCCCTTGCTAAAGGCATAAGCGACGCCGGGTGTAAAACGGTTTTTGGCGGCGTGATGCCGACGCCTGCTGCGTCATATCTTGTTAAAAAGAAGAAGTTTGGCGCTGCAATAGTTATTTCCGCTTCACATAACCCGTATGAAGACAACGGCATAAAAATTTTTAACTCGTCCGGTCATAATCTTAATGACTCAATATCAGAAAATATAGAAAAATAGATAAAAAAGTATTTAGATTGCGGCCTAAAAATATCCAGAAAGAAAAACAGCGTAAAAGAAAACAGCTCTTTGTTAAAAGATTATGAAAAGTTTGTTGTTAAATGTTTTGCCAAAGGCAGGTTAAAAGGAAAAACTGTTGTTGTTGACTGCGCCAACGGCGCGGCGTATAAAAGCGCGCCGGATGTTTTAAAAAAGCTTGGAGCTAAAGTCATATCATTCAATATAAAACCTGACGGCAAAAATATCAACTCGAACTGCGGCGCCCTGCATCCTCAATTTGCTGCGGAGCAGGTAAAAAAATACAAAGCTTTCTGCGGTTTTGCTTTTGACGGCGATGCCGACAGGCTTATATGCATAGATGAAAATGGCGGTATCAGAGACGGCGATTACTTTCTTGCTTCAATGGCAAAATATTTAAAAAGCGTAAAAAAGCTTAAAAATAACGTGCTTGTTACAACGGTTATGGCAAATATAGGCTTGCTGCAGGCTATGAAGCGCGAAAAGATAAAAACAATTACTTCAAAAGTTGGCGACAGATATGTGCTTGAAGATATGAAAAAGTATAAATCTTCGCTTGGCGGGGAACAGTCAGGCCATTTTATTTTCAGGGATATATTAAGCACGGGCGACGGTTTGTTAAGCGCCGTGGAACTTTTAAGCGCATTAAATAAAACAAATATGACAATGTCGCAGTTTTGTTCGGGTATAGAGAAATTTCCGCAGATTTTGGTGAATAAAAAAGTCACGCAAAAGATGCCTTTGGATAAACTTCCGAAAACGTCAAAACTTATCAAAGGATATGAAAAAAAGCTTGGATCGGACGGCAGGATTCTGGTAAGATATTCCGGCACCGAAAACCTACTTAGGGTGATGGTTGAAGGGAAAGACAAGAATATGATCACTAAAATGGCAAAAGAAATTATATCTTCGGCTGATGCTGAAATTGCCGGAAAAACAAAATGATAAAACTCGGCATAAATATTGACCATATAGCAACTTTAAGGCAGGCAAGGAAAGAAGAGTTTCCGAGCGTTGTTAAAGCTGCCGCGGTTTGCGAAAAAGGCGGCGCCGACAGCATAACGGTGCATTTGAGGGAAGACAGGCGCCATATACAGGATCATGACGTTTACAGATTAAAAGAAACATTGCGCACAAAGCTGAATCTGGAAATGGCTGCAAGCAAAGAGATTGTTAAAATCGCTTTAGAAGTTAAGCCGGATTTTGTGTGCCTTGTTCCGGAAAAAAGGCAGGAACTTACTACAGAAGGCGGGTTGGACGTTGACGGTCAGAAAAGCAAACTTGCGGGTATAGTGGAAAAGCTTAAAAAAGCGGGTATAATTGTAAGTATGTTTATAGACGCTGATGTTAAACAGGTTAGCGCTTGTAGCGAAATAAAAGCCGATTGTATTGAAATACATACGGGTAAATATGCTGAATGTTTTAAAAAGTACGGCGTGGGGTCACAGGAATTTGGCAATGAAGTAAAAAAGATTGTTGCGGCTTCGCAAAAAGCCGTGACGGCAGGTTTGATTTTAAATGCAGGGCACGGGCTTGATTACGACAATATAGAAGCAGTATGCGGAATAAAAGGCATGAATGAGTTTAACATAGGTTTCTCTATAATAGCTAAATCCGTATTTGCCGGTCTTGAAAAAGCCGTAAGAGATATGAAAGAATTGATTGGCAAATACTCAATGGAGCAATAAAATGTGCGGGATAGTAGGATATACAGGCGGGAAAAACGCCGTCGAGATTATTTTTAAGGGTTTGGAAAAGCTTGAGTACAGAGGTTATGATTCTTCCGGTATAGCAATTGTCGCCGACAATGTTTTGCAGATAAGAAGAAGCGTCGGCAAACTGCAGAACCTGGCTGAAATTCTGTCGAAAAAACCTATGTCGGGAAATCTCGGCATCGGACATACCCGCTGGGCTACGCACGGCAAACCTTCCGAAGAAAATGCACATCCGCATACGGACACTTCAAAAGGCATAGTTATAGTTCATAACGGAATAATAGAAAATTATGTCGAATTAAAAGAAAAACTTACAAAAGAAGGACAGATTTTTAATTCTGAAACCGATACGGAAGTTGTCGTTCACCTTATAAGAAAATATTACAAAAAAGATTTAACCGAAGCCGTAAAGAGAGCTTTGCAGGATGTGCGCGGCTCTTATGCCCTGGGGGTTATTTGTAAAGACGAGCCGGATAAGCTTGTTTGCGCCCGTTTGGACGCTCCGCTTATTATAGGCGTAGGGGAAGGAGAGAATTTTATAGCTTCGGATATTCCGGCGCTTTTGTCATACACCAAAAATATGATTTTTCTTGAGAACGGCGACGTGGCGGAAATTACCCCGGAAAATATACGAGTTACTGATATAGCCGGCAAAGAGCAGCAGCGTGAAGTAAAAACAATCCACTGGGATGCGATTCAGGCTGAAAAAGACGGCTACAAACATTTTATGCTTAAAGAGATATTTGAACAGCCGCGTACTATAGAAGACACTTTGCGCGGCAGAATATATCCGGAAGAAGGCCGCGTTTATATTGAAGAGACAAAGCTTCCGGAAGATTTTATTTCCAGCCTTGAAAAAGTTGATATAGTTGCATGCGGCACTTCTTACCATGCGGGTTTAGTAGCAAAGTTTTTATTTGAAAATTTTTCAAGAATTCCAGCGGAAGTTGATATAGCTTCGGAATTCAGGTACAGAGACCCGATACTTGGTAAAAATTCTTTGGTTATTGTTATCTCCCAGTCAGGGGAAACAGCCGACACTATTGCGGCATTAAGGCTTGCTAAAAATAAAGGCTGCCGTACGCTTGCGGTTTGCAATGTGGTTGGTTCCAGTATAAGCCGCGAGGCAGACCACGTGATATACACGCATTGCGGGCCTGAAATAGGCGTCGCGTCAACGAAAGCATTTACCGGACAGCTTACGGCTTTGTATATTCTTGCTTTGGATTGGGCGGCAAAGAGAAAAAGTTTATCGCAGGAAACACTTCAGCAGTATATTAATGAGCTTTGGTCTGTTCCGCTTAAAGTAAGCGAGTTTTTAAAAACTGCCGATTCTGTTCAGGAAGTAGCAAAAGTTTTTGCTAATAAAAGAGATTTTTTATATCTGGGAAGGCATGTAAATTATCCCGTAGCGCTTGAAGGAGCGTTGAAGTTAAAGGAAATTTCATACATACACGCCGAAGGTTACGCGGCAGGCGAGATGAAGCACGGGCCGATAGCATTAATAGATGAATCTATGCCGATAGTAGCGGTGACCGTCGCAGGCAAAGTCTATGAAAAAATGCTATCCAATATAGAAGAAGCGAAAGCAAGAGGCGGAACGATAATTGCCGTAGCGAGCGAAAGCGATGAAGTAATAAAAAATAAAACCAATTACCAGATTTACATACCTAAAATTGAAGAATTCTTTTCTCCGCTTCTGACGGCAATACCTTTGCAGCTTTTGGCGTATTATATTGCCGTGATACTCGGGTGTGACGTAGACCAGCCCAGAAACCTGGCCAAATCGGTAACCGTTGAATAAGTTTTACGGAGACTGTCATGAATATAGGAATAGATATTGAAGAAGTTAAAAGGTTTGAAAAATACGTTAAAGATAAAGATTATCTTGAACGCGTATTTGCAGAGGATGAAATATCTTACTGTATGCCTAAAAAGAATCCCGCGGAACATTTAGCCGCGCGGTTTGCCGCGAAAGAAGCGGTGTGGAAAGCTCTTAGCACCAAAAATAAAAAACTTACCATTACCGACATATCGATAAAAAACACGCAGTCCGGCAAGCCTGAAGTTTATATTAAAAACAGAAGGTATAAAAAAATAGACGTTTCCCTTTCGCATACCGATAAATATGTCGCGGCTGTAGCGATTGTTTTTTAAGCGAACTTATGAAAAAGAACGATATAAAAGAATTTATCTTAAAACTTAAAAGAAAGCCAGAAAGCCATAAGTACGATTATGGCCACGTTTTGGTTATAGCTGGTTCAAAAAATATGCCTGGAGCGGGCATTTTGTGCTGCAACGCGGCATTGCGCGCCGGAGCCGGACTCGTAACTTATGCCGTAAAAGAGAAATTTTTGAATTCTGCCGCGGCTATGTCCAGTCCGGAAACAATATTTTTTGTTTACAGCTCGGTTTCGGATATATTAAAGTTTGTTAAAAACAGAAAAGTGACTTCAATAGTTGTTGGGCCCGGGCTTGAAGCGGGCAAAAAACTACACGATTTAATAAAAAAAATTATTTTTTCAGTTGGGATTCCTGTAGTTTTGGACGCCTCCGGGCTTATTTCTTTTAGAGGCAGCATAAGTGATTTAAAAAAGGCAAAAGCAGAGTTGGTAATAACGCCTCATCAGGGTGAATTTTCCCAATTGACAGGACAGAATATAAAAACTGTAAAAGAGTTCAGGGCAAAAACCGTTGAAACGTTTGCTAGGAAAAACTTGTTAATATGCGTACTCAAAGGTAATAAAAGCATAGTTTCTGACGGGAAGCTGTTTTATGAAAATAATACAGGCACTCCCGCGATGGCTACCGCAGGCAGCGGGGATGTTTTGAGCGGCGTTATAGCGGCATTTTCACATTTAGGTGGAAATTTATTTGATAATGTTAAGTCAGCGGTTTTTATCCACGGACTTGCCGGGGAACTTTCCGAAACGGACAAAGGTTCAGCGGGAATTATAGCAGGCGATATAGTTGATAATTTGCCTTATGCCATAAAATCAATTGCAACAGCGGGGGGAAAATGAGTTTTGAAAATGAAGTAATAAAAATAAGAAGAGATATTCATTCATGCCCTGAGATAGGCGGGCAGGAGTTTAAAACTGCAAAATATATTGAAAGTAAGTTAAAAGAATTTAAAATTCCTTATAAAAGAATCGGTAAAACCGGCGTTATAGGCACTATAAAAAGCGGCAAACCAGGTAAAACGATTGCCTTAAGGTCTGATATTGACGCTTTGCCTGTAATGGAAGATAATAAAATAGAATACAGATCAAAGAATGACGGCGTTATGCACGCTTGCGGGCATGACGCGCATATAGCGGTAATGCTTGGCGCCGCAAAACTTTTATCTAAAAACAAAGATGAGCTTAAGGGCAATGTAAGGCTGTTGTTTCAGCCTAGTGAAGAGACTTCCGACGGCGCGATCAATATGGTGAAAGGCGGCGCATTAAAAAATCCGCAGGCGGATATGATTTTAGGCGTACATGTTTGCCCTTGGATTCAGTCAGGAAAACTGGGGATTAAATACGGTGAAATGATGGCTGCCGTAGATAAAGTTACCGTTTATTTTGAAGGTGAAATTGCGCATGGGGCGTATCCTCATTTAGGTAAAGATGCTCTTGTCGCGGCATCGGTTTTTATTAATATGGTGCAGAGCATAGTATCAAGGGAAATTGACCCGGTAGACCCGGCAGTAATAACTTTCGGAAAAATTAAAGGCGGCGACGCGTATAATATTATCTGCGAAAATATTTCTTTGGACGGGACGGTCAGAAGCATAAATTCAAGAACCAGAAGGCTCATCAAAGAAAAAATATTTAAAAAACTTGAGGCTGTTAAGCAAGCGTATGGCGTAAAGTATAAAATTATTTATGATTCAGTCGGCAGCCCCTTAATTAATACTAAAGAAATCACCAAAATGTGCCACAAAACCGCAAAAGATTTTTACGGCAAGTCGAATGTAGTGGTTTTGGAGAAACCGTCTATGGGCGGAGAAGATTTTGCCGAATATTTGGATGAAGTGCCTGGCAACTTTATGTATATAGGCACGTCAAAAAATAAAGCTACTTCTTATCCGTGGCATCACAGCAACTTTAATATTGATGAAACGGCCCTCCCGAAAGCCGCAAAATATATAGCTTATACTGTTGAAAAATTTTTGGAATAGATGGTACTCCTAAAATAAAAAAGAGACAGGTTTAAAACGCCTGTCTCTTTTTTATTTTAAGTATTGGAAACTTATTATTTGCTAGGCAAAGCCATTATTACGTTTTGTCCGTCGCCCATCATATAAGTAGGCAATCTGCCGTCCCATTTTTCAATCCACTTCAGACCTATGATCTCTTTGTTAACAGACTGCCTTAAAAGCTGCTGCTTCTGGGCTTCCGCCTCTGCAAGGAGAATTTGCGTTTTCTTTTCTTCTTCAGCCTGCTTTCTCTGGTATTCCGCCTTTTTTACTTTTTGTTCTTCAATTTGTTTTTCTTCCACAACTCTGTTAAATTCTGATGAAAAATCTATGTTTGTTATGTTCACGTTTTCAATTATTATGCTGTACGGGGCAAGTTTTTCCGAAAGCCTTGATTCTATCGAAGCTCTCAGGTTTTCGCGTTCTACGACAACCATTTCAACGGGAAGCTTTGAAATAGCCGCTTTTGCTGCTTCCTGCACGGCAGGCTCTATAACTTTCCATTGGTAATCGCTTCCTATATTTGTATGTATATCGTTTACCTTGCTGTAATCCGGCCTGAAATTTACGACAATAATCGCATGTACCGCCTGAAGGTCTTTGGAAGCGGAAGTTGCTTTGAATTCCTGCCTTTGCGTTTTAACGTCATAATTAACCACTTTATGCACAATCGGCACTTTAAAATAAGTACCTCTTGCGAAAGATTCGGTCTGCCCGCTAATGATATTTATGCGCACTCCTACATATCCTACCGGAACCGTAAAAAAACTGCCGAAAAGAAAAGCTATAAGAGCAAAAATTATCGCAACAACAATAATAATGCCGATGTTTTTTTTCACCTCTTTGCCGCTGAAATTTGCTACTTCCGGCTTAAAAACGTTCATGGCTGCCTCCTTTAGATTTATTTGGGGTTTTTATTATAGCAAAATCCAGTTTTTTGTAAATAAAAATCTTTTATTTGAGCTTTATTGTCGAAAAATATATAATTATCGAAGTAAAAAGGATGGGTTATGAAAAAAAAATACACAATAAACACAATAGGTGAATTCGGCTTTATAGATATTATAAAGAAACGCTATTCTTCCAATAAACATAATAAAAATATCATTACACATATAGGAGATGACGCTTTTTGTTTCAAATCGGGAAAAGAAGCTCTATGCGTGACAAAAGATATGCTTATTGAAGATGTTCATTTTAAGCAAGATTGGACAACGCCTTATGATTTAGGCCGCAAAGCCGTTGAAATCAATATCAGCGATATTGCAGCGATGGGCGCGGTAAAACCAAAATATGTGTTTGTCGGTTTAGGTATGCCTTCTTTCATTTCTTTGAAATATGCTGAAAAGCTTTATAAAGGCATTCAAGATACTTGTGATAAATACGGCGCTTTTATAGCGGGCGGCGATACGGTAAAATCCGATAAAATAGTTATATCTGTTACGGTTGTCGGTGCTTGCAAGCCTTCCGAAATCGTTAACAGAAACGGCGCCAAATCAGGCGATTTTATAGGCGTTACCGGAACATTCGGGGATGTCGGCGCCGGCGTTGACTTATTGTACAAATACGGCGTAAGACGAAAATATAATGCAGATGAAAAAATTCTTATAGCCAAACAAAATTTGCCGCAGGCAAGGATAAAAGAAGCGCGGATAATTGCGAAATACGCTTCTTCAATGACTGACGCTTCCGACGGTTTGTATGTATCTGTAGAATTGCTTGCTAAAGAATCCAAACGGGGAGCCGATATATCTTTGGAAAAAGTACCGGTGTCTTTACAACTGAAAGAAATTGTAAAAAACGCAAGCAAATGCATTAATTATGCTTTGTTTGGCGCCGAAGATTTTGAACTTGTTTTTACTGTGCCTCAAAACAAAGCAGACGCCCTTAAAAGAAAGCTTCCCGGCATTTCATATATAGGCAGAATAAACTCTTCAAAAAAGGTAAAATACTTTCACAATGGAAAAATGCAAAACGTCAAATATAAAGGCTTTAAACATTTCTAAAAAATCCGTCTTTAACGCGAAAACTCCGGAAGATACGAGGGAACTTGGCAGACAATTTGCATCTTTGCTTAAAAAAGGTGATATCGTATTTTTAAAAGGCACGCTCGGGAGCGGTAAAACTACCTTTTCGCAGGGCGTAGTAAAAGCTTTTGGAAACAAAGGTTTTGCGAGAAGCTCGAGCTTTATGATTGTAAATGAGTATGAAGCCGGCGAATCAAAACTTTTCCATATGGATTTATACAGGCTCGAACCCGCCAGCGTTTGGGATATAGGCATTGAAGAGTATCTTTACGGCGAAAACATATCGCTTATTGAGTGGGCCGAGAGGCTTATGGGAGCTGAAAATGACAGCCACTGGGACGTGTTGATAGAAGATGCCGTTGAAGGCAGAAAAATAACAATAGAGAAAAGAAAATGAAAATTTTAGCGGTAGAAACTTCAGGCAAAACATTCAGCATAGCGTTAAATGATAACGGCAAAACCGTAGCGGAGTTTTTTTATGACAACGGGCATATACACTCGGAAATGATTGTCCCGGCTATTGAAAAAATACTTAAAGATACGGGAAACGATTATAAAAACATAGATTCTTTTGCAGTTTCAACCGGTCCCGGCAGCTTCACAGGGATAAGGGTAGGTATGACTGCCGTAAAAACACTCGCGCAAACGCTTAAAAAACCCGTAATTGCGGTAAACTCTCTGGAAATACTTGAAAAAGCCTTTGATATAAAAGGCTTAAAAATTATTGCAGCGATAGACGCCTTAAGGGATGAAGTGTATGTGAAATCCGGTAATAATGTAGCTATAAAAAGCATAGAAGCTTTTTGTAAATCTCTTAAAAAATATAAAAATAAAGTTTTAGTTGCCGGTAACGCCGCAATTTCTTATAAAGCCGTTATTTTAAAGCATTTAGGCGCGTCCGCAGTATCGCTGCCCGAAAGTTTTTTGTTTCCAAAAGCATCCGTTTTAGGAACTTTGGCGCAAAAGATGAATGGTGAAAGCTTTTCCAAAACAGAACCTCTTTATATCCGCCGCTCATGGGCGGAAGAAAGTAAACAGAAATAAATATTAGTTTTAGACGCAAAACTGCTAAAAACCTCCAAAAAATTATTTAAAGAGTTTTTCAAATTTGTTATAATAACGCCATAAAACCCTTTTATTCTCAAAAAAACCAATTAATCCGTTACAAACCAACTAAAAAACAGGTATAAAATCTATAATAAAAAAGGCGGTGCTGATGAAATGGACACAGGAAAAGCTTGAAGATATTTTTAAGTTTTTGTACACAGACCCCAAAAAAGGCCTTACAAACAAACAGGTTAGCGAAATTCAGGAATCTCAAGGCTTAAACGAATTTGAAGAAGAAAAAAAAGAAAGCGTCTTTGTAAAAGTTTTACATTCCTTGTCAGACCTCACAACAATTATTCTTTTAGTAGCCGCAGGCATATCCGGTTTCTTGGCAGTTAAAACCGGTGAAGGCTATTCCGAGCCTGTAGTTATACTTGCCATTGTCATTATCAACACGATTTTAAGCCTTAAGCAGGAGTTGGGTGCCGAGAAGGCTTTGGAAGCGCTTAAGAATATGAATACCGACACTACCCTTGTTATAAGAAACGGCGCCAAGGAAATGCTTGACGTCAAACAGCTTGTGCCGGGCGATATTTTAGAACTTGAAGCAGGCGATATGGTGCCCGCTGACGCAAGAATAATAGAAAGCAACGGCTTAAAAGTTGACGAGGCAGTTTTAACGGGTGAAAGCGTTCCCGTTGAAAAAGACGCTGGCGCAAAAATTGAAGAAAACGCTCCTCTCGGAGACAGGCTTAATATGCTTTTTTCGAGCTGTCTTATCACAAACGGAAGAGCTTTAGCGGTAGTTGTTGCAACAGGCATGAATACCGAAGTCGGCAAAATAGCAGGACTTTTAAATAAAACAAAAAAATCAAAAACTCCCCTGCAGGAAAGATTATCGCACATAGGAAAAATAATGACCGTCGTGGCTTTAGTTTCGGCCGCGGCATTGTTTTTCATGGGGCTTTCACGCGGCGAAGCCGTTATGGATATGCTTATGCTTGCCGTATCGCTTGCCGTTGCCGCCGTGCCGGAAACGCTTATGGTTATAGTTACTATATCGTTGGCTTACGGCGTGCAGAATATGGCAAGGAAAAACGCGATTATCCGCAAAATAAACGCTGTTGAAACTTTAGGAAACACGTCCGTTATATGTTCCGATAAAACAGGCACGCTTACCCAAAACCGAATGATTATAAAAGCTGTTTGGGCTGCCGGGCATAATCCTAAAAAAGCTGAAGATGATTTCGAACTAGTTGAACACCACCTTCTTGCGATACTCAGCCTTGCAAATAACGCGACAATAGAGAAAAAAGACGGTATTGAAAAGGTTATCGGCGATCCTACCGAAACGGCAATTATACGCCTTTTGCAGGAAAAAGGAACATCTAAAAAAGAGCTTCAGGAAAAATATCCGAGAGTGTTTGAAATACCGTTCGATTCCGAAAGAAAACTTATGACTACCGTTCATCATCTTGAAAGCGGCGGTTATATTTCAATCACAAAAGGTGCCATAGATAAAATCCCCGTTACCAAAAGTGAAGCATCCAAAGAAAAAATAATGAGTGTTCACGATGAATTTGCCGGCAGGGTATTAAGAGTTATCGCGGTAGCAGAAAAGCATTATGACAAACTCCCTAAAGACTTAACCGCCCAGGAACTTGAAAAAGACCTTACGTTTGTAGGGCTTGTAGGAATGATAGATCCGCCTAGGGAAGAAAGTGTCAAAGCCGTAGCGGCTGCAAAAAAAGCCGGCATAAAAACCGTTATGATTACAGGCGACCATGTGATGACGGCTTCCGCTATTGCAAAGGAAATAGGCATACTCGGACAGGGCGATAAAACGATATCCGGAGAAGAACTGCAAAAAGTTTCCGATGAGGAACTGACAAAAAATGTTAAACATTACGCCGTTTACGCGAGAGTAAGCCCTGAAGATAAAATAAGAATTGTGCAGGCATGGAAAGCCAATAATGAAATAGTAGCGATGACAGGCGACGGCGTAAATGACGCTCCGGCGCTTAAAGCCGCAGATGTCGGCACTGCAATGGGCATAACCGGCACGGATGTGGCAAAAAATGCCGCGGAAATGATTTTAATGGATGATAATTTTGCGACTATTGTTGCGGCGGTAAAAGAAGGAAGAAAGGTTTATGACAATATAAGAAAGACCGTTTATTTCCTTTTAAGCTGTAATATTTCAGAAATATTGATAATGATTTTGGCATTTGTTTTAAATTTTGGAATTCCGGTAGTGGCTATACAACTGCTGCTTATCAACGTTGTTGCTGACGGTATTCCCGGATTTGCGCTCAGCAGGGAAGGAGCTGAAGACGACTTGATGGACAGAAAACCCATACCAAAGGGTACAAGCATATTTGCTTATGGTTTTGCCAGAAGGATAATGGTGATGGCAATCGTGTTTACAATAATAACGCTTGCAGGTTTTTACATAGGCAAGTTTGTGACAATTTCGGCAAGCGGTATACAGGCTTCTCATCTAGTAGGCCAGACTATGGCTTTCCTTATTTTGGGTTTTTCGTCCGTAATACACATATTTAATGTCAGAAGCAATAAAAAATCCATATTTAAACTCGGGTGGATGTCAAATAAACCGTTGTTTTGGTGCTCGATGCTTTCGATAGCGATTATGTTTGCCGTAGCGCTTATACCGCCTGTGGCAAGTATATTTTATCTTGTTAAAATAAGTTTAATACACTGGATAATAGTTATACTTTTGTCCGTATTTCCTCTTGTCGTAGTCGAATTGCAAAAACATTTTTTACGTCATACGATAAGATATGATGTAAAATAAACTTGACAAAAATAGTTAATTTGTTAGAATACTGTAACAATCTGCTCATTTAAAAATGTTGTTTAAAAACTGTGATAAGGAATAGTAGGTTTTATCAAAGATTGAGGTTTACGAACCTCCAGAGAGCAGCCGGCTGGTGCAAGGCTGTATCTAAGAAAAACCGAACTCACCTTTGAGTTGCAGACTGAAAGCTTGAAAAAGCCAGTAAGTTTTGCCGGCAGCCGACCGTTAAATGTATCTTTTGATACCAGGCAGGACATGATAGTGTCCGTAAAGAGCGCCAAATAAGATTTTTTCCGAAAGGCGAATTAGAGTGGTACCGCGCAGGGGGGCAAAACCTCCAAAATTAAAAATTCAAATCTGCGTCTCTAAAAAAGAGACGCAGATTTTTTATTTTTGTATGGGAAAGCAGCTATGCTGACGTGTATGGGGCATTAAGAAGTAAAGCGGCAAAACCGCTCAAATAAAGCACCTGATGCTTAAAAGGAGGGGTGATTATGAATCACACAAAGTACAAGAAATTTCCGAAGTTTGAATTTAAGGAAAGAACATGGCCTGACAAAGAACTTGTAAAAGCGCCTGTTTGGTGCAGTACAGATCTTCGTGACGGCAATCAAGCCCTCCAAGTGCCTATGACTTTGGAACAAAAAATAGAGTTTTATAAATTTTTGGTGAGGATAGGTTTTAAGGAAATAGAAGTTTCGTTCCCGTCAGCTTCCGATACCGAATATAAGCTGATAAGAAGGCTGATAGAAGAAAATTTAATACCTGACGATGTTACTGTACAGGTGTTTACGCAGGCAAGGGAACATTTAATCGAAAAAACTTTTGAATCCGTAGAAGGCATTAAAAAAGTTATAGTGCATTTGTATAACTCTACATGCCCTATGCACAGGGATTGGGTGTTTAACAAAAGTAAAGAAGAAGTAAAACAAATGGCCGTGGAAGGCGCTGAAATGTTTCAGAAATACGGTGAAAAGTACGGAATTGAAAGATTCAGGTTTCAATATTCGCCTGAAACTTTTAACGCTACCGAAATGGATTTCGCGCTGGATATCTGCAACTCCGTTTTAGATATCTGGAAACCTGTGCCTGGCAGAAAACATATTATTAACCTTCCGGAAACCGTGCAGTACACTACTCCGAACGTGTATGCGGACCAGATAGAATATATGTGCAATAACTTAAAATACCGTGAAAATGTTGTAGTGAGCCTGCACACGCATAATGACAGAGGGACCGGTATTGCGGCAAGCGAACTTGCAATTTTAGCCGGCGCGGACAGGGTTGAAGGCACATTGTTCGGTAATGGTGAACGCACCGGAAATGCCGATTTGATGGTAATGGCGATGAATTTTTATATGCAGGGTATAGACCCGGGTCTTGATTTTTCAAATATTGATGAAGTTGTAAAAGAGTACAGAAGCTTTACACAGATGGATGTGCATCCAAGGCATCCGTACGCCGGAGAGCTTGTTTTTACTGCATTTTCAGGTTCGCATCAGGACGCGATAAAAAAAGGTATGGAAAAAATAGGCTGCAACTATAAAACCTGGCAAATGCCGTATTTGATTATTGACCCTAAAGACGTCGGCAGAAACTACGAAGCTATAATCAGGATAAATTCGCAATCCGGAAAAGGTGGCGTGTTTTATATTCTCGAACAGAACTTTGGGATAAAAGTTCCGATGAAAGCTATGCAGCAGGAATTTGGAAATAAAACTACCGAAGTTTCTGACAGCGGCAATAAAGAACTGAAACCTGAAGAAATTTACGATTTGTTCAGGCAGGAATATGTAAATATAGATTCGCCTGTGGCATTGATAAGATTTGAAGAAAAAATTAACGGGGAAAGTTCAGTTTTCGCTGAAATATCAGTTAATGGTAAAGCAAAAACTGTAAATGAAAAAGGCAACGGCATAATTGAAGCTTTCTGTAAGGCAATATCAAAGGAATTAAATATTTCTTTTGACGTTAAGGATTACAGCGAACACGCTTTGGAAGACGGCGCGAAGTCGAAAGCTATAACGTATGTGCATATTACGGACTCCGCGGGAAAAGCATATTTTGGCGCCGGAATAAGCCAAAGTATAAGTAAATCCTCAATAAAAGCTCTTATAAGCGCCGTAAACAGGATGATTAAAAAATAGTTATTTTTGCGGATAAACGAAAGCCTCTGTATGAACTGCAGAGGCTTTTTTAATTTATTGTATTTTTTGTTATTATTTAAAAAACATAAAAACGGAGGAGTATGATGACAGAAAAAGAAAAGATGCTTAAAGGCCTTGAATACGACGCTTCAGACTCCGGGCTCAGAGAAGTATTCCACCGTGCGAAAGATATTTTAAAAGAGTTTAACGCAACCGGCACAAAGGAGACAGAAAAAAGGCAGGAATGCCTTAAAAAACTTTTTGGCGGCATCGGAAGCAATCTGTATATCGAACCTCCCTTTTACTGCGATTACGGGGAAAATATTTTTTTCGGCAATAATGTATATATGAATGTTAACTGCGTAGTTTTGGATTGCGCTAAAATTACGGTAGGTAATAATGTTATGTTTGGGCCGGGAGTCCAGATATACGCCGCTTCGCATCCCCTAAAAGCAAGCGAGAGGATTGTAAACGGTAAGATTATCGATACATCAAGCCCGATAAGGATCGGTGATGACGTTTGGATAGGAGGGAACGCGATAGTTTTGCCCGGAGTGACAATCGGCGATAATGTTGTAATAGGTTCCGGCAGCGTTGTTACGAAAGATATTCCTTCCGGTTCTTTGGCGGTGGGCAGCCCTTGTAAGGTTATTAAGAAGTTATAAAGGCAAGTAATAAATAACAATTAATGAGTAACAATTTTATGTCATTCTGCGGCGCTGCTTTTAAGTGTTCGCAAAATCTAGTTTTTAGCCTTTATTTACCTGCAATTTAGATGGATTCTGCAACTCTTTCAGAGTGCAGAATCACGGACATAAAACAACTTTTCCATTTTTCGCTATTAATTATTACTTGGTTGTTGTTACCAAGTACTGGAAGGCTCCAAAATATAAACAGTAACGTCCCTAAACATCCAAGCCTGCTCTTCTTCAACGTTGTTTACGCCTAAATCTACGCGGTTCCCTTTTATAAGGTTTCCTGTGTCTCCCGCGTATCCGTATCCGTATCCGGATACAAAAAGCCTTGTTTTCAAAGGTATTACTTCTGGATCAACCGCCACTATGCCCCTTTGCATTTTCTGACCCAAAAACGTAACCGTTCCGTCTCCCCAGGCAAGAGGGTCTCCCGGGTAATAAGCAGTCGCTACCATCTTCATTCTTTTTGCTTTTGATAAATCATAAAGTTTTTCAATTTTATGGTCTTTTCCGATAAGTGCGAGCCTGTAGTATTCCTTCGCGACAGAGCGTTCGTTTAATATCTGCCTGTCGTGCAAAACGCCGTCATAGTATGTATCCATAACGCGTTTTGTTATGCTTTTTTCGATGCCTTTTTGCAGCTCCGATTTTCTCAGGTTTGAATTATATTTTCTGCTCCACGTCATCCTGAACGGCACGTTTTCGGTAATTTTTTTGGATTCTTTTGTAACGCGTATGATCTTAACGTCCTGCAAAGGTTTTACGGGTTTTAAAATATTTGAGGATACAATGTCACCGGGGTTTAATTTTATGCCTTGTTTGTCTAAAACTGTTTTAAGCGGAATACTTTTATAAGGGCTGACCGTGTAAGTGAGTCCGTCAACGGTTATATATGAGTGTATTCTGGGTGCGCCAAAAGAAAAAAGAATTTTAGATAAGATAAGTACCGCCAAGGGCAGGCAGGCGAGCTGAAAAACTTTTTTTATCTCGATTTCCATAGTAAAACCGAATTCCTGTTATTTGTCATCATCAAGGTACGGGCGCACTCTGAAATCAATGCCAGCATCTTTTGCTATCTTTTCAACTTTTGAAACGTCAAAATCCGGGAATTCTACGGCGGTAAAAACAACTTCCGGAATATATTTTTTCGCTTCTTTTGCGAATTTTATAATTTCGTCAAAAGATTCTTCTTTAAACATAGGCCTGTTAATTGCGTTATGTTCTTCAGGTGTTGAACCGTTTAAGCTGATGGAAATAGTATCCACAAGGCCTTTCAGTTCGGGCAGTATGTTTTTTCCGTGGTAGCGGTTGGCAAGGCCGGCGGTGTTAATTCTTACTTTTCCGCCTTTATCTTTTATCCATTTGCTTATTTCTTTCACTTCTTCCGGTTTTACAAGCGCGTCGCCGTACCCGCAAAACACTATCTGGCCGTATTTTTTAGGGTCGCCAATGGCTTCTATAACTTCTTTAACGCCAGGCTCTTTCTCAAGCTTCAAATCGTTGCCCCTGAAGTCGTTAGCCCATTTGTGCTTTATGCAGTAAGGGCACGCCATCATGCAGCGGTTTGTTATGTTAAGGTATAAATTGTCGCCGTAAACGTAAGCTATTGTGTTCATTTCGTCCCCGTTATTTTATGCTAAACAAATCCAACGCGTTTTGTGTGGTCATTCTTTCGGCTTCATCATAAGAAATATTTTTAACCTTTGCAATTTCTTTGAGGGTTTCAATTATATACGCGGGTTCATTTCTTTCGCCCCTGTATTTTTGCGGCGCAAGGTAAGGGCAGTCTGTCTCTATAAGGAGTTTCGATATGTCGGTTTCAGCCACAATCTGCCTTAATTTATCCGACTTCGGATAAGTTACCGGGCCGTCTATGCCGAGCAAAAAGCCCATTCCGGTAAAAATTTCAGCTTCTTCAACGCTTCCTGAATAACAGTGAATAACACCTTTCGGAAGAGTTGCGTAGTGTTTAAGCAAAACGATAAGCTCTTCATAAGCGCTTCTGCAGTGTATTACCACAGGTTTATTATATTTCATTGCGGTTTCAAACTGTTTTATAAAAACTTCACGTTGAATTTTTCGCGGGGAAAAGTCGTAGTGGTAATCCAGTCCGATTTCGCCTAAAGCAACCGTTTTTTCATTTTGAATCAGCGTTTCAAGCTTTTGAAAATCTTCTTGCGTTGCTTTTTGCGCTTCATGCGGATGTATGCCGAAAGTGGCGTATATATTGTCTTTTTTCGAAAACTCTAACGCTTTATCCCAAAGGGCGGTTTCGCAGGATATTTCAACTATTTTTGATATTCCGGAGTCAAAAGCCCTCTTTAAAGCTTCTTCACGGTCCGTATCAAATTTCGGGTCTGTTAAATGAGCATGCGTATCTATAATCATTTCAGCTCTTTTTGTCTTCCGTAATTCTCGGGAAAAGGATTTCCGCAGCCTGCAGCTTTGCGCCCGGCACGGAAAAGCCGTTTTCAGGAATGATTTTATCCGTAAAGTATTTTTTCGCGGTATCTTCTATATTTCCGGAAGCACCTGTAACAGCCCAAATTCTTTGCGTTACGGTAGGCATAAACGGCAAAAGGTGCATAACTATTATATCTGCCGCCTGTAAATACGAGTATATGCATGACGCGAGTTTAACCATATCGGTCTTCGCGAGTTTCCACGGCGCGTCGTTTTCTATCTGCTGGTTTACAAGCGTTATCGCATTTTGCAATGCTTCAGCGGCTTTGTGCAAATGCAAAGCATTAATGCCCGGAACAAAGTTATCTTTCAGGATCTTCGCGGCTTTTTTCGCTAGTTCCAAATCAGGTTTAGTTTCAGGAACCTGAAGGTTAAAGTATTTTTCCGCCATTTTGATGGTTCTGGAAATAAGATTACCGAGATTGTTCGCAAGGTCGACATTGTATTTAAGCATAAGGCCGCTCCACGAAATATCGCCGTCCGGCCCGAAAGGCATAATCGTCACGGCAAGGTATCTCGCGCCGTCAACGCCGAATTTTTCTACAAGCTCCTGCGGGGATATAACATTGCCCAGCGTTTTGGACATTTTGCTGCCGTTCATCGTAAAAAAACCGTGAGAATAGATTTTTTTAGGCAGCGCAAGCCCTGCGCCCATAAGCATTGCCAGCCATATTACGGAATGGAACCATATAATGTCTTTTGCCATTACGTGCACGTCTGCCGGCCAGTACCGGTTAAATTTAGATTCATCGGAAGGAAAACCGGCGCCTGTTACGTAGTTTATCAGCGCGTCAAACCAGACGTAAACGGTTTGAGTTTTGTCAAAAGGAATCGGGATGCCCCATTCAAGCGCGGTTCTTGAAACGCTTATGTCTTCAAGCCCGAGCTTTAATTTGCCGACGATTTCGTTTCTTCTTTCTTCCGGCTGTATTTCTATGTGTTCTTTATGCGAAGGGTCGGTAATCCTGTCGAGTAAATCTTTCTGGAACGCGGAAAGTTTGAAAAAGTAGTTCTCTTCTGACTGAAGTACGGGTTTTTTTCTGTGATCGGGGCAGCAGGCGTTTTCATCCAAATCCTTTTCGGCTAAAAACTTCTCGCAGCCTACGCAGTATAAAGCTTCATATTTACTTTTGAATATAAGCCCTTTGTCAAAAAGGGTTTGCATTATTTTTTCAACGGAAACGGCGTGTCTCGGCTCTGTTGTGCGTATAAAATCGTCATTTGAAATGTTTAAAAGTTTCCAGGCTTCTTTAAATTTTGAACTCATTTCATCGCAGAGTTCCTGCGGGGTTTTTCCTTTTTCCGCTGCCGCCGCGGCGATTTTCGCGCCGTGTTCATCTGTGCCGGTAAGGAAAAAAACGTCAAAACCGTTCAGCCTTTTCCATCTCGCGATTATGTCAACCGCTATCGTAGTATATGAATGCCCTATATGCGGCAAATCGTTTACATAGTAAATCGGCGTAGTTATATAAAATTTCATTTTGCGTCCTTTTTATTTTTGTTTTTGATGTCGGATACCGGGAAATTTTTAAACTCTTTATTGCCCAGTTCAACGGTAACTGTTTCTTTTACGCAGTCTATAGCCGCCAGCCTTCCTTTTCCGTTTGGCGTTGATATCATTTCGCCTATTTTAGGCAGATCTTTCTTTATAGCTTTATAATTGTCGTTTTCGTAAGCTATGCAGCACATCAGCCTTCCGCATAAGCCTGAAAGTTTTGCGGTGTTGAGCGATAAATCCTGTTCTTTTGCCATATCTATTGTTACCGAGCTGAAATCTTTTAAAAAGCTCTGGCAGCATAAAACCTGGCCGCATGTGCCTATTCCGCCAACCATTTTAGATTCGTCTCTTACGCCTATCTGCACCATCTGTATTCTTGTCTTTAAAATGTGCCCTAAATCTTTTATAAGCTCTCTGAAGTCTACTCTTGTTTCGGAAGTGTAATAGACAAAAAGCTTTGAGCGGTCAAAGGTGTACTGCACGCAGGTAAGCTTCATGTCAAGTTCGTGGTCATCGGCTTTTTCAAGCACTATGTTTAAAGCTTTAGCGTTTCTTTTCTCGTTTTCGGCAAGCTTCTTTTTGTCTTCTTCGGTAACTTTTCTTAAAACTTTACCTATCGGGTCTTTGCCCTTCTGTATATTCTTTTCTCTTTCACATACCACGCCGGATTCCACGCCGTGTTCGGTTTCAAGTATTATCTTGTCGCCCGGTTTTAAATCTAAATGCCCTACATCGGCATAAATTTTATCTTTAATCCTTCTTACCATTACTCCGACTGCCATTGGCATACTCATCTCCTGAATATTTTATAGCGGTTTAAAATTTTTGGCGGCAACTTTGCAAAACTTGCGCTCATTTACGCTTTGCAGCCGTGTAAACTTCGCTCGGTTTTGCTGCGTTTCGCCTAAAACTTTTAAACCTTGTGTTTTTATATTTTTAAAACTAAATTTTAAACATTTTGGATGTTTTCTTTAAATCGTCCAAATCAAAAAATAAGTTATCCATAACCGTCTGCGCGTTTACGTTTTTTAAAAGCAAAGCCCTTGAATTGCTTAAATACTCAAGCGTTTTTATCGCGCTCGAAGGGTAAAGCCTGAAATCTTTTTTTGCTTCCGCCATCATCGCATCAATATACTCTATAGCATCGTTTCTTGCAATGCTTCTTGAAAGGTCAAGCAGCTGCGAAACGCTTAAATCTTCATTTTTAAGCTTAAGCCAAAGCGCAAGCCCTTCGCTTTTGGTGTCATCTATAAGTTTTTCCGCGTCTTCAATAGAGCCTTCGCTTAAATTCGCTATTTCTGCGGCTTTTGCGGAGGTTAATGAATGGTTCAGCATCATATAGCTTGCTATTTCATTTTGCCCTAAAGGCTGGAAAAACAAAGTTTGCGAGCGGGAAACTATAGTCTGCGGGATAGTCTCTTTGTGGCGCGCGATGAGTATTATTATAGTATTATCCGGCGGCTCTTCAAGCGTTTTTAAGAGCGAATTTGCCGCTGCAGCGTTCATCTTTTCCGCTGGTTCAACTATAAAAAATTTCCATTTGGACTCGTGCGCTTTTGTCGCGACTTCTTTCTGCATATACCTTATTGTTTCAATTTTAAGGATTTTTTGTTTTTCAAAATCTTCGTCTTCAAGTTCCGCCTGTTTCGCGAAATCAATAAAATGGACATCAGGATGTATGTTTTTAGAAATTTTTTCGCAGTTAATGCACCTGCCGCAGGCCCCTGTATCTGTTTGCGTAAAATCATTTGTAGTGCAGTTTAAAACTTTCGCAAACTCCACAGCCGTAAAACGCCTTCCGACACCGTTTTGGCCCATAAATATATAGGCGTGCGGAACTTTGCCGCTTTTTATCTGGCTGGAAAGAATTTTCTTTATTTTTTGCTGGCCTAATATATTTTCAAACATTTTTTAGCGCTTTTTCTACAGCTTTCCTTATTAAATTTTGCGTATCTTCCTGCTTTTTCTGCGTTTTTATGATTTTTATCCTTTCCGGATATTTCTTTGCCTGTGACAAATAGCCTTTTCTTACGGATTGATGGAAGTTAACGGACTCCCTTTCTATGCGGTCGCCTTTTTTTCCGTACGATTCTTTATCAAGGCTTTTGGCTTTGCTCAATCCTTGTTTCGGGTCAATGTCCATATATATTGTTATCAGCGGCTCAATGCCCATCGATGCCGCGGAATTCAATTTATTTATCAAAGAAATGCTCAAATTTCTTCCAAAACCCTGGTAAGCAACGGTAGCATCGGTAAATCTGTCGCAAATTACGGCTTTTCCTCTTTCCAAAGCGGGAAGAATTATCTCTTTAATATGCTGTACCCTTGCAGCTTCAAACAAAAGCAGCTCGCTTAAAGGTTCAAGGTTGGAATTCGGGTTTAAAATCATTGAACGCATCGATTCCGCAAGAGCGGTACCGCCCGGTTCCCTTGTAAGCAGAACTTCAAAGCCTTTATTTTCAAGATATTCTTTTAAAAGGAGGGAATGTGTGGTCTTTCCGGATCCTTCGCCGCCTTCCATTGTTATAAAAAGAGGTTTCCTGTTCATCATAGTGCATTCAATTCTATAAAAAAAGCCCGTAAGTGTCAAAACACATTGTTTTTTGTATCAAAAAAATGCCTGTAAAATCATAGGTTACTCTAACTTTATTGACAAATTATTCCTCCAATGCTATATATGATTGATAAATCAATACAAATTAATTTTTTTGCGGAGGGGAAATGAGTTCTCCAAAAGATATTCTTCAGGCAAAGAAGGAAATTGCGAAAAAAGAGCTTGAAAAGGCGGGTTTTTTTAAGCCTGTCAGGATCTATGTTGGTTCCGCTACATGCGAAAACGCCGCGGGCGCCGCTGATGTTATGGCAGTTTTTGAAGGATATCTGAAGGATAATCCTAAAGCGGAAGCGTATTTAAGCAAAAAAGGGTGTTCGGGAAGATGCAATCTTGAGCCAACCGTTGAAATCGTCGAAGACGGCAAAAGGATAACGCAGTATGTACAAATCGACGCGCAAAAAGCCCGCCAGATTATAGAAAAACACTTAAAAAGCGGCGAAATCCAAAGCCAGTGGGTGATAAAATGACAAAACAGCATATATCTGACAACTTTAAAAAAGCTTTCGGGGACGTAAGCTATTTTTCGCAGCAGACGCGCATTGCCTTAAGAAACGTTGGCTTAATCGATCCGGAAAATATTTATGATTATATTTACAACGCGCAGGGGTATCAGGCATTGGCTTCCGTTTTAACGGATATGAAACCCGTGGGTGTTATCGAAACTATTAAAAAAGCGGGTTTAAGGGGAAGAGGCGGAGCAGGTTTTCCTACAGGCACAAAGTGGGAGTTTACCGCGAAATCCAAAGACCCGGACAAGTACGTTGTTTGCAATGCCGATGAAGGCGACCCGGGCGCGTTTATGGACAGAAGCGCCATTGAAGGCGATCCGCACAGTATAATTGAAGGCATGATGATAGGCGGATACGCGATAGGCGCTGCAAAAGGCATCATTTATATAAGGGCGGAATATCCTTTGGCTGTCGAAAGGCTGGAAAAAGCTTTTGCAGCGGCAAAAAAAGAAGGTTTTTTAGGACAAAATATTTTAGGTTCCGATTTCAGTTTTGACATAGAGATAAGGCTTGGAGCGGGCGCTTTTGTATGCGGCGAAGAAACCGCGCTTATTAATTCCATCGAAGGAAAGAGGGGAATGCCAAGGCCGAGGCCTCCTTTTCCTGCCGCCAACGGCGTTTTCGGAAAACCTACCCTTGTAAATAATGTCGAAACCTGGGCAAATATTGTTCCTATAATTTTAGAAGGGCCGCAATGGTTTGCCGGCATAGGAGTTGACAAGTCAAAAGGCACAAAAGTTTTTGCTCTTGCTGGCAAAATAAAAAATACCGGCCTTGTGGAAGTGCCGATGGGCACCACTTTAAGGCAGATTGTTTATGATATCGGCGGAGGCATCCCGAATGATAAAAAATTTAAATCGGTGCAGACTGGCGGGCCTTCAGGCGGCTGCCTTACGGAAAAATTTTTGGATACAAGCATAGATTACGAATCTCTCGCGGCGGCGGGCTCAATTATGGGTTCCGGCGGTATGATTGTAATAGATGAAGATTCTTGCATGGTCAACATATCAAAATACTTCCTTGAGTTTACGCAGAGCGAGTCGTGCGGCAAATGCGTACCGTGCAGGGAAGGCACTACGAGAATGTTTGAAATTTTGACGAGAATTACCGAAGGCGAAGGCGCTGACGGCGACATAGAAAAGCTTGAAAGGCTCGGGGAAGTGATAAAAAAATCTTCTCTTTGCGGGTTGGGGCAGTCCGCGCCCAATCCCGTGCTTAGCACAATAAAAAATTTCAGGCAGGAATACGAAGAACATATCAAACTTAAAAAATGCAGAGCGAAAGTCTGCGAAAAGCTTCTGCGTTACGAAATAACTGATAAATGCATAGGCTGCGGGCAATGCAAAGGCGTATGCCCAGTTGAAGCCATAACCGGCGCGTTTAAAGAAAAACATTTTATTATCCAGGATAAATGCGTTCACTGCGCCAGGTGTTTTAAAGCTTGTAAATTCGACGCGATATCCAAAGAGTCCGGTTTGGAGGGCAGCAAATGATAAAAGTATATATTAACGACAGGCCTTATGACGTTGTTGAAGGCATAACTATTATGCAGGCCGCCACGATGGCGGGCTATAAAATACCGAGCCTTTGTTATCACCCTAGGCTTTCTTTGTACGGCGGCTGCAGGGTGTGCATAGTGGAAGTTGAAGGTATGAAAAACTTTGTAGCTTCGTGCGCTTATCCCGTCGCGGAAGGCATGAAGATACACACAAATACCGAAGCGGTGCGCAAAGCAAGAAAAGAAATTGTAGAACTTATTTTGGATAATCATCCTCAGGACTGCAATATATGCCAAAGAAACGGCATCTGCGAACTGCAAAACCTCGCCCGCGTAATCGGCGTTGAAGAAAGGGCTTTTGAAGGCAAAAGAAAAACTTATGAAAAAGACAAAGCGTCTCCAAGCATAACCAATAACCAGGAAAAATGCGTTTTGTGCGGCAGATGCGTAAGAGTGTGCTCTGAAATACAAAATATTCACGCTATAGATTTTACGAACAGGGGCATAAACTCAAAAATTTCCCCCGCTTTTGATATGTCGTTTAAAGACAGCGTCTGCACAACGTGCGGCCAGTGCGTAAACGTGTGCCCTACGGCAACGCTTATGGAGAAAAGCTATATACAGGAAACTTTTGAGCTGCTTAACGATAAATCCAAAGTAAAAGTGGCGCAGATTGCGCCTTCCGTAAGAGCCGCAATCGGTGAATATTTCGGTATAAAACCGGGCAAAAACTGGGAAAAAGAAACCGCGGCGGCTTTAAGAAAACTCGGGTTTGATTATGTTTTTGACACGCAGTTTACCGCGGACTTAACCATTATGGAAGAAGCGAGCGAGTTTCTTGAAAGGGTTAAAGGAAACGGCGCTTTACCGATGATAACGTCATGTTCAAGCGCTTGGATGAAAGCGATGGAACAGTTTTATCCGGACCTTATCCCGAATGTTTCAACGTGCCGTTCCCCTATGTCTATGATGAGTTCTATAATAAAAACATACTTTGCAGAAAAAATTAAAGTTGATCCGAAAAATATAGCAAGCATAGCTTTTATGTGCTGCGTAGCTAAAAAGTATGAAGCGCAAAGGCCGGAGCTTATGATTGACGGTATGCAAATGACCGATTACGCGCTTACGACAAGAGAATTAGGTTGGATGTTAAAATCCGCAGGAATAAACCTTCCCGAGCTTAAAGGCGAAGAGTTTGACTCACCTTTGGGCATGTCTTCCGGCGCCGGAACTATTTTTGGCAGCACCGGCGGCGTAATGGAAGCGGCGCTCAGGACCGCTTATGAGCTTGCGACAGGAAAATCATTGGGCAATATCGACATTCAGGCAGCGAGAGGTTTTCAGGGAATTAAAGAAGGAAAGATTGATATAAACGGGACTGAAATACGTTTTGCCGTTGCGCACGGGCTTGGCAATGCTTCCAAGCTTTTAAATGAAGTCAGAAAAGATAAAAACAAATACCATTTTATCGAAATAATGGCATGCCCCGGCGGTTGTATCGGAGGCGGCGGACAGCCTTACGCGGGCCTTGGTTCAGAGCCTTTCGACATAAGCCTTTTAAAGCTGAGAGCTCAGGCGCTTTATGATTCCGATAAACATAAAATGATAAGGAAAAGCCATGAAAACCCCGATATTAAAAAACTTTATGACGACTTTTTGGGCAAACCTTTGAGCGAAAAATCACATAAACTTTTGCATACGCATTACAAACAGCATTTCCCTAAGGGCATCGAACCAAAGGAGAATAAATAATATGGCAGACGCTAAACAAACAGAATTGCAGAATTATATATCGCAGTTTCTTGAGAAAGAAAATGAAAGCTCTTATCTTATCGCGGTTTTGCATAAAGCGCAGGAACTTTACGGTTATCTTTCAAAAGAAACTATGGAGTTTGTGGCTGACCGGATGAATATTCCGACTTCGCACATTTGGGGAGTCGCGACATTTTACCACTACTTTAATTTAACGCCTAGGGGCAAATACACGATTTCCGTATGTATGGGCACGGCATGTTACGTAAAAGGCGCTGCGGAAATTATGGACGCGCTTAAAGACGAGCTTGAAATTAACGCGGGCGAAACTACGCAGGACATGATGTTTACGCTACAGGAAGCGCGCTGCCTCGGCGCGTGCGGGCTTGCGCCCGTCATAATGGTTAACGGAAAAATACACGGAGATTTAACGCCGAAAAAGGTCGTAGATATTATTAAAGAGTACAAAAAAGAAGGTAAGTAAGTTGAAGCATATAGATGAAAAAAAGATAGAATCTTTACTGCAGATAAAGCCTACCAAAGAAGAAGTTGAAAAGATACTTGAAAAGACGAAGAAACTCCAGAGGCTCAGCCTTGAAGAATCCGCCGTCCTTTTAGCCGTTACCGATGTAACACTCTTGAAAAAAATATATGACGCAGCGGCTTACGTAAAAAATAAAATTTACGGCAAAAGAGTGGTTATGTTTGTACCGCTTTACATAAGCAATATATGTTCAAATAGCTGCGTTTACTGCGGTTTTGCCGCAAACAATAAACATACTGTAAGAAAACACCTTTCTCCTAAAGAAATCAAAGAACAGACTGAAATACTGCTTAAAAGAGGGCATAAGCGCATTTTAATGGTCGCGGGTGAATCCGCTTCCAAAGACAATGTTGATTATTACGTAAAAGCAGTGCGCGCTATTTATGACGCCGAGTACAAAGGCAATAAAATCAAAAGGGTAAACGTAAACGCCGCGCCTTTAAGCGTCAAAGATTTTGAAAAGCTTAAAGCTTCAGGAATAGGCACTTACCAGATATTTCAGGAAACGTACCACGAAGAAACTTACAGGAAGCTGCATTTATCCGGCCCGAAAACAGACCCGGATAACCGCCTTGACGCGATAGATAAAGCTTTTGCCGCAGGTATTGATGATGTCGGCATAGGTCCTTTACTGGGGCTTTACAACCACCGGTTTGAAATTTTAGCGCTTCTTATGCATATAGAATATTTGGAAGAAAGGTACGGGCTTGGACCGCACACGATTTCGGTGCCGCGCATAGAACCGGCTCCCGGGTCGGATTATGCGTCAAACCCGGAGTTTCCTTTGACTGATGATGAGTTTAAAAAACTTGTTGCGGTCTTAAGGCTTTCCGTGCCTTATACGGGGCTGATAATGTCAACAAGGGAAAGCGCCGAAATGAGAGACGAACTTGTAAACCTGGGAGTTTCACAGATAAGCGCCGAATCGAAAGTTACGCCCGGCGGATACGAAGAAACCGATGAGCATAATAAACATTTAGACAGGCAGTTCAG
>JAVBLP010000021.1:0-43988 GCA_031553505.1 Endomicrobiaceae bacterium
CAAAGACAAAGTTTTGTTTTTTACAGTGTAAGCTAATGTGTATTCTTCAAGTTTATACCTGTTAATCCACAAGTTTTGCAGTTTTACGTTTCCGTTATAAACCGATCCGCCTTTTATTTTATTCATCGTCCCGGTCAATACGGCATTGCCGAACACGTTAGCCGGGCCGATATGGGTATTAACAAGCTGAAGGTTAAGCGAATATTTGCCTGTTTTTATGTTAAATTTGCCTTTTTCGGCGCGCACTTCGCTGTCGGCGATTTTTGCGTACGCACTGCTTACCGAAATAGTATTTCCGTAAACGCCAATGTTGGTTTTTAAACTGTTTAGTTTAATGCCTTTAACATACGTGTTAGTACTGCTTATAACCATATTTAAATTGTTTTTATCCCTTTTGACGGACAAAGTACCTTTACCGGAAAAATCGCCGGTAACGGGAGTCCTGAAGCCCACAAACCTGTTAAAAAACTTTTCATTAATATTTTTGAAATCTATTTGGATTTTTCCTTTTTTTGAATACTCTCCTTTAAAAGAAACATTAGATTTTTCGGAGTTAAATTCTGCTTTTTTTACGCTTAAGATATTGTTTTTATATGTTATATCGGAAACAAATGAAAAAGGAAGTTTTGACAAAGTGCCTTTTCTGACAGACGCGCTTAAAGATAAAACAGGGTTGTTTAGGCTTCCTGATATTTTTAATGCAGCGTTCAAATTTCCAGTCAAATTCGGATAAAAACCTTTAATGTCGGTATTTTTAAGCTGTATATTTCCGGAAAGGGTGTTTTTTTGGCTTATAGCGCAGTTTAAATTGCCTTTTAATCCGTTTTCAGCCGTAATGCCGTTTATTGATACCCTTTTGCTTGAAATCAGCGTATCAGCCGTAAAATTTGCAAAATCTACCCCGGAAACAGTTATTTTAGGGCTTGTAACAGTTCCCTTAATTTCATTTTTGCCGTCAATATCCCCGTTAAACGCTATATCGCCCGATACAACAGCTCCTCCGATATCGATTTTTTTAAATCTGCAGGTAAGGGCGGATTCAGGATCTCTTGCCGTAAACCCTAAAAGCCCGCTGGCATATGCCGTAACATTGTTATTTGAGTCCTTCATCATAAAATGTTCGATATTTATTTTACGTAAATCCACGCTGCCTTTAGCTTCAAGTTTTGAAAACTTATTATTGTAAAGCATACCGTCAAACGCCCTTATGTCAAAATCCGTCAGGGTATCTTTGGCGTACTTTATTCTGCCGCTTGCTTTGCCTGTTATTCTGCCTTTTGTATAGCCGAAAGCCCTGAATATATTCTCCATATCGGTATTAATAAACTTAAAATCCGTAGAAAGAAGGCTTCCTTCCTGTACAACGCTGTTAAAAACAACTGTTTTATCGCTTTTGTAAAAGTCAAAAACATACATTGCGCCGTTTCTTTTTATAGAACCGTAAAGATCGGTTTTATCTATTTTACCGGTTTTTAAATCTTTCAGCGTAAAAAGTATTTCGCCGTTGTTTTCATCTATGCTTCCCTTCACGTTAACTTTGCCTTTAGCGTCTTTGCTTATGAAAGGAATTATCGGAAGTTTTGATACGTCCATATTATTAATATCCGCGCTGACTTCGCCCGTAATCAAATTGCCGCTTACGCTGCCTGCGCTTTTTTTAGACACAAACAGCAAAACGGAATAAATGCCGCGTTTATAGGCAATTTCAATTTTATTGCCGTTTCCGTAATCGCATAAAAGGTTGCTTAATCCGTCTTTTTGCCTTATGCCGTCCATTTTAAAGCTGCCAAGCTGAAAATCATAAATCTTTAAGTTTTGTATATTAAACTCTATCTTTCCTTCGCCGTCTTTTTGGATAAGGTTATAGTCAACTTCAGCGCCCAGGTCTTTGTTTATTTTAGACAAATCTATTTTAGCGGCTGAAGTAAAATCAATCAAATTTTCCGATTTAAAAACAATACTTCCAAATTCGCCCGATAAACCGGCATTAAGGTTTTTTCCGGTTTTAACTATGCTTCCGGATGAGTCGGAAATTTCAAAGCCTTTATAAAACATCTTTTCTATATATATTTTCTGTGAAAAATCAAAATTTGAAAGGTTAATTTCCCCTTTAATGTCTATTAAACTTTCCGCTTCCTTTTCGGCAAATATAATCATCTGGGTATTGAACACCGACTCTTCTTTCTTTTCCATAGAAACAGTAAGGTTCACGGGAATATTATAAAGATATATTACTGATGTTGTTTTTATGCCTGCGGGAGTGAGCGTTGCCTGCGAACTGGATAGTTTTACAGACCATTCGGGTGTTTTTATTTCAGTTTCGTCAATTAGTATTTCAGCATTCACACCGGGAAATGTAAAAGGTGTATTTTCAAGCACGTTTTTTTCCGAGAACCCGGAGTCTGCACCTTTACCCTGAAAATCTAAAGTTGCGCGGGATATAACGATTTGTTTGATATAATTGATTGGTTTTTTAATGTTTTTTACGATTTTAACAATGCTAAAACGAATAAGCATCCTGTCCGTATAAAAGCGATTGTCAACGGATAAGCCTGTTACCGCCAAACCGCCCTGTACAGGAGAAAAATAGAAATTTTCTATGGTTATTTTGTGGTTTGATACTTTGCTTAGGTATTCTGCGGCTTTCGGAACAATTATAAAAGCCCTGACATTATAAACCGCAATTAATGCCGCCGCTAAAACGCCTATATATATGGTATACCTTATAAACTTCCACATTATTTTTACCTTTTATGCTTCTTTATATATAACGGTAAAAGCGCTAAATTTATTTTGTCAGTATGCAAATAAAGGAAAACAGTTAAAAACTAAACACCAAGCCGGCGGGTTTCGCAGCCGCCGGCTTGTATATTTCACTTTATCGGAACGCCTGTAAGCCTTGTCAGATTTTTGAACTCTTTTATAAGTTTTGCGGTAATTTTACCTGGTTTGCCGTCAGCTATTTTTCTGGAATCGGCGCATACAACCGGTATAACTTCAGCGGCGGTGCCGGTTAAAAAGCACTCATCGGAGTTGTAAACGTTATAAATCGTCAAACGTTCTTCCCTTACCGGTATTTTAAGCTTGTTTTTCGCGAGCTCTATTATCGCGTCCCTTGTTATGCCGATCAAGGCGCCTTCTGAAGCGGGAGGAGTAAATAAAATGCCGTTTTTAACTATAAATATATTGTCACCCGTACATTCCGCGACATATCCGGCTGAATTAAGCATTATTGCTTCCATAACGCCTGCCCTTGTGGCTTCCATTTTCGCCATAATGTTGTTTAAATAATTAAGAGATTTAACATTCGGGCTGAATGCGTCCGGGCTCATTCTTCTTGTAGCTGCGGTAATAACTTCACCGCCTTTTTCATAAAGTTCTTCAGGATAAAGCGATATTTTGTCGGTAATAATTACTATTGAAGGAGGCATATGGCATTTTTTAGGATCCATTCCCAAATCGCCGCAGCCTCTTGTAACAACAAGCCTTATATAAGCATCGGTCAGTTTATTAGCCAAAAGCGTTTTAATCGTAGCTTTTTCCATCTCGCTTTTTGATATGGGAATTTCAAGGTTTATCGCTTTCGCAGACGCCCAAAGCCTGTCTAAATGTTCTTTTAAGCGGAAAACCCTTCCATTATATGCTCTTATGCCTTCAAAAATACCGTCGCCGTAAAGAACGCCGTGGTCAAAAACCGACAATTTTGCTTCTTCTTTGCTTACAAGCTTTCCGTCTAAATAGATTTTCATTTTACCGTACCTCTTTAAAAGAATTCTTATATAATTTTTCCGTCTACCATCTTCATCCGTCTGTCTGTTTTTGCAGCAAGCTCTTCATTATGCGTAACGAGAATTAAAGTCGCTTTTCCTTCGGAAGAACTGTCCAAAAGCAGTTTTTCTATCTCAAGGCCCGTCGCCCTGTCTAAATTACCAGTAGGTTCATCCGCAAAAATAATTTTAGGATCGTTAATCAAAGCTCTTGCGAGCGCCGCCCTTTGCTGTTCCCCGCCCGAAAGTTCATTGGGAAAATGCGTAATCCTGTGTTTTAAACCGACTTTTTCTAAAATCTTTTTTGCTTTTTCCAGATTTTCTTCTTTTTTTTCCCAAACGGGCAGAAGAATATTTTCCAAAACCGTAAAATCCGAAAGCAGATAATGAAATTGGAACACAAAACCTATATTTTCCTTTCTCATTTTGCAAAGGTAGTTATCATCAGAAGCAAAACAATCTTTGCCGTCTATCAACACTTTGCCTGATGTAGGCCTGTCCATAAGGCCTAAAATATGGATAAGCGTGCTTTTACCAGCTCCCGAAGGGCCCGTAAAAGCCACTTTTTCTCCGCTTTTAATCTCAAGGTTGATATCTTTTAATACTTCGACATCAAGCGAGTCTTTTTTCTTATAATGCTTGTTTAAGTTTTGGGTTTTTATATTCATTTTTCAACCTGTTTTAACTGTTTATGGCGTCATGCTGAATATTGTTATGCTGCTTGAAGTCGCAGTATCATTTCAGCATTTGTCGTTTGTATGTTTGACTCTGAAACAAGTTCAGAGTGACGGAATTTTTTTTCAATATTCACTATTACTTATTACTTGTCGTTTACCCGTATCTTATAGCTTCAAGAGGATCTAATTTAGACACCTGGTATGCCGGGTAAATACCCGCCAAAACCGTTATTATAAAAGCACATATCGCAATCATTACAATATCGGAAGGAATTATAGCGACGGGCAGCTTATCAACGTAATATACGCCTTTAGGCAACTTAAAGATTTCAAAATATTTAAGCATCAAACTTATGCCCGTACCTATAATTATCCCTAAAACCGTGCCGATTGTACCTACGACAAGCCCCTCATAAAAGAAAATTTTTGATATCTTCATCTTTGAAAAGCCCATTGCTGACATTATCCCTATCTCTTTTGATTTCTGTACGCTTAAAAGAAGCAAATTTGAAATGATATTAAACGCCGCGACCAGAATTATTAGCCCGAGTATTAAAAACATCATTATCTTTTCGAGCTTTAACGCCGAAAAGAGATTTTTATTCATCTCTATCCAGGCTTTTGCCCTGTACGGAAACGACAATGATTTCTGAAGCTGTTCCGCGATTGATACCGCCTTATCAAAGCTGACAGTCTGCACGCTTATGCCGCTTACTTCATCGTCCATGCCGAATAAATTCTGCGCGTCGCTTAAATCCACAAAACCAAGCGATGAGTCAAAATCATACATTCCGGAGTGCATAATTGCCGCAACTGAATATTTATACATTTTTGGCATACTGCCGAAATTGCTCGGAAACATCAAAACAACTTCATCGCCTGCCGTAACTCCGAGCGTCTTTGCCATTTCGCTGCCCAAAACAATCTGTTGTTTGCCGATATGCTGCTTGTCAAAACCCATATCGGAAACGGTTATCTGCTTTGAAAGTCCCACCATGCTGTCTTCATTTGCATAATTGACCGCTTTAATGATTATTCCGGTAGAAACGGACGACGCCAACCCCCTGATAATGCCTTGTTTATATATGAACGGCGAACTGTTTATGACACTTTTGTTTTCCGCCATCTTTTCTTCGATTTCTTTGTAATCGTTAAAAGGCTGGCCGTCTATTCTTGTAACCACTATATGCGGCTGTATTCCTAAAATCTTATTTCTTATGTCGTTTTGAAAGCCGCTCATTATCGCAAGCGTTATCACCAAAGCCGCTACGCCAAGCGTAGTGCCTCCAACCGCAATTAAAGTAGTAAGCACTGAAAAAAAACCTTTTTTGCGGGCTTTTAAATATCTGAACGCTATAAAAAGTTCGGCTGACATCTTCATTTATTATTCAGGCCTCATCGCGGGAAATGTTATAACTTCGCGTATAGTTTCAACGCCGGTAAGCACCATAACAAGCCTGTCTATGCCGATTCCAAGCCCGCCTGTAGGAGGCAAGCCCTGTTCCAAAGCGCATATAAAATCTTCGTCAAAAGGCATAACTTCGTCTTCGCCTTTCTTTTTGGCTTCCATCTGCTCGGAAAAGCGTATTCTCTGCAGTTCCGGGTCATTCAGCTCGGAATAAGCGTTGCCGATTTCCATACCGTTTATGTAAAGCTCAAATCTTTCGGCTATTTCAGGCTGCTCAAACTTCACTTTAGACAAAGGCGAATAAACCGCCGGGTAATCCATTACAAAAGTAGGATTTTTAAGGTTAGGTATAACTTTTTCGTCAAAAAGCTGGTCTAAAATCTTCTTTTCAGTAGCATTTTTAGGTAAATCAAGGTTTAAATGCTTTACCTGTTCAAAGAGTTTGCCGCTTTCAACGTAAGGGAGCAGATCCAGTCCCGTAAATTCTTTAATAAGGTCAAACATCTTTGCCCTTCTGAACTCTAAATTAAGAGCCGAGCCGACTTTTTCAGCGGCGGCTTTTATAAGCGTTTCCGTTAAATCCATCATATCGTTATAATCCGCGTAAGCCTGGTAAAGCTCCATCATCGTAAATTCCGGATTATGGTTTTTGTCTATGCCTTCATTTCTGAAGTTTCTGCCTATTTCAAAAACCCTGTCCATTCCTCCGACAACAAGCCTTTTCAAAAAGAGTTCCGGAGCGATTCTTAAAAATAAGTTTATATCAAGCGCCTTGTGGTGCGTCACAAACGGGTTTGCGTTCGCGCCGCCGGCAAGAGACTGCAAAACCGGCGTTTCCACTTCGACAAAACCCAATTCTTCCAATTTGTGTCTTATGGCGGAAATTATCTCGCTTCTTTTAATAAAAACGTCTTTTACTTCGCTGTTGGCTATCAAATCGAGATATCTCTGCCTGTATCTTGTTTCAACGTCTTTCAAACCGTGCCATTTTTCAGGAAGCGGCCTGAATGCTTTTGTAAGCATCGTCCAATCTTCAACCATTATGCTGAGTTCGTTTGTTTTTGTCCTGAAAGGCATACCTTCAACGGAAATAATATCGGATAAATCAACCATATCTTTAAATAATTTATATTTGTCCGCGCCCACTTTATCGGCACGCACGTATATCTGTATTTTTGCCGAGCCGTCCCTTATATCTAAAAACGCGGCTTTGCCCATATTTCTGTAAGTCATAACCCTTCCGGCAGTCATAACTTTTACGCCTTCAGCCATCTGCTCCTTTTCAAGCGAAGAAAATTCGCTCTGTACCGCAGCAATATTCTTTTCAAATTTGCAGCGTGCTGGGTAAGGGTTTATGCCCATATTTACAAAATCTTTTGCTTTTTGTTTTCTCTGCGAAATAATCTGTTCGATAGGGGCAGTTGTCTGTTCGGTCTCTTTGTTTTCCATTTTACCAATCCTTATTTTGAAAATTAATTTGAAATTATATCATTTTTTTGATTTACAGTCAAAAAAACGCATAGCAAAGCAAATTATTGATTTTTTATTCAATAATCAATGCTTTTTTACTTAAAACTCTAGCTCGTTTCCGGTGTAAATATTACTGTGAGGGATATTTGAGGGTATTTCAAGTATAGACTGCGTATTTTTTACTGGAAGGACTACTCTCCAGGGCTTAACTTTTTCCCTGACCGCAAGAATTTTATTTTTTTTATCAAGAAATACTATATCGATAGTAAATCTCATAAAAAACGTATGCACGCTGCGGCAGTTTTCAAAAAAAATAGCGTGAGAAGCGCCTTTTTTAAGCATAAAACCCGCAAAACGCACCCATAAAGAATCTGCTTTTTTAACATCAAAATCCGGTTTCATCGCTTGTTTTGCCTTTTTATAAAATATTTGTATAATCAAACTATGAAAAAAAATATCGTGGCGCTTTCATTCTTCTCTTTTTTAGTCATCTGCGGCTCTTTTTACCTTTTGGTAAGCCTTCTTACAAAATATAAAGAGCAGGATTTGGAAAAGCTTACGATAGAAAAGACGCGTTCCGCTGTAACCGTCATAATTCCCTCAATAAACAAAGCGCTGGAAAACGGCGATGATATCGCTCTTTTGATAAACATAGAATCTTTGTCACGGTTTGAAAATATCGCTTCCAGCTTTATTTTGGACCAAAATAACAAAGTAATTATACACAATAAAACCGACCAATGGAACACGGAAAGAAAAAGCGATATTTACGAAAGGGCCGCCGGATACGGCGCGGATTTGGTGCAGGCTACAACAGATAAAGAGCTTATGCTTTTTTCTGCCCCCCTTGAAATGAAGCACACTCTCTGCTGCATAATATCTATGCAAAAAGCCCATGAAAACGCAAAATACTGGAAAATAAGATACTTTACCGTCGCGGCAGCTTTCGCGCTGCTGATAACAATAATACTGTACTTCCTTTCAAAGCTTTTCGTGCTTTTGCCTTACAGAAGGACCAAAGCCGCGCTTGAAAAAAGCTCTGCCGAAGAGATAAGAAAAGACGGATACAATGAAATAACGGATATATTTCTTACCGAGAATGAAAAAGCAGCAAAGAAAATCAGCATGCTTGAAGAAGACAATGAAAGTTTAAGCAAAATAATAGAGCACTATTCCGGCGCGAAAAACGAAGAATACGCAGTGTTTATAATACTTAACTCTTTAAACAATATTGTGTACGCGGTTGACGAAACAGGAATTTTTTTGAAAGAAGAATTTTCAAAAGGCAGCCACATTTTAGAAACCGCAGCCAACGCGGAAATAATTAAGCTTATAGAAAAAGCCGGCAAAAAACCCGGGGAAGAAGTTTTTGCCGACATCAATAACATTCCTGTAACTGCCATATCCATCGGCAAAGAAGACGAAATCTACGGAACAATCATTAAAAACGACAAGTAATAATTAATAAATAAATGCTAGTAAATAATTAAACTGCGATGTCTGGAATAGATGCGTGGTAAAAAACATACTGAATTTATTTCAATATCTTTTGTTTAGACCCCAGTGTGACGGGTTATTTTTGTCATTTTTGTTGCTGTGCCGCCCTTTTTGCGGTTTATGAGTTCAAAAATATTTGTGTTTGCTTAGCACAGTTGCACTTGTTTGAAGCAAAACACCTTTAAAAGTCGTTATTAATGTTTCGCCAGTTTGCAAAGTGGCAATATTTTTGAACGAAATGCAAAACCAGCGGCAGTGCTTTTGGTACTTTTATCACGTTTGATAAAAGTACTGGGGTTTAAGGAGCTTTACCATCTTATTTCATCTCAGTTATCTGCGCGGGTTTTGATATAGTTTCCTTGGCATCGGAAGGCAGTTTTAAAGGTTCAAGACTTGTATCGGCAGTTGCAGCCGTTTCTTTTGTTTTAGGTTTTGATTTTTCTTTAGGCTCTTTTTTCTTTTTGGAAGATGGTTCTCTCTGTTTTTTTGCGTCTTTTCCGTAAGCTTTGCCTTTATTTTCGCCTATTTTCACCGAAAACTGTATTCTATGAAACCATGATGCGTCCTGCCCTGCGTAACGCCCTTCTTCCTGTCCGTAAAAAGCGTATTCAAACTGGACAACGTTTGAAGCAATAGCGGCGCCTACAGTAGGATATCCGGAGTTAAAACCTGCCCTTATCGCAAAAGGAGAAAGTTTAAATTCTCCTCCGAAATGCAGCTTTTTAAAAAAAGAGTCCGTTATGGTTTCATCGCTGTTTGCGATGTCGGTTATATCCGCGGCAAAGGTAAATCTGTTATTTGTATTTATGTACTTATCCGGCCAGTAGTATATCCTTTCGGGAACGTACGCGGCACCGATATTCCACTCCGGGCGTATCCCGGATGTGTAAGAATCCCTGTTTCTGTAAGGGTATTCACCATTGTCAAATTTATCATAATGGATTGAAGTATAGAAAGCATCGGTCAACTGCAAACCAAAGTTCCATCTCGTATTTAAACTGTAAAGAAGGCCTAAATCCAAGCCGAAACCGCTTCCAGTCTGCATGGGCAGTTTGTTAAGGGTTTCAAATTCCGCAACGGATAATTCATCATCCCACGCTTTTCCCCTGTAGATATACTTTAAATTGGCGCCTACAGAAAGTTTGCCCGGCATGTTTATGGCGTCAAGCGAGTTTATTTTATACGCTACCGGAACGGATAACAACCCAGTAAACTCGCCCACATACGAAAATGACGGCACAAGCGTGCGGTTAAACTGAAAATTCGCATTAGCATAGGTAAACAATCCCGCGCCGAAGCTTAACTGGTTGTCAAAAATATTCACCGGAGCCGATATAAAAGCCAAATCCGGCAGAGCAACCATAACATTAGGCACTTTGCCGATAATTTCATTGTTAATCTTCTTTATAAGATCTGCCTGCTGCTCCGGAGTAAGATCGTTAAAATTTTCCAAATCGTTTCTGTTATCAAGATAAAATTTGGCAAAAGAAAAAGTTTCGCTGTTTACGGCAATATCAAGCGAAAACAGCTGTAAAAGCCATCCTTGCCTTTGTGTTATGCCGGCAGGGTTATAAAAAAAAGCGTTTTCATCATCAGAAACAGCTATAAAAGCGCCGCCCATGCTCATAGGCCGCACACCCTTTATAACTGCGCGGTTATCAGATTCGGCAAAAGCTGTTGCCGTTGAACTTATTATAAAAGAAAAGGCAATGACTGCCGTAAGCGTTAAAGAAGAAAGTTTTTTTAAGTATTTCATATTTTTTTATCCTTTTATAATGACTGCAAGTAGTTTTTTGCCGCTTCCAACTGAGTTTGGAAAAATACAAGGTGTTCGCTTACCTGTTTCATAATTCTTGCCTGTTCTTCAGGATCAACGCCCTGTACTACCGGCGCGCGGTTTATATAAATAACCGAATCGGATGCTCTTAATAAAAGGTTGCCAATGACGGTGAGCAAAGCCTGCGCTTCTTCATGGGTAGGTATCCCGGTAACCGTAACGGAAAAATCGCCGTTAAACCTTATATACTGGTTTATCAGCGGCGTTGAATTCGCAAACACTTCGGCAACTCCTAGTATGACATTCGCAAGAGCCGCGTTTAACAGCACATTGGTGGTTGCTGAAGAGTCGTTCGCTATTCTTGTAAGATAGCCGTTCCTGGCCCCGGGAGCGCCCATAGAACTTGTAAGCGCCTCCACCATCCTGCTTGCCGTAGGCCCGTTTAAAAAACTCATAAGAGCCGCGGAAGAGCTGCCTTGTGTTATAAATGTATTTACAATGTCGCCGTACTGCACGCTTAAAACTTCAAAAAAATTAGCGGTCATAAAGCCTAAAGCTGTTTCGGAATCGTTAGGGTTCTTTTTAAGGGCCGCTTCATAATATTTCGCCGCGTCGCTGTATTTATTATCTTTCATTGCCGCGTCGCCGTCTGATTTTAAAGATTCAAAGCTGCCGCTGCCAACATCATGCGCCCACGAAAAAATATTGCTGTTGCCGCAGCCGCAAAACAGCAAAGCGCTTATGCAAAAACAGCTTAAAAAATAAAAATGTTTTCCCATTTTTGCTCCATAGCCGTAGTTTTTAAAGATGTATAAATTAAACAAAAAAATTAAGAAAAAGGCTATTATGACAAGCAAAAGACAAATAACAATTAATAGTTAAAAACAATTTAGACGCATTGAAGAATAGTAAAAGCAAAAAAACAACAGGTACTATTTTTTAGTCGCCATGCTGCAGAATGACAAACAAAGAATTTTTGAAAACAATCTTAAAGGATTAAAAACCGCCGGTTTGGATAAAGTTGATAACTATCGGACCGAATATAACTATAAAAATGGTAGGAAATATTAAAAGAACCAAAGGCAAAAGCATTTTAATCGGGGCTTCCTGCGCTTTCTTTTCAGCTGCAACGGCACGTTCCGTACGCATCTGGTGGGCAAGCCTTTTTAAAGTATCCGCCATGCCTACGCCCGCGTCAAGCGCCATATTAATGGTCCTTACGAAAAAACCAAGCTGCTCGACACCGGTTTTTGAAACCATTTCGTTAAGCGCTGTTTTCTTATCATAGCCGAGCGATATTTTGGCAAGGGCGTTTTTAAACTCATCGGATAAAGGGCCTTTTAAAATAACGGTTACTTTATCGGCAGCGCTGAAAAAATCAGAACCTGCGTCAAGCATAACCGAAAGAAGGTCTGCCATATCCGGCAGTTGTTTAAATATAAGCTCTTTCCTCTTTTTTACGGCTTCTTTTACTTTAATTAAAGGCAGGAAGAAGAACAAAACACCCGCAAAAAGAAGAAACATAGTATCCATGCTTATAAATACAGCGCAAAAGGCAATGCCTGCCAGAGCGGCAAAAAGCTGCAATGTAAAATATTGGTGCGGAGTAAATTTTTCGTAATCGCCCCCAAGGCATTTAAAATCAGCCTGTAATTTGCCCATAAACTCATTAAATTTAGGATTTTTTATCTTTAAAAACAGTTTTCCCGTTTTATCCGCCCAGCGTAAAATAACCGGCATAATAAAACTTTTGCTTTTCTTCTTTTCAACCGCATTGTACACTTTCCCTTCTGCCTCCATCTGCTTTAAACTGCCGAGAAGGTAATAAACAAGGAAAAACGCCGCCAAAGCCGCGAAAATACATAATAAAAGTAAAAACATCAGAAATCTATCTCCGTTAATTTTCTTATAACAAACGAACCCGATAAAACCATTACCACCACAACCAAAAGCAAAATATTGCCCGCTAAAGTGGTAAATAAAGACCTCATCATATCCGGCTCAATAGAGTACATCATTAAAATAACAAAAAACGGGATAACGCTTACGACATTTCCGGACATTCTTCCCTGCGCCGTCAAAGCGTCGACTTTTGACTGTATCGCAACCCTTTGGGAAGTAGCGTCTATTATCCTGTCAAAAATTCCCGCAAGGCTCGCGCCGGTATCTTTTGAGATTTTTATTGTGTCTATCATAAGCCCGAACTCTTTGCTTGGCGGGTTTTGGGAAGCTTCATCCAAAACTTTATCGAAGGAAACGCCTAAAGCAAGCGTTTCTGACATTTTTACAAACTCGGCCTTTATCGGCTCTTTCAGCTCATCGCAAGCCGTATCTATTGCATTTTGCAGAGACTGCCCCGCCTGTACCGCATTTTTTATAACAGTTAATGCCTCAATAACCTGTTTATCAATCATAGCGGCAAGTTTTTTTGCCTTTTTATCTTTAAAGTACCAGTCAAAATAAAGATAAAGCCCCGCTGCGATAATAGCAAAAACTATATTTTGCAGCGCAATAGCGGTTACAAAAAAGACCGCTAATGAAATTATTATTCTTTTTCTTTTTAAAGGCAGCTCTTTAAAGGATTTTACGCTTTTTTTGGCAGAACTCTGCCTTTTAGCTTTTATTTCAGAGCCTGCGAAAAATACAAATAAAAAAATTGAAACGGCAAAAGCCGCAAAAAATAACAGTAGCATCATTTAAATATACCCATATCTATTTCCACCCCGCTTGCCGAAGCGGTTTTTATAAATTCCGGCACATATCCGCAAGCGTTGTAATCGCCTTTTTGTACGCCGTTTTCAAAACCTTTAAGGTTAAACTTAAAAACAGGTTTAATTTCGTACTGTTTATCATCATCCGTTTTATTAACAACCGATATCGAAGATATTTTTCTGGAACCGTCAGAATAACGCGTAAGCTGCACAATGACATTAATCGCAGACGCAATCTGTGATACAATCGAACGTTCCGGTAATTCTAATCCGGACATTAAAACCATCGTTGCAAGTCTTGAAATAGCGTCACTTTCGGAGTTCGCGTGAACCGTAGACATACTGCCTTCGTGCCCAGTAAGCATTGATTGGATCATATCCAGCGCTTCTCCGGAGCGGCATTCGCCTACTATAATCCTGTCAGGGCGCATCCTGAGCGCGTTTACGACAAGGCGCCTTATGCTGACTTCCCCCGTGCCCTCAGTTGATTTGGGCCTGCTTTCCAAACGCACAACGTGTTTTTGCTGCAGCTGCAGTTCTGCCGAGTCTTCTATGGTTACAAGCCTTTCTTTGTCAGGTATGAATGAAGAAACTGCGTTTAAAAGCGTGGTTTTGCCGGTACCCGTTCCTCCGGAAATTATTATGTTTCTTTTCAGAATTACGGCGGTTTTTAAAAACTCTACCATTTCTTTGCTTATGCTTCCGGAAGATATTAAAGCATCTGCCGACAATTTATTTTTAAGGAACTTTCTTATCGTAAGCGCCGGGCCGTTTAACGAAATCGGCCTTATTACGGCATTTACGCGCGAACCGTCTTTAAGCCTTGCGTCAACAATTGGAGAAGCTTCATCTATATGCCTGCCAATCTGTGATACTATCCTTTCTATAACAGTTTTCAGCCTCTTTTCATCAGGAAAAGTAACTGGGCTTTCAAAGAGTTTTCCTGCTTTTTCTATATATATGTTTTTTGGTCCGTTTACCATAATTTCCGTTACTGCTGCATCTTTTAAAAAATCTTCTAAAACGCCAAGTCCCGCGACATCATCGCAAAGTTCTTTAAAAAGTTTTTCTGATACCGCGGCAGGCAGCTTTAAATCCAGCCTTTTTATAATCTCTTCAATTTTGTTTCTGGCGGTTTTTTTAAGAGTTTCAGTATCGGTTTCATCGGCGTACTCTTTCATCATTTCGACAAGTTCGGCGTGAATTTTATCCCTAAGCGATTTATAAACTTCCTCATTGTTGAAATAATTGCCCGAAGCGTCTTCTGCCTGCATCTTTTTAACGGCATCGGATTCATAAGCGGTAAGGATTTTGCTTAAAGCTTCGACAAAAGAAGCGGATTTGTCTCTGTAAGAATATTTTGGAGAAAGGATTTTTTCCTGCGATTTTAAGTCAAAATCAGCAGTAACGCAGTTTTTAAAAAGTTCGCTGCGGTTTAATATCTTTTCACTGTGGAAATCCAAACCTATATCAAGCTTAAATGGAAAGAGGTTTAATCCTGACGCAGCGCTTGTAATATGGCTTTCAGCTGCCATCATCGCGCTTTTAGCCGATATCGCGTCAGACATAAAAGGCATTAAAATCATTTTAGAGCGTTTCATCAGCTCATAAGAGTTTGACTCAATATTATCAGGTAAAATAACAATTACGTTTTTATAGTTGCTTTCCAATGCGCCGGCAAGATATACAATGCTTTCAACCGGTAAATCCTGCAGTTTTGTGTTTTTTAAACCCAAAATGACGTTTATACCGGAAGAGAGAAAGCTTTTAAGCATTTTGTGGTTTATGCCGGACAAAACCGGAAGAATATCTTCAACATACTTCATACCGCCTTTGTACAAAGACCAGAAAGCGTCAGTCCCCGGAACTGAAAAATCAACGATAATATTTTCAATTCCGTTATTTGACGATATAGATGATAAAGCGTTTGCGATAACCGCCCTTTTGAAGGCGTCGCAGCTTGGCGCAATTAGCAGCATTTTTTACCTTTCCGCGGAAACCGCGTATTTATTAATCATTTCAAGCGCTTCTTTCTGGCTTTGGGTTAAAGCTTTAGCGTACTGCCCCTGGTTTTTGTTAGGCTGCGGGGCAGTTTTAGAGATATCTTTTATTACATCCGAAAGTTTAACCGGTTTAAAGCTGTATATCTCAACATCCCCGGCTGGGCGGATAATGTATTTTAAGCTTCCCCTTTCAGCCGCAAGAAGGATAATTTGCGCTTCTTCAATGCTGACAGATAATGTAAGGTTTGCGGATTGCGAAGATGAACGCTCTTCATCCTTTTTCTGCGCGGAGCCCAAATAGTTATTGCCTACCGCAAGCACAAGTAAGTTTTGGGCGATAATGTACACGGACTCCTGAAACTGTTTATTATTGTCCGTATAGCCGATTATGCTTAAAACGTCTATCCTGCTGCCGGGCGTTATAACTGATGAACTTTCGCTGTCAAAGTTTACTACCAAGGCTTTCTGCCCCTCCGGGATGATATTGGCAATTCCCGTGTCCTGGTTAGTTTTTGAAACTTTTGTGGAAAGTATCTGCTCATCCGGCTCAATAGTATTTAAAGATATATAAACCGGCACGCCTTCTTTGCTGAAAAACTCGCCAATGCCGCCAAACGCTTTTGGCTGCACATACTCTTTAGGGACAAGTTTTTCGGCCAGCATATTCTGGCGGATAACGCTGCCCTGCGTAATTCTTTGCGTAGCGACGATAACTTTTACGGGCTCCGCCATTTTTTTATACTTTGTTTCTAAATCGGACAGGTACATAAACGCGAAAAATGCCGCCAAAACGGCAAAAATGATTGCTAATAAAAGTGTTTTTTTCATATTTTCATCTATTTAAACGCTTCTGTAGTTTCTGTTTGAATTTTTCCTGCACCTTCTTCAAAACCTTCTTTAACCTTTCCGCCAAAGGTTTTATATCCCACAAGTACCAAACCAACAACAACCACAACTATCAAAATATACTCAACCATTCCCTGCCCTTTGTTGCCTTTAAGCCAGCTTAAATTAAACATTTACTTCCTCCTGTTTTTAAGCCTTTGAAGGCTTTTATAAAATATTGTTAAGTTGTCACCTGCGGAAACAAAGTTTCCCGCAGGGGTTAAGTTATAGCTTCCGCGAGAGGCGCGCTTCAGATGGAGGCAAGCCTCCAAAGAATGACTTCAATTATTATTGTTCCCGGTCTTGTTGTCCCGGGCTGCCTGTACCCGTTAAAACTTCCGAATATGCCCTTATTTCAAAATCTTCCCTGCCGGCAATGCGAAAAAGCGGCGGCAGCCTGTATTTATACGTTATTTTTACATAGGATTTTGCCGCTACCGGCAGTATGCCTTTAGCCCTTTCCGCAAGGTTTAAAGGGTTAAAACTTTCAAGGTTTGAAAAAGAAACAGTAAAATCCTGCTTTTTATAATCTTTCGGCACCGCTTCTACCGTAAGCTTATCCCTTTCCAAAATTCTGCCGACATTGCCCGCGCTGCAAAGGTAGTTTTCTATATCTTTTTCTATATACGTTTTGCTAAACGGAGTATAAGCCATCATATCCGTACCGTAGCGCGCCGCGGTAATAAGCTGTTGCCACGTAAGCATAACGCGCGCAAACCATATAACTGTAAATAGAAATAGTACAATCAAGGGGGCAATCAAAGCCGCCTCAACAAGCGCCTGTCCTTTTGATTTTTTAAAAGCTGTTAAGTAAAGCATCCGTACCAGGTGTTTACTTTCAGTTTTCCTGAGTTGTTTTTATCTTGAAGTATGCAACTGAAATGTTATTTTGTTTTATATTGTTTGGCGTAATACTTTTTATAACCTTTGTCTTTAAGCCTGCGCCAAATCTTTTCATTGTCAATATACCACTTGATGGTCTCTTTCAAAGCTTTTTCAAAGGTGTAGGCGGGTTTGTAGCCAAGCTTTGCAAGTTTTGAGCAGTCTATTGAATACCTTCTGTCGTGACCAAGCCTGTCCGCGACCCTTTTTATAAGGGTTTTGGGCTTACCCATAATCTGAAGGATTTTATTTGTAAGTTCAATATTTGTCAGCTCAACGCCACCGCCTATATTATAGACTTCGCCGTTTTTGCCTTTACGCATAGCAATATCTATGCCTCTGCAGTGGTCAAGCACGTATAGCCAGTCTCTTACGTTTTTACCGTCACCGTAAAGCGGTAAAGGAATATCATCCATAGCGTTTGTGACAAATAAAGGAATAACTTTTTCCGGATATTGATAAGGACCGTAATTATTTGAGCACCTTGTGATAATCGCAGGCAGCCCGTAAGTGACGAAATATGAGCGCACAAGCATATCGGAAGAAGCTTTTGCCGCGGAATACGGGCTGTTTGGCTGTATAGGCGACTCTTCGGTAAAAGAACCTTTTAAAATGCTGCCGTAAACTTCATCGGTAGAGATATGCACAAACTTTTTAATGTTGTTTGCCCTTGCAGCTTCCAAAAGAGCAAAAGTGCCGTTTACATCGGTTTTTATAAACTGGTCGGCGTTAAGTATCGATCTGTCAACGTGGGTTTCAGCAGCAAAATTGACTATTATGTCAACGCCTTTTGTATGTTTGCTGACAAGCTTAAAATCGCAAATATCGCCTTTGACGAATTTATAGCGCGGATTTTTCTCAATATCCCTTAAATTATCGAGATTTCCGGCATAAGTAAGTTTATCGTAATTGATTATTTTGTATTTCGGGTATTTTTTAAGTATGTACCTGATAAAATTTGAGCCTATAAAACCGGCGCCGCCTGTAATGAATAGTTTCATTTACCGCCCCTTTTGTTTACATTATATTACAAAATTTTTCATTTAACGCCAAGGATAAAATATATCCTCTTCTTCCCTGTACTGTTCATCAGCTTTCTGCCTGCTGAACGGCATATTGGTCTTTAAATCGAATTTAAAGAAAACCTCGTGGTAAATTCCCCTGATTCTCCAAGTTAAACCTAAATTATAACAGTGCAGGTCTCTGTAAAGCCTGAATTCGTGGTCATTTAAACGTATATACTTAAAATCAAGCGTCGCGGTAGTCCTTATATTGTAATCCAAACGCCATTTGGGGTTAAGCCATACGCCAAAACCGAAAGTATTGTCAACTTCATGCGAGCGGTATATAAGGCTGGCGTCTTCATAATTTTGGTAAAAAGCGCCGAAATTAATATACGCTTTTTCCAATTCCCCTATTTTTACGTCCATCTGCATAGATTGAAACTTAAACGGCTCCAAAAGCTGCGACTGCCTTACATATGCGGTGATATAGTATTTTGGCGTATAAGTAAGTTCCGTGATAAAAGGCGACCATCTGCTTGGGTCTGAATATCTGAAATCCCTGAAACTGTAAGAAACGAAGTTTCTGACTGTTGTCCTGCTGCCTATATACATATAATTAGTGAAAGATAAAAGGTTTGTTTCTATGCCGTAATCGTTATTTTGCGAGTCAACGTCAAGCGAGTTTTCTGCGCTTCTTGCGCGTATGGCATAATTAACGTTCCAGTCCATCCAGCGGTTAACCCTTAATCTTGAGTTTAAAGACGCAAGGTACCTTGTGACAAAATTATGGTTTGTAATGCCGGTATTGTCTTTATCATACCAGTTCTCAATAAAGCCTACGGACGGTTTTAAAGTGAAACGCCTGCCAAACCTGAAGTCTTTAGATAAATTATACGTTAACCCTGCCGTATTTTTATAAAAGAAGTTTCCTGGATTGTTATACGGATCATACTCTCTGTATTCATTCCTGTAAGTTAAGTCAAAATTGTGCGTCATTCCAAAAAATATTTTTTTAGGGTAATATGAGTAGTTTATCTGCGGCAAGGCTATCATTGTAGGCTCATAACCGTCTTCGCTATAAGTATCGTACCTTTCGGCAAGCATCATTAAATTGCCGTTTTTATCCTGTCTTGTAAGAGAGAAATACGAATGCAAAGTGTTTAGCGTTCTTTCCCAGTCATCCTGATTGTAATAATTGTTAAAACTCGTATCGCTTATAAACTCCGCCTGCGACTGTATTGTCCACTCATTATTAATTCTCTGCCAGTAATAAGGCCTTACAGTCCACCTTTCCGTGCCGGTAGAGTTATCGTTTATATTGTAAGCGTAGATGCTTCCCCTCGCAGTAGGCGTAAAATAATTAAACTCACCGCCGTAACCGATTCCCCTGCTGCCAAAATAGTCAAGCATGGCTTTTAAATTCATCGATTCGCTGAAACCGTACGCGGCCGTAGTTTTTAAAGAAAAACCGCCTTCGCTTGTGTATCCGGGTTCAACGGTAAACGATAAACCCGTGGAGAAACCGCTGCCGCCTTTAAGCGACTTTGTAACTATCGGAAGATAAAATACGGGGACTTTGCCTACGTAAAGGATAGGATTATAAATCGTAATTCTTTCGCCAAGGACAATTTTGCCTTTTTTAGCTTTGAAGTAAGTGTGGGGATGGTCCAAATCGCAAGTAGAAAGAGTGATATTATTAATTGAGTACGCGTTTTTATCTATTCTGTCCATCTTTCGGGAACGCATAAAAACCATAGCGGAATAGCCCAGCGTTTCGTTAATTTCGCCTTTTTCTTCATCATAGTAATATTCAACGCTGTTTGCAAAAACCGCGTTGCCGCCTTCGTCAACTTTCACGTTTCCGTACGCTCTCATCACTTTTTCTTCAATGATAAACTCTACGTAATCCGCGCTGACGGTCCTGTCTTCCCATACAAAAACGACGTTTCCCTTTGCGGAAATCTTTCCGCAATTCTGGTCATATTCGAGATTGTCCGCTGCGATATCTATCTGATACGCGAAAACAACGGCAGGTAAAAATAAAACCGCCAAAATAAGGATGATTTTGTGTATCAAGGAAGTTTTCATTATTTAAGACTGAGTTTCCGGAAGCATAGCAGCCCCTACAACGCCTAATTTGTGAGTATATTTTGAAACCACCACTTTGCAGGATTTAAGCGCTGACTTAAATGCTCTTTTTTCCATTTCTTTTTTAGCGGGCCCCAGTAAAAAGTTGCCTGCCTGGCTTACGCCACCGCATAAAACGATTGTATCGGGGTTAAAAAAATTTAATAACCCGGCAAGAAGAATACCAAGTTTTTCCCCGGTATATTTCCATATTTCTATAGCCGCTTTATCGCCTTTAACGGCAGCGGCGTACAGAATTTTAGGAGTTATTTTAGAATGATTATCCGAAGTAAGCTGTGAAATAATTTTAGATTTTTTATTTTCAAGGTACTTTCTAGCGTAATTGGATAAATAGTTTGCGCCTACATACGTTTCAATACAGCCTGTATTGCCGCATTTACATTTATTGCCTTTGTAATCAATCGTAATATGGCCGATTTCTCCCGCTGTGCAGCTTGCGCCCCTGTAAAGTTTTTTATCAAAAATCAAACCGCCGCCAACTCCCGTACCTAGAGTAACGCATATAAGATTTTTTGACTTTGCTTTCGCGTCAAGCCAAAAAGCGCCTATGCCTGCGGTATTCGCGTCATTATCGACAAACGCTTTCTTCTTTGTTTTTTCTTGAAGAATCTTCTGCAAGGGAATGTTTTTCCACATCGGGAGATTAGGAGAAAAGCGGACTATGCCCTTCTCGCAATTTATGTCTCCGGCTATACCTACCCCTATGCTTGAGGTTTTTTTATAGTTTGTGAGCTCTGATGCTTTTTTTATTATGGCTTCTATAACTTTTACCGGTTTTTCTTTTATGTCCGTATCCATGACGGTTTCTTCCAGGATAGAGCCGTTTACGTCCACTATCGCAATTTTAATATGAGTGCCGCCCATATCTATGCCCAAATAAAGTTTGTCAGCCATTTTTATCCCCGATATCGATTATTTTTAATATTTCGCCGGCAAGGTATAATGAACCTAAAGCCGACGCTTTTTCGCCTTTTTTAAGCATTTTTAATGCTTCCGCAGGCGAATGTGCCGTTAAAACTTCGTTTTGCGGTATATATTTTTCAAACTCTTCTTTTAATATTTCCGGCCTAACAGCTCTGCTGTTTTGCATTCTAACCAAAATTACTTTATCTGTAACGGGAACAAGCTTTTTAACTGCCGTTTTATACTCTTTTTCTTTCATCATCGCAAAAACAAGAACGGCTTTTGACTTGTAGAACTCCTTCCACGTTTTTACAAACGAATCTATTCCTTCCGCATTATGCGAGCCGTCTATGACAATTTCGGTATTTTTAAATCTGCGCACGTCAAATCTTGCCGGCCATTTTACGCTTGCAAGGCTTGTTTTTATCTTATTTGCGTAAAATTTAAAGCCTTTGGCGCTCAAAACTTCCGCCGCACGCAAAGCAACCGCAGCATTTTGTATTTGGTGTTTTCCTAAAAGAGCAATTTCCACGTTTTTTATTATATTTTTGCCGCTTATATAATTAAATATCTGTTTTCTGTTTTTTTTATCCGTTTTTATGTTTACGGCTTTAAACTCTTTTCCGTAAACCGCCGGTTTTGACTTCTTTTCAATCTCAAAAAGGGCTTTCTTTGGCAGTTTGCCGCAAATTACGGGAACATTTTTTTTTATTATGCCGGCTTTTTCATAAGCAATTTTTTCGATCGTGCCGCCCAAAATTTCTTTATGGTCAAAATTTATTGAAGTTATAATAGAAAGCAGCGGTTTTTTTATGGCGTTTGTTGCGTCAAACCTGCCGCCAAGGCCTGTTTCTATCACGGCAATATCAACTTTTTGTTTCGCAAAATATATAAAAGCTATTGCGGTAAGATATTCAAAATAAGTCAGACCGCATTGCTGCGCCAAAGGCAGATATTTTTTTGATATATCTACAAAACTCTTTTTTGGAATATCTTTGCCGCTAATTTTTACCCTTTCCGTAATATCAATAAGGTGAGGAGAGGTATATAGCCCTGTTTTATAGCCGTTTCCGGTTAAAATCCCGGAAATGAAAGACGCCGTAGAGCCTTTGCCGTTCGTTCCGGCAATATGAACGCTTTTAAATTCATCCTGCGGATTTCCGGCAGCTTTAAGGAATTTTTTTATCCTTGAAAGCCCGGGTTTCATCCCCTCGTATTCTTTTAAAGAGCTGAAAAACATTATTTTCCGGTAAAAAACTTCAAAACTTTGGTTAAAACATTTCTTAAATCTTTTCTTTCTGCCACTATGTCAACCATTCCGTGCTTTTCCAAAAACTCTGAAAGCTGAAAGCCTTCCGGAAGCTGCTGCCTTATAGTCTGTTCGATAACTCGAGGTCCCGCAAAACCAACTAAAGCTTTTGGTTCGGCAATGTTAACATCGCCAAGCATGGCGTAGCTTGCCGCGACTCCGCCTGTAGTGGGGTCGGTAAGAAGCGAAATATACGCAAGCCCTCTGTCGGCAAGCCTTGCAAGAGCAGCGCTGGTTTTACCCATCTGCATAAGCGATATAATACCTTCCTGCATTCTCGCTCCGCCTGATGCCGAAGCTATAAGAACCGGGCAGTGTTTTTTTATCGCTGCCTCAACCGCTCTTACCACTTTTTCGCCGACAACTGAGCCCATGCTGCCGCCCATAAACTCAAAATCCATCACGGCTACGACAACATCATAACCGCTGATTTTTGCTTCTCCTGTAACTATCGCGTCATGAATGTGCGATTTTTTTATCTTATCGGAATATCCCGGAAAATTTAAAAAATCGACAGGTCTCATATCTTTGTCCATTTCCTTAAAGCTGCCTTTATCCACGGTAAACTCTATTCTTTTGCGCGCGTTAAGCCTTGCGTAGTAGCCGCATTTTGGGCATACCATAAGGTTTTCTTCAAAATCTTTTTGTAAAAGAATCTGATCGCATTTTTTGCATGTTGTCCAAATTCCTGCAGGAAGTCCTTTTTTTGCGGACGTGCTTGCAAGTGCTGTTGACATATTTTTATCCTCCAAACTAACCTTACAAAGGTTACCGGACATTTGTCCGGAATTCGTTTATTTTATTGTTTACGATATCCCTTCAGCAAGAAGGTCGCCCTGGTCTAAAATACCCAAAGGTTTTCTATCCTGCCCTACTACCGGAATATTGTCTATATTATGTTCTTTTAAAATCTGCGCCGCTTCAGCCGCCATCATCTCCGGATAAATAGTTCTTGGCGATTTTGTCATAACTTCGGTTATATTCATTTTCAGTATTTTGTCATTGTTCTGAAGATGCCTTCTCAGGTCACCGTCAGTAAAAAATCCTATAATTTCGCCGTTTTCATCAACTACGCTTGTGGCGCCCATTCTTGTGCCAGTCATTACGAGGAGCGCGTCTTCAACGGTAGCATTTTGTTTAACAATAGGGTTTTTTCTGCCCTTTCTCATAATATCTTTTACCTGCATTGTAAGTTTTTTGCCGATTGCGCCAAGCGGATGGAAAAGTGCGAGGTTTTCCCTTTTAAAACCCTTTAAATTAGACACAGTCAAAGCCAGGGCGTCTCCCATCGAAAGCATAGCGGTTGTAGATGACGTAGGGGCAAGGTTATAAGGGCAGGCTTCTTTTTCAACACTGCAGTCTATTATGCATTCGCAACCCTGCCAGACAAGCGCTTTTATTTTGCCTGTCATAACTATAACTTTTATCTTCATCTTTCTTAAAACCGGCAAAACTTTCTTTATTTCTTCAGTTTCACCTGAATATGAAAGCATTATTACAAGGTCATTTTTCATCAACATTCCGATATCGCCGTGCAAACCTTCTGCCGGATGCAGAAATGCCGAAGGTACACCTACCGAAGACATCGTTGCCGATATTTTTCTGCCTATAAGCCCCGATTTGCCAAGGCCCATAACTATTACTCTGCCTTTGCAGTTTTTTATAAGCGTAACTGCTTTAATAAAGTTTTTATCAAGGTGGCTTATCTGATCTTGAACGGCTTTTGCCTCAATTTCAAGAGTCTTTTTTGCAATTTCAATTTTCAGCATCTTTCTTCCCTGTTTTAAAAATACCTGATTTATATTACACAACCAGATTATCATTCTGCGGCTTCGCCTGCTCACAATAACAAATCATATTAAACTTTCAATTATTTTCAACTACTGCCTATTACCTGCGGCGGCTACTCTTTACTTAAGTCCGTGAGTACGCCTTATGAACAAATTCATCTTATCGTAATCTTTTCTTTTAGGAAGCCTTTCAATACCGCCGTCCGCGTCAAGCCCGAACGGGGCGGCTTTATCCAAAAAATCTTCAACATCTTCCGCGGTTATAGCTCCGGATATAAAAACCGGCACATTAAAAGCGGCAATTTTAGAAGCAAGATCATAATTATAAACGGTTTTATCTTCAACCGGGTTCGAAACATCTATTATAAAGTAATCCACGCTGCCTGCATACTCCTGAATTTTTGCAAGCTGCGATTCATCGGAAACAGAAAACGACTTAAACACCTTAACATCAAGCCCTTCTTTTGCCGCTTTACAGAATTCCGGCGCTTCGTCGCCGTTAAACTGAATATTCTTCAAACCACATTTTTTTACTATTTTAGATATGACTTTCTGGTCTTCATTAGCAAAAATACCAACCGGCGTAACAAAAGGAGGAAGTTTGGAAACTATATCTATCACCATCTTTTCGGAAACTTTTTTAGGAGACTCTTTAACAAAATAAAATCCTAAAAAATCCGCGCCCAAATTAGTTGCGTCAAGGGAGTCATTATAATTTGCAAGGCCGCTTATTTTAACTTTTGCCATTATTTTTTACCTTTTTTGTAAACTTTTTCAGGATCAAACAGCTTTTTCCCTATAACTTTAGTATTTCCGGCGGAAGTTACCTTTGTAAAAAAGCAGCTTCTGTGGCCTGTGTGGCAAGCGGCTCCGCCAATCTGCGCGACTTTAAGCAATATGCAGTCGCCGTCGCAGTCATAGTAAAACTCTTTAACTTTTTGTATATTTCCGGAGCTTTCCCCTTTAACCCAGAAAGACTGCCTGGAACGGCTCCAAAATGTAGCTTTCTTCGTTTTAAGCGTTCTTTTAACGGCTTCTTTGTTCATGTAAGCTACCATTAAAACTGTATTGTCTTTCCAGTCCTGTACTACGGCCGGGATAAGCCCGTTGTCGTCAAATTTTAATTTTTTAATAATTTTTTCCACTTTATGCTCCTTATTTACCTAACTGGAATGCCTTTAGATTTTAAATGTTCTTTTACCTGCTGTATCGTTAACTCTTTATAATGAAATAATGAAGCCGCCAAAACAGCTGAAGCGCCGTATTCGCAGGCTTTGGAAAAATGTTCAAGTTTACCCGCGCCTCCGGAAGCTATAACCGGGATTTTTACGGCGTCGGATATTGCTTGAAGAAGTTCCACGTCATATCCGTCTTTTGTGCCGTCTTTATCCATGCTTGTAAGAAGAATTTCGCCCGTGCCCAAAGAAGCAACTTTTTTTGCCCATTCGACTGCGTCAAGCCCGGTATCAATTCTTCCGCCGTTTACAAAAACATTCCATTTGCTATCTGCGATTTTTTTCGCATCTATGGCGACAACGATGCATTGCATACCGAATTTATCGCTGGCTTCTTTTATAATTTCAGGATTTTTTACCGCGGAAGAGTTAAGAGAGACTTTATCGGCACCGGCGTTTAAAAGGTTCCTGATATCTTCAAGCGTACGTATTCCGCCGCCTACCGTAAGAGGAATAAAAACTTTTTCAGCGGCACGCCTTACCAAATCAACGGTGGTGTCCCTTCCTTCATTAGTAGCAGTAATATCTAAAAATACGAGTTCGTCCGCGCCTTCTGTATTATACCTTTCGGCAATTTCTACGGGGTCTCCGGCATCCCTTAAATTTACAAAGTTGGTGCCTTTAACAACGCGGCCTTTATTTACGTCCAAACACGGTATTACTCTTATTCCTAACATTATTTATCCTTATTATCCAGATTTTCCATCGTTTTTATAGCTTCTTCAAGCTTAAAGTCTTCCGTATAAAGGGCACTGCCCACTATTGCGGCAAAAACCCCGTCTTTTTCATACTCTTTAAGCTTAATCAGATCATCAACCGTTTTTACGCCGCCGGAAGCTATTATGCGCATTCCTGTTTTTGAAAGCTTCTTTAACCCCGCAAAATCAGGGCCCGTAAGCATTCCGTCCCTTGAAATATCCGTATAAAGTATCTCTTCAATGCCGCACTCTTTAAGTTTAGCTATAAGCTCCATAACGTCAACAGGCGTAACGTCTTTCCAGCCTCCGATCGCGACTTTGCCGTCTTTTGCGTCAACTGCGACTATAATTTTATCCGAGCCGTATTTTTCAACGGCTTTTCTTACTATTTCCGGATTATATACGGCAACCGTCCCTAAAATAGCATAAGAAGCGCCCATATCAAAAACTGCTTTTATGCTTTCCATATCCCTTATGCCGCCGCCTACTTCAACGGGTATATCAACGGAAGCGCAAATCTTTTTGATTATTTCTTTATTTTGGCTGACGCCGTTAAAAGCGCCGTCCAAATCCACAACGTGCAGCCTTTGTGCGCCTTTGGCTTTCCAAAGTTTCGCTATAAAAACCGGATCGGTAGAATGTACCGTTTCCGCGTCTATTTTGCCCTGTTTAAGCCTGACAGAATTGCCCTGCCTGATGTCAATCGCCGGAATTACAATCATTTTTTTACCTCGTTGATAAAATTACTTAAAACATTAAGGCCTTTTTGGCCGCTTTTTTCAGGGTGAAACTGGCTTCCCCATATATTTTTATATGCGACTGATGAACAAAAATCTATACCGTAACTGCAAAAGCTTGAAGCCTGTTGTTTATCTTCCGGCATTGCGTAATAAGAGTGTACAAAATAAAACTTTTCATCGTTTTCTATGCCTTTAAACATCGCTTTTGCGTACTGCGTATCTGAAATTTTTACGCTGTTCCAGCCTATCTGCGGAATTTTAAGGGATTTATCATCAACAGTAAACTTTTTAACTTCCCCGTTTATTAGATTAAGCCCTTTATGCTCGCCGTTTTCATAACCCTTTGAGAAAAAAAGCTGAAAACCAAGGCATATTCCAAATATCATATTGCCGCTTTTCACATAACAGTTTATTGCTTCATCGAAACCTTTGGCTTTTAAAAAATCGGCAGCCGGGCCGAATGAGCCTACGCCCGGTAAAATTACCCCGCCGTAATTTGAGATTTTTTCGGGAGAATTTATTACGTCTGCTTCCGTACCGCAGTAATTAAGCGCGTTAAGTACGCTTTTAATATTTCCAAATCCATAATCGATAACAGCAACTTTTGACTTCATTTTTTTAAAGAACGCCTTTTGTTGAAGGGATAACTTTCTTCTTTCCTTTCGCAAAGGATACCGCCTGCCCCATAGCCCTGCCGAAAGCCTTAAAAATTGCTTCAGCGATGTGATGGTTATTTCTTCCTTTAATCATCTTTATGTGAAGCGTCATAGCGGCATTATAAGCAAGCGCGTAAAAGAATTCCTGTATTAAATCATAGTTAAAACCTGTTTTTTGAAATTGAATTTCTGCTTCATAATTTAAATAAAACCTGCCGGACAAATCTATCGCAACATAACTTAATGCCTCATCCATGGGAAGCAGAAAATGGCCGTAGCGCGCAATGCCTTTTTTATCTCCCAAGGCTTCTTTAAGCGCCTTGCCGAGCGTTATTCCGATGTCTTCTACAAGATGGTGGTCATCAATATGCGTATCGCCTTTTGCCTTTACCTTCAGGGCGATACCGGAGTGCATTGCAAACAACTCAAGCATATGGTCAAGAAAACCAATAGTTGTGGATATCTGCGGTTTTGAAAAAGAATCTAAATTCAGTTCAACGGTTACATCGGTTTCATTTGTTTTTCTTATAATCTTTGCTTTTCTTTGTTTCATAAATTGTCCCGTAAATCTAATTTAAAAGCCTGTTTTTTGAAAACATTTTTATTTCAAAATCCTTGCCTGCTATCTCTCTTAACGCTGTTTCAAGCTTGTCGGCAAGATCCATATCAAACGAAGAATCATCTGAATTTTCAATATCTTTGTCACCAAATTCATTAATCAGGTAAAGTATGTATTCAATATCTTTTTTAGATAAATTAATTTTCATGCCGCACCTCTGCGGATTTTCTATGGTACGCCATTCCTTCAGAGCCGGCAAAATCCATGATTTCTTTATATGCTTTTTTATTTCTTTTGTTCATTTCAATATATGTGGTTCTTTTTAGAAATGTCATAGATGAAAGTCCGCTTGAAAAACGCGCAGATGAATCCGTAGGCAAAACATGCGAAGGACCCGCCCAGTAATCGCCCGCAGCGGTGGGTGTTTGGTACCCGGCAAAAACAGCACCGGCGTTTTTAATATTTTTCATGATTTTTGAATAGTTTTTGACAAGAAGTTCTAAATGCTCGGGTGCTAACACATTTACTTTTTCGACGGCTTTATCTATTGGGCAAAGCTCAATTGCAACCTGCTTAATTGCATCTTTAGGAAGATTTTTCAGAATGCCGTTGATTGTTTGCTTTGATTCACAAAACAAGTATGCTTTTGCCATCGGGTCATGCTCTACCTGTGCCATAATATCGGCAACTGCGTATTTTACGGGAACATTTTTGTCCGCAATTATTGCGACTTCGCTCGGACCCGCCAAAGAATCAATCCCTACCTGGCCAAAAACCTGTCTTTTGGCTTCATTTACATACGCATTGCCGGGACCAACTATCATATCTACTTTTTTTACGGTTTTAGTTCCGTAAGCAAGTGCCGCGACAGCCATAATACCGCCAACGCTGTAAATTTCTTTTATACCACATATTTTTGCGGCATATAAAACGGCATCGTTCATCTTTTTCGGAGGTGTAACCATTACGATACGTTTTACTCCTGCAGCTATCGCAGGGACAGCAGTCATTATTACGGTTGAAGGATAAGGAAAACGTCCGCCCGGTACATAAATGCCGGCAGACTCAACAGGCGTGTAAAACTGGCCTGTTGTTACTCCGTTTTTATTGAATTTCCAGTTCTTTTTGATCTGGGAACACTCTTTTTTATGGAACGCAAGCACGTTTTGGTAAGATGATTTTATAGCTTTTTTCAACGAAGCAGGGATATTTTTTTCAGAGTCATTTATCAGTTTTTGGGATACTTTGTACCCGCTCCGCGATAAATCAACGCCGTCAAATTTTTCAAGATACTTAAAAACGGCTTTATCGCCGTTTTTCCTTATATCTTCAATTATATCTGAAACATAGTTGCTTAATTGCTGTTTTTTCATCCATAAAATTATACAAAAATCAAAGATTTTTGACAATCTGGAACAGAACTACACAAAAGCATCATTTATGTTGCTTTAAAAATCAGGATTTTTATTTTTTTTCTGCCTGAAGGGAATCAGTTTTGTTTTAATAGTCATAAAAAGACTTATATATATGCCTTTATCACGTTTTTCAAAATTACAAACAAATACTATAGGTGCTAAAATTAAGAACAAAATCCTTCTTTTAACATTCAAAACCAACATAAAGTCAATAAAATATCTAAAGCTGCCTCTCAAATGCTTAATAGCTCCGGCTACAGATGTATTAAAAGGTTTATTTTCAGGATCGGTATCAACCATAAGAAAATCCCGCGTCTTTTTATCTTTTATCATTTGAAGAGAGTTAAGATAACCGAGTTCCCAGTACATATTTTTAGCCAAAGGGTTAACAAATTCCAAATTAGGCACTTTTTTCACGACGTCTCTGTTTGGGATCATTTTAATTAAAGGCCTTTTAGTAAAAGATATTTTTTTATTATTATTTACCAGGCTTGAGGCGAGCGCGAGATGAGGAAACCAATTTGCCTCGTTAAAATGAGCCGCAGAAATCACATCTTCAGTAATATTTTCAGTTTTATATATGGCAGACGGTACAAATGTAAGCTGTTTGTAAAGTTTTCTTAAATTCTTTTGAGGGTTTAAGTAATGAGAAACCACCAATGCGTCAGGTTTTTCTTTTAGCGCTTCGTTAACATCATTCCAGTGTTCAAGATAATACTCATCATCATTGCACAACATCCAGAAATATTCGCTTTCTGCAATTTCCATGGCCCTTGCGATATTGCCGTTACCTCCAATATTTCTATTGTGTATTATATGGTTTATATTTGGAAATTTTTCCGCATAGCTTCTTATAACATCTGACGAACCGTCTGTTGATTTATTATCAAGAATTGTCCATTTTAAATTTTTTACGGGGCTGGTATCCGCAAAAAAAGTCTCAAGCGTTCTTGAAGTATGTTTAATTCTATTGTAAGTTATTAAAATAATCTCAAGCATAAAAATTTAACCTTATTTTTAAAACTTAAACCCGAAAAAAAATCAAAACGGTATTTTAAGTTGTTTTTTGTTTCTCCTAACACCTTTATCCCTTTTTGTTTATCGTAGAAAGCGTCTGAAAGTTTTAACCGGAGTTTTTTATCTTTTAACATATATAACGAATTTAAATAAGCAAGTTCAAAAAACATATTCTTTTTTAATGTGTGAAACAAACCCAAATTTTCATTAAACTCATTATCTTTTGCAACTTTCGTTATGGATTCTTCTGCAAATAGTATTTCTTTATTTTCATTTATCAACGCAGCTGCAGGTGCTAAATGAACCAATCTATTTCCGATATTATTTTCAGCATTAAATATCACAGTATCCGTAATATTTGATGTTTTATATATCGTATTTGAAAGATTTAAAAATTTATTAAATATTTGGTACCGCTCTTTAGGCGACACTTCGAAAACAAGAGCATCAGGAAAAGTTTTTAACAGTTGCGGTATTTTAATAATAGCATCAAATTTTATTGTATCCGCCGGGTTAATAATCCAGATATAATCTTGATTTGCAATTTCATAAGCACGAAATACGCTTGATGAAAAATCACGGTTATAAGCATTTTTTATATATCGTAAATTTTTAAACCTATCTTGGCATTCAGACACAAATTTATCAGTATTATCTGTTGAAGCATTATCTAAAACTGTGACAGTAAAATTATCTGAAAAAATAATATCTAATGTTAAAACTTTTTCAAAAAAATATTTCAAAAAAGATATCTGATTGTGAACAGGTAAAATTATTTCTGTTATATTTTGACGCATCTTACTTCCTTTCATTTAACTATATTATAAAAAATAATAATTTCTATATATTGTTTTTACATCTACTTAAACGTAATATTTTTATGACCGATAAAACTAAACACGGTGGTGATAAATAATAAAACAAAACCTGCAAGATATGGTGACGTGTACTGGTACTCTGTCGGTAAAAGAAAATTAAAAATTAATACTGCAACAGGAAGCAGTGCCAGATTGACAAGCCCTGCAGAGCCATAAACCGCCCAGCATTTAATATATTCTTTTAAATAATTGCCTTTAGTTTTAAATACAAAAAATTTATACATAAAAAAACTATTTGTTATGGAAAACACCGTACTTATAACGCTTGCAAACATATAAGCCGCCGGTAAAATATCTGTAAGCAGCCACAGAAAAAACGCATATACCGCATAACCGAAGACTGTATTCCATGCACCGATCGCGAGATAACGGCCAATTTCCTTTTTATCTGTTATAAATAAACTCTTAATCTTCAAAATTTATCCTTTCTTTTTCTGTTACATAAGAGGTAAAGCTGACACGGTTCAAAATAGATAAAATATACTCTCCGCAAACTCCTAAAAAGAAAATTTGTACTGAAGACATAAAAAACATTCCGATAACAAGCGGCGCAATGCCTACATTAAAGCTGTTCCAATAGAGTAGTTTATATACAAAATAAAATAATCCCGCAAGTCCGCTGAGTATAGACATAAAAAGTCCAAAGAAAATACATAATTTAAGCGGGATATCAGTAGTATTAACTAACGACGAAAGCATCATGTCAAAATATTTAAAAAAATTATAAGAAGATTTGCCGTTCTGGCGAGATGGATGAGTATAAGGCACTAAAACAGGCTCATAACCAAGAGATGGGACAAGATGACGTAGAAGAGGTACAGGTTCTTTAAAAACGCGTAACTTTTCCACAACTTCTCTATCGTATAATCCCCATCCTGTTACATGTTTATACTGTTTTGTATCACTAAGATTTTTAATTATTCTGTAATATAAACTGCGGGATAACTTCATAAAACTATTTTCATTGCTTGCCGTTTTTTGGGCTAAAATCACTTTAGCGCCATTTTCCCAATGTTTTAGAAAATCAGTAATCAGTTGCGGAGGATTTTGCATATCGCAAGCAATTAGAACAACAGCATCTCCAGACGAAGATAAAAAAGCATTCATAGCATTTTTGTCAGGACCAAAATTTTTATTATTAAGTATTACGCAAACTTTTTTATCTTTTTTTGCCAAATCTTTCAAAACGGCTTCACTCTTATCTGTAGAAGTATTATCCGCAAAAATAAATTTATATTCAAATTTTGGTAGTTTATCCATAATTTGATTTATGGCAGCATAAATAATCGGAATATTATCCTGTTCATTATAACAGGGACTTATAAAATTAATTTTTTTCATTTTGCCAAACTCCCAATTTTATCCTTATATAGTAAATTTGTCATAAAATACTTATAAAAAACATCATCTTTTTGTAAATTTATATCATTATATGAAGTCATATGTTCTGCTCCATAAATTGCAAAATAACGTTTTTCGCCAAAAGTTTTATAACTTTTATCTATGATAAACTCTTGTTTAAGCAAAATATCTCTTTTTAAAAACTCATATAACAAATTATCATCAATTAAATATCTGCCATACAATAAAATTTTAAGTTTTGTGTGCTCACTCATATATTCTGCTAGTATCGAATATTTATTATCTACAGGTTTAATATTATTATACAACGAAAATGAATAAGACCATTCTCCAAGTAAGTAGTTGTTGCCGATTTTATTTCCTATTTCAACCATTGCAAGCTTATCTTTATAGACAGGATGAAAAAAAACATATTTACATGACATAAAAACATTAAAGATAAAGCTAAAAGAAAATGTAATCATTAAAAAGAATGTAATATATTTTTTTAATGACATTCGTTGAGGTTTGCGGTAAAGTGCGTATATTAACAAAGCTGCGACAGGCAACATTTGCAAAATAACAAAGAGCAATTGATCAGAAATTTCAAAATCATAAGGCATGCGTGAAGCTGTAAAAAATAAACGTGCGCTTGGCGTAAAAAAAGCTATCAATATGCACAAAAGAATCCAATATGGAATTATTTGTTTAAAATATATTATAGATTTTAATAAAAACGCATATGAAAATTTATTAAATTTTATAGAAAAATTAAATAAATATATAGATGAATTGTAAAATCTTTTTACAAAAGATGCAGAATAAATTAATGATAGCACTGATATCATTATAATTTGCGGATAAATCACAACAGATTTACGAAAAATAAAATCTTGAGAAACAATTGTCTGCATAAGCATAGCTACTGGAAAAATAAGTAAAAATGATAAGTTTTTGTCTTTAAATCTGAAGATTCCGTAACAAGCTACGGGCAGCATAAAAAGAAATAAAAAGAATACAGGCATATTGTAGAGGAATATATTGCTCTGAAAAAAATATTTAAAATTTTTTACGTAAAGAATGATGTTTTTTGAATTTGCATAATCATTAACAGAAGCAAAACCGGTAATTGTATTGAAAGAGTTTTCAAAAAATGACATGCCCCAAAAAGAAACATAGTAAATTTCACCTATAAGGCAAATAAGCAAAATGCCAAATAAAAAAGACACTAAAACTGAGCGTATTTTTCGGGAATGGCGACACTCAAAGTATAACGCAACCATACAGGGCAGCACAAAAAACGCATTAGTTATATAAACAAAATAAATTGACGCTGCAAAAACTGCGCCAATTAAAAACATTTTTATATCTGGTTGCAACCTACTTACAAAAAGCGCACATAACAGTAGCCCAAAAGTCATTCGAACGGCCGAAGGCTCTGCAATACGTCCCATAAGTAAAAAAACAAAACTGCCGCAGAGTATAAACATTGCAAGCAAAATGAGAGACCTGCGATTTTTATTATCTTTAAGTATTCTATTAAGTATAAAAAAAACAAGAAGCAAAGAAACTGTAGTCCATATTCCGGAAGGCATCCTTACGCCATAATAAGTCCGACCAAAAACTTCTAATGATAAATATGTTAATATGTTTCCAAAAACGTTTGTACGCTGCGCCGGCGGCGTAGTTGTATTAATTTTCTGATTTTCAACACATACTTCACCATATATATACTTATTTAATGCCATGGAAGAGTAAGTACCTTCATCTATAGATGTGTAAAGAGCAACACCCCAAGACGGTAAATCCCTTTCCATATTAATAAAGCGCAGACAAAAAAAACTGCCTAATATACACAGCAGCAAAATATATATACGCTTATTATTAAAAATTTCAAGTATTTTCTGCATTTCTTATAACACCTCTGAGAAACCGCACGTCTTGCACAAAATCATCCAAATTACTCTGAGATTTTTTATCAGTCTCTATCAGAATTTTTTGGTCAGTTCCTATAATACTCAAAAGCCTCTGAAAATCAAGCGTTCCCTGGCCTAAACCGTAATGCTGGTCCATATCACTTGCAGTATTTATATCAGATAGATGAAAAACAGTAGGTTTTAATGTCATAAAATTTTCTATATAGCCATATGGCTCAATTCCTTGGGCATTAGCTGCCGATATGGCATGGCCGATATCAAGGCAAAAACGGCATTTTGCAGTCTGCATAATATATTTTATTTCCTGAGGGCGGCTGCCTACATAAAAACTTCCGTTTATTTCAGGTAAAGTTTTAAGCGGTTTATTTTCTATTACTGCGCGGGAATCATCTATTAAAAACAACTGACGGGCAGTTTCTTTATAGTCGCCGTCAGTGCCTGCGTGAAAAATTATATACTCGGGCTTTAAAGCATTGGCGTATTCTTTTACCTCGCCATATAACTTCATATTATGCGCTTGTGCTTGAGAGACAGACAAATTCATTCCGTGTGCAAAATGCGGAGCATGCAAATTTATCGGTATACCGGTATTTTGCCATTCGTTAATTTTATCAAGATATCCGGGAACTATGTAAAGCTCTATAAAATCAAAAATGTTATCACGGTAAAGCGCACATGCTTCTGCCAAATAAATATCTGTATTTGGATTCCAAAGTTTCAATCCTATGCTAGCCATCAATTTCTCCTTTATAAATACAATCGCCTTTTTCTTTATCTTTCTTTAACTTTTTTCCAAGCAATTGATTTATCTCATAAGGCAGATACGCATTGATGGGAGCAGGGCGCAACATTTCTAAATCCTGTGGGCGTAGTATATCTCCGGATTTTTTTGAAACAGTAAGCCTTATACAGCGGCGTTGAACTATAACAGTATCTTTTTCATTGTCCTCTATTCTTTTAACACCGTCGCCTGCAGCAAGTTCAAGTTCTCTTGTACGTTGCACCATTTCTTTCCATGTTTTTGGAACCATTGCAAAATGATGATCCGGACCGGTGCGCTTATTATCATCGGTAAAGTGCTTTTCTATAACTCTTGCCCCAAACGCAACAGCTCCAAGAACGGTGGTATGTCCGAATGTATGATCGGAAAGCCCTAAAATGACATCCGGAAACTCTCTTTTAAAAGTATTAAGTACATTTAGATTTATATATTTATAATTTTCTAAATCAGCTGTATAGTTTGTATTGCACTGCATAAGCACTATTGCTCTATTATGTTTTACAACGGCATCAACGGCTCTTTTTACATCGTCCATTGTGGCAGCTCCACAAGCAAGAAGTACCGGTTTGGCAAGCTTTGCAACATGTTCTAAAAAATCAGTCCAGGTTATGTCGCCGGAACCGATTTTATATGCATTTAAAAAACCGTTAAGATGATTAACTGCTTCAAAATCATAAGGAGTTGTCATAAACTCTATATCTGCGTCTTTTGCTGTTTTTATAAGTTCTTCATTCCATTCGCGTTTGCATTCATACTCTTTGTAAATGTCAAAAACTGATTTTTTCCATGTGCTTTGGTGAGATTGGGCTGTCTTAAGATTTTTAAATCCAAAGTCACTTACAATTTTTTGTGCCAAAAAATGCTGAAATTTCGCACAATCGGCACCCGCTTCCTTGGCAAGATAAATGAGATCTTTGGCACGCGCCAAATCTCCATCATGATTAGCGGCAATATCCGCAATAAAATAAGTTGGCGATTCAAGAGATATTTTAGTCTTATTTATAAATATTTCTTTATCAAACATTATCAAATTCCTTCTTTAGCTGGGCTATAACAGCTTTTAAATCAGGAAGTTTATAACCAAGCATTGCCTGCGCTTTACTTACATCTAAACCAAGGCTGTCCGCCCTGCGAGAAGCCAAACTATTTACGCTGCCGGTTCTGGTATTATCAGTTTTAAAACCAAACTGGGCGGCAAGCTCGTAAATAAACTCTTTTTTACTTGATATCTGGCTGCTTGCTAAATTTAAAACACCTTTTGGAGGGTTTGGCAGGGTAAGTAAATCAAACAAAGCCTTTGAAAACTGGGTAACAGATATACTTGAGGTATAATAATCATCAAACAAAATCATACTTTCCATGTTTTTCAACGCACTGATTGCCCATTCCACAAAAGTCGGCTTTGACTTATCTCCCCGAAAACCTACTATATTTGTGCGCAGTACAAGCGCATCGGAGCATGTAAGAGTAAAAGTTTCACCTGTATATTTAGTGCGCGCGTATTCATTTAACAGCATAATATTTGCGTCTTCTTTATTTGGTGTATTCTTTAAGCCGTTAAAGTATCCATCTGTAGAAATATAGATGTATTTGAATTTATATTCTGAAGCCATTTGCGCAAGCAAAGCGCTCGGGCGGGCATTGACTTTATAAGCAATGCCGGGGTTCTCATCGCAAAACTTATGGTCTACAATTGCACATGTATTGATTAAAACTTCCGGTTTTGCCTGTATTATAAAGTCTTTTAAATCGGAATCATTAGTTATATCAAAGTTGACCTCCGAGCCGGAATCCGCACAAGCGATGTACGAAATTCCACGGCCGGCTGCCTCCTTAACCAAGGCCCGTCCCAACATGCCTGTTGCGCCAAATATAACTGTTTTCACTGTATTTCCTGTATCAATTTTTTCATTTCTTCAACAGTAAGCCACTGGCTGTTGTTTCCGGAGTGATATTCAAAATCACCTGCGACATGTTTTGCATCTTTATAAAATTGGCGAATTTCCTTTCTGGGCAAATCCGGAAGAATAATATAAAAATCTTTAAATTCTACGGTATTTCGTGAATCTTCTTTTGTTATCATTTGTTCATGTATTTTTTCACCGGGACGTATACCTACTTCACAGATTGGAATATCAGGCGCTATTGCCTTTGCAAGATCTGTCATAAGCATGGATGGTATTTTTTTTACAAAGAGTTCTCCGCCATACATATTTTCAAATGCATAAAGAACCATACCTACCGCCTGCTCAAGTTTAAGCCAAAAACGCGTCATTCGAGTATCCGTAATAGGTAATTCTTTGCAGCCTTCATCAATAAGTTTTTTAAAAAACGGAATAACCGATCCGCGTGAGCCGGCAACGTTACCATACCTGACAACGGCAAATTTCGTACCGTCAGGCCCGGAATAGTTGTTTCCTGCTATAAAAAGCTTATCGGAACAGAGTTTTGTAGCGCCGTAGAGATTGATAGGCGCACATGCTTTATCAGTAGACAACGCGACAACTTTTTTTACGCCCTTATCTATAGCTGCGTCTATTACGTTTTTCGCGCCGATTATATTAGTGAGAACGGCTTCAAAAGGGTTATATTCACAGGTCGGAACCTGTTTAAGCGCCGCGGCATGAACCACAAAATCTATCCCCTCAAAAGCGCGGTAAAGACGCTGTTTGTCACGCACGTCGCCTATAAAAAATCTTAATTTATCTTTATGTTCTGCAAATTCCGGCATATTAGACATTACAAACTGCTTATACTCATCACGCGAGAATATAACGATTCGTTTAATCTGGGGATATTTTTCTAAAAGAATTTTTATAAACATTTTGCCAAAAGAACCGGTTCCTCCGGTTACTAATACTGATTTTGCGTTTAACATTTTAATCTCCGTTAATATGCGTAAACTTACTAAAGCATAAATTTTTTAATTTCTTCTTTGTCTATAAAAGGGTACATATCTTCAAATGAAGGTTTTTCAAATGTGCCGTCATCTTTAAGGCGCGACATAAGGCGCGGCGCTGTAGGATTATCAAGTTTTTGTAATACTTCAAGAAATGCAAAGGATTTTTCACCGTTAATCCAATCAATTGCATTTTCAATTTCAGCAGTGTTTTTACATAATCTATAAGGGAAACCAAAACTATCTGCCAATTTAGCAAAATTTGGAAAACTAAGCCCCTGTGAATCGCAGCCAAAATTAAAACCCTTAAAATATGTTTTACAAGTCTGCCTTATCGCACCATAACCTTCATTAGAAAACAAAATTATTTTTACCGGAAGTTTATTGTGAGCTATTGTAGCAAGTTCCTGTATATTCATCATAAAGCTGCCGTCACCTGTGACAAGAGTTACTTCTTTTTCGGCAGCTACTGCCGCTCCAATAGCAGGTGGAATATCACAACCCATTGAGCCGCAGTTTATATTCACGAGTACACGTTGATTTTTGGTTTTCGCAGACATATTAAGTTTGCCGTGCACACACGAACTGTTGCCAAGCATTACAATATTATCAGCTTTTTCTTTATGATAATACATCTCCCAAAATTCTTGCGCGCTTACGCGTTCTTTAGGAGCTTGATGCTCTATATCTCCAAATAAACCAAACCGCTCTTTTAGCTTGTTACAATATCTTAACCATTCGTCTGCAACAGTAAAGTTTGGTAAAGTAGAAGCTTTTTCAAAAAAGCTTTTCAAATCAGAATGAATAAAAGTATTTATTCTAAGTCCTGGTTTTTTCGGTTCGCCCTCATCTATATCAACCATTATTATCTTTGCTTTAGAAGCAAAATTTTCCTGTGCAAAACCTGTTTGTTTATAACCCAAACGCGAACCTAAAACCAATATAACATCAGCATTCTGTATTACAAAATTACCGCTGCGGGTGCCTATCATACCGGTAGTTCCAAAATAGAGAGGATGGTCATTGTATAAATTATCTGCCACGCATGCCGCTGACACAACAGGCATTTGCCATTTGTTTAAAAAACTTAAAAAATCATCGCGAACATCGGCAGAACGTATTGCGCTGCCTGCTAAAATACATGGACGTTTTGCCGCTTTTAAAATATTAAATATTTTTTGCGCATCTTGTTCACTGCATTCAACTGTTGCGGGAGGCGGCAGAATAGGCAGTAAATCTGATTCTTCAATTTGAGCATTTTGTATATTAAGAGGTATATCCAGCCAAACCGGACCACGGCGGCCGCTCATTGCGATATCCACGGCTTTTTGCACTTCTTGCCTTATGGAACCGGCATCAGTAAGCATTTTTGCATATTTTGTCATATTACGAACTGAATTAATAATATCAAATTCTTGTTCACCGCGCTGACGAATAGGAAGGTTACATTCACAAACTGTAGTATCGTAACGAACTTGTCCTGAAATTATCACCATAGGTATATTATCCTGATAAGCGCCCATTACTCCAGTTATGGCATTAGTGCCCCCCGGGCCGCTAGTAACACAGCATAAAGCAGGTTTTCCGCTTAAACGCGCGTAACCTTCGCAAGCCATAGAACTAGCTTGTTCATGGTGGTTAAAAACAGTTTTGATTTTTTTATTTAAAGCGAGAGCATTATTTAAAAACATAGCTCCGCCGCCTACAACACAGAAAGCATCGGTTATAGCGTTTTCAACCAAAGTTTCCATTATAATGTCAGCTGCACGCTTTTTCAAATGTTCCTCTCTGCCAAGCTATTTGTTTGTCTATGCCTTCGCTTAATGTGGTAAATTTAAAATTTTTAAGTTCTGCCATAAGCCTTGCATTGCTTGCCGTATATTCTTTATTCAGTCCTTCTTTCGCAATTTTTACAGGTTTTGTATTGCTCATTTTTTGAGCAATTATTTTCGCTATTGTTATAAGGTCAGTCGGAGTATTTGTACTCATATTATAATCGTGATATTTTGGCGTATTTTCTATAAACCAACGCATTATCACAGCAAGGTCGCCTGCATACAAATATTCAAAAAAACAATTTTGCCTTATCGTAATAGATTTTTTTTCAAGGCAACAATCAATAGCATCCCTGATAAACTTTGTCTTTGCATCCGTCGGACCGTAACAGCCGAATAATCTGAGATTGTAAATATTATTTGATTTACGCGCAATATTATTTAGTATATATTTGGAAAACCCATAATCATCTTTAGGAATAGATTTACCAAAATCTTCTTCTTTCGCAAGCTTCACATCTAAAGATTTATCGTATTCTGCACCTGAACCCGTATAAATAAGCTTTTCAAATTTTCCTGCATGCTTCTCAAAGTTTAAAAATCCTCGTAAAACGTATTCAAGAGTATTCTCTTTTTTATCAACAGGATTTGTTGCAGGCGTAATATTAGCACAATGTATAAGAATATCAAATTTATTATTTTTTAAATACTTATCAACGTTATTTTCATCAACGACATTAAGTTCTGTACGCGTTGGAGCAGTAATATCATAATACTGACTTAAAAAAGGTAACACATTTCTGCCAACAAAACCGCTTGCGCCCGTAAAAAGAATTCTCTTCACTTATTTTTACCTTCAAAAAATTCTTTAAATTTTTCTACCATATACTGCAATTGGCCATCCCTTAATCCCGGCCAGACGCCTATCCAAAAAGTTGCATTTAATACCATATCTGTATTTGGAAGCATTTTATAGTCATCTTCAGTTAAGGAATTAGATTTCAAGATTGATGAATTTCTTATTCTTAACTCAATTTCATTATCAGTAAACACAGGCTGCCTTAAAAGATTGCCGGCAAAAAGCTGCCTTGTACCGATATTGTTATCTTCTAAAAACTTAACAAGCTCCATTTTGGTAAATTTTTCATTTGGTTTGACGGTAATAGTAAAGCCAAACCATGACGATACGCTCTTATCTGATATTTCAGGTAATATCAGATAATCACTAAACTTATCAAGGTTTTCATAAAGATATTTAAAATTTTCATTACGTTTTGCAATAAACGTATTTAAGCGTTTAAGCTGGGCAAGCCCGCATGCTGCCTGCCAATCGGTTATTTTAAGGTTATATCCTAAATGCGAATAAACATATTTATGATCATATCCTAGCGGCATATTACCAAATTGCATAACAAATCTTTTTTTACAAGTATCATCTTTACCTGGAGGACACCAGCAGTCCCTGCCCCAATCCCTAAATGACATTAGTATCTTATACAGTTGGGTATCATTAGTGCAAACTGCTCCGCCTTCACCCATTGTTATATGATGCGCAGGATAAAAGCTAAATGTGCCTATATGCCCTACGGTTCCAGTGTATTTGCCATTAAACTTGGCGCCCAAAGCGTCACAGGAATCCTCAATAAGCCACAAGCCAAGTTTATCGCAAAGCTGTTTTAATTTATCAAGGTCAAAAACATTTCCTAACGTATGTGCAACAAAAACAGCTTTCGTTTTTGTGGTAATAGCTTCTTCTATCTGGTTAATCGCAATATTATAATTACCTATTTCCACATCGACAAATACCGGTATAAGCCCGTTCTGTATTATAGGAGTGACTGTTGTTGGAAAACCTGCGGCAACTGTAATAACTTCATCCCCTTTCTTAATACGCCTGTCGCCGAGCTTATGTGAAGTTAAAGCCGCTATAGCAAGCAAATTAGCGCTTGATCCGGAATTAACCGTGAGCGCATACTTTGAATTCAAAAACGCAGCAAATTCTTTTTCGAATTTATCATTAAATCTGCCTGTAGTAAGCCACATATCAAGTGAAGCATCTATCATATTTTTTAGTTCTGCGCTTCCAAGCACTTTTCCGGAAACCGCGACGTACTTGCCTGTTTTAACATCAGGTTTGGCAATGCGGTAATACATCCCTGCCAAAAATTTTATCCAGCATCTTAGAACATTAGAAATTATCCTATTCATAATCATTAAAAATTAATTTTCCTTGTATATTCTTCAATCTGTCTATTTGAAAATTCCATCATGTCTTTATTCTCATAAAAAGCTTTATACCATTTCATTGTTTCGTCAACAGCTTTTGTTACTGCATACACAGGCATCCAATTCAATTCATTAGCGGCTTTTTCTATACATAATTGCAACAAAGCCGCTTCGTGTGGATGTTTACTTCTATCTACAGAATAAGTACCTTTGCCTAAACTTTTTACAGCTTCTTTTATAACCTCTTCAACAGTAGTTACAGAATTTTCATAAGGGCCAAAATTATACGCTGTTGCATACTTAATTTCTTTTGCCAAAAGTTTAGACCCTAGAAGCAAATAACCGTAAAGAGGTTCCAATACAAATTGCCACGGGCGTATAGCTTTTGGATTTCTCAAAGTTATTTCTTTGCCCGCGTACACAGATTTAATAAAATCAGGTATAAGCCTGTCTAAAGAATAATCTCCGCCGCCAATAACATTCCCGGCTCTTGCCGAAGCAAGCGCCACATTATGTTTTACACCAAAGTATTTCGGATTAAAAAAAGAATCTCTGAACGCAGACGTTACAAGTTCAGAGCATGCTTTTGAGTTACTGTAAGGATCGTATCCGCCGAGATGATCCGTTTCTTTGTACGCATAATCTTCTTCTCTGTTATTATAACATTTGTCGGTAGTAATATTGAGTATAGCCTTTATATTATCTGCCGTCCTTGCCGCTTCTAAAATATTTACAACACCCATAACATTGGTTTGGTAAGTTTCTACAGGATTAGCATAAGAAACCCTGACAAGCGGCTGTGCCGCTAAATGAAAAATAATATCTGGATTAAAAGAATTCAGTGCTTGTTTTAAGTTTTCAAGGTCACGGATATCTCCGGTTATATGTTTTTCAATTTTTTTATCCAGCTTTAAGATATTGAATAATGAGGGATCTGTGTTAGGAGCAAGCGAGTATCCGCAAACTTCAGCTCCTAAATTTGTAAGCCATAGTGAGAGCCAAGAACCTTTAAAACCCGTGTGTCCCGTTAAAAATACTCTTTTTCCTCTGTATATGTCAAAAGATGCCATTATTGCCATACCTTCCACGGAGCTTTGTTGTTATCCCACATTGAGTTTAGCTCGTTTTTTTCGCGCAAAGTATCCATCGGCATCCAAAAACCATTGTGTTTGAAAGCATTAAGCTGCCCGTCTTTTGAAAGATTTTCAAGAGGGGCGCGTTCAAATATTATATCAGGATTATCTGCTTCTATGTAATCAAATACTTTAGGTTCACAAACAAAAAAACCGCCGTTAATCCAACTTTCCTCACCTTTTGGTTTTTCCATAAAAGAAGTTATTATGCCGTCATTTTTAATAACTAATGCTCCGAAACGTCCAGATGGCTGGACGGCAGTCATTGTGATAAGTTTTTTTGATTTCTCATGAGTTTCCATGAGTTTTTTTATATTAATATCAGCAACACCGTCGCCATAAGTCAACAAAAAACGTTCGTTTCCGATATATTGCTGCGCATGTTTTATTCTGCCTCCGGTCATTGTATTTTGACCGGTATATAGCATAGTCACCTTCCACGGTTCATGACGCGTTTTGTGTATTTC